>DFZN01000045.1 GCA_002382735.1 bacterium UBP11_UBA4055
AGCAGAAGCAGGAATGCGGGAATAGAAATTTCACGCGGAAAATATATCTGTTTTATTGACGGAGACGATACTGTTGAACCTGACTATCTGCAGCTTATGTACGAAAGAATAAAATCCGACGATTCAGACATGGGTTACTGCGGTTATAGGGAAGTTCTGACCGACGGTACTGTATATAAAAGATATCCTGAACGGTATAAGTACAGTGATGGTATAATTAACGGAAAGGATATTCTGGAAAAATATCTTCGCGGCGAAACATATATGTACATCTGGAGCATAATCTTTAAAAGAGAGCTGATATTCTCAAACAATATCAGATTCAGAAAAGATATCAGCTACGGCGAAGATCAGATATTTAATTTTCAGGCTCTTGCAAAAGCGGATAAGGTCAGCTGCGTAAAGAAAGAGCTGATAAATTACCTCAGGCATGATTCAGGTACAATGCAGAATTTGAATAATCTTAAGTATCTTTCAATTTTACGCTCTCTATACGATCTTGAAAAAGAATTTGAAAAAAATAAGGAAAGAAAAGAGATACTGAATGCGCTTAAGTACGATAAAACCGTCCGAACAACTATCATGATTCTTACAAACTGGGCAGCGATCGGACAGCGTAAAAAATATGACAGCCTTCTCAGCCGCAGGATAATTAAAAAATTTTTGAAAAGAGCTTTTCTGTCTAATCCCTTCAGATATTATAAAAATATAATTAAATCTTTTTTACTTCTTTACTTTCCGGAAAAATGTTATAATATCTACAAGAATAAAAAACCGGTCATCTTCTAATAAAACAGGTCATAAATGAAAATTACTCTTGTCATATCAAAAATGAGCAATTCCGGCGGGACTGAAAGGGTTATGTCCGTATTTTCGAACGAACTCATAAAACGAGGTCATAAAGTAACTATTATTACCGTCAGCGATGATAAGCCGGACAGTTTCTATACTCTTGAACCTGAAATTAAACTTATCAAATTCAATATTCTCGGCAGATTTAAGAATCCGATTTTGAAACTGCTATATTCCCCTATAGCTATTCTCAAAATCCGAAAAGCTATACTTCAATCAAAACCAGACATGGTTATATCTTATGTTGACATACTTAATGTCATGACAATTTTTTCTCTAACAGGCACGAACATTCCTGTTATCGCGACAGAACATTTTTCTCCCGGAATAAGAAAAATAGGCTCAATCTGGGAATATTTAAGAATAAAAACATATAAAAGCGCGAAAGCAATAACGGTACTTACGCCCGAAGACAGAGATTACTTTCCGGCTCAATTAAAAGATATTATCCATGTTATGCCGAATCCTGTTTCAAAACCGCATAATATTAAAACTGACTATTCTGAACTAAAATATGAATTGATAGCTGTTGGCAGGCTTGTAAAAGATAAGGGATTTGACATTCTTATCAAGGCTTTTTCAATCATAGAAAAAGATTTTCCGAACCTCAAGCTTAACATTTACGGTTCAGGCACAGAATTTAACAATCTATGCGATATGATCGATTCACTGGACCTTGAAAATAGGATCTTTATAAATGATCCTGTAAGCAATATAATTGACAAAATAATTTCAGCCGACATCTTTATTCATCCTGCCAGATTAGAACCTTTCGGAATGGTTATCGTAGAAGCAATGTCTGCCGGAGTTCCTGTAATCGCTACTGACTGCCCGAACGGACCGAAGAATATTATCACCCACATGACCGACGGCATTCTAGTAAAAAACGAAAGCGTAGAAGAAATAGCCGACTCCATAAAACTGCTCTTGACCGATGAAGGACTGAGAAAGAAACTTGGTGAAAACGCAAAAAAGATAACGGAAAAGCTGTCGATGGAAATTTTTATAAAAAAATGGGAAGAGCTTCTTTCATGAAAAAGATCGCGATAAATATGCTTCCCTTTAAGAACAGGCTTCCCGGAACCGGGAACTATATTAAGCGTTTATTATTTTTTCTGCAAAAACTTGATACTGAAAATAACTATTTCCTTTACTTCGGGAACTGCGACGATCCAAAGGATCTGTTCGGGATTTATGCAGACAATTTCAGCATTATAAAATGCGGCAAGTTTGAATCGAAGCTGATAAGAATACTTAACGAGCAGTTTATTTTCCCCTTCAGGATCGGCAAGCTAAAACCTGATATCCTTTTCTGCCCCAGCGTAGCTGTTCCGTTACTCTCATTTTCGGGGGCGAAAATAATTACTACAATACACGACTTAATACCTTTCCTTTTCAAGAAAAAATACTCTTTCGTTCAGAGGTCATATATAAATCTCATCAGTTATTTGAGCGCAAAAAAGGCCGATAAAGTTCTTACTGTTTCAGAAAACTCAAAGAAAGATATTATCAAATTTCTGAATATCAAAGAAGAAAAGATCAAAGTGCTCTACAACTTTCTTCCACCTGAAATGCCTGAAAAGAATAATCAGCCAAGAGAGAATTTCTTTATCACTGTATCTACGATAAATCCTGGCAAAAATCTCGAAAGGCTCTTCGAGGCATTCAATATTTTTCATGCCAACAATGGGGACTTTAAACTATATGTGATAGGCGGAAAAGGATGGAATTATGAGTCAATATTTTTAAAAGTAAAGCAGCTGGAACTGGATAAAGCGATTATCTTTTTAGGTTATCTAAAAGATGATGATCTGTACAAATATTATCAAATGGCGAAGGCTCTTGTGTATGTAAGCATCTATGAGGGTTTCGGGATACCTCCGCTGGAAGCTTTGCATTTTAATTGTCCGGTGGTAGTCTCAAATACTTCATCCCTGCCTGAAGTTGTAGGAAAAGCAGGTTTTCTCGTTGATCCCTATAATGTGAATTCCATAGCTGACGGTATGTATAAATGCACGGATGAGGCACAGATCAGCGAAAAACTCAAATTTATTCCGGATCAGCTAAAAAAATTCAACGGCGAAACAGAAACGAAAAAACTTCTCACTTTGATCAAATCATAAAAGGACGAATTTCAATGTCAGAAAAAACAAACAAACACGATTCAGATAATACTACTCTTCGCTTTTTTTATCGTATCCTGAATTTTGTAATACCGAAGAATAGGACGGGAGACAGAATATTCTCTTATATTCTTTTCATCTTCAAGCATAAAAGACCACCTTCCAATAAAATGCTTTTTAACGATGTTCTCTATAAAATAAAAACTTCAAATGAAATTCTTGATCCTTTGAGAGTGCTTGTCTCTGATAAAGAACTCCTTAAGAATTATGTAAGATCTGTCGTCGGTGAGCAATATAATGTGCGCACTTTGGGAATATTGAATGATCCAGAAGATGTTGACAGATATGAATTCCCCGATAACTGCTGCATAAAACCTACTCATTTGAGCGGAAAGGTAATACTTAGAACAAATGCTTGCCCGATAGACAGGAATAAAATCAAAAGCTGGTTTAAGCTTAACCGGTATTCAGTGGGACGCGAGGCTAATTACAGGACTTTGAAGCCGAAAATAATCATAGAAGAACTAATTTTCGGTAGGACTAATGTAGAGGATTTTAAATTCTTCTGCTATAACGGTATTCCTAAGCTGATCCAGGTTGACATTGACAGAAATACAAATCACACGAGAAAATTCTTTGATCCGGAATGGCATGAGCTTGAATTCTCAATTATTTATCCGCGCAATCTGTCCGTAATCAAAAAACCTGAAAATCTGTTCGAAATGCTTTCTGTGGTGAATATATTAAGCAAGGCCTTCTTCTTTGTCAGAGTTGATCTTTATAGCAACGGAAAGAACATTCTTGTAGGCGAGATCACCAACTGCAGCGAAAACGCTGGCGGTTATTTTATACCGCGTTCGGCTGAAGAGAAAATATCTCAATATGTTTTTGAAAAAGTGGGCTCTAAATAGACATGGTATCCACAAACAGGACATCAACCGACTCTAAATATAATTAAATTTATCACGATTATCCTACTTTTGTTTTGATTTTTCTTTAAAAGTTTTGAGGAAGAACGAAGTGTATTCATCAGCTATAAAAGGTTTAAGATTATAAAGGTCATTTACATCCATTAGATCATCATCTGTCAGGCTTATTCTTCCATGTATGATATCTTCTGTTAAGATTTGTGCCGGAGTCTCGTTCTCTTTATAGCTGTTTTTTCGTTTAAGATTGAAATTCGTCTGATATTCGAAAGCTTTCTCAAAAAACTCTTTTTTAGATTTGAATATTTCGTAGGCATAGAACTCATCTTCAATAAGCCTGTGAGATGTCTCTACATCGCTTTGCCATGTTTTAGCCCCGGCAGGTATATGACAGCATTGCGATTCAAAATATTTTAAAACATCGAGAAACATTGTGCTTTTATTGCTCTTGAAGTTTCTGAACTCCATACCATTGTCAGTCTGTTTTAAAGCCTAAGAGTTCAATGTATTTGTTTACTGTAGGCAGGCTGAAAGGCAGATCCATATCCCTGATCAGATACGCCCCGACGATCTTTTTTCTGTGTGATCTTTGTAGTTCGCATCTGTCAGCTATTTTCTTCACATCTTCCGCCTGAAGCTTGTTCCTGATATTGTGCGGTCTTTTGCTATAATCTTCAAGAGAGTCTAAGTCACCGTCGTAACGGCTGTACCATTTTCTGACTGTCTTTCTTGTTGTCTCGAAATATTCTGCAGTTTCAGATATTGAGTGATTCTTAGCGTACCTGACAATTGCTGAACGAAGTCCGACAATTTTATCCTTGCTTTTCAGATACATTTCGTTGTAATTTGCCATCGTGGTACTCCTTTTTTAAGTTTGTGTTTATGTTTTGGTTGACTGTAATGTAAACTTTTAAAAAGTGGGTACCATGTCTTTTTAGCGGACAATATTTCTTTAATTTTTCCCTTTACAAACTCAAAA
>DFZN01000059.1 GCA_002382735.1 bacterium UBP11_UBA4055
TCACCGTATAGGTATTTGTTCTCTACTGCAAGATCCATTGAGTAATGTGCGAATTGAAGTGACATGCCTGCTGCTGAAGAATAAAAAGACTGCCCTCCCAAAGTAATACCGCTCCTAAGTCTGAACCAGCTCGCAGAATTATGAAACCATTCAAAACCTGTTGAAAATCTGGGAATATATGTGGAATAAAGTCTGTCTGAGAAGCCCTGAATATATGACGATGTCCAGAAAAAATTCTGATTTTTGGGAAAAAGTTTCCATACATAATCGAGTTTCATTTCGACAGGCAGTGAAGTATAGAAATTTCCTATATTTTCGGAGTTTTCATTTTCGGTGAACAACGAATCGTTCCCTTCCAGATCGCTTATTAAAATTCCGTCCATAATGTACTGGTATTTGTAGATTCTGTTGCTCTTGTACCAGTTTATCACGGAATATAAATTATTGAATGTGAGCCCGATCTTCATATTCCCGTTATGTGACAATACACCGGAAAAACCCAGGTCCGACCCAAAACCCATTCCCGCTTCAGAAACTAATATCTCGAACTCTCCTTTTACTACTGTTGACCCTTCGGTGACGCTGCCTGTTGAAATATAAGAATCAATATTTTTCAGTTTTAAATAAGCCGGTCGTAATTTAGTATCACTGCCTTCTTCAAGATCGTCCATCTCTACTCCGGAAGCAGAATGAATGAACCTCAATGTTCCGCCTATTGAAAATTCTTTAAAATACCTGTCTAACCAGGTTTGTTTCACCGGTGCCGCATAAGACATGCCAAAAGAATAAAAGTTCAAAACTTCAGCGTCAAGTTCTTCCGCATCATATACCTTTCCTAATTCTGAGCCTTTAAGAATAAATTCAAGGAAATCTTCAGGTATGGAAATGTTCTGAATCGAGTTTACCCCAAATGACCAGCCCCTATTGTTTTGGGTAAGACTTATTAAGTCCATACTGACACGGTTTTGTAATCTCCATTTCCCGTTAAGCTGGTCTAAAATTCTATTAATATCTGCCGTTGACCACGAATTATCCCCACCTTCTGAAAAATAATCGTTATAAACACTCACAGAAAAAGAATTTTCTGCCATTAAGCTAAAATTAGGGAAAGGAAGAAACGCTAAAGTCATTGAAGCGTTAACATTATCTGATAATCCCAGATTGGAGGGATTGTTATTTATAGCATCAATCCCCGCAAGAATCGATCCGTTACTCCACGAAGCACCCATAATTTTTGGATTATTTTCGGCGGCGCTTAATTTTAAAATGATAATCAGTGTAAAGAAAAATATATAACCTTTCATCATTTGCTACTCACCATCAATTTTTATGACAAAGTGCCCGTATATCGAAACTCTGGATTCAATGTAATCATTTTCACCCAGTACCGGCGCACCTCCTTCGGATAACCTTAAAGTGCTTTTTAGATAAGAGTCATTTTGAAGCAGCATATCAATAACATCCCCGTCCAAGGTTAATCCTTCGCTGTCGATCTGGAGATCCGGATTTTCAGCGATGACTGCGGGATCGTTAAGAAAATAGCCGTCCGTACCTGCGGGATTTTGGATCACCCATATTTTTATAAGCGTCTTGATATCTCCCGAAAGATCGCCGGAAAATGTAGTATCGGCAGCGGCATTCACCTCAAAAAGGACTTTTGAATACTCCGTCTGATTATTGATAAACGCATTTATCTTTATGCTCTTGACTTCCACAACGGTCGCGTCGCTTCCTATAAGCGCATCAACCTGCTTGAGATCATCTGATTCATACCTGTCATTCTCGAAAGAAATACTTAATTTGTAATCCTCGATCGTGAAACTGTCTGCCGGTTCGCCGGGCATTGAGCAGGATACTACAATAAAAAATGCCGCTATCAAAGCCAGTCGGATCCTCATTTAAAACCTCCGCCAGTTTCTATTTTGAATGGTTCAGCGTTTTCATTTCATCAGGATCATTTTTCGGGTAAGTGACATTCCGTTAGCTTCAAGAGTATAATAATAAATTCCGGAATTTAAACTTGAACCGTCAAATTCAACTGAATGGGTCCCTGCAAATAAAGATGAGTTAATTTCCGAGACCTTTTGCCCGGCCGCATTGTAGATTGTCAGATTCACTTTTGACTCTTCAGGCAGCGCGAACTTTATCTGAGTTACAGGATTAAACGGATTCGGATAATTCTGCTCCAGTTCAAATTTTTCGGGTATCGGTCCGACGCTTTCAATACCCGACAACATATCAACAAACCTTCCGTAAACATCGCCGTCCGACAGAGTCGAATCTATTTTCGATGCAAAAACCGCATAATGGCTTCCTCCAAAACCCACGCCGCCCATAGGAATTTTCTCACCGGAAGATTCAAAAATAACAGCCGGCTCACTTACTGCGACACCGTCCTTATCAAAAAACCTTCCCATCAACGAGCCGTTGGAAAATTGTGTCCATGTTATAAAATAATTTGTACCGTCAAAAGCAACCCATGGTATCATCGGGTCATTTATCGGTTCGCAAATTGTAAAAGGATCTTGAACTATTCCTGCAGTTGTTATAAAACTACCTGCCAATGTCCATGGGGAATCATAATCAGGTGCTTCATGAAAAGTCAATAAATATCTTGTACCGTCAAATGCAAGGCTTGTTGGATTATCACTATAATACGGCCCATTATCTATCACAAAATTTGATCCGACCAGTGAACCTGTACTGCTTACGAATTGTCCGCTAATATCTTTATCTCTTTCAGCAATTACAACGACCCATGCAACAAGATAATTTGAACCGTCGAACGCAATTGAGACTTCGCGGGAATAATTATTACTGATCTGAAATTCTGCACCGATCAAGTTTCCGCTTTTGTCAATCATCTGTCCGTATAAATGCTCATCGGTCTTGACAAAAACTGCCAAGAACGAATTTGAACCGTAAATTATTTTATATGTCATTTCCCTTTCTATCGACACATCGGTACTGATTGAGAAGGGGCTGCCTGTCAGGTTTCCGGAAGTATTAATATACTGTCCTTTGAGTTCGCCGGTTAATTCGCACCAGATCAACAGATAGTTTGTCCCGTCGAATGCCGCCGCCGGCCATTTACCCTCTGAGTTTAATGTGATTCTCTCACCCACCAGTGATCCCGGATATGATATCAACTGCGCATTGACTGCTTTCGAACTGACAGAATTCCCTGATAAACAAAGTAAAAAATTCTCGCCGCCAAACGCTGCCCCGCTACAGAATGTAGAATCAGTACCGACAGCGATCTCGAATTCCTGCGCATTCAAACTGAATGCTGCCAAAATCATAATTGACAACACCGCCATGCTTTTTACATTAACCCTGAACATTACAGACCTCCCTGTTATTATGTGCTTCATTTTTTTACATATTACTTGTGTAATTTGCTAAATTATTCCCGTTTTGTCAAGTATAAAAAAGGGAGCAAAATTGCCCCCTTTGTGCGTGATATGCTACGATCTTTATTTACTCGGCCTTCTGGATTTAAGATAATTAATCCTGTCTTTCAATGGTCTGGTATTAACTAACTTCTTAATGAAAGTTCCGTCCCCTTCCTTACTAGGAATAGGCATAGGATCGATCATTTTATATAGCCCGCCGGTATAATAATACCACGGTTCAAAACATTCCATGATCTCAGAAAGATTACCTGTACCGGCCTGGTACGCATACTGATATTCTTCTTCAGGATCAAACGAAGACGACACATCGTCCCACTCATAGAAGAACTCATCTGAAAGGTTTCCGTATGTGTCGTAACCGAAAGTCGCCTTTTCATTTTTAATCCAGACTGATGCATTGTTTTGCAAATTTATATTTTCGATCAATTTATCACCTGAGTAGGCATATTTCGTGCTGTCTTCCCAATAATTATACTCGCTGAAACCACCATAAGTATGTTCGCTGGCGATCAGATTATTAACATAAGAATAATCTGAAGTTTCATAATTGAGCCATGTATTTCCGCCATCTTCAGTGTAAGAAGTTATCATTTTAATCGCTAAGTTTCCGCTATAGATGACTTTAAATTTCGCGAAATCATCGAAAAACACTTCATCCAGTTTGCCGTTAAGATAAGTGAATGTCTCCTCTTCCTGCCCTACTAATGTGCCGTATTCATATTCTGAAAACTGCGTTTGAGTCATAAGTTCTCCGGAATATAAGCAATCAGCGACACCCTTCCACTCTTCGTTCCCATAGTCGTCATATTCAATTTCAGTTATTTTTGTCGGTTTACCGCCTGTATCGTATTCCAACAGAATCTCATAAGAAAGTGTCTCCTGTTTTGCAGGAGGGGTGGTCACGGGTTCTGTCATTCTGTATGGTTTCTTTGTGGTAGTGTTTGCGTAATGCAAATAGGAAGACCTTTGTTCTCCAACAGCTTCACGGGAAACTATTCTGTTGTAGCTGTCATAATTATAGGTTGCTGTACTATTCCATTCAGGGTACAAATAATCTGTATAAATCTCCGATACAACTCTCCAAACTGAACCGGGGTCAGGAGATGTTACATTTATCTGAATTAATTCGGCATCGCTGAATTCTCCGTCGCTCACTGTACATGTAATTGTATGAGTCGATACATTGTTCGGTGCCGTCCATGTTACGCTTGAACCTGTTGTGGAAGACAAAATACCGCCTGTCTTGGTCCATGTATAAGTCAGGTCGTCCCCGTTAGCATCCGTCGCCGTACATGTGATCTCCGTAGAGCCGCCTGATACCACTGACGAAGGATCCGCAGTAAGACTTGAAATGACCGGCGCGACATTTTCAGCAACGACGATCGTCACAGATTTTTCCACAGAAGTTCTTACTGTGGGATCGCTTACCTTACATGTTACAATATATGATCCCTCGGCTGCAGGAGCTGTCCACTGCGCGAACTGGTTCGCTCCGTAAATTGAGCCGCCGATGGAAGTCCATTCGTATGTCAGAACATCACCGTCCGCATCAGTCGCGTTACAGATCAGATTCGTTGTCGTGGAAGGTTCAATAGAATAATCGGTCGCCGTCAGACTTATTATTACAGGCGGATTTGTAGGAGTTGCCGTAACTTCAATATTAACTCTTTCATTATCTGAAGAGGGGCCGTCGCTTACATAAACAGTAATTGTGTAGATCCCGACTTCTGCAGGAGCTGTCCATGTTTTTTGCGCCGTCATTATTCCTGAGAATGTCCCGCTTGTGCAGGTCCAGTTATAACTTAACGCATCTCCGTCTTCGTCTGTAGCATTGCAATACAGGTCCGATGTGCCGCCCGGCGCGACTTGGACAGCCGTGGAAATAAGTTCGCTGATAACAGGCGCATTGTTCGTCGGCGGAGCTGTGGGGTTGCTGTCATCATCTGAACATGACCATACCGTTATGCCCAATAATACCGCTAAGGCCAACGATGTTAAAGTTTTCCTCATGATAAACCTCCTCTTTTATTAACTCTTTTCGAATCTGCGTCTTGCTTTTGGTGAATATGTAGGTGTAATCTGTGGAATTAATTATGGATTGTCAAGTGAAAAAAAAGGGAGCAAAAATGCTCCCTTTGTGCGTAAATAGTGAAAATTGATACCTATTCGAACATGTAAACCAGACCAAGTGACATGTTGTCTAAAGGCGCTTCATCAAAACTCAAGGAACTAACATCTGTCTGGAATTCGATCTTGAAGTTGCCATTCTGCAGAGCAACACCTGTAGTAACATTTACTGTCTCGTATGTAGGATCTGTCTCCTCTGTTTCATAATCATTGTTGTCAGTTTCTTCGTCGTCATATTCGCTACCGCCCCAAAGATTATCGAAAGTTTTATTAAATCCTCCCCACAGCTGTACTGAATTAAATCCCCACCAAGTCTTAGGGTCGATCTCTTTGATGAGCTCAACACCCATTCTGTAAGTCGGCAGAAGTGTCATCCTCGATTCGTACCAGTTATTCGTATATGTATTGATCACATTATCTCTTTCCTGAGCAATACTCTGATATCTGAATTCAAAATCGTTATAGACTTTTACACCGTCAGCAGGTTTATAGTGAACGCCTGAACCGAGAGTAAAGTTGAAAACCGATCCGCTGAATTCGTCTGCTTCGAATGTTCCTGATCCAGGAGGGTTCTCGGTATCTTCCGAAGATTCGAAAGAGAAATAATTAAACTTCAAGTAAGGCGCATAGTCAACCTTTGTTCCGGTAACATAGTATCTTCCGTTAAGTCCAAAATTCCAAATACCGTCACAGTTTACAATTCCTGCCTCATACTGGTCATCGCCGTCAACAGTATATTCTGAATCGAAACTCCAAAAATCGAGATTCATGCTGGCGTCTATGAAGTGGTTATCATCAAGTATCATAGTTCCGCCCCAGGTTGTCTCAAGCCCCCAGAAGCTGTTATTCCAGTCGTAATCATTTCCTAAAGTATCATCATCATAATCCTCTTCTTCAGCATTTCCGTTAGAATACATTTTGAGTCCGAGACCGAGAAGCAGGTTGTCTCTTAGACCTAAAGCGAAATAAGAATTGATTCTGTTCGTGGACTCATAAGCTCCTCCCCACCAGCCGTCAGGGTCGTAATCATTTGCTGCTCCCCAGTCAAGTCCGACATGATCGAACACATCGTTTACAGTAACCATTGAGTTCTGCTCTGCCGAGATCTGCCATGCCATCGGCTTCGGGAGGCTCAGGAAGTTGTTCAGGTTGAATCTTACGAGACCCCAGACATTCCCGTTCGCTCTGCCAAGCCATGCTCCTTCCTGACCGGTAAGTATCCTCTGCGGGAAGTCTGCGTAGTTCGATGTTTCAATGAGCGAGTAAACTCCGCCCATTGCGTTGACTCTCAGGTTGGGGACTTCATTTGTGAGTCCTTCCTGAAACTGTGCGTTGGCGAGTGAGAACATCGCCAGAATTCCCAGAATTGCAAATATCTTTTTCATTTCCACTCCTTTTTTAAATTGACATTTTAGGCATAAAATTTACATGTCAACCGTAAATTAATAAATTCTTAAGGCAAAGTCAAGCTTTTATTCACAAATTATTCACAAAAGAAATTACATGAACTTATAGCCGACCCTTATGCCGAAGTGGTTCGCAGAATCACCGTCTGTCTGAACCGAATTAAAGAAAGCCGAAAAGTCGAATTTCTCATGCACATATCCGCCTCCGAAAGCGAAAGTCAGCTCTGTCTCATCAGCTTCATCTCCGTCCCAGTCAACAGTAAACACTGTAAAACCCATTTCAAACAGCCCGTATAACTTGTTCGGGAATTTGTACCTGCCGCCGAACATGAAGGGTATCTCTGAAAAACTCCAGTCGTCATCCTCACCGGAGATGTAGATATAACCGAGCCTGCCTGTAATATCGATCTCAGGTTTTACGGGATAATAAAGCTTACCTGATATTCCGATGCCCATACCGGCCGCATCTGCAAAATCTCCCATCGGCAGGGCAAGCTCAACTCCTCCGTCCCACGATACCTGTTTACTTTCCTGAGCAAAGCTCACTGCCACAGCGATCATAACGGCGAATAAAACGATCTTCTTCATGAAATTTCTCCTCTTAAAGATTTAATTTTGTGGTGAATGGTAACAAATTTTTGATATAAAGTCAAGAAATATAGCTATAAATAAAAAAACCCCGGAAGGACCGGGGTTTGTAGCTAAGTCGTAAGCGTTTTACTTCAGAAAATCAAATTTGTAAACAGCACCTAAACCATAAGCAATGCCCATATCAGTATCTTCCATTGACATATCCACTGATAAGCCAAGGTCAGCAAAGATGTTAAGTTCAGGCATCACATAATAATTTCCTCGCGCGCTGACATTCATTTTCCAGAGCATGTCAAGATATTCACCCGCTGCTGCATCGTAAGTTGAATGCTCAGTATCCAGAATATTAAAATTCAGGTCAGCTTCAAGATTAAACTTTTCGTTAAAATCTTTTGCGAACATACCACCGATTACAACTTCAGTATCTTTGTCAGCAGCATCCTCGTTCAGCTGTGTGATGAAGCTAAGGTAAGGCTTGATCA
Organism: bacterium UBP11_UBA4055; assembly: GCA_002382735.1. Taxonomy (GTDB): domain Bacteria; phylum UBA4055; class UBA4055; order UBA4055; family UBA4055; genus UBA4055. The sequence goes on from DFZN01000059.1 coordinate 8,023, forward strand.
TCATGTTGCCTTCCATCTGGTGAGCGTAGCATCCCTTTACACCGAAATACATTGGCAGATCATCTGTATCTTCACCATCAACAGACTCCAATACGCCCATTTCGAAAACTCCGTAGATAGCCATACCTTTTTCGAATTCATCCCATGGTGTAAGACCATGCTGTTCGATCTCTCTGTTGTCAAAACCGAAATTTACCCACATGTCAAGTACTTGAACTCCGTAAGCATCCGCATCTTCGTCTTGCTCTGTAAGGTTTACATATGTAAAAGGCAAGCCAAGCTTAACGAAGAGATTATTGGGCAAATATGCTTTTGCCATCGGTTCTAGAGCTATATACATTGCTTTGGCAAAAACATCTCCGTTTGGTGGCGCATCTCCGTCGTATGTGTATTTTGACATCATGTACCCTGCGTCTGCATGAAGGTAAAGCTTGAACATATCGTTGGGTTTCGCCTCAAACTGGTAATTCACATTCGGCACTGTAAAATTCATGAATTGGACTTTAGAATCGTATGCCCACATTCCGTACATTGGTGAATATGAACCCATGCTAAAATCAGCACCCGCGAGAACTTCATTTTTTGTGATCTCCATCTGTGAAAACGCCATCGCTGCGATCATTATCATCGCGATTGTAAGAGTTTTTTTCATCTTTTCTCCCTTTTTAATTAGTGTTCCGTTTTTTTATCAAGGCCGTGTTTTTATTGTCATTTCATCAATTGCAAATCCTCTCCATAAACTGTTCACATTTTTTCATTAAGAGTATTTTACTACATAAAAAAGGCTTTGTCAATAGGTAATTTAAAAAAAATTATGCGTATTTGTGCCTGAAGGGTAAAAATATTAGTGTATGAGCTAATTATCATCTCGGATATTTTATCTTTCCGGCGATCTTTGCGAGTAGCGATTTCGGCAGAAGAAAGGACACGAACCTCAACAGGTTGGTCTGAGATCCGTATATTGAAATATTCTTTCTTTTCTTCATGTCCCTGACCGCTTTCTCCACTATCTTGACGGGATCTTCGATCTTTAAGTGATTGACTTTCTTCTCTCTGGTCTCAAAGAACTCCGTCTGGGCAGGACCGGGACAGACCGCCGTTACAGAAATATCCCTTTCTTTCAGCTCTTCTCCGAGAGCGTAAGAAAAATTAAGTATAAAACACTTTGTAGCGGCGTAAACATTAAAATACGGAAGCGGCGCGAAAGCTGCCGACGACGCCACATTAGCTATCATTGAGCTTTCAGCCATATATTTCAGTAATTTCCTTGTGAGTATCACGGGAGCTTTGACATTCACATCTATCATATCGCTGTAGTATTTTTCCTCTCCTTCACTGAACTCTTCGCTACGCCCGAAGCCGGCGTTATTGATGAGGACTTTTATGAAAGGGTTTTCTTTTTCAGCCTTGTCCGAGATCAAGTCCAGCCCTTCCTTTGTTGAAAGGTCAGCCTCAATCGGAATACCTTTCACTCTTTCGAGCTTTGCGGCCAGTTCATCCAGCTTTGCCCCTCTCCTCGCAACAAGCCATATTTCCTCGAGATCGAGATTTTTTTCAAGCTCTTGCGCAAAAAGCCTGCCGAAGCCTGACGATGCTCCGGTTATTACCGCAACTCTCTTTCTGTCGATCTTCATACTTTCCGTTTTTTTTAATTCATGTACTTCTTGGTTATATCCTCTTTTGTCTCAGGAACGAAACATCTGAAATCGTAGAGGCTCAAAGCGTTATTTATGTTGAAATTTATCCTGATCCAGTTCTTTATGAGCATTTCATGCAGCAGTCTTTTTTCTGTCCTGTTCAAAAAATTATAAAGCTCCTCGTTCATCGAGATATCCACCACCGAGCTCTTTGTGTTGAACTTGTAGTTCTTGAGCCACCTGTCGAGCTGTACGGCAATACTTTCCTTTGACTTTACGATACCTTTTCCCGCGCAGGTGGGACAGTCCTCGTATATAGTCTGCGTGATGGACGGTTTGAGCCTCTGCCTCGTCATTTCGACAAGCCCGAACCTGCTGATCTTTTCTATGCTGATCTTTGCCTTATCGGTCTTTAGGAAGTTCTGGAATTCATTCAGCAGTCTGTCCCTGTGAGCCTGATCCGCCATATCCACGAAATCGATCACTATCAGGCCGCCCAGGTCCCTGAGCCTCAGCTGGCGGGCTACCTCTTTCGCCGCGGTCAGGTTGAGGTTGAGAATATTCTCTTCCTGGGATTTGTTCCGCATGAACCTCCTGCTGTTCACATCGATCGCCACAAGAGCTTCGGTGTGGTCTATTACGATCGAACCGCCCGTTTTGAGGTAAACTTCCCTTGAAAGACTTATGTAATAATCTTTGTTGATATGGTAATATTTGTCGAAAACAGGTTCGCCGCCGTCGTGAAGGAGAATATTCTTTTCAAGTTCCGGAGCGTTGTTCTTCACATATTCCCTGATCTCCTCATAAAGCTCTTTTGAGTCTATCACCATCCTGGAAACATCTTCGGTAAAAATGTCTCTTACAATGCTCGCCGCAAGGTCGTAGTCCTTGTACAGGAGTTTAGGTTTATCGGTCTTCTTATAATCTTTTACGATCTTTTTCCAGATGTTGAAAGTTGAAATTATGTCGTTCGTGAAAGACGATGATTCCTTGTTCTCCGCAGCCGTCCTTACAATCACGCCGAAATCTTCCGGAATAAGGTTCTTTACGAGCTTGTTGAGCCTTCTTCTCTCCGAATGATTAGTTATTTTTTTAGATATCTTGACCCCGTGATCGTTGGGTATCAGTACAATATATCTTCCGGGTATCGTAATGTCGGATGTGACCCTCGGACCTTTTGAGCCTATCGGTTCTTTTATTGCCTGAACAAGCACTTTGTTGCCTTTCTCGAGCCTTCTGTCCTCTTTTTCCCTTTCAGCCGGCAGGATATCTTCATCCATTGACCTGAATATATACTTCCCAGAAAGAACTTTTTTAGGCATCAGGTCCCTTCTGAACTCGTCAAGATGTGAAAAGCCGTTCTGTTCCTCGCCCATGTTTATGAAGACCGAATTCATTCCGGGCACCACATTCTCGATATAACCCGCATAAATGTTGCCTATCTTCCTTTCGCTGTCGGGCCTCTCAATGAACATCTCGACCAGCCTTTCCTCTTCGACTATGGCGACTCTCGTTTCGTTCGTCGAAACATTGATAAATATCTCTTTAAGACCATCTCTCATTAAAATTTCCATTTATTTAAAATATATTCCGCATCGTATTTTCTGTTCGCAGGAAGATCCTGGACGGTGACCTTTACTCCTCTTTTCATAAGTTCCTCAATCGCTTTAATGTCTTCTTCAAAAAGAAAAACATAGTGAATTATCTCTTTTCTGCCTTCCGAATCATGTATCCCCCCAATATTGAGCCCTGTAAATCCGAATCCCGAATCCAGAAGTCTGAGCGCATCCTGTATTGAACTTAACACGAGAATATAAGATGCTTTTTCTGCTTTGCCAAGATAATTTTTTACTTCAGAGACCGGTATCACTGCCCCCTTCACACCGTCAGGTACACCGAGAAGATACAGTTCTGAAGTCCCGGGATCGGAAGCTATCTCGTCGTTGGCGATAATCATGTACTCTGGATTTATGCGCGTTCCCCAACCGACGGACACCTGACCGTGGATAAGCCTGTCATCTACTCTGATCAGGTTCATGCCTATATCTTCTCCGAAATGTATTTTACGAGTTTATCGATGCCGGTATAGACCTCATACAAAGACACATTGCCGTTCATGTACGCTGCAGCGGTCACGATGTTGTTCATCTCGTCCACGCAGATCTCGTCAGACGGCAGTGGGACAGGTACCGCGCCTATAGACTCCAGGTCGGCGGCGGCTTTTGCGGCAAATCCGGGAGTGACCCTTAATCCCGTCACATCGTCCTTTAACGCCATCGCCACCATTATCGGGGAAATGCAGATCGCGCCTATATATTTGTTCATCTCGTAAAATGACTGTATGACCTCTCTGACGGGATCAATCACTATGCCGTCAATACCGTCCGCCGCATAGGTGAAAAGGTTCTTGGCGATGCCGTAACCGCCCGGGATGATCAGCGCGTCGAAATCGTTCGGGTCGAGCAGAGAAATATCCCTGATCTTACCCCTCGCTATCCTCGCCGCTTCTACGAGCAGATTCCTTTTCCCGTTCGAAGGCTCTTTTTTCAGATGGTCAATGACATCCTTCTGTTCTGCGTCAACTGAAAAACAGTCATAATCGATATTATATTTCGAAAGAGCAATGAGTGCCGAGACTGATTCCTGTATCTCCGATCCGTCCGCCTGACCGCATCCCGCAAGAATGACCGCTGCTGTTTTCATAAGTATCCCCTTTTTTCGATGATAATCATCTTCAGGTATAGTATCCGCATTAATATAAGTAATCAATTCCTTAAATACAATAGAACAATAGTATTTTCCCAGATAAAGTTTGTTTGCTTTTTATGAGATTTTATTGTTATATTATCCCTCGATCTGGTAGAAGACAAGGTGAGTATCATTGAACATTGAAATCAAACATATATCATCACTTAAAAAACTGATACGCTTTACATCTCCGAATCAGATGCTGATCTTCTACTACCTGCTTTCAATACTTACGGGCGCGTTCCTGCTTTCAACCAGATTGGCAAGCACTGCCGAACCGCTCAGTTTCATAGACAGCCTGTTCACTGCGACTTCCGCTCAGTGCGTTACGGGACTGATCGTGGTTGATACGGGAACGAGATTTACACTTTTCGGACAGGTTGTGATCCTCGCACTGATCCAAATCGGCGGACTCGGGATCATGACATTTTCTATTTACCTTTTCGTCTTTCTTAGGAGGAACATCAGTTTCAGAAGCAGAATGATTATTCAGGACACGCTGATGCACACTCCTGTCAGCGACTGGCAGAATCTGACCGGTAAAGTTATAAAAATGACGATGTTCTTTGAAGGGCTCGGAGCAATTCTGCTGAGTTTTTATTTCGTGCCGAGATTCGGTTTCTTAAAAGGAGTGTACCATTCTGTATTCCATTCAATATCGGCGTTCTGCAATGCGGGCTTCTCAACTTTTTCTGACAGCCTTATCAGCTTCAGGGGAAGTGTTTACCTTAATGCTGTTATCATGTTTCTGATTTTCTTTGGCGGCATCGGTTTTCTCGTTATAAACGAAATTCATGAATATTTTATTTCCAAAAGAAAAAAAATGTTCAGGATCAGTCTTCACACAAAGATAGTTCTTGTTACGACATTCACACTGATTATTACAGGTTTTACGATATTTTGGGCACTGGAAGACGGAAATTCTATGGCCTTATTCAGCATTAAAGAAAAATTTCTGTCCAGTATTTTCCAGTCTGTAACTGCAAGAACGGCAGGATTTAATACCGTGGATATTTCAGGTCTCAGATCTTCTACCAACCTGATGATGATATTCTTAATGTTCATCGGAGGCTCACCGGGATCAGCTGCGGGAGGTATAAAAACTACCACTCTTGCGATCTTTTTCATTATAATCGGGAACGGTATCAAGGGAAGTGCTAATGCCAATATTTTTAACAGGACTCTCTCAAAAGAGATAATCATGAAAGCTTTTACTATTACGGCTTTGGCCTTTAGCTTTACTTTTATAGCAGTTTTCTTTCTTCTTATGGCTCAGTCTCCGATACTTGTTCAGGAAGGGAACAGGGAGTTTCTGAGTTATCTCTTTGAAGCAGTCTCTGCTATAGGCACGGTTGGCCTTTCCATGGGTGTAACATCCAGTCTTACATTTCTTGGCAAGATCATCATAGTACTGCTTATGTTCACTGGCAGGGTTGGAATACTTACACTGGCGTTTTCAGTAATAAAACGGGAAGAAAAAAATTCAACAAGATATGCTGAAGAAAATATTATGGTAGGATAAAGGAGTCAACTATGAACAGTTCAAAGAAATTCTGTGTGATAGGCCTTGGAAAATTCGGCCACCACCTGGCTGTCAACCTTTATGAGAACGGTAACGATGTGATCGCAATCGACTGGGATAAAGATAAAGTACAGAAAATCGCTGATGAATGTACAATACCAATTGTCGGTGATGCGAGCGACAAACAGTTTTTGCTTAACAACGGTATTCAGGAAGCCGATGCGGTCTTCGTTTCCGCCGGCGAGAACAGTGATATGACAACTCTTATCACACTTCTCCTCAAAGAAATCGGAGTAAAGAGGATATTTGCAAAAACGAACAGCGAAGAACACAAAAGAATACTGGAAAAAGTCGGAGCTACCGATATAGTATTTCCCGAAAAGGATATCGCTGTTAAACTTTCGGTATCGCTGTCACATGAGAACATTGTAGAATATATTCCTCTGACAAAAGAATTCTCAATATCGGAAGTTGTAGCCCAGTACAGTATAATCGGTAAAAATCTGATGGAGCTTGACCTGAGAAAGAAATTCCATATCAACATCGTTGCTGTCAAAAATACAGAGAAGGAAAAATTCAGCATCACAGTTGACCCGAACTACAGGATCAAGAGGAACGATGTGCTTATCGTGGTAGGTAAAAATGAGGATATCGAGAAGTTATCGTCAATCTAACCGAGAAAATTAATTTCACCGGGATAGTTTATGGAATCATATAAGAATAATATCAATACCTATAATTACTTCTTACAACCTATCCAGCTTCTGCTGCTGGGTTATCTGCTGGTAGTTCTTTTCGGAACACTTTTTCTTGCATTACCTATCTGCCAAATTAACGATATCAGTTTCCTTGACAATCTTTTTACTTCCACTTCCGCAGTATCGACAACAGGACTCGTTACAAAGAGCGTTGCTGATGACTACACCTTTATCGGCAGGCTGGCAATAATAATTATGATCCAGATCGGTGGAATCGGATATATGTCTATTGCGTCTTTTGTAGTACTTGGACAGGGCAAAAAACTGAACAGTTCCAAAGAGGAGCTGCTAAGAAACGATTTCAGTCTCCCTAATGATTTTAGTATCGAGTCATTTATAAAAAATGTTGTCATATTCTCACTTATAATTGAGACCGCCGGTGCAATGGCATTGTTGCCCTCTTTTAGTCATCTCGGATTCTGGAACGGGCTGTGGCACTCTTTTTTCCATTCAGTTTCAGCTTTCTGTACCGCAGGATTCGGTCTTTTCAACAACAGTTTTGAAAATTTCAGAGACGATTTTTCCCTAAACCTTGTTATATCAATATTGAGTTATCTTGGCGCAATAGGTTTTATTGTTTTTACAGATATCTGGGATTTTTTTAGAAGAAAAAAAGACAGAATAACCTATACTACGGAAATAATACTCAAATTCACATTCTTTCTGAGTATATTCGGAACTGTTTTAATATTTCTGACAGAGCCTTCAGTTGTTGGACTCCCCGCAGAAAAAAGACTTCTCTCATCATTTTTCCAGTCAATGACCGCAATGACCACTGTGGGATTTAATACTATTCCGGTAGGTTCACTTTCTTCGAGCGCAATATTTCTGGTAATCCTATTAATGATCGTCGGAGCTTCACCATCGGGTACAGGCGGAGGTATAAAAAGCACTACGGTTACAGCAGTTTACGCACAAATGTCAAGCGTATTAAAAGGCGGAACCAAAGTCATTTTCAACGGCAGGATCATCCCTAATCACAGACTGGTTACAGCCTCGGCGAACTTCACATTCTACATAATTTTTCTCTGCGGGGGTATCTACATTCTTCTGCTGACCGAGCAAATGCCTTTTTATCGTGTGTTTTTTGAAGCAGCGTCTGCTTTAGGAACTGTAGGATTGAGTACTGGAATAACAGGTATCCTCTCTCCTCTCGGAAAAATTACTGTCATATTCTTAATGTTCGCAGGCCGTGTCGGTCCCCTTTCTGTCGGTACGGCTCTATTTTCGGCAAAAATCAAAGAGGTTGAAGAAGATGATCTCGCGATCTAACTGAGCTCTTTTTTTATATTATTCATTATTGATCTTATTCTTTTGCCGTGAGCCAAGGCTCTATGTCCTTTTATTATCAGTCCGTTACAGCTTATACCGTCAATAATGGCATCAGTGATCGAGCCTGTAAAAAAATTCTTTATACCCCATTCTCCGCTTGCTCCGAGAATTACAAGGTCGTAATCTTTTGATTCTTTGATCACTGCTGACACTATCGATCTGCTCTTTGATATTTTTGCCTGCCCGTTAATGCTGAGCTCTTCCATACCGCTCTCAAGCACAGCCTGCATTTCATTGACCTCGTCTTCAGTAGCGTCAGTATCGGCTATTCTTAAAAATGTTACTTCAACTTGAGTGTCTGCCGTGATACGCTTTATGATTTCGATCGTTAGCTGCGAATGATATCCTCCGCCGTAAGGGTAAAGTATCCGCTTTATTTCTGATTCATGCCTCAATTTTAATATCGCAACATTTTTCGGAATTATCTCAAGTGCTTTGTAGGCTATACCGCCGAGCATTTTCTTTGAAAGCTGGGACCTGTTCCAGCCGAGAATAACAAGATCGGCGTCAACTTCATCCGCGGCAGTTTTTATGGCATGAGCAATATCTCTTGACACAACGGCGATCGGTTCCACGAGACATTCACAGTATTTATTATACTTTTTTATTTCATCAATTACTTCTTCGTATTTAGTCATTTCCGATTTCGACTGGGCATACTGCGTGTTCAAAGGAATTATATCAGGCAGGTTCACCACATGGAGAGGTATCAGTTTACCTTTCTTCGAAACGGCGATCTTTCCACCCAGCTCCAGCAGGAATTTTGTTGTTGACGGACGGGCTATGGGAACAAGGACATTATATGTTTCTTCATTTTCTTCTGACTTCTCTCTGAACTGAAAATCCGGAATTATCTGTGTCGTCATTCCCTGTGGAGCTTTTTTCAAGACCGGCAGCACGAACAAATAATAAGCGATTCCGCAAACAATAAAGATCAGAGCAGCTATGAGAGCGGATAAATTAGTCCTTAAAAGGAGACCGACGAGGAAAATATTTATTATTATTCCAAGAATAGGCGTTACCGGATAGAATGGTGCTCTGAATGCCCGTTTTTTATCAGGCATTTTTTTTCTGAATATTATCAGTGCTACATTGACCAGACTGTATCCGGTTAGAGCAAAGATGCTTGTTACGGTGGAAATGTTCTCGAGATTTTTTAAGGCTGCCGATACTGTCACTATCCCTGCTACCGAAAGTATTGAAAATACAGGAGTCTTTGTTTTTTTGTTAATATTCTTGAATACCGAAGGAAGTTTTCTGTCTCTCGCCATCGCGAAAGATGTTCTCGAACCGGCCATCATCGCAGTATTGATAGACGATACCGTTGCAAGTATTCCCGCCGCGGCAAAAATATATCCGCCGGCTCTTCCCGCCATTTTAATTGAAGTGTCGATAAGCGGAATATTTGTAACAGCAGGTACCAGTTCCTGCCAGTTCATAACTGAAGCCCCGATAAAAAATACGGCTGTCTTTATGACTATAACCAGTATCAGGGAAAACATTATTGCCCGGGGAATAGTTTTTTCAGGATCGATCACTTCTTCACTCGCTGTTGTTATAAGCCCGTAGCCGATATAAGTCATATACAAAAAGCCCATCGCGCCAAGCATTCCTGACATTTCGTGCGTAAAGAAAGGCCTCTGATTTGAAAGATCCGAATGAAAAATGCCAATGATAATATATGCGGTGAGGATAAGAAGAAGTACCGTCGTGATGATGTTCTGAAGATTGCCCGAATGCTTCATCCCCCTGATGTTCGTGTAAGTAATATATACTATCAACCCATAAGCTCCAATTGTCTGAGGGATGAATGGTATTATATAATTCAGGAATGTTCCGAAACCAAGAGCGAAAAGTCCGCATGACATCGAATAGCCGATCCAGAAACCCCATCCTGTCACGAAAGCGAGGATTCCGCCTCCCGTGGCCTCTCTCACATAAGCATAACCTCCACCGGCAGTAGGAATGATCGTAACAAGTTCGGCGAACGAAAAAGCAGTTAGCATAGCAGCGATACCTGCCAGAAAAATGCCAAGCGAAGAGCTCGGACCGGCCGCTTCAAAACTCGTCCCCGCAAGAACAAATATGGCTGACCCGATCATTGTTCCGGCACTAATATTCACTGCCGAGAAAAAACCCAGTGTCCTGTCGAGTTTCTGCCTCAATTATATATCCTGAATTTCATAAATTAAATCTCAATATTTCTTTTTACCCTTCCATTTTATAGCCAGCCTGTCCTTTATCTGCTTCTCGAGACCCTCCTCCGTGGGAAAATAAAACTGTCTGCCTTTGAGTGACTCCGGAAGATAGTCCTCAGCTACGAAATGCCCCTCAAAATCGTGCGGATATTTATATTCTTTTCCGAATCCGAACTCCTTCATCATCTTTGTTGGCGCGTTACGGAGATGGAGAGGGACTTCGGCCGTATCGCCGTCTTTTTCCACTGCCTCGAAGGCTTTGTTCAGTGCCATGTACGAGGCGTTGGACTTAGGCTGAGAGGCGAGATAGGTGGTAGCCTGAGCGAGGATGATCCTGGCTTCAGGCATGCCGATAACATGGACGGCATCGAAGCAGGCCTGCGCAATGACGAGCCCGTTGGGCGAGGCGTTGCCGACATCTTCGGATGCGAAGACGATGAGGCGGCGAGCTATGAATTCCGGCTTCTCGCCGGCGTCGAGCATCCGCGCGAGGTAATACACGGCGGCGTCGGGGTCGGAGCCCCTGAGGCTCTTGATGAAAGCGCTGATTATGTCGTAATGGTAGTCGCCCGATTTGTCATATTTCTTTCTGCTGTCAGACAGCGCTTTCTTCAGCTCGGCCTGTCCGATCAGAACATCCTTTTCCTGTCCGGACAGTTCGACCGCAAGCTCAAGCGTGTTGAGCATCTTGCGGGCGTCCCCGCCGCCGGACTCGACGAGAATCTTTCTTGCGTCATCCGCGATGACGACTCCTGCGGCTGATAGTATTGGGTCTGAATTGAGCGCTTTGTCGAGAATTTTATCCAGCGCTTCCTCGCTGAGAAGATTGAGCTTGAGAACCTTGCTTCTCGACAGGAGCGCTGAATTCACCTCGAACGACGGGTTCTCCGTCGTCGCGCCTATCAGCCGGATTATCCCCTTCTCGACCGAGTCGAGAAGCGCGTCCTGCTGACCTTTGTTGTACCTGTGGATCTCATCGATGAACAGCACAGACCCGTGACCTTTGCGGGCAGCCGCGGCCGACTTCGCTATGATCTCGCGGAGATCCTTCACTCCCGAACTAACCGCGCTTATCTGGTAGAACGCAGAACCCGTCTCGGCCGCTATTATCTTAGCGAGAGTCGTTTTTCCGCTGCCCGGAGGACCCCACAGAATAATTGAATAGACTGTTTTATTTTTGATCATCCCGTCAATTATTCTGCCTTCGCCCGTCAGGTGCTCCTGCCCGACCACATCCGAGATGTGCTTTGCCCTGATCCGCTCTGCGAGCGGCACGAGTTCCGGCGCTATGTCTTTCTTATTTTCTGTATTCTCGAAAAGTTCATCCATCTGATCACTACCGCATTTTTGAAGGAAAATAAGCTATTTGCGCCGTTTTTTCAACTAAATAAAAAGGGCTGACAGATTATTTTCCGTCCAGCCCTTTTCTGAGGAGTAAGTGTGAAGTGTTATCTATTTGAAGCGTTATGTCCTATTACCAAGGTTCAGCCTCGAATTTGTTCCGACCCAACCCGGACTAAACGCATTACTGCAAGGAGGAGCACAGTCCGCGAGAAGGAGCCTGCTTTGACGCAGGTGACTTAAGCGGACAAGCTCCGACGCCGCAGTCATGCGTTTACATCATGTCCATGCCGCCCATGCCACCCATACCTCCGCCCGGCATACCGGCAGCAGCCTTCTCCTTCTCCGGTTTCTCAGCCACGACACATTCTGTCGTCAGAAGCAGAGAAGCTATCGAAGCAGCATTTTCAAGCGCTGTGTAAGTAACTTTTGTCGGATCTATCACGCCTGCTTCGACGAGATCTTCGTAAACTTCGGTCTTTGCGTTGAAACCGTAGGCGAAATTCTTGTTCGAGATCACTTTGTTCAGAACAACGGCGCCTTCTATTCCAGCGTTCTCGACGATCTGCCTTAAAGGTTCCTCGAGTGCTTTTTTAAGTATGTTGATACCAACTTTTTCCTCACCTTCGCACTTGACATTGTCGAGTACGGAAATGGCTCTTACGAGGGCGACCCCGCCGCCGGGAACTATTCCGTCCTCAATCGCGGCTCTTGTTGCGTGAAGCGCATCGTCAACTCTGTCTTTTATCTCTTTCATCTCGACTTCGGACGCGGCTCCGACCTTTATGACGGCTACGCCGCCTGCGAGCTTGGCAAGTCTTTCGTTGAGTTTTTCTTTATCGTAATCGGATGTTGTGACCTCGATCTGCTTTTTGATGCTCTCGATCCTGTTCTGGATGTCTTTTTTCTTGCCCAGCCCGTCAACGATCTTGGTGTTCTCTTTGTCAATTATAACGGTCTTTGCGCTTCCGAGCATTTCAAGTTCAGCGTTCTCGAGTTTCATTCCGAGCTCTTCAGTGATCAGCTCACCGCCTGTTAAGACCGCGATATCTTTCAACATCTCTTTTCTTCTGTCGCCGAAACCGGGAGCTTTGACAGCTGCTATCTTTAACGAGCCTCTCAGCTTGTTTACAACAAGAGTTGCCAGCGCTTCTCCTTCGATATCTTCAGCCACGATGATCAGTCCTTTACCTGTCTGTGCCACTTTCTCCAGGATCGGAACCATTTCTTTTACCGTAGAGATCTTTTTGTCGTAAAGAAGAATGTAGGGATTTTCCATCCTGACTTCCATAGCTTCGGCGTCGTTGATGAAATAAGGCGACAAATATCCTCTGTCAAACTGCATACCCTGAACTACTTCGAGCGTGCTTTCCATTGATTTTGCCTCTTCGACGGTGATAACGCCTGTTGTTCCTACGGCTTTCATTGCGTCGGCTATCATTTTACCTACACTTTCGTCATTGTTCGCGCTGATCGATGCCACATTTGATATTTCTTTGAAATCGTTGCTTACTTTTTTTGTTTTCGACATGAGGAATTTTTTTACTTCGGCCACGCCTTTGTCAATTCCCTTTTTGATATCCATAGGGTTCGCGCCTGCCGTAACATTCTTGAGACCTTCAGTTATAATAGCCTGTGCGATAACGGTAGCGGTCGTAGTTCCGTCGCCGGCCTTGTCCGATGTCCTTGAAGCAACATCTTTCATCATTTCAGCGCCTATCTTCTGAATAGGAATGTCAAGTTCTATCTCTTTTGCTACTGTAACTCCGTCTTTTGTTATGACGGGAGCACCGTATTTTTTCTCGAGAACAACATTCCTGCCTTTTGGTCCGAGCGTAACTTTTACCGCGTTGGCCAGTATGTCAACACCTTTTTTAAGCTCTGTACGGGCTTCGATCCCATATTCGATCATTTTTGCCATTTTAAGTTTCTCCTTATGATTAAATTATTTTACGATCGCAAGTACATCTTCGAATTTCAGGATGAGGTATTTTACTTCGCTGATGGTGACCTCCGTTCCCGAATATTTGGGATAGATTACCTTGTCGCCGACCTTGATCTCCTTTTTCATGTCTTCGTCGTTACCGACTGCTACGACTTTGCCCATCTGTGGCTTTTCTTTTGATGAAGTATCGGGAAGTATGATCCCGCCTTTTGTTTTGTTCTCTGTTTCTTCGATGATCTCAAGAACTACTCTGTCCTTGATAGGTTTAAGATTTACTGCCATTTTATTCTCCTTTCGGTTAATTTTTTGTTTGCTTATATATATTGCAACTATAATGCCAACACGATCCCCGTGCGTAAAAAAAGGGGCCGGTCATACCTGCTGCCCCTCACCTGTCATATTCTGTCAGGACAGTGTCAAACCCTGCCCAGTTTCCATCTGCTTATACCTCTGAAGAACATCATTATCGAGAACGGCACTACGAAGTCTGATTCCATTATCCTGTTCGCGTTGGAAAGTATCAGCCAGGCTTTATCAAATTCGTTCTTCCTGTAATACTTTAGGAATATAGCCATCAGCTGCTTAGAAAGTTCTCTGAACCTTTTGTCGTTCATTATTAAAAGCACGGCATTTTTATAGTATTCGGTCCCTTCTTCGGTATGGAACCAGCCTTCCTGCGATACAGGCTCTCCGAGTTCTTTTATGATATCGTCTGTCTCTTCGTCCGTGAAAGTGAACTCCGAGAATTCTTCCGTACTGAAGAAATTTAAACTGTCGGCCATGAATTTATCAGTGTCCTTATCGTATTCCTGACCAATCGCGGCGTGAGCGTTCATGAGCCCCATAGATGCTTCCATTATGCTTTTCTGCATGGCCGGGCTGCCGAAGTATGATCCTGCCGATGTACTTTCCTTTTCCTGTTTTTTCTGAGTGAATTCAGCCGAGGTCTGGTAAAAAACGCATTCCGCGCAGTCTTCGTTCCTTATAGTAGCGCAGCAGACGGGACAGATCAGAGCACCGTTATTTATCAGGCATTTCCTTTTTCCCGGTTTCGAGCCGCAGTTTACACATTTTTCTTTTGCCATATCTTTATCCTGAGTTTACTTATTTCAAGAATGCGGTAATGATATAAAATTATTCGGGTTAAATCAAAGGTTTTTTACCAAATAAAAAAGGCTCCGCGATCTGCAGAGCCTTAAACTTAACATTATAATTTCCTAAGGGATAAGATAATCCGAGTAAGAATCGCTGAAAGAAGGAGTGCAGCGTACACCGTGTGCTTTTCCCCATTTTACCATCATGTCGCACGCGTACTGGTTGTCAGCTTCGAAATAGCCGTAACGGTCCCAGCCATCCATCTGATAGTATGTGAATACGCCGTTCTTCATGGTTGAATCTCCGTCATAGGAATAGTTCTTGGTCCCGGAAGCGACCGCTACGACTCTGCCTTTAGCCTTGCCCAGAGCTGTCTTGAACGCTCCTATATTGCAGGCGTCAAAAGTAAATCCCATCTTCATGCATGTCGCTTTTGAGAATTTTCCGGCCATCCACGAATAGCTCAGATAATACATATCGGTAGATATCATGTTGCCGTTGTATCCGTGTCCTGAATAAACGAAGAATACCTCGTTGCCTGCAACAGATCTGCTCGCCAGAGTGTTCATGGCCGATTCAATTGCGCTTTTTGTGGCTGACAAGTCTGTTATCTTGGTAACGCTGTAGCCTTTGCTCTGAAGGAAAGCAGCCCAGTCGGCGGCATCGTCATCGCAGTAGTTAAGATCGTTGACTGTTCCGGCATAGTTCGAAATACCTATTACCAGAGCGTATTTAGCGCCTTTTGAGGCTGTAGCGTCCAGTTCCACCGGTTCTGAATCAGAAAGTGTGAACTTAGCCTTAACTTCTTCGGGTCTGTCATCTACGAATTCAGGTCTCTGATACAGAACACCGTCTCCGCTATCATCAGTTTCGAGCGGACTCTGTTTTGAACAGCTTACGAACACGAACACGGACATTGCGATCATCAGCGCGACCATCAGTTTTTTCATGATACCTCCCAATTTTAAAATTTTTTCCGCAATATACACATCTTAAAGCGGCCTCACTCTGTCTCTTTTCAAAACATGGCTTCTTTAGTTTTTACTTTTCCGGATCATATCAACCCGTAAGGGCTACTGGTCGGCATTTGGTCTTAACTGACAAGTAATCTATATTACCTCAAATAATTTGTCAATAGAAATTATATATTTTTTTTTATCGTTCTGGGGCTGCAATATCAGTTCTTCAAATAAAAAAGGAACCTTTTTGCGGGTCCCTTTTCGTTGAGGAGTGAGTGTTGAGGGGTTCTTTTAGAATTTGTGCCTGTTGATGCTTAATTTTCTCCTGAAGTCGAATGTTACCTGGGTTTTTATCATCTCTTTCAGGTCCTGATTCTTAAATTTTTTATCTATCTTCATTTTGCGCTCCTTTTTTATCTGTTTATTTCAATTACACAGGTAATATAACTACAGGAACACGGCATTCCAACCTAAGTCCGACGAAATGCATAAATGAGGGTGTGAAAGGTAGTAAAGATGCTATACAGGGATTAATCAGCTGTTGCTTTTACGGGAGAGGATCTCTTTGATCTTTCTGAACTGACTTTGAACAAAGATCAGACTTTCTAAATGCTCTTTATGATTTATTTCTAACTTTTCCGAGGAAAATATCTTCTTTCCGAATTCGTACAAAGCGGCAACTCTTTCAACGCAGACCGAAGGGTCGTAATTCCTCTTTTGCTCCAACTCCCATTCGTTGAACTTCTTGAGTTTGCTTAAATATTGCCTGACATCTTCAGCGTTCATTTTTCATCTTTTCGATATTTATTACCATCACCGGCCTGTCCAGTATCTCTGAGAAAAAATTTATCTGTTTTAAAAGATATTTCCAGTCTAAGTTTTTATTGAACTTAATCAGATTTTCTATATCCTGCCAGTCTTTATCTCTTTCTGAAATAGATTTCTGCACAATAAGATCTTCCACGGAAATCATCTTTAACGATATTCCAAACAATTCCCTCTCGCACGCCCTTGTTATAGATTCAATTTCATACTCCAAACCTGTAAACACGATGTCGGCTTTAACATTTTCGATCTCTATGGGCAAGACCATTGTAGTCCTGATGAACTGAACAGGGTCTTTAGGCAGAATTGTGGAAACGGCTGAGAGTTTCTTTACAAGCTCTGCCAGAGAATCTTCGGAAATATCATGCAGAATTTTTATGTCAATATCATAAGTCATCCTCTCGTAACCGTAAACACCGGTTGCAAGTCCGCCGAAAACCATGTAAGGAATCTTCTCTTTTTCGAAGAATTCTTTAAGCTTTTTCAGCGAAAGTGTCATATCCATTTATCAGCCCTGATTTAATTATTAAATATACACAACATCTGAGATAAAATCAAATGTAGTTTTTTTCTTTGTCAGTCGGTATAACTATGTAGTCGCGACGAATTAATCAGCTGTTGCCGAATACAAATGCTTCTGGAATTTGATGAAAGTGTTTCTTATGGCGAAGTATTTGATTTTGAGCAGGTCAGGTATCTTATCTTCAAACAGTTCTTCTATGCCTGTTTCAATATATTTTGAAAGTACAAATTCTAAAAATTCTTATAGTAATCTTTGTTGTCTATTTGTATTCGTTTTTGCCTCTCAACGAAAGTAAATCCTACTCCGAGTTCAAGAATAAATTTCTCAAGTTCTCTTAAAATTGCATCTTCCAAATCCTTTTCAAGATACCTGTCTTTCAAACCGAGGAAATGTAAGAATATACGGATCTTTTAACAATACTTCGGGTGATGGCTTATTTCCTTTTCTCATTTCTTCCAATTCATAAGCAATCAGTTCTTCAGGCTTCTTTGACAAAGCAGTCCTTTCAAATAATTGATAATTGATTCTTTCCTGAAGCTGCCGCGTATTCCAACTATGCAGTTTGCACATTTCGATATAGAAATTTCTTTTTAAAGGATCGTCAATATAAATACACGATCTTATTTGTGTCCATGATAATTGTCTACGCAATGAGTAGAGAATCTTTCTGTCCGGAATTGTCTCAGCAACGCGGATACAATGTCGTAAGACTTTCTCACCCCATCCTTCACCATATACAGATGATAAATATTCGGATAATTCAATAATAACATATTTACCATATTCAGCATGTTTATTTTGTAAAATTACATTGTTTATTAAATTCCCAATATTCCAGTACAAACTTGTTAATTCTTGATTTGCAGCAGATGCTACGAGTTTTCTTGATTCATCAATTAATTTTCTTGCAGAAGTAAATAATTTCTTAATACCTGTTATCTCTTTTTTTTGAAGAGATATTTTCCCGTATTTAATAATTTCTTTTTTCTTCATAAAAGCTCCCTGACGGATTTGAGTATTTCTACGCTTTGTTCGTCAAGCTCGGAAATTTCATCGAGGATCTCGACCGGTTCACGCAGAACAGCCTCATCCTTTTTGTTGGGATTTTTTACGCTCAGATCGCAGGTCTCTGTGTTGATGTCGGCTACTTTGACCGTCCATGAATTAAGAGAATCAGCTTTGGTTTTCTGTAGTTCGATAAATTCCGCAAGATCATTTTCGTTCAGCGGATTTGTTTTACCCAGGTTCCTGCCCGGATTGAGCTGATAATACCATATCTTTTTCGTTGAAACGCCTTTGTCTAAGAACAGAACGACATTGTAGCGGTCTTTTTCCTGTATGTCCGAAATATTCTCCGACAGCGTGTTCGTATGAATGATATTGGGCGAATCTATGCCGTGGAAGATCATATTCATAATGCCGATGATGTATGCGAGCGATTTTTTCTCTTTGCCGTAAAAGGTCTTCTTCTGAAGCGTTTCAAGGTCTTTCGTAGTCAGATTTTTGCTTGATTTAAGATATTCGTAAGCTTCGCACAAGTCTTTTTGTCCTTCTCGAGGTCGTCAATATACTTTAGGAAAAGGATCCACGAAGTCTGCTCCACATAGTCAAGCTCGCTGGAACATCCCGCATCTTTCCAGAGCACATCATCAATATTTTTAAAAACCTGTTCGAACATGGCTGTTTTTCCATAGGATGAAATATGAAGAGAAAATACGGGTGAATGAAAGGAAAGGCAAGAGACGAAATGCAGAAATGCGTGTCCGAAAGAATGTAAGAAGCCATAAGAAAACTGTAATCAAAAGGTCATTTATGCGAAGTGAAGTTTTAACAGTATTTAATTGCCCGAATAATAATGTCATTGCCGATTAATTGTTGCTCTGAATTCCATAATACTCTATATTTCAACCAAATAAGCGGGGATCTGAGATGGTTCACAGCAGGAGAGTCTCAAAAAAATGCTCGGTTTGCAGGCTGTTCAAAAGCATCTGCGTATGCGGGGATATTACGAAATTCGGCTTGAAAACGCGAGTCACGCTCCTGATGCATGTAAAAGAGATCAACAGATCTACCAATACCGGAAAGATCGCGGAACTCATGCTGACGAACTCGAAAACAGTGATCGTGGGTGCACCGGAAGGTAAACTTGAACAGTCTGATATAATTTCTGAAGGCTATGAGAATGTCGTACTTTTTCCCCACACCTCGAACATCTTGGACGATTCTTTCATCTCGAAGCTCGACAGACCTCTAAATCTGATCGTGCCGGACGGGAATTATCATCAGGCGGTCAAGATGACCCGGTCTGGTCTTTTGTCGGGCATAAAAAGAGTCAGGCTGCCGTCGGGACAGAAGGGCGAATACGGGCTGAGAGATTCAAAAGACCCTGAAAAAGTTTCAACTATTGAAGCAGTGATAAAAGCTCTGGAGATACTCGGTGATATTCAGGCTGCCGGATCTATGACTGACATTTTCCGCAAAATGGTCGAAGGGTTCAATGCCCGCAACGGCAGGCTCTAATAAATTTTATTTTATCCTTTCTAATGCACGGGCTAAAGCCTGTTGAAGCATGGATTCTTCGGGTTGTTTGATGAAACCGTTCTTCATCAGTGAATCCGTCAGGTTCCTTGAATATTCTATATCGGCTTTAGCCTTGTCGTAGGCTTCCTGCCATGTCAGTTTTATTCTGGCGACCCCATCCTTTATCGCCTGTACTGCTACATCGGCAGCTTCTATAGGGAACACATCAGCCTCGTCCATGGTCGGAACTATATTTTCTGGATTGATACCTCTTTTTTCAGCGTAATCTGCAAGAGAATGAGCAGCGGCTATGGCCATATTGTCCGTTATCTTTTTTGCTCTGACAAGAAGCGCTCCCTTTAGAATTCCGGGAAATCCGATCGAATTATTCACCTGATTCGGAAAATCTCCCCTTCCCGTAGCTACGATAAAAGCTCCCGCCTCTTTTGCCGCATAAGGATATATCTCAGGGATCGGATTGGCGCAGGTAAACACTATCGCTTTTTCAGCCATCGAAGCGATCCACTCTTTTTTAACGGTATCGGGTCCGGGAGTGGAAAGAGCGATAAGGACATCCGCACCCTTCATAGCCTCTTCTATAGTTATAATCTGATCTTTGTTAGTAGTCTGACAGAGCTCCCACTTCCGGTTGTACCTCGTGTCGGCTTCGATGTCGGCGCGGCCTTTGTTGAGCGACCCGCGCGAGTCAAAGATGACCATCTTTTCCAAATCACCGCCGTCCGCAGCTATCAGGCGCGCTATTGTCGTGTTCGAGGCGCCGGCGCCGAGAAGAACGATCCTCACGCCGCCTATCTTTTTCCCGGCGAGCTTGAGCGCATTGATAAGACCCGCAAGGGTAACGCTCGCCGTGCCCTGTGCGTCGTCGTGCCAGACGGGAATGTCGCATTCTTCGCGGAGAACATCGAGTACCTTGAAGCAGTTGGGCTGGGAAATATCCTCAAGATTTACCGCACCGAAAGAATGCTGGACCATCTTGACGAACTCGATGATCTTGTACGGATCGTTCTTCCCCGCTATGTCCCTGCTGTCAATGCAGAGGGGCACGGCGTCCACTCCGCCCAGATATTTCATGAGGAACGCCTTCCCTTCCATGACACCGAGACCTCCGGGCGGAGTGCAGTCGCCGTCGCCGAGAACGCGCGTGGAGTCCGACACCACCGCGACGAGATTACCCCTGTTGGACAGCTCGAAGGAAGAGTCATTGCCGTCCCTGATGTCCGTTGATATCTTTGATACTCCGGGCGTATAGTAAACATTGAACCAGTTGAAGCCGAAAACGCCGGCCTTGGGTACGGTCTGGATCTTTCCCTGATAGAATTTGTGGGCAGATAATGACAGTTCCTTCAGAAATACTGTTTTCGCAGCAGCGATCTGCTCCTCTGTAAAATCATCGGGGAACGCCCTGTCAAGATTTGAAAGGTCAAGTTTTATTTTTTCCATTTTTCCACTCCTTCCGTAAATATGTCGTTCCCGTAAATGTCGTTCGCGACAATGCACGGAAAATTTTCAACTTCGAGCTTTCTGACAGCTTCATGACCGAGTTCTTCAAAAGCAATAACTTCGCTGGACTTTACTGATCTCGAAATAACCACTGCCGCGCCGCCGACCGCTACAAGATAAACAGCTCTCCTTCTGACCATCGATTCGACCACGGATTTATCCCTTGGGCCTTTTCCGATCGTTGCTTTCAATCCCTTTTCGAGAAGCTGCGGCGTGTAGGTGTCCATTCTGTAGCTCGAAGTCGGCCCTGCCGAGCCGATCGGTTTCCCTTCCGGTGCAGGAGCCGGTCCTGTATAATAAATTATCTGACCTTTAAGTTCAAAAGGCAGAGGTTCATCTTTTATGATCTTGTATATAAATCTCTTGTGAGCCTCGTCGCGCATCGCATAAACCGTTCCGGTAATAAAGACCCTGTCGCCTGTCCTCATGCTTGTAATGTCTTTGAGTTTTAATGGAGTATTTATGTAATGCGTTTTCATTTTGCTTACCTTAAAGCGTTACCGTTCTGTGACGGTTGGCGTGGCACTGGATGTTAACGGCTACAGGCAGGCAGGCTATATGGCACGGCTCGACGAGGATGTGCACAGCAAGAGCGGTCACATTTCCGCCCAGCCCCTGAGGGCCTATTCCCGTCCGGTTGATATCTTCTAAGATATCGCTTTCGACCTTGGCCCAGTTCCTGTCGGTGCTCGGTTTGCCTATGTCTCTCAGTAGTGCAATCTTTGAAAGTATCGCGCTCCTTTCAAGATTTCCGCCTACGCCGATCCCCACGATTATGGGCGGGCAGGGTTTTCCGCCGCCCAAAACAACTTTCTCGAGAACGAATTTTTTTATCTCTTTAAGGCCGTCCGAAGCTCTGAGCATCCTGACTTCGCTCATGTTCTCGGCTCCGCTGCCTTTCGGCATCATCGTGATCTCCAGCTTTTTCCCCGATACTATCCTTGTATGTATCACAGCGGGAGTATTGTCTTTAGTGTTTATCCTCTTGAAAACAGGGTCTTTTATCAGGGACTTTCTCAGACAACCTTCGGAATAGCCCTGCCTGACCCCTTCGTTAAGGGCTTCGTAGAAATTCCCTCCCGTTATGTGAACATCCTGACCGATCCTGACAAACAGGACCGCGACGCCGGTATCCTGACAGACGGCCATTCTCTCCTTTGCCGCCAGATCGTAATTCTCCAGTATTACCGAAAGGATCTCTTTTCCTGTTTCCGATTCTTCGATCTCAGAAAATTTTCTGATGCTGTCTTTGAGGTCTTCACCTACAAAATAATTGGCATCCATGCAGAGTTTTTTTACAGCGGCCGTTACTTCTCTGGATTTGATCTCTCTTCTCACAGAACTTTCCCCGTATTCTTTTTTCTCATTATGAGCCAGCTTCCCGCCGAAGAAAGCAGAAGACCGGCGAACAGGTTCGGCCTTATCTCTTCAGACAGAAAAACCACCGCGAATATAGTCGCGACGGCGGGTTTGAACAAAAATACGAGAGACGAGGCTACAGGCCCTATTTTTTTAATGGCGGTAAGGAATGTGATATAGCTGATTGCCGTTACGAATATTCCAAGATAAAGCAGTTTAATTATCCTTACACCTGAATCGAACAGCTCGGGAGAAATGTTCAAAGACCCCGATATAAATAAATACAAAGCGATGAAAGCCGTACCGAACGCGAAAGAATAAATGTTCACGATTATAGGTCTCCGTTCTCTTACCGCTCTTTTATTAATGATCGTGAAGAATGCGAAGGAAACTGCTCCCGCCAGTGCGAAAAGCGAACCCTTTTCTATAACAAAACTGCTGAAATCCTTTATCACGACCGCTGCAATTCCAAGTATCCCGAGTATAAAACCTGCAGTTCTCCTGAAGGATATCGTTTCGTGTTTTCTTATCAGAGAAAGTATGTAAACAAATATAGGATTAGATGAGATTATCAATGCCACGACTGCCGGCTCCCCATATTTGATGGCGTATTGAAGCATGGTCATCGAAAAAAAGATATTTATGAACCCCAGTAAAGCGAAAAGCGAATAATCTTTATATTTAAGACCCTTAAGATCTTTTGCCGCACCTGTAAAAAAGGCATAGATCAATAGGCCTATAAGCCCGATGAAGAACCTGAAGAAAGTCATCTCGAACGGCCCCAGGTAACTCATGAGATCCTTCGACACGACTTCTATCGAACTGAAGAATATTAAGGTTACAAGAAAATAGAACAATTAATACCTCTTGAAAATTAAACCTTAAAAGTAATACAAAAAAACATATAATTCAATTTCTTTATTTACGAAAAAAACTTATATTAACGGGAGAATAAAACACAAAAAGGAGGACTTTATGGCAGTCAGCGGATTTAAACAATTCAAGGTAGCACTCATTGTTCTGGTAGTACTGATAGTTGTACTTTTCGGTAAAAGATTTTTTATCAGTATAGAAGCGGGGCATGTCGGTGTCGCCACTCTATTCGGTGAAGTTCAGGAAAAAGTATATGATGAAGGACTTAACATACCCGTTAACCCTCTTTACAGGTGGAATATATACGATGTGAGGGAAAAAACTCACCTTGAACAGGCACAGGTACCTACACAGGACCAGCTGCAGACAAGCGTCGATGTGAGCGTTCAGTTCAGGCTCATGGCTGAAAGTACTCCGGAAATTATGAGGTCTACCGGTCAGTTCGAGGATGTTCTGAGGATACATATCGTACCGAAGCTTCGTTCGATCATAAGGGAGCAGGGAAAATCAATCAAAAGAGCTGAAGACTTTTTTACGGACGAGACCCAGACATTTCTTGAAACATCTCTTCTGTCCGGCCTCAGAGAATATCTTGAGCCAAAAGGAGTTGAGGTAAGCGCAGTGCTTATAAGGGATATCACCCTTCCAAAGTTCATTACGATAGCGATAGAGAAGAAAAAGGAAAGAGAACAGGAAGTAGAAAAACAGAAAGCAGAGCTCGAAAGATTCAAGACCGAGCAGCAGCAGAAGATCGCTCAGGCGGAAGCGGAAAGAACAGCTGCTTCAATGGACGCTGAAAAGATCATACTTCTGGCAGATGCCGAAGCCTACAGGATCTCCGCAATAAATAAATCAATAGCCAATAACACCAATTACATCAAACTTCAGGCTCTCGAAGCTTTAAAGGCGATCTCTAAAGACGACAATGCTAAAATTTATTTCCTGAACGGGGACAGTCCCAACCCGCTCCCTTTGATGAACATCGGCGATACAAAAAAATGAGACTGACAAAATCTAAAAAGAACTCAATGCTCTTCGGAGTATGCGGCGGAATAGCGGAATGGCTCGACTGGGATCCGACCGTGGTAAGGATAGGTTATGTTCTGGCATCGATATTCAGTGCGGCTTTTCCAGGCATTCTGATATATATACTGCTGATATTCATTATGCCCGAGTCGGACGAATAACATACGGGTTTCTCACATATATTATAATTAAATAATTTCTTGACTAAAACCGTCAAAAAAATTATTTTTGGTAACTTTATCGGAATAATTATTTAACGGAGCCTGAAATGCCTATCACAAAACTTGAACAGATGTTCGAGATCCTCAAATCAAAACCAAAGAAAAGACTTGTCGCGGCATATGCTGTTGATGCTCACACGATCGAAGCAGTTAATGCTGCAGTTGAACTTGGAATAATCGAAGCGACTCTAGTCGGAACCCGCGCAGAAATAGAAAAAGTCTGCAAATCTGAAGGAATTGATGTCAACAAATTCCGGATAGTAGAAGAAAGCGATGAGATGAAAGCGACCATGAAAGCAGTTTCTCTGATAAACGAGGGAAAAGCAGATTTTATAATGAAAGGCCTGGTCAGCTCTGATAAATACATGAGAGCGATCCTCAACAAGGAACAGGGACTTCTGCCTCCAAAAGCTATTTTGAGCCATGTAACAGTTATCGAAGTCCCGACTTACCATAAGCTTATAACGGTAGGCGATGTGGCTATTATTCCCGCTCCCGACCTGTCCCAAAAGGTCGCGATCACGAACTATGTCATAAATACGGCTCACGCTCTTGGGATTGAGAAACCTAAGGTCGCTATGATCGCTGCCACCGAGCAGATGTCGGTCGGTATGCCGGCGGTCGTTGATGCGGCGATAATATCAAAAATGTGCGACCGCGGTCAGATAAAGAATGCTTTAGTTGATGGTCCTTTGGCGCTTGATGTGGCTCTTGACGAGGAGAGCGTTAAGATCAAAAAACTGGTGAGTTCTGTAGCAGGCGATGCCGACTGCCTGGTTTTCCCGAACATCGAGTCCGGAAATGTGTTCTTCAAGACCTGCACCAAACTTGCCGGAGGCGAACTTGCCGCACTGGTAGTCGGAGCTAAATGCCCCGCAGTTCTTACATCGAGAGGCGACAGCGCAAAGACAAAGACATATTCTATCGCGCTTGCATGCATGATGGTGAAATAAATTTGAAAATAAATAAGGGAGAGGAAATGCAAATTAACAGGATCCTGGCAATAAACCCGGGCTCAACATCAACAAAGATCGCAGTTTATGACGGTGAAAAACTCGTGTTTCTGAAAAATATCAAGCACTCAGTGGATGATCTCGCGCCTTTCAAAAAAATTATTGACCAGTATGATTTCAGAAAAGAAGTGATACTTAAAGAGCTCAAGGACGCAGAAATTGAATTGGATAAGATCAAGATCGTGGTCGGCAGAGGCGGACTGGTCAAACCTGTGCCCTCGGGAGTTTTCAAAGTGAACGAGCAGATGAAAGCGGATATAAAGAGCAGCAACAAGGACCACGCTTCGAATCTCGGATGTTTCATAGCGGAAGATATTGCCCGGTCACTTAAGAACGGAGCCATAGCCGTAATAGCCGATCCGGTAGTTGTTGATGAGTTGGACGATGTTGCAAGAATAGCCGGCCATCCTCTGTTTAAAAGAGTGTCAATATTTCACGCCCTGAACCAGAAAGCCGTAGCAAGAAGATATGCTAAGAGCGTGAACAAAAAATACGAAGAAGTGAATGTGATCGTCGCACACCTCGGCGGAGGAATTTCGGTAGGCGCGCACAGAAAAGGAAGGGTAGTCGATGTGAACCAGGCTCTTGACGGCGAAGGACCTTTCAGCCCAGAAAGAAGCGGGACACTTCCCGCCGGCGATGTCTGCGCAATGGCTTTCAGCGGAAAATACACTCATGAGGAAATGAAGCTGATGTTCAAGGGCAAAGGCGGATTCGCGGCATATCTCGGTACAAATGATGCCTATGAAGTGGAAAAAAGATGCCTCGCAGGAGACAAAGAAGCAATAAAGATACATGACGCTCTGGTCTATCAGGTCGCAAAATCCATCGGAGAACTTTCAACTGTACTTAAAGGTGAAGTTGACGCCATCATTCTTACGGGCGGGATAGCTTTTAACCCCGATTTCAACAAACAGATCGAGGAAAGAACTGCTTGGATCGCTCCGGTAGTCGTTTATCCCGGAGAAGATGAAATGGGCGCTCTTGCAAGTAACGGGCTGATGGTCATCAATAAAGAAGTGGAACCTATTGACTATAAATGATTTTAAGATCAGACTTTTTATGCCCCGGAATCCGGGGCTTTTTTATTACCGCACGGCGAGCTTGAAATTCGCCCAGTAATAAGGGTGAGGATCGAAGTATGTCCTCACATCCCGTTTTGCCTGAGCGAGTGCTTCAGGCACAGGGAGGCCGGCCGCGACATTCCTGAAATAGCGCTTCATCAGAACAGAAGCTGCCAAGTCGTCCGTGCGCCATTTGCTTGAAATGACGCTCTTTGCGCCGGCTTCAAAGAAGGCGGCCGTCAGGTCGAAGTGTGAATAATATTCATCTCCCGACCTTCCGCCGGTATCGCATCCCGACAGGATGACCGTTTTACCGTTCATATCGGATTGGCTTATCTCTTTCCAGTCAGTCTTGCCGTCGTTATTGTCGTCGGCCGAAAGCTGAATGTAGCTCGACCTTCCTGAAGCCGCGAGGGAGTCTTTTTTCAGAACGAAACTGTGTACGGGAAGGTGGATCATTCCGTACTGTTCTGCGGCGGCCGATCTTAAAAGCGATTCCGTCGCATCCGTCCCAGTGACGAGTTTTGTATTGTTCAGAAAATCCGACAACGATCCTGCTTCCCTTTTTGCGAAAACAAGGTCGCTTTCGGCAGTAAAAGGGTCAAATAAAGATAATGCATGAGTGGTCATGTCGGATTCAGGGAATTTTTTTCCGGATGATAATCTGTCTGTCTCAGTCAGGCTGAATCTGTCGCACAGGAACATTTTTCCGTCGTATAAGGCGTCAAAGGGATAGTTTTTGAGGCTTCCGGTGGAATATATTATCAGGTTCGTTATTCCGGACAGATTGTCTGTTGCTTCTTTGACGAATATCCTTTCATAGACTTTTTTTGATGCGCTTAAAAATTCCCCCTTTGATTCGATATTTGCCGGCAGATCCCCGAATTCTTTTGTTATGGAAAGTCCGAAAGACACCACCTTATTTCGAGTAATGACAACAGTGATCCCTTCCTTCCCGTGAGGCTGGAGTATGAGCAGCGCAGTTTTATTATCGAGCGATGCCTGTATTTCTCCGATGCCGGATGTATTTTCATCTTTCGACGATATTTTTGGTGAAAGGGAAAAATATTTCAGATCGTTCGATCTTATCAGCCTGTCACGGGCGCTCATTTCCGAAACAGCTTCATCGATTTTTGAATCCTTAAGCAGCAGGTATATTTTTTTCTCATAACCCTTAAGTATGACCGGCATCTGATCTGAAGGAAGCTGATTTACACTGCGGCTGACGAGACTGTCGGCTTTTTCTGTCAGCTTATCCAGGATCGAAAGAGCCGTCTCAGGCGATCTTTTTTCGTTAAGCCCGGCCAGGCTGAGCGCGGACTCGAGGAACACATCGCTAAATCCTGACTTTTCTGAAAGTTCCAGGCTTTTTTCAATGTAAACCATACCTGAGTCCGTTCTGTTCAGGGCAAGTAACGATGAGCCTTTGCCGTAAAGTGCTCTGGCCGTAAAATAACCGTCCCCGGCATCTTTTGAAAGTCCGATGCAATTTGAGTAGCTTATAAGAGCACTGTCAGGCATATTTTTAAGATCAAGAGCTATCTCGCCCCTGTAAAACTCCGCTGATATCACGGCCTGAACATTATCTGTCTTGAGTGCCAGTTCGATGCTTTTTGAAAGATTCTTTTGCGCGCCTGTAACATCATTCTCGAGTATCATAATCTTGGCCAAGTTCACTCTTGCTGTGCTTTCAGTGAACTCATCTGAATTCTCTATCGTTTTCTCGAGCGCTTTATAGGAATAAGTCCTTGCGGCGGGAATATTATTGAGTTTTACCTCTACCAGGCTGCGGGTATTGTATATTCTCATTTTCTCGCCGTCGTCCGCTGCGCTTTTTTCTGCCAGCGCGAGATATTTCAGCGCGGAAGAAAGCCTGTCGGTATAATAACAAACATCAGCTATACTTATATAAACAGGTACTTTCCGCGCTTCGCTGTCAAAATACTCCAGAGATTCAAAAAAAAGCTCTTCGGCTTTGGAGTATTCCGGTATTTTCATATAGCACAGCCCCGCCGACACAAGAAGTTCGCCGAAGGACTCCGCGCTCACATCTTCGAAAAGTTCAAGGTTGCTGTTTATCGAGTTGTAAACTGACAGTGCGGAATCCGTCTCGTTCGCCCTGTAATAGCTTACCATGATGTTCCTGAGAGAATTGAACAGCAGTTCGCTCTCTTTTGCGCCTGCTTCATCCGGAAGAATATCTAGTTCTCCCGAGCTGAGAAGGCCTGTTCTTTCAAGGTATTTCCTTTTGTACTCGATACTTCTTTTATGATCGCCTTTGTACGAATATATCACAGAAAGCATATCGAAGACCGCATTTTTATCCTCATCCTGAGCTGAAGGATCGGAAATTATCATATTCTGGAACTCAATACTTTTGTCGTAATCCTTATTCCTGAAATAATCCTTCGACACGGAATCGTAAGCCTGTATCTTCTCTTTGTCGAGTGAATTATCTTCAGCGTATTTTATAAGCTCAAACCCGTAACTTACAGCCCTTTTATAGTCTTTGATCTTAGAAAGAGAACTTATGAGTGTTTTAAGTATGTTCAGTTCCTGTTTGTCGCCGACATTCCTTGCCATCGCGAGAGCCTGTATAAAATGTACGGCCGCTTTTTCATAGACCCTGCTGTTGTAATATCTTACTGCGTCCATAAGTGAACTTCTGAGGTTGGATGAGGCGAATTCCTTCTGCTCTTCTTTGTCCATTCCCGAAAGGCCGAAGACAGTGCATTCTATCCCGCTCTCCTTAATGATCGCAGCAATACTCTTTTCCGCTGCTTCTGTCCGGAGTTTCTCAGCCAGCACGGCCGCGTTCCCGTCTGCACTGTCCGTGCACATAATGACCGTCTGCACGCCGGCGAATATCATGCTGTTGGCCATTATAAGCTTTTCCATACAGTCCTTTCCTGTCTCGCCTGTTAAAACGGCATATGCGGGTATTTTGTACTTCAGAATATCTTTAACCCTGATAGTGTTGCCTCCGAATGACAGGGACTTTTCAAGCGCGTTCACTGCACCTGACCCTACAGGATCGTCAAAGTAAATGATACCGCCGTTCTCGAATGCGGGAGCCATGTCTTCGCTTTTAACCCTTATCTCCGATGCTTTCTTGAACTCGGAATAGTTGATATTGGCGTTCTCCGTAACAGTCTTTAAGCTCCTGACGGTAGGAATAAGAGTCACTATCAGGTGGTCAGGAATATATCCCGAGCTCATTGAGTGACCCGCGAACGAACCGTTGTCAGGATCCGGTATTATGAAAAGGTGTTCAGTTTCTTCAAGCTCGCTCGAGAATATCTCATAGATCTTTTCAGCCTCGCCGGGCGCGGTTTCAGCGAATCTGGTATATCCTGCCCTCCTCAGAAAATAAAGGTCTCTGTCAGGCATCGAGTAAATGCTCAGAACAGCTTTGTATTCCCCCGTTATCTCATCAAGGGCATCTTCGTCTATGTCCTCTATGCTGACGAACTGAAGCAGCCTCTCATCGTTCGATCTTTTTATCTGGCTGAATATCTCATCAAGCTCTTTTTCATAAAAATCAGCCTGTTTTTCGTATTCTTCAATAGTTTTTGCATATTTTACGGGATCTTTATTCCTCATAATTTCCGCATTCTGCCTGTAACGGATTATCTCTTCGTTGTTGAACCTGATCTTTTTAATATGGATCTGATGGAGCTGTTCTTTATAGTCGATATACCTGCTGGAGTAATAATTGAGAAGGATCCTGCTTTTATACCTTTCGGCGAAGTTCATAGCGGCGAACATATCGTTCTTTTTTAAATATCCCGATATCAGCCTGTCATAAAGAGGTCTTATGTCTTCTCTCCAGCCGGTCACGAGCTCATAATCCGCGGTAGAAGGAAGATATTCCGAGAGAAGTTTTTCTGATCCTGCCCAGTATTCGAGCTTTCGATCAGGTTCAGATGCTATGTCGCCCGCCCTAAGCAGATATCTCCATTTAAGAAGTTTATCACGCGTGAGGTCTGAATATGCCCTTCCGTTCACAAAAACCTTAATAGAACGCTCAAGGTCGCCGCTTTCGTGAAGAGCTGCGGCAAGGTTGAACAGTATCGCCGCGGAGATCCTGTTCTTCCGTTCGGACGATCTTTTTACGGCTGATATGACAGAGTCAGCAGCCGTCAGGTCCCTTATTGATCTGTCAAGATATTTGAAAGCCTGATATTTTTCTGCAGGCTGTCCCGTGATCAGAGTTTTGAACAGCGAGTAATTCATGACACCTTTAAGGTTCAGATTCTCTGCCCTGCTGAAAACATCCGAGGCTGTCTTTGAGACCGAAAGGACTGTCGTATCGGACGCTGCGGAGGAAAGACCGGATAATTTCATTATTTGTGATCCGCTCAGCATAGCCTTCAGGATATTATTCTCGTTCTCCAGTGCGGCACCGTAGAGCTCAAGTTCAAGGCAGGCTTTTTTCGAATTCTCGAACCTCTTTACGCTCTCTTCCCAGTTCTTTCTGTAATATTCAACGATACCGAGCCTGTTCTCTATCAGGCTGAGCGCTAGTCTGTTTCCCTTTTTTCTGAACACTTCGGCTTTATTTTTGAGATATTCGCTGACTTTGTTGAAGTCTTTTATGAAATGATAGTTCGACGCCTGCATGGCGTATAAGAGCGCAAGTTCGTCCGTTCCTTCAAATCCTTCTGAATACTGCGAACCTATGACCAGATCCAGCTTCCATACCGGGATATCAAGTCCCAGAAAATTCAGTACTATCATGTTATTTCTGGTTCTTTCATCAGTAAAATCCGGCTCGTTGTCAAATATTTCATCTATGATCTTTGCTGAGGCTGTATATTCCTGATCGACAAGCTTCGCGAAGGCGCTGTTCCTCTTTATCAGGCTGACCGCCTCAGGATTGTCCTCGCTTTTCAGCTTGAGAATTATCTCGGAATACCTGTTGAAAGCTTCGTCACCGCCTATCATGTCGCCCTCCTTATCCTCTTTAGTGAGATAAAGAAGCGCCGTTCTCATTGATACTCTAAGCTCGCCTTTCCTGTCGTTGATATTCCCGTACAGCTCAAGCGCTTTGTCATAATATTCGACTGCAGCGTCATCATCGGCGGTGAACATGCAATGTCCCGTCCGTTCATAGATCATCGCTTTCTGCAGAGAGGACGAAAATTCATATCCGCCGTTTATGACTTCCAGATAATAGAAAAGAGCCTGCTTCCTGGCGTATTCACCCATATTATAATAATTGTTGGCCAGATTGAGCTTCATTTTCATTTCAAGTTCCCTGTCGCTTTCTTTCTGACAGAGGATAAGGCCTTTTCCGAGAAGGGTTATAGCGGTCTCCGTATGGTCTGTATCCGTATCTTCGATAATATTGACTGTTTCAAGAATAAATTTGAACGGTCCGGTTATGTAGTCCAGCGTTTTTAGAAAAAAGTTCCTGTCATCACCGTCCGACTCCTCCTTCATCCTGATCAGATGAAGAGCCTCGTGGCAGAATGAAAGTGTGAGATAGGCATGCTTAAGGCCGCTGTCGAGTTCGAGTGCTCTGTTCAGGTAATTCACGGCTTCGTTCATGTCCCTTTTTACCGCACCTTTGAGCGAGTAAGAGTAGCCCATCGCATAATTCAAATACGCATCGTTGGTGTTCCTGTTGTATAGATTTGAAAAGAACCTGATCGCTTCATCCGTTTTGTTGAGGTTTGAGTACGAGTCAGCTATACCTCTGATGATCTCTGCGTTCCTGTTGTCCAGTTCATAGGCTGTTGTGTAGGTTAGAAGTGCGTTGTCGTAAAGCTTGCGGGAGTTGAATTTCTCTGCTCGTTCCAGATATATTTCAGAGAGCTTTATTCCTGCGGCGATCGAATAGAGGTCATAGTCGATCCCTCTATAACTGGCCGTCATATATTTCAGCAGGCCTTCCGATTCGTCCTCATAACCGTTTTCTGCCAGAATTTCGGAAAGTTTCAGATCTGCCCGGGCGGAAAATCTCTTCAGCGTAACATTATCGGGTCTTTTAACATAATACTTCTTAACTTCCCTATAAGCTGAAGCTCTATCCTCGAAGTTCGCTTTGATATCACCGTCCTTAAGAGCGGCGTAAGACCTGATCTCCTCAGAGATACTTTCATTCGTGATTATGTTGTAGATCCTGTTTCTTATCGTACCGGTCCGCTCAGATAATTCGAAGTAGGAACTTATATACCTTTCCCGGTCTTCAGGACTGCCTGCCTGCCTGACGGATATGTCAAGCATGCTTTCCGAGGCAGTCGCGTTCCCTTCACCCAAGGTCGAAAGTGAGTGGCTGAACAGGCTTTCAGGATCATCTGTCCCGTCCGCATTCGTTCTGCACCTCAAAAAATAGCTTCCCGCCGTTGTGTATCTTCCGAGAAAGAAATATATCCTCCCGATCTTGAGGTAAATGCTGTTCAGAGCGTCTTTCGAGCTGTACTTTTCTTCCAGAGAATTTAAGTATCTGATATATTCGTCTATCTCGTATCCGTAAACATTTTCGGGGATATTTCTTCTCTTTAATTCAACGCTGATCCTTTTTATTTCAGCCTGAGAGGATATGATCTCGTCGTCCGCGTACCTGCTTATGATGATCCTGTATATGGATTCAGCCTGCGCATATTTTTTCTGGATCTCATATATTTCCGCTATCCTGAAATATACTTCAGCGCGGGCGTCGTTACTGCCGCTTTGGAATGAGATCGTCCTGTTGTATGACAGAAGCGCGCTGCTCAGAAGTTCGCCGTACTGAGTACCGGAAGAACCTGTTATGGCGGAAAGTGCTGATTTCGCCTTGTATTCGTCAAAAAGCCTCTCCGACAGTTCAGCCTGAGCGATAAAATCTTTGAGATCGGGGATTATTCCTTCGTTCCCGCATGACCATATATCGCTGCTGCCCATCCTGTCCGAGATAAAACAGATCCTGCCTTCGGGCGTAACGACCGGATCTTTCGACGAATATGATTCGGGAGTCAGCTGCATCGGGTCGGAATAGTATTCCCCGTCCTTATTGATTCTGTAAAGAACGGAATTGTCCTTTATATCAAGCAGCAGGTCGCCGTTGGTATCGCCGGTTATTGCGGAATAGACAATATATGAGCCGTCATGCGGAGCGCTCAACCCTGTTATGATCTTTGTACCGAAGGTAGCCTGCACCGGCTCGGATAATTTCCCTTTCTCAAGTCTGGAAACATAAATATTGGAAAATCCGTAAATATCTCCTGAAGCCGAATAGATAATATCTCTGCCCGACAGCAAGGCTTTTTCTCCTATATCTGAACCTGTGAATGAAGGCTTTTTCCCGGATCTTTTTATTACACCCAGCTTCCCGCCGGAAGTGAAATACAAGTCTGACCCGTTCAGGAATGGACTTTTTTCCGCACCGACCGAGTGATAAAGCAGTCTTTGCGAACCGTTATCTTCAAGCTCGTAAATATTGCCGTGAATGTCCGTTTCGTCCGAGATCATTAATAGTTTTTTGCCGTAAAATACAGGATATTCGTTCGATGGCTGCGTAGTTATGCGGGTAACTTTTTCTGTTTTCAGGTCTTTTTTGAACACATCGAAATTCCCGTACCTGTCGGAAGCGAAATAGATTTCATTTGAGTTTTTTACTGCCAAAGAAGTTTCCGCCGAAGGTTCGGTCGTTATCTGAACAGCCTCATAACTTTCTGTATCGATGCCTGAAAGCAGAGTGACAAGGGTGGCCAGAAGTATTATGAGTTTTTTCCCCATCTGATAACTTTACAGAAAGTTCTCGATATTATTTTTTAGTTTGGCGATAGACTCGATATTATTATTCAGTTTTTCCTTTTCCTTGCTGATAACAGCCTCAGGCGCATTCGAAACGAACTGCTCATTTGACAGTTTCTTGTTTATGCCCGTATTTATCCCTTCAAGCCTCGCGATCTCTTTTTCGATCTTTTCTTTTTCTGCACCGAGGTCGATTACGCCTTCGAGCGGTATGAAAAGCTCAATACCGTTAACCATCTCGGAAGCCGAGAGTTTAGGTTTGTCCGCATTTTTATCGAAAACTATATCCTCGATCTTAGCCAGGAACATTATAACCGAAGTGAACTTTTTAAGATCTTCGTTCTCTGTTTTAAGAACAAGCTTGAGCGTCTTTGAAGGAGGAATTGAATTTTCAGCCCTGATAACCCTTATCTTACTGATCAGTTCTTTTACTGTTTCCATAACCCCTTCGGATTCCTCGTCAATTAGCTTTCTGTCTGCTTCAGGTATGGATGAGAGCATGATAGAATCTCTTTCCTTCCTCTCTTCGATCCCGTGCCAGAGTTCTTCTGTAATGAACGGCATGAACGGATGAAGCAGCCTGAGCGCAATATCAAAATTATAGAAAGCGTTCTCGAGAACAGATCTTCTTTCCTCTTCATTTTCGGACTGAAACCTTGATTTTGCCATCTCGATATACCAATCACAGAAATCGTTCCATAAAAATTCATAAATCGCTTTCAGTGCCTCGTTGAGCTGGAATGTTTTGAATTTTTCTTCAACTGTCTCTATCGTATGATTCAGCCTCGAATTGATCCATTTATCTTCGATGAAGTCAGTGTGACATATCTGTTTAACATCCGGATTTTTCTCTTTGTTCATCATCAGAAATCTTGCCGCGTTCCAGATCTTGTTCGCGAAACTTCGGCCTATCTCACACTTGTCTGTCGAGAAAAGAATGTCGTTTCCTACAGGTGTCAGCCTGATCATAGTGAACCTCAATGCATCAGCGCCGTACTCTTTTATAACATTCAGCGGATCAGGTGAGTTACCGAGAGATTTAGACATTTTTCTGCCCTTTTCGTCCCTTACCATTCCGTTGAAATAAACATCTCTGAAAGGAATTTCATGCTTATATTCCATTCCTGCTATAATCATCCTTGCAACCCAAGGAAAAAGAATATCGGGTCCTGTTATGAGAATGTTTGTCGGATAGAAATAGTCCTGCTCCTCTTGGGTTCTGAAAACCTCGTAAGGCCAGATCCAGCTTGAAGCCCATGTGTCGAGAACATCATTGTCCTGATGAATATGATCGGATGATCCGCATTTTATACATTTGTCAGGTTTAGAAGATTCGCACATTTTTACGGTTTCGCATCCTTTGTTTGAGCAGTAATAGATCGGTATTCTATGTCCCCACCATAGTTGGCGAGATAAACACCAGTCTTGAATATTGTTAAGCCAGTGGTTGTATGTCTTTATCCACTTTTCGGGATGGAATTTTATAGTTCCGTTATTCACGACCTCGAGAGCAGGTTTTACAAGTTCGGACATTTTCAGGTACCACTGCTCCGACATCAGATACTCGATCGGCTCTTTCCCGCGCTGGCTCACGCTGAGCTGGTTTATATGCGGCTCTATCTTGTCGACAAGCCCGAGTTCCTGAAGTTCCGCAACGACTTTCTTACGCGCTACGAATCTGTCTAAGCCTCTGAACCTTTCGGGTACATTGTCATTAAGTGTTGCGTTCGGGTTCATGATGTTTATGACCGCAAGCCCGTGCCTCTGCCCCACAAGATTATCGTTCGGGTCATGACCCGGCGTGATCTTGACGGCGCCCGTACCCTTTTCCGGATCGGCGTGCGTATCCGCTATGATCGGGATCTCGCGGCCGACGATCGGCAGTACCGCCGTCCTGCCGATCAGGTGATTAAGTCTGGCGTTGTCGGGATGAATCGCGACCGCCGTATCGCCGAACATCGTCTCCGGCCTCGTAGTCGCTACTGTTACGAACTCGTTCGAGTCCTTGATCGGGTATTTAAAATACCACAGGTGTCCCTTATTCTCGATAAACTCGACTTCCTCGTCAGAGATCACCGACATCGAGGCCGGGCACCAGTTAACCAGCCTGTATCCTTTGTAGATGAGACCTTTTTTATAAAGATCGACAAATGTGTCTATAACGGCTTTATAATAGTCATCGTCCATGGTAAAACGCTCACGCTCCCAGTCGCATGCGCAGCCGAGTTTCTTGAGCTGCTGAATTATGATCCCGCCGTATTTATCCTTCCACTCCTTCGCCTTAAGAAGAAATTCTTCCCTGCCCAGATCCTTTTTATCAATTCCCTGATCTTTAAGCATAGCCGTGACTTTTGATTCTGTAGCGATGGAAGCATGATCCGTTCCGGGCACCCAGCAGGTCTCGAACCCTTTAAGCTTATGGTATCTGATGAACACATCCTGAAGAGTATTATTGAGCACATGGCCTATCGTAAGCATACCTGTAACATTCGGCGGCGGTATCACTATCGTGTAAGGTTTTTTATCTTTATTGACTTTGCTTTTGAAATAGCCCTTCTTCAGCCATTCCGCATAGATCCTGTCCTCTATCAGTGTAGGATCGTAGGTTTTGGATATTTCGCTCATCTCATTGTTTCCGTTGGTTAATTAACTTGTTTTCTACCGTTTACTTGAAGAGTATTGAATATAATAAATATTACGCTGTTTAGTCAAGAATATTTAAGCTGATAATGCTTTTACGGAATTTGAATTTAAAAATAATCGAATCATTAATTATATAATTGTTTTACCGTAAACTACCGATATTTTAACTATTTATTTGACTTTGCGACATTTTTTAATTATATTTCACAGATGATAATTGTTTTACGGAGTTTGAATGGAAACGAACCGTCCGGAATATAGAATTGCAGGCTATTCTTTCCTGATCAGTAAATACGGCATTGATACATTTCCCCTTAAGCACATTTCGAAGATATCTCACCACAGTGAACGCCGTACCGTAATGAATGGTGAAGTAACGGAAGATATATATCCTCATAAGTACTGGCCGGGACATGACACAAAAGACCATCTTGAGTTCGCTTTGAAATACGACGGCGTCGATCTTCTCTGCTTAAATTTAATTTTTGATGCAGCGGGCGAGAATGAGATACTCGACTATATCGGATCGAAACCCACAGGAAAATATTCGCGCCGCATTTGGTTCTTTTATGAATTTTTCAAAGGTGTCCGGCTGCCTTTAGCAGACCTGGAAAGCGGAAATTATATAGAAGCTCTTGAGAGCGGACTCTATTACACTGTGTCTCCGGGAGCAAGAAGTCAGAGACACCGTGTCTTAAATAACCTTTTAGGTAATAGGGATTTCTGCCCGACGGTCAGAAAAACTGAAAAGCTTAAAATATTCGAATCGGTAGAACTGAAGAAATTGTGCGAAAATGTTCTCCGGTCATATCCTCCTGAACTTATAAAAAGAGCCTTGAGTTATTTTTACAACAAAGAAACAAAATCATCTTTTGAGATCGAGAACATCAAACCCGGTTTTTCGAGAACGGAAAAATTTATATCTCTGCTCGAATCAGCCGGACAGGAAGATTTTTGCAGTAAAGAAAAACTTATTGAGCTGCAGAACAGGACAGTTGATCCCAGATTCGCTGACTCCGGCTTCCGTAGCTCACAGAACTATGTTGGACAGACCGTATCTTATCAGAAGGAGATCGTCCACTATATATCTCCCAAACCTGATGATCTGATCAGCATGATGAAAGGCCTTGAAGCTGCTCACCTGAATATGATGAAAGGAAAAGTTCCCGCGGTAGTTCATGCAGGGATTATTTCATACGGATTTGTATTCCTGCACCCTTTCGAAGACGGTAACGGAAGGATCCACAGGTTTCTGATCCATAATATCTTATCTATCAGGGGGCTTGTACCTGACGGGCTTATTTTTCCCGTATCTGCGGTAATATTAAAAAATCCTTCGGATTACAATGATTCTCTTGAGTCCTTCTCAAAAAAGATCATGAAGCTGACCGAATACAGCCTTGACGAAAAAGGAATAATGACCGTTCTGAACAGCACGGATAAATTTTACAGATTCACCGATATGACAGTTCAGGCTGAATATCTTTATGACTTTGTTATCCGTACGATCGAAAATGAACTTACCGAAGAACTGGACTTTCTTGTTAATTATGACCGTGCCAAAAATGCCGTTAAGGATATAATCGATATGCCGGACAGGCTTATAGATCTATTCATTCAGTTATGCGTTCAAAATGAGGGCAGGATATCTTTCAGGAAAAGAAAAAATCACTTTGATTTCCTGACAGATGACGAACTTTCCGCTATGGAGGCAGCTGTCGGAGAAATATATAAATTGAAACTGTCATCGGAGGAGAAATGAAGTCATACAGAAAGGAATTGTGGTTCAGCACGACGCAGAGAAGGGAGTTTATCAATATTACGCATGAAGTTCAGAGATCGATAGACGAAAGCGGCATAAAAGAGGGGCTTGTGCTTGTCAACGCAATGCATATCACGGCTTCAGTTTTTATCAACGACGACGAATCAGGGCTGCATCACGACTACGAAGTCTGGCTCGAAAAGCTCGCGCCCGAAAAACCGCACTCGCAGTACAGGCATAACGGCTATGAGGACAATGCAGACGCTCACATGAAAAGACAGGTCATGGGCAGAGAGGTCGTCTGCGCCGTCACGAACGGGCAGCTGGATTTCGGACCGTGGGAGCAGATATTTTACGGGGAGTTCGACGGTAAGAGAAAGAAACGCGTGCTCGTTAAAGTGATCGGCGAATAGGAATATACTTACCACTGACATATTTTACCGGAATGACCTTATTTGTTTTCATTTTTCTTCCGTCTTGCGATCATGACAACAGTCAGCCCGACAAGAAAAAGAACGGCATGCACTCCGAGAAGGTGCCACATCGGATATTCACCCATACCGAGTTCAATATCAGGTATCTGACTTGTCAGATTTTTATTTACATAAGCCAGTATCCCGTTATAAAAGGCTGAAGCCATCAGTACATAACCGATGAATAAGAGTATTTTCTTTCCCATTTTTCCCCCTTAAGGGTTTTTGAGAAATATAGTGTTTTCAAGCAGCAATGCAAGCAAAAATAAAAATATCGCCGGCAGAAGGAACAGATGATATTTTTCGTGGAACCGCTTGTATGATTTAATTTCGATCTTCGTTTTTTCCAGCTCGTCTATCTCTTTGTATATCTTGGCGAGTTTATCTTTATCGGTTGCTCTGTAGAATTTTCCGCCGGTAGTCGATGCGACCTTAGTCATCATCTCCTCGTCTATCTTGAACTCGACCTCGCGAAGCACAGTCTGGCCGAACGGCGTCTGGAAAGGGTACGGCGCTCTGGATCTGCCTATGCCGATGGTATAAATTTTCATTTCCATAGCCGAGGCAACTTCCGCCGCCGTTTCCGGGCTCACCTCGCCCTTGTTGTTGTCGCCGTCCGTCAAAAGTATTATGACCTTGCTCTTGGCGTCGCTGCCCTTCAGTCTGTTGACCGAGGTGATGATGCCCGACCCTATCGCCGTCCCGTCCTCGATCACACCCGTCTTGATGTTGCGCGTCAGCTCGTTCAGTATCCCGTAATCCGTCGTGAGCGGGCACTGTGTATATGCTTCTCCCGCAAAAAGCACCATGCCTATCCTGTCGTTCTTTCGTCCGTTGATGAACTCCCGGGCAACATCAAGTGACGCCTCGAACCTGTTGGGCTGAAAATCCTGAGCGAGCATTGAGGTCGAGATGTCCAGCGCGAGCATGATGTCGATACCCTCGGTCGTGGTCTCGGACGACTCTGAAGTGGACTGAGGCCGTGCGAGCGCAAGGATCATCAGGGCGGCCGCGATGAACTTGAGCACATAAGGCGTTTCGATCAGCCTGACCCTCAAAGTCTTCTTTATGCCGGAAAAAGTTTCTGAGCCGGAAAATCTTATATACGCCCGTTTCTGCTTTATGAAATGGTATAACAGTGCGATAACAGGCACGAATAACAAATACAGATAATGAGGGTCGGCGAATTTGAATATCATTTTTTCTTACCGTTCGTTTCTTCTTTCAGTTTATCTACAGCCTTATATGCGAACTCGATGAACGATTTAAGCTCTCCTTCAAGCGGAATGAATTTTGCGTATTTCACAAAGTCCGTCACCTCTAAAAGCTTATCTGAATTCTCTATCGTTTCGGCGTCCGTCACTCTTGATCTTATCTCTGACTTGAGCTCCTCTGTAGGCAGCTCGGCTCCCGGAAAATCGAACCTGTCCTCCAGAAAATTCCTGAAGATCAGCGATAATTCCGCCGCGAAGTCCTTGAACTCTCCCCGCTCAAGATATTTCTTCTCCTTAAGCTTATCGAGCATCTGAAACGCTATGACATGAGCCGGGATCTTCTTTTCTATAACGATCTCTTCCGCGCCGTTCTTCTTCCGCTTTCTTTTTGCCATGAACCACACCGTCAGTACGAGCAGAACGACAAAAGCTAAGAATGTGCCCAGATACCACTTCTCCCGGGCCGACATTTTATAAACAGCTATATCCTTGATCGGCAGAACCATGCCTAACGAGTCTAAAGACACCTCTTTCTGATTGCCCAGAGAATCGACCACCGTTACTTTAGCTTCCTTTATTATAGACTTCACATTGACCCTGATCGAATCGCTTTTGAACTCGAAAACATCCTCGCCTTTCACGAATGAATATTCAAGCGGTCCGAAATAATGCTCGCCCTCTTTGGCGAAAACGGCGTAATCGTTCTGAAATACCTCATGCACAAGCCCCGCATCCTTTCCCTGCGACTTCACGACCGACTCCACCAGCTCGAAATCCTCCGACTGCGTGTTCTGTATCCTGCTCAGGTCAACGGTCGATCCCTCAGGGTAGTCAAGTTCGATCGTTATCCGAAGCCTCTCGCCGGTATAAAGTTCGGTCCTGTTCGTGAATATTTTGATCTCCGCGCTCAATGCAAAGGTCAACGCCAGTATTAAAAATATAAATTTCTTCACTTTTTCGTTTTCCTCTTTTTGAAAAATGCCACGAGCGGGTGAATGTAGGGTTTATTGATCTCCATGCTGATGCTTTCGACCTTATTCTTCCTGAACAGCTTCGACTTGAGCGCAGTTTTTTTATCTATATTGGCTTTAATTATCCCGCGGTTGGCTTTACTGCTCAGATCGACCAGCATAGTTTTGCCTGTTTCGTTGTCGAAGAACTCGTACAGTCCTTTTTCGGGAAGTTCGCGCTCTCTTTTATCGTAAAGGTCTATAGCTATAAGATCGTGCTTTTTTGAAACTATCTGCATGCCCTTTTCGTAGCCGTCGTCCATAAAGTCGGATATCAAAAAAGAAATGGCTTTTTTCTTCTGTACATTGTTCAGATATTCGAGCGCGGTCTCGATTGAAGTGCCTGTAGAGGAAGCTTTGAAGAACAAAAGTTCCCTGATTATCCTGAACACATGACTTCTGCCTTTTTTGGGAGGTATGAACTTTTCTATCTTGTCGGAGAACAGGATCAGCCCGACCTTATCGTTGTTCTTGACGGCCGAGAATGCGAGAAGGGCCGCGATCTCCGCAGCGATCTCTCTTTTGAAACTCTCTTCCGAGCCGAAACTGCCGCTCGCGGATATATCGACGACAAGCATGAGTATAAGCTCGCGCTCCTCTTCAAAAACCTTCACGAAAGGCTTTCTCATCCTCGCCGTCACATTCCAGTCAATAGACCTTATGTCGTCTCCGTATGAATACTCCCGCACCTGCGAGAAATTCATCCCGCGTCCCTTGAATACGGAATGGTACTCTCCGCCGAAGAGCTCGTTGACAGCCTTACGGGTCTTGAGGTCGATGAACCTGACCTTTTTTAGTATTTCCTTCTGCTTTTCTCTTTCTTCCATAGCTGTTTACGGTATTTCGACAGTATCGAATATTTTTTTAACGATATCTTCCGAAGTGATCTCTTCCGCTTCGGCTTCGTAAGTCACGCCTATCCTGTGGCGGAGAACATCCATTCCGATAGATCTGACATCCTCCGGAGTCACGAAACCTCTGCGCTTCATGAAAGCCTGAGCCTTGGCCGCCATCACGAGGTAGATCGATGCCCTCGGCGAAGCAGCGTATCCGATGAGCGAAGCAACATCCTTGAGCCCGTATTTCTCCGGCGTCCTTGTCGCGTTGACTATATCTATGATGTACTTTTCGACTTTCTCGTCAATGTATATCTCTTTTACGATCTCCCTTACCCTCCTGATCTCTTCCGGAGAAATTACAGGCTTGATATCCGCCTTTTTCTGAGCGGTCACCCTTCTCATGATCTCAAGCTCTTCCGCCGGAGTGGGATAAGTGATCTTCAACTTGAGCATGAACCTGTCCACCTGAGCTTCGGGCAGCGGATAAGTTCCCTCCTGCTCGATCGGGTTCTGCGTTGCGAGCACGAGGAACGGTTCTTCGAGATAAAAAGTGTTCTCGCCGATAGTAACATGCTTTTCCTGCATAGCCTCGAGCAGCGCTGACTGCACCTTTGCCGGCGACCTGTTGATCTCGTCCGCAAGAATTATATTGGCAAATATCGGCCCCTTTTTAGTCTCGAAATTATTCGTGTTCTGATTGTATATCATCGTACCGATAAGGTCGGCGGGAAGAAGG
Source organism: bacterium UBP11_UBA4055 (assembly GCA_002382735.1). Classification (GTDB taxonomy): domain Bacteria; phylum UBA4055; class UBA4055; order UBA4055; family UBA4055; genus UBA4055. The sequence continues at coordinate 50,920 of DFZN01000059.1, forward strand.
TCGGGCGTGAACTGGATCCTCTGATACTTCACATCCACAGCCTTCGCGAGAGTTTTTACCGTTTCGGTCTTTGCAAGCCCGGGAACACCTTCGAGAAGCACATGCCCGCCCGTAAAAAGACTCGTCAACAGCCTGTCCACCATATATTTCTGACCCACGATCACCTTGCCGATCTCCATCGACAGAATATCAAGGAATTTGCTTTCCCTTTCGACTTTCTCCGTTATTTCCCTGATGTCCGAATTCATAGCCGCTCCTTTATGCTTAAATTTAAATATTTTTCGTGACTTATACTATGCCTGAGTCAATTTGTTCTGTAAGAACATGGAGAAAATTTACTATACATAATTACCGGTAATTTTTCCGACCTGACCCGCAAGATAGTATGGAATATTAAGCAGCCTGACCTTTCTTCCGACGCTTCAAGAAACTCGGAAAAACTGATATCTTCTTTCTCCAGTGCTATCTCAAGGAGTGAACCTGCACCGACAACAAAAATATCCGGATGCTTTTCATAAAAACACCTCAGCATCTTAACTGCCTGCGACGAATTCTGTATCTCGTCAATACCGTATTCTTTTTTAAATACCTGCATATCCGAATGAACAACCCCGAGGCAAGCCTCGAGGAATTCTTTTGATTAAAACAGAGGGACATTACAGTTTATGATCTATTGATTTAATCCTGACATTATCTTATATTTACATCCGAAAATTTCCTGGGAGAAAAATGGCAAACTCAAAGATCATCGGCTTCGACAACGAAAAATACCTGAAAGAACAGACTTCCGCTATTCTTGAGAGAGTGGGCAGGTTCAACGATAAACTGTACCTGGAGTTCGGCGGCAAGATCCTCTACGACTATCACGCGGCCAGAGTGCTTCCCGGCTTCGATCCGAATGTAAAAATGAGACTGCTGCAGCTTTTAAAGGATAAAATAGATGTAATCCTCTGCATCCATGCGGGCGACATTGAAAGGAACAAGATCAGGGCTGACTTCGGCATTACCTACGATGTGGACGCCGTCAAAACGATCGACGATTTCAGGGACTGGGGAATAAACATCACCGCAGTAGTGATCACCCGCTACACGAACCAGCCTTCAGCCAATGCCTTCAAGAACAAACTTGAGCGAAGAGGCGTAAAAGTCTATCTCCACAAGCCCACAAAAGGCTACCCCACCGATGTCGATCTGATAGTTAGCGACGAAGGATACGGTCAGAACGAGCACATCATCACCACCAAACCGATCGTAATAGTAACAGGACCCGGACCCGGCAGCGGAAAGCTCGGAACATGCCTGTCCAACCTGTATCACGAATATAAAAAAGGCATCAAGGCGGGCTATGCGAAATTCGAGACATTCCCGATATGGGACATTCCGCTGGATCATATGGTCAATATAGCTTATGAAGCCGCGACCGCCGACCTGAGAGACGAGAACCTGATCGACACGCACCATCTGAAAGCGTACGGCGTTGAGGTTGTGAATTACAACCGCGACATCGAAGCTTTCCATCTTCTCAAGAGGATACTTGAGAAGATTACCGGCGGCGAGTCGATGTACAGATCGCCGACGGACATGGGCGTGAACAGAGCCAGCGCGGGCATAGTTGACGACGCGGTCATAACCGAAGCAGCGCGCCAGGAGATCGTCCGCAGGCACTTCAGATGCGCGGTCGAATACGCCATGGGCCTGACCGACAAAGGAACTTTAGACCACGCATACAAGATCATGGATAAGGTAGGCGCGAAACCTGAGGACAGGAAGGTCGTGATGCCCGCGAGACAGGCCGCCGGAGAGGCCGAAGAAAGCGGTAAAGGCAACGAAGGCGCTTTCTGCGGCGCGGCGATAGAGCTCCAAGACGGCACGATCATCACGGGGAAGAATTCCCCGCTGCTTCACTCGTCATCCAGCCTGATACTCAACGCTACGAAACATCTTGCCGGTCTGCCGGACAACATGTTCCTGCTGCCGCAGAGCATAATCGACTCTGTGACACATTTGAAGAAAAATATTCTTAACGGTAAAATGGCGAGTCTGGATGTCGAGGAAACACTGATAGTCCTGTCCGTCAGCGCCCTGTTCAATCCCGCGGCTCAGATGTCGATTGAAAAGCTCAAAGAACTTCATGACTGCGAAGTTCATCTGACCCACATACCCACACCGGGAGACGAAGCGGGATGGAGAAAGCTTGAGGTCAATCTGACCTGCGATCCTGAATATTCCGGAAAAACTCTTTTTATCGGAAGGTGATGACTTATTTCACAGGGAATATATTGATCCGCTCTCCCCTGTTATCATAGTCGAATTCCTTCCCGTAAACCTTTTCCTCAAGCTGATCGCCGATGGAATTTATATAATCGTCAATAGAATTCGTGATCCAAATCTGATATTCCTCGTAAGTGACCTTCCTGACTTCTTTCGCGCCTGAAGAAACCACATCGAGAAGTATCTGTTTGTATTCCCTTCCCTGAGGCAGATCGGAGAACATCAGAATGTACTCCTTACCCTTATCGAGCTGCTCTTTCCAGTAGCCCTTCACCTGATTCATAATTAGCGGCATCAGTTTTTTGATAGCCTGGTCGATGTTGGCGTCATAGGCAGTATTATTTCCCCATATCTCATCCGAATATCCGTTCTGAACACCCAGCAGTTTAGCAGTCGAAGCATTGAATATCTTAGCCGTCGCCTTTGCCTTCTTCTTACCGTTTCCGAGGTCTTCAAGTATTATCGCGACAGTAACATAAATATCTGCCTTCAACTTCTTAGCCAGTATCTCGGCCATATCGACATCCTCACCCGGAGCGATCTGTTTCATGCTCATATCATCCTCTATCATCGCGTTCAGCTGGTCGAGATCATAGACATCGTAACGATTGACCGTAAAATACTGATTGATGTTGTTGATAGCCTGTTCTGTGTATCTCTGATCATACTGCACTCCCATTGGAGCATAGAAGACCACCATCGAAGGGTTCCCGAGCTGTGAAAGAAGGATGCCCAGAGCCTCAAGGTCATTCAGCACAATGTCCTTTGTCACAGCCGCCATGATGGTCACCGCCCAGCTTCCGTCGGCCTCTCTCGCCTGATTTAGTATGGAATAAGATTTAACAAAACCCTCGCTCTTTGCCAGAACCTGATCCTTTACTGTCATATAGTTCTGCATTTCCTGTTCGGATACCAGATATGTACCGATGGCGGTCGAAATCGCATTCCTCTGGGCATCCCTTATTGCGGCGTCCCTGTCCGCTCCGATCCCCTGAGCCTCGACTTCGGTAATGTTATGGTCGTTCGAAAACTGGCTGATCTTATTTCCCGCAGGGAGTTTAGGATCAGCTGTTTTTTCAGTAACAGCAGACTGATCATTTTCATTCCCAAAAGGTGTTACATACTTTACGGAAACACATGATGATAAAAACAGCATAAGCGTAATAATTACAGATAACCTGATCTTCATGATACTCTCCTGTTTAGTTCACCGATGCAATATGCTAAATAATTTCTAAATTTTCAACTAAATAAAAAAAGGGCGGTTCAATTCCGCCCTTAAATGTATGTCTATTTGACAGGGAATATGTCTATACGGTCTCCCCTGTTCTTGTAGTCGAAATCGCTTCCGTAAATTTCCTCGATCGCATCGCCTATCGAATCTATGTATGTATCTATATCGGAATTTACCCAGACCTGATATTCGCTTCCGGCGGTGACTACTTTCACTTCCTTGGCTCCGTTCTGAAGCGCAGCGAGCACCGCGCTCTTTACTTTTCTTCCCTCAGGGAGTTTGCTGAAAAGTATCACATACTGCTTTCCCTTGTCGAGCTGCTCTTTCCAGTAGCCCTTGACCTGGTTCATAATGAGCGGCATAAGCTTCTTACATGCCTGATCGATGTTGGCGTCATAAGCGGTAACATTTCCGAATATCTCGTCGGAATATCCATTCTGTACACCGAGAAGTTTGGCCGTTGACGCGTTGAATATCTTAGCTGTGGCTTTTGCCTTCTTCTTGCCGTTACCCAGATCTTCAAGTATCAGCGAAACAGTAACATAAATGTCGGACTTCAACTTCTTGGCCAGTATCTGGGCCATGTCAACATCCTCGCCGATAGAGATCTGCTTCATGCTCATATCGTCCTCAATCATCGCGTTAAGCTGGTCAAGGTCATACACATCGTACCTGTTCGTTGTAAAATACTGGTTTATCATATTAATTCCCTGCTCAGTGAACCTCTGGTCGTACGGTTCGCCTTTAGGCGCGTAGAAAACGACTATTGAAGGATTGTCGAGCTGTGACAAAAGTATCCCGAGAGCTTCAAGATCGTTCATGATGATATCCTTTGTGACTGCCGCTTTTATAGTCACTGTCCAGGCACCGTCAGGTCCTTTGGACTTATCTAACAGTTCATACGACTTTACGAACCCTTCGCTCTTGGCCAGAACCTGATCCTTAACGGTCATATAGTTCTGCATTTCCTGTTCGGACACAAGGTATGTTCCTATGGCTGTTTCGATCGCGTTCCTTTTTGCGACATTTATCGCCGCCTGCATGTTCATTCCCGTACCTTGAACTTCTACTTCGGTAATGTTATGGTCGTGCATATACTCGCTTGCCTGTGCAAATATCATCGGGCATACAGCTATCAGTATCCCTAACAATACAGTTCTGAATTTCATATCAACTCCGCTTTTGTTTTAAATTATAATCTCACGCCCAGACCGATCTTGACAGAAAGTCCTCCGGGCACAAGATATTCGTTCTTTTCCACATCTTCTATCGGAAAATTCGGGAAAATGTTCTCGCTGTCGGCAGTAGTAAAGACCTTTTCACCGTCTTCGTTCATCAAAGCTCCCGCTGCTGTGTATGAAAGCTGCAGATCGAAGAACCAGACTTTGTCTATCATGTAATTGATGCCGAACAAACCTTTAAAATTTCGTGAATAAAGTTTATAAGTCTCGTCATACGAATCGCTTGTTTTATCGAGGCTCATAGATTCGTGAAGATATGCGCCTCCGAAATAGATACCGAAACCGTCGAAATAGAACTTTTTGACAAGCCCGTACTCAAAGAAAAAGGTGGTATGCGAATGCTCGAAGAACATAGTTTTACCTTCTGAATCAAGCATGCTGCTTCCGTCATCGTTATATCTTCCGATCTTGCCGATCTGAGTTATAGGGTAATCTGAACCGATATAAACGCATGTATAGGGAAATCCGACGAACTGACCCAGATCGTACTCGATCCTCATTCCGATCAGACCTGCGCCCGGGATGTCGTCAAGATTATCCTCAACATCAGGATAGTTCTCCCAGCTCTTCATCATATTGAATCCGCCCCCGAACACAATGTTGAGACCGATTTTATTATTTTCCTTTTCATCCTGGGCGAACAAGGCTAATGTGAACGACAGGACAATGATTAGTAATTTCTTCATACTTCAACTCTCCAAAATTATTACAGGGTATAACCCAGTCCTACTTTGACTACGAATCCGGAAGGTGTGAGCCAGCCTTCACCTTCCATATCTCCGGCTCCTTCAAATACTTCGTTTCCGTCTTCATTCATAAGTTCGCCGTAGAACCTGAAACCTGCTCCGGCATCAAAATAGAGATTCTTGCTGAGCAGATAGTTCATGCCGCCTTTAATTTTCCCGCCGACAGAATAAAAATCGCCATCCAGCTCAGGAAAAGTTTCACATGAGGAAGTTAAGGCCATATAACCGATATCCCCCCCTATATACCAGCCCAACTTCCTTGTAAAAAATTTCTTTGTTAAGCCTAATTCGATTATTGCCGTTGATGTTTCGAATTCCAAAATATCCGCGCCAAAAGTAACTTCCCCAGGTTGTGCCGCAAGTATATCTGCATTTACACTCAAATATAGTTCGGGAATATTTATAAATTTGGCAATGTCGTATTCAATACCAAGACCGAATGAACCACTTATATTCTCTTCAGTCAGTTCAGATTCGACATTGAGATCCGTATCCCCCCAGTACTTGAAGCTTGAGACTCCGCCGCCGACCATAATGTTCAGCCCCACCAGCGGATATTCATAAACCTGATCGTATTCGTTGAAAATATCTTCCTCTTTCTCATTCTTAGGGTTAGTCACGATAAGAAGCTGAGACTCCGATTCGTTGTCTTTTATTTTCCTGACTTTCATAAATCCAGTCTCAACGAACTTCTCTTTGCCTTTGTCGTCCTTCTGGAAATAGCCTACGGTATATGCGTCGTCCATGTTCACGCCCACATTTTTACCGAAATTGAACGATATTTTATCTATTTTCGGCTCTGCTTTTGTTACAAGGGCTTTGATCGTGAAGGCATCGATCTTTCTTACTTCTTTTTCCAGGAACATAAGCATTCCGTTCGTCGATGATTTGACGGCTTCGGTTCTTTTGTCCTTCTTTTTTCCGCCGAGACCGATGTCGAACAGGTTACCCAGAGCGTTCGACCCGGTGGCTCTTACCGTATTTTCCAGCTTCGGCTGCCAGTCAGGCGCATCAGTAGTACCTTTGTTCTCGGCCGAGTAAATTTCAAGTATCACGCTCAAAGTACAGGTAAAATCGTCGCTGTCCTTTTTTTTCGTGACCACAAAAGTCTCAAGCGTCGGGAAGAATATGAACGCTCCGTTCAGTATCTTGTCGACATTCTCGCCTGTCACGAAATTCGTTCCGTAATATTCGTTCTTGATGTCCCACTGTTTTGCCGCTCTCTCCTCTATCTTGGTAGCAGTATATTCTTTTACGATCGCAAAAAGCTGAGCCGGATCTGTAACACCGGCGGGTATCGGATTGTAGTCGAACCTGCCCATCCCTGTGAACTTGTCGAATATCATCTTATAGACCAAATCAACATCCTGCTGCGAGGCCATAGCCGCCCCGGGCTGAATTACATCCAGTTTGAAAACGGAGATCGACTTCCTGTCGTATTCATCCATAGCCGCACTCAGACTGAAGACCGTTAAAGCCAAACACATTATCACGAACTTCTTCATACCCTACCCCCCCTTATATTATTTAATTCTGTCGAACCTAAAGGCCGAACAAATGCCAAAATAACTAAATTTTCACAACTTGGCAAGATTAATAATTAATTCTGCGGTTGAATATGATCATGTCATGGCCGATAACCGGTTGAACATTATCCCTTTCAGCAACCATGCCGTAATAAGAATTTTCGCTGAATTTCTTAACTTCTCCCGCATTAGTTCCCAAAGCACCGTATGAAAGCCTGTAACTGTTGTTGAAAGTGTACTGAAAATCCTGGTAAAGACCCGCATAATATATTCTCAGAGTATCCTTCATTCCCGGTTCTATATCTCTCGTTATTACTTTCGTGTATCGGTAATTCCTGCTTTTCATTGAGTAATAATTCTCCAGACTGCCGTATTCTTCGAACCGTCTTTTTGATCTCATTTCTATTTTAAATGTCCTCTTTTCTCCGGATGTGTTGTTGAGGATCATATATTTAACATAATCCCCACCGAAATATCGCGGTATAAGCTCCTCTAATTTTTCGTTGACCCCGATATAATCTGATGTAATATCTTCCCCGGTAGTCTTGTCAATAACGGAATACAGCGGGGAATGCATGAGCTTTTTATAAATTATCGAATCGTTGAACAATATTAGAGTATCTCCTGAACACCCTGCAAAGTAATCTCTTTCCTGCAAGCCGTCGCTGAGGTCAAATCCCGCAAAATAATTCCTGGGTTTGATTCCGCAGAGGTTCAAAAGAGTCCTGGACATATCCGTCACTGCCACATTTAGGCAGTCGGTATAAGGTTCGGTGTTAAATCCGCTGAATACCGTTAAAGTTTTTGACAGAGGAACTGTCTGAGATGTGGAGATCAGTACCGTTTTTAATTTTATACCTGATCTTTCAGAAAGCCTTAAAGACAATCTTTCCATAAGGTCATTAATTCTTCTCAGATAGTACTTACCCGCACTTTTATCTGTCAGGTCGGCATAGTAAAGTATATCATTCCCTATGTCCGCGGCAACTGATTTGTATAACGCTTCAATTCTCTTTTCATCCGAAAGCAATACTTCTGAGGTCATAAAATATTTACCGAAAATTTTCTGTGAAAGAGTATCTTTAAAAAAGGCTCTTGTGATATATCCGGCATCTCTGAACTGTCCCGCAATCGAACTGTTCCTCATATCTTTGCTGATAAGCAATTTAAGATCCTTATACGGTCCTTTCTCACTATAGAGCTTATAAGGCGGCAGGCATTCAAAAAAACTTTTAAGCGAAACATTTCTTTCGGGCGAAAGGTTGTATGTTGAAGTATAGTTCTGTGAATTAGACAACATCCTGCTTAAAAAAGGCATTCCGGTGCTGTCCGATATCCCGATCATGCTCAGATCGGAGATGTCAAAGATCACAACCCTGTTCTTTTTCAGTATCTTAATGTCTGATGTTTTTTCTGAATATATGCCATCATCTGAAAATTCAAGAACAGGAGCTGCGTATTCAGATGCCGTCCTGTCTCTAAGGAACACATACAGAACGGAGAAGATCAGCGTAAAAACAAGTATAACAAAATATTTCATCCGTCATTATCTCAGAATTGGAATATAATACCGACCGAATGCATGGGGCTGACATCTTCGTCAAGGTCGAATTCAAGAGGCATTCTGGCCTTCATCGAATAAAACACTCCCATATCAAATGGGAAAATATATTCGGCGTTAAATCTGCCAGTAAGATGATTCAGCCTGAAGCCCTTGGAGATATTATCGTAATCCTCCACATCGTCGTTGGCTGAGAATCCGAGCCCACCCGTAAAAATCCATGTCCTCGCTCTTTTGGTAAAACGGTAAGCTATGCCTGTAGATATATCGGCTTTTTCTTCAAATGAGCTTCCCGATTCGGAATAAGCGCTTTCTATAAAAAATCCTACTTTTTTACCCAGATAACGGGTAAATTCAACAGACCCGTTCTTCAGGTCCGCAGGAAAAAGTGTATAAGAAGCGCATACTTTGTTCGCCTTGTGATCCCTGAATACCGATTCGTCCGCTTCCTGCCTTTCTTCAAAAAGATCAAACTCCCCCGGAAAAAGGGAAGCGAACAGAAAAAATAGTAAAATGCCTGTCAGAGACCTCATCTATTCCCCTAAGAGTGAAGCTTATTTACCATATCAAGTTTCTCCCATGAGAACCCGTCTCTCCCGAAATGACCGTAGGCTGCTGTAGCTTTGAATACGGGCTTGCGAAGTCCGAGTTTTTTAATGATGCCTGAAGGAGTAAGGTCGAAATGCTTTCTTATCAGTTTAACTATCTCTTCACCGGATATCTTTCCAGTCCTGAAAGTTTCAGCCATGATGGATACAGGCTCAGGTACGCCGATCGCGTAAGCGAGCTGTATCTCCAGCTTCTGAGCAAATCCGGCGGCCACTAGATTTTTTGCAATATATCTGGCCATATAAGCCGCGGACCTGTCCACTTTTGTGGCATCCTTACCGCTGAACGCTCCTCCGCCGTGCCTTGCATATCCGCCGTATGTGTCAACGATGATCTTTCTGCCTGTAAGTCCTGTATCACCCATTGGCCCGCCTGTCACGAACCTTCCTGTAGGATTTATGTGAGTTGTGTATTTCCCTTTCACCAGATTCTCCGGAAGCACAGGTCTTATGACTTTCTCAAGTATCTCTTTTTCAATTAAAGCATGCTCTTTTTTCAATTGGGTTGCTGTAGTATGATCTCCGTCGAAAAGCGGATCGTGCTGGGTCGAGATCACGACCGTGTCCACCGAGTCGGGTATCCAGTTCTTGTAATTTATGGTGACCTGTGATTTCCCGTCCGGCCTTAAGAATTCTATCAGCCCTTTTTTCCTGCACTCAGTCAGTCTATGGGTAAGCTGGTGGGCAAGAGTTATCGGGAGAGGCATGAATTCAGGGGTCTCGTCGCATGCGAAACCGAACATCATTCCCTGGTCCCCGGCGCCGTCCCTGTCAACGCCCATAGCAATGTCGTCGCTCTGCCGGTCGATCGTCGAAATGACGCCGCAGGTGTTGTAGTCAAAACCTTTATAGGAATGATCGTAACCGATCTCCTTCACAGTGTTCCTGACCACTAAAGGTATGTCAATATATGTATCGGTCGTCATTTCTCCTCCGACGACCACAAGTCCTGTGGTTACGAATGTTTCGATCGCAACCCTGCTCTTAGGGTCGTCTTTCAGCGCCGCATCAAGGATCGAGTCCGATATCTGATCGGCTATCTTGTCCGGATGACCTTCGGTCACCGATTCGCTTGAGAATAAAAAATTGCCGTACTTCATTTGTTTTTCCCTTTTTATTGAATTATCAGTTATCTTATAAAAAATCTTACGCCGACCCTAGACATAATACCGCTCATGTCATATTCTCTTTCGAGAGTGTAGTCCACTCCGCCTATCTCGTCCTCGTATTCATAGCTGGGCTTCGAGTAATGGTAAGCCAGCTCGCCGAAAACTTCCGATCTTGCTCCCAGATTGTACATGATCCCGCCTCCGAGCCTCCAGTTAAAATCGAAAGCAAACTCAGATTTTTCATCTATCTCATCGCTGTCATAAGAATTATATGAGGCATAGAGCATTTCTGCGCCCAGTCCTCCCATAGCGAACCATTTCAGCTTGTTGTTTATCGGGAATTTTGCGGTAACTGATACCATTACGGGAAAATCGTAAATTATCGTTTCGCTGAGTTTGGCTACCTGGTCCGCAGTAAGACCCGGAATATCTTCGTACTCGCCTTTCGCAGCTTTGTCCTCATAGTCTTTTTTGAACCAGTCGAGGCTGACTCCCACATCAAGATTCGTATCAATATGGTATCCGTACTCGAATCCGAGGTCAAAACCTCCGTCACAGGCCTGCGGAAAAAACATCCCTGCCTTTATAGCTCCCATATTCTTCTGCCCTAAGACTCCGAACGCGGCGGTCATCACTATCATCACAAGCATCTTTTTCATAATCATCCTCCGGATTTTTTCAGTCAGCAAATATAACACATTTAGGATATATTTCAAACTGTTTTTAAACTTAATATACCCGCGGCAGACCTAAAAGTTCGATTCAGCCGCAACGAATTCAATATTTTTTAGGGCGGAAGGCTTTTTTACAGTCACTTTTGCCGATACTATCCTGCCGTCGTTTCTGAAGATTTCGAGTATCTTCTCTGAAAGACTCTCAAGAAGATAGAATCTGTTCTCTTTGGCTGTTCGGATCACTTTTCTTACCACTTCCGAATAATCATAGGCGTACTGTAGATCATCAGAGGCGGAAGCCTTAGCTGCGTCGTATTCGAATTCAATATCGACGAATATACCCTGACAGTTTGTTCTTTCGTGGTCCTGCGTACCTACTTTTGCCTGTATCTCAATTCCTTTGAGTATTATCTTCATCCTGTTATCCGGTTATTTAATGTTTTCCCCGCCGTCAACGAAAATGGTCTGACCGGTTATGAAATTGTTCTTAAGAAGGAACATTGCAGAGGATACAATATCTTCCGGCGAACCTGATCTTCCGAGAAGATTTCTGTCTTCAAGCCTTCTTACATATTCCTGCGTCTCATCCTCTGCAGGCAGAACGATCCCGGGACATATACCGTTGACCCGAATGTCAGGCGCGAATTCAACCGCAGCCATAGAGGTCAGCTCCTTAAGCGCCGTTCTGGAAATAATGTAAGCGGCGTAAACATTCTGATATACCGAGACCTTCGTGTCCAGAATGTTTATGATATTTCCCCCGGTGCAAAACTTCGCGAACCCCTTTATCATGAAGAACGGCGCGCGGTAATTAACGCTGATAAGTTCGTCGAACATCTTCAGGTCAGTACCTTTGATCGGCCCTCGTTTGAATAAGGACGCCGAATTTATCAGAACTGACAGGTGCGGAAAAGAATCAAAGGCTGCCCTTAAAAGCTCCTGAATGAAATTTATATCCCTGAGGTCGCCTTTGAACATAGCACACTCCCTGCCCAGTAACCTTATCTTTCCGCTGGTCTCTATAGCTTCGGTCTCCGAAGTGTTGTAGTGCAGCGCTATGTCGTAGCCTTCAGCCGCAAGCCCGATCGCCAGGTAGGCTCCGATCCTTTTCGCTCCTCCGGTTATCAGAGCCGCTTTTTTTTCAGCCGTTCTTTCCATATCATTTACCTATCAGGCTCAAGAATTCGGCTCTTGTAGCTCCGTCGTCCCTGAAGCTCCCCAGCATGCAGGATGTGGTCATCACAGAGTTCTGCTTTTCAACGCCCCTCATCATCATGCAGAGGTGCTGAGCTTCGATGACGACGCCGACGCCTTCGGCGGAAGTGTATTTCATTACTGTTTCCGCGATCTGTCTCACAAGGTTCTCCTGTATCTGTAACCGGCGCGAAAAGACATCCACCAGTCTTGCGATCTTGGACAGACCTATTACTTTACCTTTTGGAATGTAAGCAACATGACACTTCCCGAAAAAAGGCAGAAGATGATGTTCGCACATAGAATACAGTTCAATGTCCTTCACGATGACCATGTCGTCATTATCTGTGGAGAATACAGCTCCGTTAACCACTGAATTGATATCCTCCCCATAACCTTTAGTAAGGAAACCGAATGCCTTAGCAGCTCTTGCCGGCGTTTTTAACAGGCCTTCCCTTTCTCTGTCCTCGCCGACAGTATCTAATATTTTACCCATTATCTCCGTTAAATCTTTTATTTTCCCGTCGTTCATATTTTATATCTCCTGATTTGTTGCAATTTAATTATACTCTGCTCTTTTTACAAATCAATTTTTTCGAATATTCGAGTAATAAATTAATTATTTATGTTGTATTATCAGCCAATCATACTTAAATTCTACGGGTTATATTATAATGGGAGTTTTTACCATGAACAGAACTCTTCCGGTCTCTCAGTTCATAAAGCATATTCAGCATGTTATAAACCTGAAGACCGTCTCCGACAACAACTACTCGAACGGAAGATCAATAGCCAATTCGATCCTCAACAAACCGGGTCTGGCTTTAACGGGGTACTTTAAGGATTTCAACAGCTCCAGCCTTCAGCTTCTCGCATCCACGGAAATAAGTTTCATTAACGATCAGTATGAGGCAAAAAATACCCGCGATATGAAGAAGATCTGCGATTTCGACATTCCCGCGTTCATAATTCAGGGCCGGAAAAAGATAGATCAGAGATTTATTGACGACTGCGCTCTTAAGAAAATACCCGTTTTCCGCACAACAAAACCTTTTCAGAAAGTTTACGGCGAGATCACATCATACCTGGAGGATTTTTTTGCACCGTCAACCCAGGTACACGGAACTCTGGTGGATGTTTACGGGACTGGCCTTCTGATCATGGGAAGAAGCAGCATCGGCAAGAGCGAGATCGCTTTGGACCTTGTCGAAAGAGGACACAGGCTTGTGGCTGACGATGTAGTCACGATACAGAAAAAGGACGAGAATGTACTTGTAGGCAAAAGCGGAGGGGAATATACGCCTTTCATGGAGATCAGAGGACTCGGCATTCTTAACCTTAAGGAAATATTCGGTACAAGAGCGATCAGAGTACAGAAAAGGGTCGAGCTTGTAATTCAGCTTGAAGACTGGAAAAAAGAGATCGAATACGAAAGGCTCGGGCTTGAGGACGACAGCATAAAGATACTTGATGTTGAGCTCCCAAGGGTAAAACTTCCGATCTTTCCCGGCAAAAATATTACGGTTATTGCCGAAACAATAGCACTGAACCACCATCTGAAAGTTTACGGGTATAACGCGGCTGCTGAATTCAATAAGCTTCTCATGAAGAAAATGAAAAGGAAGGAGAAACTCAATAAATATCTCGATAAGGATTATGAATAAGAACAGACTTTTAATAGTAACACACGGCAATCTGGGCGCAGCTATGATCGAAGTTGCCCGGAAAATAGTCGGTGAAACCAACGAGGGGGATGTGTTTTTTTTATCAAACGACGGCTTTTCGACGCATGATATCACTAAGAAGATTAAAGACATAACTGAAAGTTATCCGGAGGATTATTTTCTTATCATAACCGACTTTCCCGGGGGCAGCTGTTTCATAGCTTCAAAAAAAATCGCCTCATCAGATCGGAGAATATCTTCTCTTTCCGGCCTTAATATTTCTATGCTTCTGTCATTCCTGACAAAGAAAGAAATACTCGCAGGGTCAAAACTGGCCGAAGTCGTAAAAACCGACGGGGGAAGAGCCATTGTCTCATAAAATTCCTGTGAAGATGTTCACTACTTTACTGATCGCTTTCCTGTCATTCACGCTTTCCGCACAGGATTCTCTATCTGCCGAAGTCGAGCAGAAGAAACCTTACCCTTTTAAAAGAGGGGAATATCTTCATTTCGCTGTAAGCTACGGAATAATACTTGCAGGCTATGCGACCATAGAAGTTCACGAAGAATTGGCATTTCGGGGAACCGATGTCTTTAAATTCGTGACTACAGCAAGATCCCGTAACGCTTTCAACTGGATATTTAAGGTGAGAGACGCCACAGCGTCCTATTTCGATAAGGAGAACATGCATTCTCTCAGGTTCGAGAAAAATTTAAGGGAAGGAAGCTATGAAGACGACACGGTCATCGATTACGATCAGGTCAACCTTAAAGCTGATTATATCAGTGAGAGGAAAGGGAAAATGACGAGAAAGGCCACAATTGACATTCCTCAGAATGTGATGGACCCTCTTTCGGCTCTTTTTTATGTTAGAACTCTAGATCTGAGCGTAGGAAAAGAGATCATCATCCCGGCGACCGACAATAAAAAGGTGTATGATATAAAGGTCATAGTCCACAGAACCGAGACAGTCAAGGTCAAGGCGGGAAAATTCAAATGCTGGGTCGTTGAACCTGTCATGGCCGACGGAGGTGTTTTCAAGAAAGACGGAAAGGTCTTGGTCTGGCTGACATCCGATGATAAGAAAATGCCTGTTAAAATGGAAACGAAAGTTTATATAGGCTCCATAGTAGCCGAACTTGACTGGTATGTGATAAAGTAAATTAAAGACACTGTCATGAGCCGTAAAAATAAAAATTTTGTTCCACTGTTACCTGCCATCCTTTTACTGCCCTTCACATTTTTGTATTATTTGACCGTGAAGATAAGGCATTTTTTTTACGATACAGGGATATTATCATCCTTCAAATCTGATGTTTTTACTGTTTCTGTCGGAAATATCGCCGCAGGAGGAACCGGAAAAACACCCGTTGTGACTGAAATTGTATCAGCACTCAAAGATAATGGTATAAAAACTGCGGTGATTACCAGAGGTTACGGCAGAAGTTCCGTAGGCAGAGTTAAAGTCGATAAAAATACTTCCGCCTATATTTCAGGAGACGAACCTCTGACTATATTCAATAAAACAGGCGCGGATGTGATTTGCGATGCTGACAGGGTCAGCGCAGCGCAATATCTGGGTACCTCTTACGGCGCTTTTGTTCTTGACGACGCCTTTCAGCACAGAAAAATAAGAAAACATCTCGACATTGTTCTTTTGGACCACGACAGATTCCTCGGTAACGGACTCCTTCTTCCTTCAGGGATATTGAGAGATCCCCCTTCAAGACTAAGTAAATGCGATATTATTATCCTTACAAAGATCCCCGGGCCGGATGCTGATTCTGTTCAAAAGAAGATCAGATCTCTGAAAAAATTCAAAAAACCGGTCCTTCTTTCTCAAATAAGATACACGCATCTGTCCAATGGCATATCCGTAATGTCTCCGGACGAACTGAGGGCAAAAAAGATCTCGGCCTTTTGCGGTATTGCTGACCCGGAACCTTTTTTCAGATTCTTCGATAAATTCGATACAGTTTCGAAAATGAGCTTCAAAGATCACTGTAGCTACGGACGGGAATTCGATAATGACCTGACCGAAATGAAAAAAGAGTCTGAAGTCATAGTTACGACCTATAAGGATTTCGTTAAACTTTCTGAAGAACAGATAAACAGATACAACATCTGGTATCTTGACATAGAACTTGTTTTCTTCGATGAATATCTGAAAACTACAGAGATTTTTGACCTGATTAAAGGACGGATGAGTGCCGAAAAATGATTTTATTATAAAAGAACTGACAGACAAATGTACGAACTGCGGCAACTGCAGGATTATCTGCCCTGTTTTCAAAGAGACAGGAGAAGAAGTATTCTCGGCAAGAGGGAGGATCAGTCTCATCCGAGGTCTTGTGCAGAAAGAACTTACTTCAGGGAACAGGGTCAGAACACATATTTTTACATGTCTGGACTGCAGGCAGTGCCTTAATTACTGTCCCGCAGATGTTGATTATGTTTCCATTATGTCTCTTGTTAAACGGAATATAAAGCCGAAAACCCGTTTCTCCAGTTTGAAGGATATTCTGACATCCGGTCTCTTCTCGTCTTCCGATCATTCTGTTTATTTCAAAGCTGTCCGTTCAGTAAAATGGCTGTTATCGGGGATAGGAAAAATAAAACTGTTAAAAATACTTACCTCTGCTCTGATGTTCCGTTTTCAGGTCCCTGAATTTTCAGATTTGCCTGAAAAGAATTTCTTCGGGATCCGCAAGAGGCACAAACTTAAAGATTATACTGGAATAAGGACCGCTGTTTTTATCGGATGCGGTGGAAAGTACCTGTATCCTGAAACATCGGACAGATTTGTCAATATCCTGAGAAATTCAGGTATCGAAGCCGTGATCCCGAAACAGCAGGTCTGCTGCGGAAATCCATTATTATATTCCGGATTGTCGAAAAACATTTTACAGAACAGGTCGGCTAATGTAAATGCTTTTAATTCGCTTGTCGAGATCACTTTCCTGACCAGTTTATGCTCAGGTGCTACCGGAATTCTCAGATCTTATATGAACGAAGGTAACAACGGCTTTTTAAGATTCGAGGTTAAAGATCATACCGAGATACTTACTGAACATATTAAGGAAATCGAACCGCAATATTCGAAGAAAATAATATTCCACAGCTGTCCTAAATGCTCGAACAACTTAAAGTCGGCTGAATTCGTAGAACACTTGTACAGTAAAAGCGTAACTGTTCCGCCTTTAACTACCGACTATTGCGGCTGCACGGAACTTCTCGACAGGTCCAACATAAAGGTCAGATCGCTCATAACACGGTCTTTCTGCGTTAAAAACGATCTTGATAGTTATGATATAATAGCCTGTCCTTCTTTTGAATGCATAGAATATCTGAATTATTTCTTTTCCAAAAACGGAATGAATATCAGAGCAGTGCATTTTATTGATGCCGTAAAGGTCTGAGCGAACTATTTTGCGAAGAAAGATATAAAGACTCCCGCCGCTATAGCAGAACCTATCACGCCGGCTACATTCGGAGCCATTGCATGACCCAGAAGGAAATTGTTCTTGTCGTAATGAAGGCCGAAGTGATGCACCACCCTTGCCGAATCAGGTACGGCTGATACGCCGGCCGCTCCTATAAGAGGATTTATCTTTTCCTTCAGGAACAGGTTCATTATTTTCGCGAATATCAAACCTGAAGCTGTGGCTACGCAGAATGAAGCCAGACCCAGCCCGAATATTAAAAGAGATTCTTTAGTTACGAATGTTGAAGCCTGTGTGCTTGCGCCGACAGAGAACGAGAGTATTATCGTTGCCGTATCAAGTATAGCACTGCCGGCGGTCTTTGACAGTCTGTCGGTCACGCCGCTTTCCTTGATTAGATTTCCCAGCATGAGCATACCTATCAGGGTGATTGATCCGGGAGCAATAAGGGCCGATATAATGAAAGCGATTATCGGGAACAGTATTTTTTCTCTTTTTGTAACTTTTCTTGGGGCTTTCATCCTGATGAGCTTTTCCTTCTTTGTCGTAAGGATCTTCATGAAAGGAGGCTGTATAACCGGAACGAGAGCCATATATGAGTAAGCGGCGATAGCTATCGGACCCAGAAGATGCGGGGACAGGATCGAGGCTATGAATATCGAAGTCGGACCGTCTGCGCCGCCGATGATCCCGATCGAGGCAGAATCAAGGTGATTGAACCCGAGAGCGAGAGCACCGAGATATGTAAGAAAGATACCGACCTGGGCAGCAGCACCGAGAAGCAGAGATTTCGGGCTTGAGATCAGCGAAGAAAAATCCGTAAGAGTTCCGATCCCGAGAAAGATAAGCGGAGGGAATATCCCTGCCGTAACTCCCCAGTAAAAAAGGCTGAATACGCTGTTCTGGGCATTTCCGGCTGACAGACTGTCGTAAACGCCTATCGGAAGTCCCGCCATATAAGGCATATTACCCACGATCACTCCAAAACCTATGGGAAGGAGAAGGAGCGGTTCGTAATTTTTAACTATCGCCAGGTAGATCGCAATGCATCCGGCTATCAGCATTATTATATTATCGGCCGTTATATTTACGAAACCGGTATTCGAAATCAGTTGTGTTACTGTATCCATTGTTCTATTCTCTCTTGTTTATTCTATTACGGCCAGAATGTCACCCTCTGAAATATTGTCGCCGTTCTTGACATTTAAAGTCTTGACAGTTCCGCTGATTCCGGCAGTAATATCGTTCTCCATCTTCATCGCTTCCATTATCATTATCTTCTGTCCGGCATTGACCTTGTCTCCTACCCTGACCAGAACATTCAATATCAGACCGGGCAGAGGGGCCACAACCTGAGAGTTGCCTGAGGCCGGTCCCGATGATGAATGCGCGGATGCGGGTGCCGGAGCAAATGTCTGCTGAGCAGGCTGGATTCTGGCGGCCGCAGGGGCTGTAAAGTTCGCATGTTCGACGATTATCTGTTCCCCGAGATCTTTCAGTCCTACTGCGTAAGTAGTTCCGTTAACGGAAATTTTCGCCTCCTTCGGGCCGAACTCCTCAATCTTCACCTGGTATTCCTTTCCCTGTATCTCAAGCTTAATCTCTTTCATATCCCCTACCTCTGATTTTTTCTGATACCGAATTTATTACCGTTCTTCCATGTACTGCTCATTTGAGTAGATGCCGCCGTGCCGACCGGTCTCCCGTGCAGATAAAGCCTGAAATACAGTTCGACAGCCGCTGATATCGCGATCAGATGATCTTCAGGCACAGGAACGGGTTCCGGTTTGTTTATTACCGCCGCAGGCTGATTAACTTTATTCTTGACCTTCTTCTTTGGAAAAGATCTTTCTTTTAGAGCAAAATTGAATATCATTACTACAAAAGCGATCAGAACCAGTCCTATATACACCACAATTATACCGCTTGATGCCACTCCCCATCCGTCCATACCGGGTTTGAATTCCTTTTCTATATTTTCAATACCGAACTTCTTCTCATCCTCTTCGACCCTGCCTTTTCTGATCTTCTCGAGTTCTTGTATGAACAGCTCGGTATTTGTCGCATTACTGTTCTGGAGCGTTTTAAGCACAGCTGTTTTAAATTCCGCATCTGTATATTCGCCGAGAATGCTGTCTGCGATAACTGAGAATCTTTCGTTACGGCGGTCTGTGATCTCTGAGGCACTCAAAGATACTGCGAAAATTACAGCTGCTATTATAAGAACTACCTTTTTCATCTATTCGTTCTTTCCTTAATTTTTATCTGATTAAAGAGGGATGTTCCCATGCTTTTTGGGCGGATTTTCGTCTCTTTTATTCTTGAGCATTTCAAGAGCTTTGATAAGCCTGTACCTCGTATTTTCAGGTACGATTATATCGTCAATGAAACCTTTTTCGACCGCAACATAAGGATTGGCGAATCTGTCTCTGTACTCCTCGATCTTCTGCTTCAGCATTTCGTCAGGATCGGAAGACTCTCTGATCTCTTTGGCGAACACGATCTTACTTGCGCCTTCAGCGCCCATAACAGCTATCTCTGCTGAAGGCCATGCGTAAATAATGTCGCCTCTGAGCTGTTTCGAGTTCATAACGCAGTAAGCACCGCCGTAAGCTTTTCTGGTAATAACGGTGAGCTTTGGAACTGTAGCTTCGCCGTAAGCGTACATCAGTTTTGCGCCGTGATCGATTATCCCGGCAAATTCCTGTGCTGTACCTGGTAAGAATCCAGGGACATCTTCGAAAGTTATGACTGGAATATTGAAAGCATCGCAGAACCTCACGAACCTTGCTCCTTTCACGGAAGCATTACTGTCGAGAACGCCGGCCATGACCTTAGGCTGGTTAGCCACTATGCCGATGCTTTTGCCGTTCAGTCTGGCGAAACCAACGATTATGTTCTGAGCCCAGTCCTTATGCGCCTCAAAAAACACTCCGTTGTCAACAATTTTTGTAATAACATCTTTCATATCGTAAGGCTTATTCGGATTTTCCGGAACTATGGAGTTCAGCTCCTGGCACGGTCTCAACGGGTCGTCACCGTTTTCCGATACGGGAGATTCCTCAGTGTTATTCTGCGGTAAAAATCCTACAAGAGTCCTTATTCCCTCAAAAAGACTTTTTTCATCATCGTATGTAAAATGCGTAACTCCGCTTTTTTTACCGTGAACATCTGCCCCGCCCAGTTCTTCGGCCGTCACTTTTTCGTGCGTCACCTCTTCAACTACCTTTGGCCCGGTGAGGAACATGTAAGCGGTTTTTCTCACCATGAAAATAAAGTCCGTCAGTGCGGGAGAATAAACCGCTCCCCCGGCGCACGGTCCTACTATCGCGCTGATCTGGGGTATGACGCCTGAATAGAGTATGTTCTTGATAAAAATATTAGTATAACCGGCAAGAGCATCAACGCCTTCCTGTATCCTTGCACCGCCTGAATCATTGATCCCGATCACCGGAGCGCCGACCTTTGCCGCCATTTCCATGATCTTGGAAACCTTCTCACCTACTGTTTTGGAAAGAGTTCCGCCTATGACCGTAAAATCGAATGAATACACGAAAACAAGCCTGCCATTTATATTACCGTAGCCTGTTACTATCCCGTCTCCGTAGAATTTCTTATTCTCCATCCCGAATTCGGTGCATGTGTGGGTACGGAGTTTGTCGATCTCGTAAAAACTGTTAGGATCCAGAAGAATATCGATCCTCTCTCTCGCTGTCAGTTTGCCGTTCGAATGCTGTTTCTCTATCGCCTTTTCCCCGCCGCCAAGCTCAGCAAGTTCTGTTTTCTGTTTAAGTTCAAGTATCTTCCTTTCGTTATTCATTGGTTAAACTCCCGGCTTTTCAATTTTTGCTGTCAGATCTTCCGATCCTTCGAAGAAACCAAATATATTTATACCTTTATATAAAAACAAGAAAAAAAATTATAATAAAATTGTTGGTATAATCGCATTACCGCAGTTGTTTTTTTTAAATAATTGATTTAAATTCCACATTCGAAAAAACAACGGGGAAAAATGAATTTTGAAAATACGCAATATCTCAGCTTTTTACCCGCTGCGGTCTTACCCCTTGTAATTTATCTTATCTTCAAAAAAAAACCCCGCAGGATCATATTCAGCTCCGTTTTCCTTCTAAAGAAAATATCAGAGAGAGTGAGGATCAGAACAAGACTGAAAGATATCATTCTGCTCATAATAAGAACTCTTTCGATATCGGCACTAATACTATTTTTTTCCGGTCCGTTTACCGGAGAGAATTCGTATTTTGATCCGTCCAAAAGAAATGTAACGGTTATCTACCTTGATTCTTCCCCGTCGATGGCGGATGTTTCAAACGATTCCGACAAATTTACAAATGCATCTCAAACTGCTTTAAGAACGGTCGCAGACTCAGAGAACACCGGTATTTTCTATATTTTCACTTCCGATCCTGAAAGAAAATTCAAGGGCGGTAGAGCGGAAGCTGTCAAATTTCTTTCCGAAACAAGGATATATGGAAGCGAAAGGCCGTTCGGTGATTTTCTTGTGCAGGCGGATTCTGTCCTGAACGGGTATTCCGATGCTAACAAACTGCTTCTCGTTTTGACTGACGGAAAACTAAATATAAATGAGGATATTTCAGCTTCTTCAGAATATTTAAGAAGGACCGTTCTATTCAGTTCAGAAAATACTGACGATATATCTATTGACTCTGCCTGCATTTCCGGCAATAACGAGATCACCTTTTCACTGATCTCAGCCTTCAGAAACACCTCGCTCGACATGTTCTCTGACGGTCAGAAAATTTATTCAGCTCCCGTCGAATTTAATGGAGTCCCTGTAAAGAAAATAAGTGTAGGCGTGCCCGAAACAGCTGACCGTTCTATTTTGCTGAACGCACTGATAAAAGATAATGCTAACACGACCAATAATAATTATTACCTCGTCATTTCAAAATCGGCGGAGAAAAAAATACTGATAGCCGGGGATTCCGCTTCAGCGGCGGTTAAAAGCATTTCGGCATTGATATCCGCTGAAAAAAACACTGCCCTGTCCGGAGAAAATTACGATACGGATGACCTTTCATCGCTCAGATTTGAAGACTATGATGCTGTATTTCTCACTGAGGTCCCCGCCGTAAGTTCCTATCTGTCTTCAGCTTTAAAGAGGTATGTTTCTGAGGGAGGGTCGATCTTTATTTCCGCGGGCGGCAGATTCAACATAAACGATTACAGCTCCAATCTGGCACCTCAACTTACTTTACCGCAGGCAGAAGGGTACGAAAACCCTCAAAGCTCATTCTTCAATGCTGAAATAGCCGATCATGAACATCAAATTTTCAGAAATGTCTTTGATGAGAATTTTAAAGGCATAGGCAGCGTCGAAATATATAATCTGTATAAATTCAAACCTGCGGGATGGAATGTAATCATGAAAGCCGGCGGATATCCGTTTCTGATGGAGAAAAAATACGGTGAAGGCAGAATAGCCCTTATGGCGTCCGGACTCGAAAAAACCAGTTCGAACATAATTGAGAACGGAATAGCAGTCCCATTAATTTTCAACACACTTTCATATCTTGCGGGAAACGGTACTGCGGAGGGTAATGTTTATACTGTCGGACAAAAGCTGAAAATGGAGACAAAGTTCGCACTTGTAGAAAATTCGGAGCAGTATTATCCGGGAAAACATGAGCTTTCATCGGAATTTCTTCTGCAGAAAGAAGGATTTTTCAAAATTACAGACCCTGAAGGCACTGTATTGAAAACTGTTGCCGTGAATAACGAAAGAGAAAAGTACGGAGACAGTTCTGAGCTTCTTCGTGAGACCTTTAATGATGTTCTGGATTGGAAAGCAATTGATGAAAATACAAAGCTTATATCACCCGATAAGAAACTTTTCTCGAGACACCTGCTTTTTTTGATCCTTATTCTCGCAGCCGCAGATATAATAATCGTGAGAAAAATGTAGATGATAAAAGTGAAAGATCTGAATATCAGACTGGGCGGCCTTCATATAATCAGAAATGTCTCTTTCGATGTCATAAAAGGTGAATATTTGTCTCTTATCGGTCCGAACGGCGCAGGAAAAAGCACTATCCTGAAATCATTATGCAAAATAGTTCCGTTCATTTCGGGTTCGGTTCATGTTGCAGGGCAGGATATCTCAGTTTGTGCAGGAAAACAGCTTGCCTCAAAGATCACATATACTTCACAGCTTCCTTCAAACGATTTTACGGTCAAAGAGCTGATAATGTTCAGCAGATATCCTTATTTGTCCGCTTTCAGCAGTATCACCGAGGAAGACCGCCTCAAGGTCGAGGAAAGCATGAAAATAACTTTCACTTCTGAATTTTCTTCACGCAAGCTGAACGAATTGAGTTCTGGTGAAAGGCAGAGGGTGGCCGTTGCTTCCGCGCTTGCTCAGGATACGGACATCATTTTGTTCGATGAACCCGTGACACACCTCGATCCGTATTATGACAGCCAGATCTCGGAACTCATATTCAATGTCAAAAAGACAAGGAACATCACTGTAGTGAACGCTACACATAATCTGAACAACGCGCTGAAATATTCTGACAGGATCATGGCTTTGAAGAACGGAAAAATTGAATTTATAAAAAGATCCGGTGAAGTAAGTTCAGAAGATGTGAGCGGCCTTTACGGGGTCGGATTCGTTTCAATGGAGAATCCTGTCGATAAAAAAAGAGTTATGATAAAATTATGAGATCTTTTTCAAAGAAATTCATACTGCTCGCTGTTCTGTTTTTATTATTCTTCGTGATCAACATTGCAGCCGGACCCGGTCTCGGAGCGGCAAATACGGCAGGGGCTGAAATTGCGGGTGATATCATCTTTAAAATAAGGCTGCCCCGTGCGCTTACTGCCGTAATAGCCGGAGGCACATTCGCTTTGTGCGGAGCTGTCTTTCAGTCACTTTTCCGTAACCCGATAGCCTCACCTTTCACCCTCGGTACTGCAGGCGGTGCGTCGTTCGGAGTAACAGTGTTCATCTCATTTTTCTCCATATCGAGTTTTCTCGGTACTTTTCTTACCTCATTCGCCGCATTTCTCGGGGCACTGCTGTCAGTGACTATAGTTTATTTTGCCTCATCAGGCAAAAGATCTTTCAACACGAATTCCATGATACTCACGGGTGTTGTAATTAATTTCTTTTTCTCCGGCCTTATCCTCCTTGTCCAGTACCTGACCGATCAGACCAGTGTTGTAAGGATTACCAGATGGACGATGGGAAGCATAGATCTTATAAGTCTCAATGCCCTTTTATTCATAACCGCCGTATTCGTTTCAGGGTCCGTTCTTCTCTATTACTTCAGAAACGACCTCAACCTGCTGTCGATCGGTGACGAGATTTCAGTATCAAGGGGAGTAGATATCAACGGTACAAGAAAAATGCTTTTCATAATATCGTCCGTAATGATCAGCTCGGTAGTGTCAGTTACCGGCCCCATAGGATTTATAGGCATCATAGCTCCACACATCGCATCATCTTTCTTCGGCAGGAACTACAGACGGCTCCTTCCGGCTTCCCTTCTCACAGGCAGTATTATCCTCCTTATCTGCGACGCGATCTCAAGAACGATACTCTATCCGGTCGAGCTTCCGGTAGGCATTATCACAGCCATAGCAGGCGCACTCTTCTTTTCTGTCGTACTGACAAAACAGTGAAATATTTTTATAAAATTCTTGATTTTCCATTAGGTTTATTGAAAAATATCATTAAATTGTATATTGAGAGATAGTCATGAGGGTTGCACATTAAATAATTTAAATGGAGCCGGACATGAAAGACAAGATCAAGGTCAAATGCGCGTACTGCGGTGAGGAGATCGGAGAACTCCACAACACACCGGAAAAGAAATACCTGGGATGCGGCAGCTGCGGAAAAAGAACTCTTGTAACAATCAATAAGGACGGAACCGTCTCAGCAAAAGTCTATGAGGAAAAACATGTCAAACAAATTACCACGGAAAATGCGGTGAAAAAATCGCTTAAATCCTGAACCTTTTAACAAATACCTGTTTGGGGCTGTCTTTTTAAGCAGCCCTTTTTGTTTGTTGACTTATTGCGTGTTAAACCTTATATTTCGCGCGGAACTAACAGCGAACGGAAAAATGAAAAATAATATTAGAAATTTCTGCATAATAGCCCACATAGATCACGGCAAATCAACTCTGGCTGACAGGCTTCTGCAGCTTACAGGAACTCTGACGGACAGAGAGATGAAGAACCAGACACTGGACGATATGGACCTTGAACAGGAAAGAGGGATCACGATAAAATCACACGCCGTAACAATGAGTTATAAAGCAAAAGACGGCGACACATATATCCTGAACCTTATCGATACACCGGGCCATGTTGACTTTACCTATGAGGTTTCAAGGAGTATCGCGGCCTGCGAAGGAGCGTTGCTGGTCGTGGACGCGTCCCAGGGTATCGAGGCGCAGACCCTGTCCAACCTTTACCTTGCCATGGCACAGGACCTTGAGATCATCCCCGTGATAAACAAGATCGACCTTCCCGCAGCCCAGCCCGAGCATGTTGCCAATCAGGTGAAAGATCTCATCGGATGTATCGATTCAGAGATAGTTTTCACATCGGCGAAAACAGGCGAGGGCGTAGATGAGCTGCTTGATAAGATTATCACGGTGATACCGCCGCCGAAAGGGACGGACGACGCGCCTCTCAAAGCACTGATATTCGACTCGATGTATGACCAGTTCAGGGGGGCTGTCGCTTACATTAAAGTCGTCGAAGGATCTATCAGGCAGGGCGACAAGATAAAAATGTTCAATCAGGACACACAGTTCGATGTCGAGGAGATCGGCATTCTAAAGCTCGAAAGGATCAGGAGGAATGTTCTTTCAGCAGGTGAAGTAGGTTATCTGATTACCGGAACGAAGACAGCGCATGATATAAAGGTAGGCGACACGGTCACGCATGCGAAGAACGGCGCGCCCCAGCCTCTGTCCGGCTATCAGGAGATAAAACCGATGGTTTATTCTGGTGTCTTCCCCGTCAGTACGGAGGATTATGACGACCTGAAGGACT
This sequence comes from bacterium UBP11_UBA4055, assembly GCA_002382735.1. Classification (GTDB taxonomy): domain Bacteria; phylum UBA4055; class UBA4055; order UBA4055; family UBA4055; genus UBA4055. Next base: position 77,246 of record DFZN01000059.1, read on the forward strand.
CGCTTGAGAAACTCAAGCTGAACGATTCGTCGCTCGTATATACGCCCGAAAGCTCGACCGCGCTCGGATTCGGCTTCAGAGTGGGTTATCTCGGACTGCTACACATGGAGATCATCCATGAAAGGCTTGAGCGCGAATACGATATGTCGGTGATAAATACATTCCCGAATGTTACTTACAATGTATATATGACGAACGGTGAAGTGGAAGTGGTCACCAACCCTAAAGATTTCGACATGAGCAGGGACATTCAGCGCGTTGAGGAGCCTTTCATCAATGCACAGATAATCACGCTGACAGAACACATCGGACCCATCATGAAACTGTCCCTCGAAAGAAGAGGCGTCTATATAGCTACTGACTACATTGATGAAACGAGAGTGGTCCTCAAATATAATTTCCCGCTTTCAGAGGTGATCTTCGACTTCTTCGACAGGCTCAAGTCCGTTTCGAGAGGATACGCTTCTTTCGATTATGAGCTCGCGGGCTATCAGCCTACGGATATGGCCAGACTGGATATACTCCTCAACGGTGAAAAGATAGATGCCCTCGCTGCTATAATTCACAAAGATAAGGCGTATCATTACGGCGAAAAGATCTGTAAGAAGCTCAAGGATATTATCCCGAGGCAGATGTTCGACTGTGCAATTCAGGCTGCGATAGGTTCAAGGATAATCGCCAGAACGACCGTCAAGGCTTTAAGAAAGGATGTCCTTGCCAAATGCTATGGCGGTGATATATCGAGAAAGAGAAAGCTTTTGGAAAAACAGAAAAAAGGAAAGAAGAAAATGAAGCAGATCGGGTCTGTTGAACTGCCTCAGGAAGCTTTCCTCGCTCTACTTAAAGTGGATGAATAGATCAAAATACATATCGTTCATACTCCTTCTTCTGATAATTCTGATATTCAAGGCTGTCATATTTGAGTTCTATTATGTTACTTCGGCTTCGATGTCTGAAACTATCCTGCCGGGAGATTTTCTCCTTATCAACAAGCTCGTTTTCGGAACAAATACGCCAAACAGGGCTTATCTGCCGTTCGTTGATTCAGGCTTCGGGCTTCCTTCTTTTAAGATACCGGCCGTTAGAGCTATAAATCAGGGAGAAATAATTGTTGTCGATAACGACAATTATCCGGGCTGCGAGAACAACATGATAAAGAGGGTCGCCGCAGTGGAGGGTCAGTCGGTCACTGTAATAGAAGACCTGGTATTTGTGGACGGGATACTGCATAACTCCGAAAAGATCACCGGCGCAGGTGAAATAGAAATCTCAGACGAATACAACCTTAATACTTTTGTAGTTCCTGAAGGGAAGTTATTTCTTGTGGGCGACAATATAGAATTCAGCTACGATTCGAGGGATTTCGGCTTTGTTGATACGAAAGATGTTATAGGTAAAGCTGTCCTTATTTACGCCTCGAAGGACTCTGAAGGTAATTTCAGATGGGACAGATTTTTGAATAAACCCCAGTAAAATAATTTTTTAGACAATATTTTATTTTGAAAAAGAAGGAGTAATCTGGTTTTACCTTCAGTGCGACGAGCTTTTGAAGAAAAGCCTTAATCCTTTTTCGTATTTCTTTAAGAATTATTTTGGTATAAATGAGGATGAAACCGAAGAAGTGAACAGAAATCCGTTGTGATCGAGATCGACGATATTCATAATATAGATGCTGATTCAGTTCGATCGCTCGCGAAAAATATTTACGGAACGGAAATCTCTGAGAACCTGCTTGAATTACTGCTGCAGAAGTGCTTGGGGAATCCTTTTTACACAGAGCAGATGGTTTTGTACCTAAAGGAATCAGGATCAACCGTCACAAAAAATAAGAAACCTTTGAGGGAACTGCACCTGATCACTGCAGGAACGATAGAGAGCCTTTATTCTGATGAACCTGAAAAACACTATAGCGATCTCGCATATCATTTTGAAAAAGCAGAATTAAAACCCGAGTCTAAAAAATATCTTTATTTTGCTGGAAATTACTCCTCTGAAAATTACAGGAATGAGGAGGCAATTAATTACTACACAAAATTATACGATTATTGTGATTCGGAACCTGAGCAGGCTAAAGTTTTAAGATTTATCGGTGAAATCTATATAAGACTGGGAGATTGGAAAAATACCGAATCGATCTTTAAGAAGAAGTTACAAAAAAGCCCTTGAAATTTACAAAGGGCTTTATGGAAAACTGAAATACTATGAATATAAAAAAGCTCTTGAGGAACTGGGCTACAAGGTGTGATAAAGAAAGAACGACTTTACTTTTTCTGATATAGCTTCGACCGAAAATCCGTATTTTTCAAGAAGTTCGTCATGAGGTCCCGATGTCAGGAAAGTGTCGTTCACGGCTATGATACCGGCTTTATAATGAACATTTTCCAGGGTAAGAGCTTCGAACACCGCTGTCCCGAGACCTCCGTGTATCTGGTGTTCATCGACGATGAGGAGTTTTCCGGTCTTTTTTACCGACTCCGACAGGCATTTTACATCCAGCGGTTTGATCGTATGGACATTGATGACCTCTATATCGTATCCTTCTTTTTCGAGCATACCGGCGGAATCGAGAACAATCGCTAATATCTGACCCGAAGTAACGACTGTGATATCCTTTCCCTGCCTGACAACTTTCGCTTTTCCGATAATGAACTCATCCTCCCGTGATGTCAGAACAGGCGTTGCTTCCCTGACGAACCTGATATAGACCGGACCTTTGTGCTTATATGCGGCGAGCGTTGCGTTGTAGGCTTCGTTGGCGTCGCAGGGGTTGAGGATGACCATATTGGGTAGCACCCTCATCAGCGCGATGTCTTCGAGCATCTGGTGCGTCGGTCCGTCCGCGCCCACTGTGATCCCGGTGTGCATGCCGGCGAGCTTGACATTAAGGTTGGAATAGCATACCGTCGTCCGTATCTGGTCGAACGCTCTGCCGGCAATGAACGCCGCATAGGTCGAAGCGAAAGGGATGTGTCCGTTGAGCGCAAGTCCCGCCGCGATGCCGACCAGGTTCTGCTCTGCGATGCCGACATCTATGAAATTATTGTGAAATTTATCCTTTATTCTTGAAGTCGTGGTAGATTTGGCAAGGTCGGCATCGAGGACGATCACATTATTATCCTCAGCAATTAGGTCGAGCAGAGCATCGGAATACCCGAACCTGTTGGCTATCTTATCATGTCCGTTCATAATAGCTCCGCCATCGCTTTTTCATAATCCTCTTTATTAAGCGCTTTTCCGTGCCATTCAGCCCTGTTCTCCATGAACGATACGCCTTTGCCCTTGACCGTTTTAGCTATGACCGCGAACGGTTTATCAGATGCGGCTGCTTTTTCGAACGCGGTTTTGATCTGCGGTATATCGTGCCCGTCAATGACCATAAAGTTCCAGTTGAAAGCCCTGATCTTATCCGCGACAGGCTCGATCGAATTCACTTCGGTCACTTTGCCGTCTATCTGCAGATCGTTCAGGTCGATCACCGCGATCAGGTTGTTCAGCCTGTTGTGCCCCGCGAACATGAAAGCCTCCCAGTTCTGCCCCTCCTGCAGCTCGCCGTCGCCCAGAATGACGAACACTTTCTGCAGTGTCTTACGCTTTTTGAACGAGAGCGCAAGTCCGCAGCCGACCGAAAGTCCCTGCCCTAAAGATCCTGTCCCGACCTCAACCCCGTGTGTTTTCATGGCAGGATGGCCTTCCAGGAACGAATCAGTCTTTCTCAAAGTCTTCAGATATTCCGGGTCGAAATACCCGCTTCTTGCGAGAGCTGAGTACAGTACCGGTGCGGCATGTCCCTTAGACAGTATCAGCCTGTCCCTGTCAGGCATCGCAGGATCCTTCGGATCGTGCCTCATCTGTCCGAAGTAAAGGACCGCGAAAATATCGGCAAGGCTTAAAGATCCTCCGGGATGACCGGATCCCGCAGCATAGATCATTTCGATAATGTCCCTGCGGATCGTTTTTGCTATTTGTTTAAGATCATTCATAATATCACTTTAACATCATCATTTTCTTACTTGCTACAATTTTATTGTCAACGCTTAATCTGTAAAAATATATTCCACTGGTAAGCTTGTCTCCATTGAGTTTAGCTTCATGCCATCCTTTATCCTGCTTCTGATCAACCAGCGAAATCACTTCCCTGCCTGCAATGTCATAAACATTCAGCTTCACCTGAGCATCATTTGAAAGAGAATATTTTATAGAAGTCTCAGGGTTGAACGGATTCGGGTAATTCTGATAGAGCTCTGTCGTTTCAGGCATCAAGCTATCTTCGATCGAAGTCGGATATTTTGAAAGCATTACAGCCATATCCAAAGCGCCGGTAACGCCTCTTGCCACTACTCCTGTCCAGGGACGGCCGGTCTCAATTATGTAATAATAATCTGGAATTCCATTCATGTCATATTTGATATACTGATACGATCCGATGTTCATTACAAGTGCTATCTGCCCGGAAAACGGGTCGTTCGAATGTATAGTCTGTTCGAACCTGCCTTCCATCGGCGAGATATAAGTCCCGAGATCAGCAAGTAATTCATCCGTTATTCCGTTGTTATATCTGTAAATACCGCAGCTGAACTCTCCCGGTACATCGTTAAATCCATAAGTATCCTGCACCAGATCCACAGATATCTTATTTGCGTAAAAATTCGTAGATCCAAGGTCGTAAACTGCTGCTATTCCAAGCTCAATAGAGCCTCTGTTGAAAAGTTCGGAATAGGGCTCGTCTGAATAATAATAGAACCAGTTTGGAACTTCCTGGTCGTATATCTTTACATTTATCACATCCGATGAAGTAAGGGCTCCGCTGTAAGCTGTCGTTTTAATTCTGTATTTACCAAGTTCTTCCTGACTGAAGCTTTTTGTAAACGAATAGGGTGCCGTTTCATCGGTAGATACAAGTATGTCATTTACATAATATTCAACTTTATCCATATCTCCAGACAAGGCCGATGCGTCTGCGTCAAAACTCACTTCACCGTACGGGATATATGATCCATTCTTATATTTAGAGAATTTACACAGCGGCGGATATTGAGTTCCTGAAATATCCACATAAAAACTTATCGTCTCACCGGCAGAGCTTATGTTATATATGTTCAACTCTGATCGTGAACCGTCGCTTTCATACGCGGCAGGATCAGTAAAATCATTTATTTCCGTTCTCTCAACATCAGCCGAAAGATAAGCGTTGCAGGTGTTTCCGTTTTCGGTCAAAGAGCCGCCTTCTCTGAATATAAAAAGTTCATCCGGCGGACCGGAGGCGTTCCCTTCACCCTGATAAAGCCCGTTTATCCTATAAACGACGAGACCGTTACCAGGAAGATCTTTTTCAAAAGTATTCTCGACTCTCTTTCTGTATTCAAGCACATAAAAATCGTTACTAAGCGGATCAGGCTTTATCTTGTAACAGTTATTTGTTGAAGATGTCAAAGGACTCAGAGTATATTCTCCGCTTGCAGTGATCTGCGGTATTGAAGGGATCCAGCCGCCGTAAAAGTATTTCATATAAGCGGTCATGTGTCCGTTCCCCGATTCCATTATATCCCAGGGTCCGGCAGGGTTGATACCGTCAAAATTGTAATGATAAAGATCAGGAGCTCCTACTGCATGAAACATTTCGTGCGATAAAATTGTCACAGTATTTTGGTTCTCCGGCTGTAAAGTATATGTCCAGACATATTTCCCGTTGATCATGACATTATAGCTGTAAAGTGCCCATTTGTGCGCCCACAAGAGCTCCGCCCAAGCAGAATGAGGTCCTCTGATGACAAAACAAATGTTGTCTATCTCACCGTCTCCGTTAACATCAAGATTGATCTCCGGCGGTATCTGGCTTGCCACAGCCTCAATTGCATATTTTAGAAGCCCGTGTTCAGCTTCAGCCTGGTCTGTATAACCTCTCGGATTAAGTACAGGATCATAAGGCAAATAGTAATATCTCGGCTTAAGCGCGGTATAAGACAATGAAATTGTATCGGCGCAAACGGGATAATGAGTTGTATTGATGGTAAAATCATTATAGCTAGTTTCCAGAAAATAATTCTTCAACGATTCTACACCCGTACCAGTCCCGTTGAACCTCTGATCGAAAAATGAGCGGGGTTCTCCAAACTCTTCCTGGTCGGGAAATTTTATATAGATCGTAATGTTGTTCATCGAACCGGCATTAGGTGCTTTAATATCTTTGTTAACTTTCGCATTAAACTTATCAACACGCTGATGGTATTCTTCTTCGGTGATATTTATATTCTTATCAAGGGTCTGAATATTCTTGGTCTGTACTGCTCCGGCCTTGTATGAAGTAGGGATGAATTTACCGTCCTCCATAGCCGCATAATAATAATACCTGTCAGGCCCCTGAATTATCTTATAACCTTCGGCATCATGCAGGTAGTTGTAGAATTCATCGCCTGAAGAGTAAATATCAAGCTTGGTCCCGTCAGGCTGGTAAACTGTGGTTTCCAGATCTTGAATATAGGCTCCGAATGCTGAACATGATAAAAAGATCAGGGAACACATTAACGATTTGATAAACACTTTAACCTCCTGTCTTTACTTCAACATCATCATTTTTCTGCTCTGAACAGCCTTGCCATCCACGCTGAACTTATAGAAATATATCCCCGAATTTAAACCGTCAGCACTGAAAATTACCGAATGTTTTCCGGACGGCATCTTTTTGTTTACAAGCGTACGGACAAGTTCGCCTTTCGTGTTAAAAACCGACAGCGTGACCTGACCTGTGGTCTTTAAAGAGTAGCTGATCTCTGTCGTTGGATTGAACGGATTCGGGTAGTTCTGGTGAAGTTCGTAACCGCTGACCTCATAAACAAAATTCTCAATATTCGTATAATTTCCGTCCTGATCAAATTTACATATCCATACATCGCCGAATTTTGAACCGACAGCCAGGCATCCGCCGTCAGCAGTAGGAATGAGAGAATTACTGCCGAAGTCTTTTTCCCAGATTATCCCGGCGTCTTTATTCAGCTTGTAAGTTTTAGATGTGGTTCCTACAAAGAAATCTTCGTTTGAGGTTTGTTTCACACTATGGATCGAAGGTGATAATTCCGTACTCCACGAAGAATAACTGAGCGATCTGTCTAAATTAAACAGCTTTGACTCGCCAAATATTACATACATTGAATTAACAATATCTAAACCTCGAAAATTATAGCCTTTATCCTGAAAGATGTTCTGTTCTATCAATATTTCCAGACTGTCGCTGTACATCGCAATATAAGGAAAAACAGTATACGAACTGTCTATAACTTCATAATTCCCTACAACAGTGTACTCGTCGCCGGATGATCCCGGCTGCATCAAGATCGATCTGACATCATTAGACAGAGCAAATAACGAGTCAAATAATGTATTTTCAAGTCCTCTGGAAGCTACTCTATTTCCGTTTTTATCAAGCTTTTCTAAAAATCCCGAGCCGTATTCAAAACTTTCCTGATAATATCCGGATAAGACACATCCGCTGTCATTGGAGCATGCGACGGCATTCACACCCGCACCAAAAGAAGGAACATTAGTATATGATTTGGTCCAGATCTCATCGAAAGTACCACTTTTCTTTGAAATATAACCCGCCTGACCAAAATAATTAGTAACGCGGGCAATGTATATACTGCTGTCTGAAGAACAATCCATATCGTTTATATAAAAACTTGCAGGTCCGTCCACTCCGATCTTCTTTGTCCATAGCGAGTCGCCGTTTTCGTTTATTGCAATCACCCATATAATATCATTATCATCTGGTGTTCTGATGCTGCAATTTATCAAATAATTCCCGTCATTCATCCGGATGATCTGCTTTCCGCCTTCGTTAAGATCGCCGCCGTATCTTCTTTCCCATGTGTCGATTGGCTGACCAAAAACATAGCTCCAAAGCAACAAAGATATGGTTATCATCATTAATGTTCTCATAACTTTCCTCCAAATTATGAAATATTGTATGTACTATCTTCTTCTCCCGAATATCCTCAATAGCATCAAAAACAGGTTTATAAAATCGAGATAAAGTGTCAATGCGCCCATAATAGCTTCTTTTTTATCCTCGTCCGTGCCCTCGTTACCAATGATGTTCATCTGTTTGATCTTCTGCGTATCATAAGCGGTCAGGCCGACAAAGACGAAGACGCCGATGTAAGTTATAAGCCAGTACAGAGCGCTGTTCGCCCAGAACATATTTACGACAGAACCGATCACTATGCCGATAAGGCCCATGAAAAAAAAGCTTCCCCAGCTTGTGAGATCTTTTTTTGTAACATAGCCGTAAAAGCTCATCGCTCCGAACATGGCCGCGGCCGTGAAGAACGCGCTGGTTATCGCCGCCTGTGTATATACGATGAAAATGAACGATAGTGTAAGGCCGTTTAGAGCTGCATATAAAAAGAATACCATCATAGCCGTTGACGCGCTCATCTTTCTTACTGCTACCGCGAGCGTACCTACTGCGAACAGCTGAGCAATGAATAATCCTATAAAAATAAAAGGATTTCCGAACATGAACGCTATCATTCTTTCGCTTGTCGATACAAAGTAAGCTATGCCAGTCGTTACAAGCAGCGCAGTCATCATCCAGTTATATACGCCCAGCATGAACCTTCTCTGCTCCTCTGCCACTTCCTGCGATATTACTCTGTCCTGTATCATTTTATGCTCCTACTAATTTTTTAGTTAAATTTCATAAAGTTTTTTGTTAAATTTGTAATAGCAAGACAGCCGCATTTTTTTTAGGTCACTGTTTTCGAACAAACCTCCAAAGGAGTCAGCTGCTTGCTAACAAAAACTAACCGAAGG
>DFZN01000066.1 GCA_002382735.1 bacterium UBP11_UBA4055
GCCGAAGGTGTTCTTTCCGGTATCGACTATCTGAGAACGATGGAACTTACAGGCAAGAAATTTGATTTCAAAGGCAAAACCGTGGCTACTATCGGAGGCGGAAATACCGCTATGGACTGCTGCAGGAGCGCTCTGAGGTGCGGGGCGTCAAAGTCGTACATCATATACAGGCGTACCGAAAATGAGATGCCTGCCAATCCGATAGAGATACACGAATCGAAGCTCGAGGGCGTTGAATATATGTTCCTGACGGCACCCTTAAAGGTGAACAAGGACGAAAATGGAAGGCTGAAATCATTGAGATGCATCAAGATGGAGCTTGGAGCGCCTGATGCTTCAGGAAGAAGAAGTCCGGTCCCTGTCGAGGGAACCGAGTTCGACATCGAGCTTGATTATATTCTCGGCGCGATCGGCCAGAAGACGGATGTTGATTTCGCCAGTAACATAAATCCGCTGGCGGAAGGCGAGTTCAAGCTTAACAGGTGGGGCAACATCGAAGCGGACGAAAGGACGCTCCAGACCGGCGTGCCGAGCATTTTTGCGGCGGGTGACGCGGTCACGGGAGCCGCAACACTGATCGAGGCGATCGCGCAGGGCAGGCGGGCGGCAGCAAGCTGCCACCAGTTCCTGACGGGTCAGGCCGTTGTCGGGGAGCCGGGCGAATTCGTGAGCAAACGCGATAATTTCGCTGAACAGGACCCCGCTGATTATAAACCGGAATACGAGCCGCAGTTCAGGGAGGAAATGCCCGTTCTGCCCGCCAATATGAGAAAGAACTTCGACGAGGTCGAGCTGGGCTACACCTGCGATCAGGCTAAAAATGAGGTCAACAGGTGTCTCGAATGCGGCTGCGACGCTTATTTCACCTGCGATCTGAAAAAATACTCAACTGAATACGGGGTCGATCAGCAGAAATACGGCGGTTCGTTCCAGAAATACGGCGTGGACTATTCTCATCCTTATATCGAGATAGACAACAACAAATGTATTCTCTGCTCAAGATGCGTCAGAGTGTGTAAGGAGATCGTCGGTGCAAATGCTCTCGGCCTGGTGAACAGGGGTTTCGACACTTATGTAGCTCCTGCGCTCGGGAACTCGCTCACTGAAACTCCCTGTGAATCGTGCGGAATGTGTATAGACACCTGCCCGACAGGCGCGATCTCGGAAAACAAACAGTTCAAGCCGGGTCCGTTCAAGACTTCAGTTTATGAATCTGTCTGTAACTTCTGCTCATTAGGCTGCGGGATCGAGATACATCACAAAGGCGGATTCGTCATAAGCGTGAACGGAAGAAAAACTCCGGCAAATCCTGAAGGCAACATTTGCAGGTACGCAAAATTCGGCTACAAATACCTGAACGATAAGAACAGGATCACAAAACCGATGGTCAAAGACGGCGGAAAATGGAAGGAAGTCAGCTATGAACAGGCTTACAATATTATAGCTGAAAAGATCAAAGCTGTAAAACCGGAAGAAAACTCGTTCATGGCCGGCGGAAGGCTGACGAACGAGGAGCTTTACCTGACCTCAAAACTCGTTAAGGAAGCCGTAAAGACCTGTAACCTTTCTTCATTTTTATACCACGGAAGAGAGCAGGCTTTCAAAGACAACTGGTTCGCAAACGCATCTTTCGATGATCTCGACAAAGCCGGAGCAGTTTATTTCATAGGTTCAGAGATCGACAAAGAGAACGCTGTTCTCGGTTTCAGATTAAACTCACTCAGACAGGATAAGGATCTGAAAATGGTCAATATTCACAAAGCTGATGATTCTACTTTGAACAAAAAATGCGACTGCACGGCAAAAGTGGCTTCCTACCACAATTTCGTTAAAGCCATGAACTACATTATCGTAAAGGACAACCTCGTCAATAAAATGTTTCTCGACGGAAACACGGAAGGTTTCGAAGCTTATTCGGCAGATCTTCTCAAAAATGATTTAGCCTCACTTTGCGAAAAAGCGGGAGTGACCGAGGAAAAAGTCAGAAAAGTCGTTAAACACTACAACGAAGAGCCGAACGCGATCATAATCTTCAACGAAAAGAACATATCGTCTCCGGGCATAAAAGAGATATTCAGCCTCGCACTGTTAACGGGAAAACTCGGCAAGACCGCAAGCGGAGTGATAGCTCTTAAGGAGAAAAACAACGCTCAGGGACTGTTTGACATGGGAATTTACTGCGGCTGTGAAGACTGCTCCTGCGACCACTCGAAGATCAAGAACATCTTCATCTTCGGAGAAGACCCGGTCGGATGCTCGGCTGATAAGAAAACTGCACAGATGCTTGACGGTGCCGAATTCAAGGTCGTTTCGGATTATTTCATGACTGAGACAGCGAAAATGGCAGATGTTATACTTCCCGCATCATTCCCGGTAGAAACTGGCGGATCTTTCTCGAACACTCAAAAACGCCTCGTCACTTTCGAAGCTGTGGCAGAACCTAAAGCCGTGCTGTTCAAAGATCAGCTGATATCGCTGATGGAAAAACTCGGAGTTAAAGCAGAATACGCTTCAAACGAGGATATATTAAAAGAAGCCGTATCGAAAAATCAGGACGGGCTCAAGGATAAGGACGATGCGAAATTCAT
>DFZN01000019.1 GCA_002382735.1 bacterium UBP11_UBA4055
CAAAAGAAAAAGAAGCAAAAAAGAACTACAATCATTTTATCTTAACGCCCGAATCCCTCTTTTAGCCCGCCTCTCCGCTGGCCGTCTTTTTCGGGATTCCCGCTCTTTTTTTAGCTCGTTACGGATGGATAAACCGGAATTGCAACTATGGGAGACGAACAACACGGAAGCCGTAGTTGCTGTAACTGAACTCGGGGGAGTAGATGAACCGAAAAGCAACACGACAGAACTTGGCGTGGGGGCTCCAGCTGCCGCCGCGAAGAACGCGGTTAGAGCCCGAGCTTGGCCCTTTAGGATCATTTTGTGAACCGCTCGGATAATCGCCGTACCAGTCAGAACACCATTCCCAGACATTGCCGCTCATGTCATATAAGCCAAGCTCGTTCGGCTGTTTTGTGGCAACTGGCTGAGTTTTACTTCCTGAATTTGAACCATACCATGCAACTCCGTCAATCGAATTGCTTCCGCTATACTCATATCCCCTGCTCTGATTGCCTCCTCTCGCTGCATATTCCCATTCCGCTTCGGTCGGCAATCTGTAAGTAACACCTTCTTTTTGACTCAACTTCTTGCAGAATTCAACCGCATCATTCCAAGAAACTTGCTCAACAGGATTGTTGTCGCCTTTAAAGTTACTCGGATTATTGCCCATAACTGCCTTCCATTGCGCCTGCGTAACCTCAGTCTTTCCTATGTAAAAATCACTTACCGTTACATTACTGCCTTCTCTGTTAAAAGTACCGCCTTCAACAAATATCAATTCCATTCCTGTAGTATTTGATGTTATAACTTTTTTTATGTAAAGTGCCTTATACCGCTTCCCAAGTGCCTGATCCTTCTGAATTTTCGCATAATCCACCCATTTTTTCTTGAAGCCTTCAAGATATTTGGCTTTGAGTTCGTCGCTGAGTGATGATTCCTGCATTTCTTCCATGTCTTTTATGTCTTTCTCGAACTGAGGTTTCAGGCTTTCGAGTTCTGCCTGCTTCTGACCTTTGGTTTCCTTGATTTTCTGGTAAATTGGTTCAAGGAGTGGGAGAATTTTCTGTTTTACTTCGGGGTATTTGACGGCATTGACTTCGTTTCTGAGTTTTTCAAGCTTTTCGTGCTTTACGAAAATATCTTCGGTCTTATCGAGATCAGCTATGACGGAATTGTATTTTGACTTGAGCTCGTTATAGACTCTTTCTTTATCTCTCGCTTCTGCGGCCTTTCGTTCCTCTTCGGCTTTGGCTCTTTTTATCTCTTCTTCCTGAGCCATGGCTATTTTCCAGCTTGAAAGGTCGGTGTCGTCAACTTTGATCGTTTTATCCTGTATTACTTTGGGCTGATAGACCGGTAATTCTTCTTTAAGATATTCTTTGTTTTCTGTGAATTTTTTGATTTTCTCAAGTTCGGCTCCGGCGTTATATTCAAAGATAGGTTTTACGCCCTCTTTCTTTTGTTCTTGAACTACTTTTTCCGCATTATATCTGAACAACATGAACGGTTCATAGTTTATTCCGCCTTCGGTCTGATAAACCGGATTCATTGAAGGCAGTCCCTGAGATTCTGTGTAATCGCTAAGCCTGTTGTCGGCGAACTGAACGAGGTCTTCTATTGTTATTACTCCGTCTTTGGACATATCAATATCCATGGCTGAGTTGGGCGAATCATTCAGATATGTCATGTAGTAAGTGAACGCGCCTTTGCCCTTGTCCTTTCTTTCAAAAGACTGCTGGCCTTCGCTTGCGGCGTAAATGGTTTTTACGATCGTTTTATCTGATTTTTTGGACTGAGTAACTGGTATAGTTCCTATTGTTGAAGATACTTTGATGCCTTTTCCGGTGTTCAGTTTCGAGGCAATTGGTTTTCCTGAGCCTTTGCCTTCCTTTTTGATAAAATTCCGGCACGCGTCAACGATCATGACTACTTCGGAAGGATTATTTTCCTTCAAGATCTGCTTTATCTCCTCGACAGAGATGCTTCCGTACTTTTCAGGATTATCTATGTTTCCGTCAGCTCCGAGAAGGTAGTTTTTGCCGTCTGATCCGCCTATGCCGTGACCGGAAAAGAAGAATACGACTTCGTCGCCTTTCTGTATTCCCCTTGCAAATGCGTTGACATTGGAGTAGAGGTCAGATGCGGTAATCATTTCGCCGTATCCTATGTCCTTCAGTGCCCAGATGTGATCGTCCTCGAAGCCACCTTGCTTCAAGAGTTCCTGCATAGCGTCAACATCACCGTGGCACGCTTCGAGTGAGGCGAAAGCTTTGTAGTTCTGTACTCCGACCAGCATCGCCGTGCGCTTTGCGAAAGAAGTACTAACTAATAAAGCTAATGTTAAGATAAAAATAAGTATGTTTTTCATAAAATGCTCCAGTGTAATACTTTTTTATTCCGTAAATATTATTCCCCGCATTGCGTCATATATCCCATGTTATCTGCTGTATTGTTTTTTCTTCTTAGATCATACATGGGGGTAAAATAATAAAAAAAGTAGTTGAAAAAAAGATAAAAATTTACTATGGAAACGATTATAAATAAAGTATATTCGAGTGAAAGTAAATTTTAACTTGAGGTATAAAAAATGGCACATTCAAAAAACCCAAAAAATACAGAAGTAGATGCATACGCATATATAAGAAATGAGTTAGAAAAATTAGGATGGAATATTAAAAATCCAGCCAGAGTAATTGATGGAGAAGTTTATAAACAAAATGAAGCTTTGTCGAATATAGAAATAAAAAAAATGATAAACAGAGATATGCCTGAAGCGATTGTAAAAATAAATGAAGAAGAGTTTTGGGTAATCGAAAGCAAAAGAGATAAAAAAGATATTAATAAAGCATTGGATGATGCAAAAAATCAATATGCAAAAAAAATAAATTTAAGTAAGAAAATTAAATGTGTAATAATAACTGGAATAGCAGGAAATGATATAGATGGATATACGGTAATTAATCAATACCTAAAAAAAAGTACATGGCAAACGATTATTTTTAATGGCAAACCGAAAGACACATTACTTTCAAGAGATCAAGTATCATATATATTGAACAATCAAACGCCAAATTGGTTAGAGCTTCCTGATTTTCCTGAAGAAAAATATTTGAGTTCGGCAGAAAAGATTAATGAAATATTACACGATGCCGGTATCAATAAAAATAAGAGGGCAAGATTCATAGCTGGATTGATCTTATCGTTATCTATATCCCAAGAAATAAACTTGAACATTCAAGATACGACAACTTTAGTAAAAAATATAAACACTCTAATTGAACAAAAGTTGAATGAAGTTAATAAACAGAATTTCTTCAACTATATAAAACTCGAAGTACCGCCAAGTAGAGAAAATCATATCAAATATAGAACAGCTATAATTGATACACTGAAAGAATTGCAAACACTTGATATAAAAAACGCAATGTTATCTGGTACCGATATATTAGGAAAACTGTATGAGAAATTTTTGAAATATGGTAATGGGGCTAAGGAAATTGGGATAGTATTAACACCAAGACACATCACTGAATTTGCAGTTAATGTTTTAAACATAAAATATAATGATTATGTTCTTGATCCAACATGCGGAACTGGCGGTTTTCTTGTGTCTGCTTTTGATTATGTAAAAAAGACATCAACAGATAATCAAATAGAAATTTTTAAAAATTATAATCTTTTTGGAGTAGAGCAAGACGATGAAGTAGTTGCATTGGCTCTCGTAAACATGATATTCCGGGGTGATGGACGAAACAACATGAGTGAGGGCAATTGTTTTCAAAAGAATATTGCAAAAACTATTATTGATGATCATCAAACCGGTAAATACGAAAAAAGAACTGATCATAAAAATTCAAAACCCATAATAACAAAAGTATTGATGAATCCTCCATTTGCGTTAAAAAAAGGCGATGAAAAAGAATATAAATTTATTGATTATGCACTGTCTCAGATGGAAGATGGAGGTATTTTATTTGCCATTTTACCAAGTCCGATAATGTTCAAGGGTAAACAAGTAAAACAATGGAGACAAGAATTACTAAAACACAATACATTAAAAGCAGTGGTGAAATTGCCAGAGGATTTATTTTACCCTGTTGGTGTTCATACTTCTTGCGTAATAATTCAAAAAGGAATAGCTCATAATTTTGCGAATAATGTCTATTGGGGTCAAATAATAGATGGATATATTAAAAAGAAGGGAGTAATGCTTAAAAGAGGTAGTGGTTATATTGATGTTGTTGCGTCAAGCTTAAGAGATTTTTTATTTGGTGTAAATATTGATAAGAAAAATATACCGAGAATATATGCAATAGAACCAATACTAAACGATAGTGATTTGGAATGCGCTCCAGAATATTATTTGAAAGAAAGTGATCATGAAATATCTGAAATATCCCACCAAATGACACTATCTTACATGCGTTTAGTAGAATTTCTCATAAATAATCCTCATTTTAGCAAGTTAAATTTAAATACTGAAAACGATATAGAAATTGATCGTACAAAAAAATTAGACGATTTATTTACAATACAAAACGCAAAATCTAAAAACATTGAACAATATGGTGATGGCGAAATTCCATTTGTGACAAGTACATCAAACAATAATGGTGTTGAGAAATTTATAGATGAAGATGATGAAAAATTGATTTATGAAAAGCCTTGTATTACGCTTTCATCTTTTGGCTTTGCTGCTGTACAAATAACACCATTTGTGGCTCGTAGTCACGGAGCAGTCTTAGTTCTTATTCCAAAAATCGAAATGAGTATAAAGCAATTATTTTATTATACAGCACAAATCAACTTACATGGATGGAGATTTTCATACGGTAGATGGGTTACCCAAAAACGGTTATTAAAATTGGAAATCATAAACCCCATTAATCCAAATTTGCCTTCATTGTCAGTAGTAAAATCAAAATTAGAAAAAAGCCTTAGACTTATAAAAAATAGCGGGCTATAAAATTTTACCCCCATGTACGAAATGGAACAAGTCTTAAAAAACAATATTGACACTTTACGCACGCGCTCTTTAATCTCAGCGATGAAAGAGGTTTGTTCTTCATCAAGGTTATTGCTGCCGCTATATTTATATCCTTTACTATATTTTCCACCTTTAGCAGCATATTCCCATTCCGCTTCTGTAGGTAATCTGTAACCGCTTGCCTTAAAATTGCATTGGATGCTTTTACCGCTCCCGCTATAACATTTTACAAGACCTTCTTTTTCACTAAGATAATTACAAAACTCGACAGCATCGTACCATTTTACATACTCTAATGGAAGATTATTCTCTTTAGAGCCTCTATGCTTAACATTGCTCACTGCTTAATACTGCTCTCGTGTTACTTCCGTTTTTCCGATTCTGAATTTCAACATAATTCTGCCATTTTTTCTTAAATTCGTCAAGGTATTTGTCTTTATACATTAAAGGCATCCTTTCTGTCTAAAGCTTTGCTTTTGTTAGAGAGCATTTCAGTCTTTCTCTTTAAGAGCTCTTTATCCTGTTTAGAAATAATATCAGAAAGCCTTTCCAGTTCAGATTTATCGAGCTTTAAAATAATTTTCTCCACTGACTTATGCCTTAAATATCTTCCCGTTGTTGATGGTATAGAGAACTTTGCCGTAATGAGTGTCGTCGTGGAAGCAGGTGTTGATCGAGAGGGAATTCAGCTTTCTTCTGTCCACTTTCCATTTTTTGTCTTTATCGAATATGACCAGCTCGGCGGTTTTTCCTTTTTTGATCATATCGGCTTCGAGATTCAATATTTTTCTTGGGTTGACGGTTATCTTTTTCAAAAATTCCATCAGGCTAAGTTTTTTCTTCCTGACCAGGTATGTTATTCCGGCTGAGAACATGGTTTCCAGGCCGAGCACGCCGAAAGGAGCAAAATCGAACTCGACATTCTTCTTTTCCGACGGGTGAGGTGCGTGATCCGTAGCTATCGCGTCAATGGTTCCGTCCTTAAGAGCTTTATGTACAGCGTCAACATCCTCCTGCGTCCTGAGCGGCGGGTTCATCTTATAATCGGTCGAGAATGTTCTGACCATATCGTCGGTGAGGGAGAAGTGGTGCGGCGTTACTTCGCAGGTCACTTTCAGGCCTTCCTTTTTAGCTTTCCTTACAAGCTCAATACTCTCTTTTACGCTGACATGCTGAAAATGCACTGTGCCGTCCACATAACGGGCTATCTCAATATCTCTCGCTACATTGATCGATTCCGCTATGGCCGGTATATATGACATTCCAAGCTCTGTTGACGACAGAGATTCGTTCATCACACCTTCGGCAAATGTGTGATCCTCGGGGTGAACGAGAATGGGTGTTCCGAACATTTTCGCGTATTCAAGCGCGCCTTTCATGGTTTCGGACGACCGGATGCCGCTGCCGTCATCGGAGAAAGCGGGCGCGCCCGCTTCGACGAGCTCGGTCATCTCGACGATGGTCTTTCCCTCGCGCCTGATCGTCACTGCCGGTATCTGGTGAACATCGACCAGCAGACCTTTGACCCTGCTTTTGATGTCGTTGTAAACGAACTTGTTGTCAACGCAGGGTGTCGTGTTCGCCATAGCCGCGAGGGCCGTCACTCCGCCCGCCATGGCGGCGTTCGTTCCGGAAACGAAGTTTTCCGCCTGTTCGTAGCCGGGCTCCCTCAAATGAACATGCATATCGAAAAATCCGGGTGATACAAAGAGTCCCTTCGCATCGATCTCTTCGCAGCCTTTTTCAGCTTTGATATTCTTCGCGATTTTTTCGATCTTTCCGTTCGAGATCAGAATATCGGATTCGTATTCTTTTTCTGAAAAAGGGTCTATCACCGTGCCGTTCTTTATCAGAACTTTTTTCGGGAGAGTTTTATATAAAGGCTCGCACAGGCTTATATTGTTGATCATTCTTTTCATTTCGCACCTCCGATGTTCGCGCTTAAAAGATACAGGATCGCCATTCGAGAAGCGACTCCATTCAGTACTTGGTCCAATATGACCTGATGATCGCCGTCAGCCACATCGTCATCTATCTCAACGCCCCTGTTCATCGGCCCCGGATGCAGTATAAGTATATCGTTCTTGGCTCTGGCAAGTTTTTCGTTCGTGATTCCCCAGTAATTATGGTACTCTCTGAGGGAAGGGAAGGATGCGCCCACATGCCTTTCGAGCTGGATCCTTAAAATGTTCATGACATCCGAATTCCTGATCGCTTCATCAAGATCGTAAGTAACCTCGACTCCCATTTTCTCAATATCTTTCGGTATCAGAGTCGAAGGGCCGCAGACCTGGACTTTGGCTCCGTAAAGCTTAAGGGCATGAATGTTGGACATGGCGACTCTTGAATGTACTATATCACCGACCAGTGTCACGCGCTTGCCTTTCAGGTTCGGCTTCTTTTGGACTATTGACATAAGGTCAAGTATGGCCTGAGTAGGATGTTCATGGGCTCCGTCTCCCGCGTTTATGATTATGGAGTTCAAATTATCCATCAGCATCTTGTGAGCACCCGGAGTACTGTGCCTCATAACTACCATATCGATCTTCATCGCTTCGATATTCTTGGCTGTATCGATCAGTGTCTCCCCTTTCTTGAGAGATGAGGACGAGGCCGCGAAATTGACCACATCCGCGGAAAGTCTTTTTTCCGCCATTTCGAATGATATTTTTGTCCTGGTCGAGTTCTCGAAGAACATGTTGACTACTGTCACTCCCTTGAGCGCGGCAACTTTTTTGTTGGGCGTGTCTAACACCTGTTTGAAACTTTCTGAAGTCTGAAGGATCAGTTCAAGATCCTCCCTGCACATTCCCTTTATTCCCAAAAGGTGCTTCGTTTTCAGAAGCTTCGTTCCTTTTACCGTATCATCCATTTTTCCCTCTTATTTAAAGATTTTTCCAAATTTATACAAAAAAAAAGCGATATTTCTATCGCCTTAATTCTTTTCAACCAGGTAAACTGCATCCTCTTTATCGACTTCAGTGAGTTTGACCCGTATCTCCTGTGTGGGAAGTGTTTTTACCACTTCTCCAATAAAATCAGGCGCGACAGGCAGTTCTCTGTGGCCTCTGTCGATTATTGCCGCGAACTGAATCATTTTTGGTCTTCCGATGTCCATAATAGCATTGATTGCCGCATTCACGCTTCTTCCAGTAAATATCACATCATCCACGATCACGACTTTTTTACCGTCCACGCTGAAGGGCATATCGTTAATAGAAAAATTCGGCACTTTAAGATTAGAACGGAAGTCGTCCCTGAAAAGCGTGGCGTCCAGCACACCGAACTCAACATCGGACAATCCCGAATTTTTTATCTCGTTGAATATTCTTCTTGCTATGAACTCGCCTCTGGTTTTCAGCCCGACAATAACAAGCGTGTATTCTCCCTTATCATTCTCTATTATCTCTGAAGAGATCCTGCGGATCGTCTTAGTGAGTTTCAGCTTGTCCATTATCGTATGCAATATTTTCGCATTAGGCATAAATAATTCTCCTTTTATTCATCGATCCAGTCTGAAATGTCTTCTTCTCTATCGTCTTTTTCCTTTGACTGGCCTTCAGCTTTTTTCTTTAAATCCTTTGATGTGAAGAGCTCGTTGACTTCCTCTTCCGTGAAAGATTCATCCGAGTTCTCTGGTACGCTTTCGATCGGCACACCGCTCTTGAACGACCCCTCTTCCTTGATCCTTAAAATATCTTCGTCGGTCAGATATTCGCTCCTGTCGATTATGAATTCAGATTTACCTATCTCATCAAGCTCATCGTCAAATGACTGGCTTTCAGTAACGGAAGAATCTTCCATTGAAACACTGTCAAAATCATCATCCTGCTTCTTATCAATGTCTGTAAGATCGATCTTTTCTATCTCCTGATCGGCTTCCTCGTCTTCGATCATAGCGGAATCCGCTTTTGCCATTGAATCGAATACATCATCAAGCTCATCCTCTGTTTCAGGGACCGTTTCGGGCGGATCAGTCTCAACTAATGCGGAATCGGTTTTTGATAATGACTCGAAAACATCGTCAAGGTTTTCTTCAGGTATTTCATTGTCGGATCCCGGTTCTTCATAAACAGGGTGGGATTCTTTTTTATTCATTTGAAATTGAGGTTCTTTTGCAGATTTCTCCAGTTCTTCAAGAGATTCGTCATAGCTGCCCTTGCTCTCTTCTGTACTCAAAGTCTGAGGAGCATGATCTTCTTCGGTGAACATGGATTCTATCTCACTGTCGATCTGCTCGATCTGTTCATCCTCGCTCATGGGTTCCTGTTCAGTTGCCTGAAGAGGAGATTCAGGTTCGGCAGATATTTTTTCCGTCTCTTTTGAATCGAATCTTTCAATAAATTTGCTGTTTTCCAATAGATTCTCTTCCGTCGGATCTTCAATCGACGATTTTGATATCTCGTCAGGTTTGAGAGACCTGTTCAGTATTGATGCTTCTTCTTCAATCTCTTTTTCAAGTTCTTTACTGGTCGTAGTCGTTATTTCGGATTTTGCAAGTTTATCTTCGTCAACCGAATCGTTTACCGGCTTTGATTTATATATCTGACTTTCTTCGAATGTTTCGCTGTCGGTTCCCAGTCCTGAAGCGACAAATACATCATTTACAAGACTTACCGCATTGTCTTTTTTCTCGTTTTTGATCACTGTTGCGTCAGGATCGGTGTCCTCGGTAAAAGATTCAGTAGTAACATATTCCCGTCTCCTGGGGAACATATTATTGAGTTTCTTTTTTTTCTGGTCTATCTGGTCCTTAGTCAGCGATCCCTCTCTCGCAACCTGAATCTCGCTTTTCTTTCCTGTTTCCGGATCCTTTGCAGTAGCATGGATTATGCCGTTGATATCGTATTCATAATTGAAAATGACCGGTGAATTCTCCTGTTTCGACGGAAAATCCAGCGTAGTAGTACCTATAACAGTACAGAATTCGGGATCAGGATCCTCTCCCTGTATCACGACCATTTTAACCTGCGTCTGATTGGGCGCGGATGTATAGAATATCTGGCTTTTTCTCACCGGGATCTTGCTGTTCTTGGGAATAATTATCGCATTTCTTTTATTGTCGAATTCGTCCAGTGTTATTGCGCCGAAACTGTGGGCTGTCACATCAGACACATTGATCGCGCCGTACTTCATCCTCACCATGTCGTTGACGGGTTCGTTCATGTTTTTTGCGGATGTGATCCCCGCCTGGATCGCCGCACCCAGGGCAACGGCCTCGTCAGGATTAACATGGATCACAGGCTTTTTCCCCGTGACCCTGAAGATCATGTCGTGAACGGCCGGTATCCTTGTGGAACCTCCCACCATCAGTATCTGGTCAATATCTTTCCAGTCAAGGCTTGCGTCGGTCATAACAGCGTTTATCAGAAGCTCTGTTCTTGTGATAAAATCCGCGATCAGGTCCGCGAACAGTTTCCTTGTCACAGTGACCCTTGCCGACTTGCCTTTTGCCGACAGATACAGAGTAGTACTCAATTTTGAAGTGAGAACTTTCTTGGCGTTCTCGGCTTTCAACCTGAGATCCTGAACAAGGACCGGGTCCTCAAAAAGATCTATATCATGCTGCTGTCTGAACTTGTCATTCAGATAGACCATAAGTTTTTCATCAAAATTATTACCCCCAAGCTGCCTGTCCCCGTCACTTGCCAGGACATCGAAATCCGAGTTATTCACCTTCATTATAGTGACATCAAAGGTACCGCCTCCGAGATCGTAAACCATTATCTTCTGATCCACATTCTTGTCAAGTCCGTATGTCAGGGCCGCTGCTGTAGGTTCGTTTATTATCTGGGTTACATTTATGCCTGATATTTTTCCCGCGTCTATGGTCGCTTTTCTCTGATTATCGTTGAAATAAGCCGGAACTGTTATCACTACATCGGTTATCTTATCGTTCAAGAAACTTTCAGCGTCCTCGATAAGCTTTCTGACGATCATTGCAGATATATCTTCGGGTTTATACTCTGTATCTTTGTATGTGAATTTGTAGTCAGAGGATCCCATCTGCGATTTGATCGAAGAAACGGTTCTGTCCGGCTCGGCAACACTGGACTGCTTAGCTATGCTCCCGACAATTATCTGATCTTCATCGAACATCACAACCGACGGAGTGATCCTTTCTCCTTCTTTGTTCGGAATGATCTCGGCTTTGCCAAATTCGTTCACCATAGCTATTGCTGAATTAGTGGTACCCAAGTCAATACCTATCATCTTCATACTGATCCCCTCATTTCAATAGAATTCTTCTTGCCTGAGAAATTATAGCAAGCATTTCCTCAGCCTCAGATCGCATTTTTACATTTGGCGAATTGATCCTTGTCCTCCATTTCCTGAACTCTGAATCTATCCTGCTTTTGATCTCTTCCTGTGTGAAATCCGAATCAAGCCTCAGAGCTTTATAATAGAATTTTTCGTCCTTTATATCCCCGTCAGCAGCCTGCTTGAGTATGTTCTCGCTCTCCTGGGATAGTGTTTTATTTATCGCTTTATCTTTCTTCTCTTTCTTCGCTCTCGCTTCTTCTTCGATCAGAGTCGCCTGCTTTTCAACTACCCTAAGATTGTGCTTTATATCCTCGTTATCGGGATCGTACTGAAGTGCCTTTTCGAAATACTTCCTGCTGTTTTCGTAATCCTTTCTTTTGTAGTAGGCAACACCCGCTTCATAGAGCTGAACACTTCTTTTGATCCTGATCTCGTCAAGATGAGATCTTTTTTCTTTCTTACCCTGAAGTTTCTCTTTGAGTTTATCGAAAAAAGACATTCTCAAGTTGCCTGTTTTGAGTTAAATTTAAATATCTGGACCATTTCCGGTCTGATCTGGATATTTCCTTTTCTGAAACCTGATTTCAGTACTCTTTTAACAGTATTGTCAAGTTTCTCATCGTCCGTTTCTATTTTATCAACAGCATTGCTTTTTTCCGGATTGAACTTTTCGCCTTCCGGAGTTTTCTCTATCGGAGTAATATCGTTCCTGTAGAGAATCTCGATAAGCTCGTCTCGAAATGTCTTTAGTTTCTTACATTCTTCTCCATTTGTCTCAGCAGAATGTTCGATCTCATTTTCTATCCTGTCATGGAAAAGAAGCAGGTCGTGCACGAACGGTTTCATGGCGGAGAAAACAAAATTCTTTTTGTATGAATCCAGCTGAGAATAGAGTTCTTCGAAAGCTTTTTCTTTCACGCTGTCCCCTGCGAATTTTTCCTTGAATGAATCGTTGATCTTGTTTATTCCTTCTTCGGTCTCGAATTTCATCAGCAGAAGACTGTTCTGCATTTTCTGAATGGTCTGTAAAAGCTCATTCTTCATATTGAAAAGCATTTCGTTCACATTAAGAACTTTCTGCTCGATCTTCTGTATCCTTTGATTAATATCCTGCTTGACAACATCGATTTTTGAATCTAACTCTTCCGAATTGTGTTTAATTTCATCAGATTTGAATTTTGAAGATATGTTGTCTTCGGAATACAGTCCCGATTCAGTAAGCTCCTCGATAATATCATCGAAATAATAGTCGGAGTTGAATATCTCAGACCTGTTTATCTCGAAATCATCTTTTTCTCTGCTAGACTTTGACATAAGTATCCTTGAATGTAAAATTCTATCTTGTTGAAATAACCCTGAACTCAATTCTTCTGTTCTGAGCTCTTCCTTTAGAAGTTTTGTTTGAAGCTATCGGTTTTGACTCACCGAAGCCGATCGAACTGAGCTGAGATCTGCTTATGCCCAGAACATCCGAAAGATAATTTGTTACGCTTTCCGCCCTCAGCTGAGACAGTTTCAGGTTGTACTCATCGCTTCCCT
Organism: bacterium UBP11_UBA4055; assembly: GCA_002382735.1. Classification (GTDB taxonomy): domain Bacteria; phylum UBA4055; class UBA4055; order UBA4055; family UBA4055; genus UBA4055. The sequence continues at coordinate 12,773 of DFZN01000019.1, forward strand.
GACTGTCCGTGTGACCCTCTATCTGTATAACGATACCGGGGTTGTCCAAAAATATTCTCTTTACCGAATTAAGCGTTTCATATGATTCAAATTCAAGCTCAGCCGATCCTAATTTGAAATAAATATTGTTGAGGATTATTCTTTCGTCTTTCTTCAGTATCACAGCGTCAGGGCAGCCGTCTTCGTCTTCAAAACCGTTGAAAGTTTCAGCGTCGTTGGGACACTTGTCCATGCTGTCCTGGATGCCGTCACCGTCGTTGTCATACTCCGGACAGCCGTCAGTATCGTCCCATGCGTCAAAATCTTCAGGCTCGTTCGGGCATTTATCGAGATTATCGACTATTCCGTCGCCGTCATTGTCTGATTCTGGACAGCCGTCCTGATCCTCGAACCCATCGAATTCTTCAGGTTCGTTCGGGCACTTATCCACGCTGTCCTCTATACCGTCGCCGTCGTTATCTGATTCGGGGCAGCCGTCCTCGTCCTCGAACCCGTCAAGGTCTTCAGGCACGAGAGGACACTTATCGAGATGATCCTCTATACCGTCGCCGTCGTTGTCTGATTCGGGACAGCCGTCCTCATCTTCGAACCCGTCAAAATCCTCAGGCTGAGTCGGACATTTATCAAGTTCGTCTATCAACCCGTCCTTATCAGTATCCGGATCTATCCAGTTGCCGCAGAATGTGAGCCCGAGATAAGCCTGCCATACAGGAGCATCTTCGTTCAATCCCGCAAATCCGCCCATCGTGGCCGAGAAATTATCATTCCCGACGAATTTGAACCCTGCGCCGGCTCTCTGAGGAAATTCTTCCCCTGTCACAACAACATCTTTTTTATCAACCAAAAGCTCACCGTCCCATTCAAAGAAGATGCTTGCCTTTTTATTAAAATATATCTCGACTCCGGCGCCCAGTGTCCACGCGTCGGGAAGAATATCGACATCAAGCGATAGCGAATCGTGCTTTTCGGTGGCGGTCCTCCAAAGGTATCCTCCGTTCAAAAGGAATCTGAAATAATCGTTCCCGAAAGATGTCATTATCTTTCCGCCGAAAGTGGCCATAGGATTATACAGGAACTCATCGCTGAACTTTCTGTGGTTATAGTACCTGATCGTATCACCGGGGACTTCAGTGTATCTGGCAAAATAATCAAGGTCGTCCAAATCTTTTATTACAGGGACCTGACCGTAAAGATACATTCCGGCTCTGAAAGTCCCTGTTCTCTTGAAAGATGTTCTCAGACCGAATTCCAGATTATTGAGCTTTGAAAGTGTATGGTTTACATTATTGCTGTCCCTCGAATCTATGGCAAAAGAAGCTTTTGCATTGATATCAATATAATTACCGAGACTGAAAATCAGCGACATGTGGTTTGTTGACTGGAAATAATCATCCAGTTTTGAACTTTTAACTATCAGAGTGTCGCTCTCGGCAGCCGAACCTATCAGAGTTGACAGATTGAGGGCAAAATATCCGTTCCCGTAAGTTTCAGGACTGACCAGCTTCATGAATCCAGAATGACCCGAGATCGAACTGGAAAATGCAACCGAAAACATTATCATGATGGCTGTCGTAAGTAGTTTTCTATAGCTTTTATACATATCACTCATCCTCTTTTACTTTTACCTGCTAATTACAGCTTTAAAAATTAACTATAAGTTTTCAAATAGTCAAGCATAAAAGTGAATTAAAAAGTAATATTCATGACTTCAAGAAGCTGCCTTTCATCCGTGATCTTTATACCCATTTCTGTTGCTTTGTCGAGTTTGGAACCGGGATTTTTTCCGCATAAAAGTGAAAAGACCGATGATCCGACGGAAGAGGACACCTTACCGCCACTCTTAATGATAATATTCCGCAGATTCTCTCTTGAAAAGGATTCGAAAGTTCCTGTAATCACAAAAATCCTGTTCTTGAAGAATTCGATCCCTGAGCCCTCACTTTTTATATATCGGGTACAAACTCCGGAGTTTTTAAGTTTTTCTATCAGCAGAACATTTTTTTCGAGGCTGAAATATGAAACGAGCGACCCTGCGGTCTTTTTGCCGACATCAGGTATTCCGGTCAGATCTTCTTCGCCGGCAGACATAAGGCTCTCTATCCTCCCGAAATGTTTTGCGAGAGATAAAGACGCTTCTCTTCCTACATGCCTTATGCCCAGACCGAAAATGAGGTTCTCGAGACTTCTCGTCTTGCTCTCAGAGATACTCACGATCAAATTATGCGCCGATACTTCACCCATACCATCAATTGAAGATAGAGAGTTTTCTGAAATTTCATAAATTCCGGCTATATCAGAAACAATATTTTTTTCTGTGAGCGAAGCGACAAGTGCGGGTCCCAACCCGGAAATGTTCATGGCCTGCTTTGAGGCAAAATGTTCTATCTGCCTTCTTATCTGCGCCGGACATGAGGAATTAATGCATCTGAACACTACTTCATCTTCAGGTCTGAAAAGTTTCGAAGAGCAAACCGGACATGTTTCAGGATAATTGTACTCAGATGAATCAGCTGACCTTTTTTCGAGATTGACTCCTATTACCTGGGGTATTATCTCTCCGGCCTTTTCGATCATTACCCTGTCGCCTATTCTGATGTCTTTCTCTCTGATCTCATCGAAGTTATGCAGCGTCGCCCTTTTGACGGTTGTCCCCGAAAGTATCACCGGCTCAAGAACAGCTACCGGAGTTACCGCCCCTGTTCTTCCTACCTGAAGAATGATGTCATTAATCGTGGTTTCAGCCCTGTCCGGCATGAACTTATAAGCAATTGCCCACCTTGGGGATCTGGCGGTCTCGCCCAGTTTATTCCTAAGACCGATCTCGTTCACTTTTATTACCAGTCCGTCAATTTCATATTCCTGACTGTTTTTCACTGCCTCTTTAATCCTGCACTCCTCAACGACTTCATCAATGTTCGTGCATATTCTGTAATAATCTGAAACAGGGAACTTGAGGCGCCTCATAAGTTCAAGATTTTCAGAATGGATGCCGTAAGAACCGCCGCCGGAATAATAATAACACAGTGCTCTGAGGGATCTCTTTTTTACTTCTTTCGGGTCCAGAAGCTTTAATGAGCCGGCGGCGGCGTTCCTCGGATTTGCGAACGGTTCCAGATCGTTCATCTCGCGCTGCCTGTTCAGTTCCCCGAAATCTTCTTTACCGATGTATATCTCGCCCCTTATTTCAAAATCATGATCAGAGGCTATTTCTGAGGGTATGTCCTGAATAGTCAGAAAATTTCTCGTGATCTCATCTCCCTGCTCGCCGTCTCCCCTGGTGGCAGCATACTTAAGCTTCCCTTTTTCATATACTGCCGAAAAAGCCAGACCGTCGATCTTGTATTCAACGCAGTATTCGATATCTTCTGTACGGTCGAGTTGCTTTTTTAATCTTACATCAAATTCTATAAGATCATCTCTGTTATAGCTGTTCGATATTGAAAGCATCTTAACTGAATGCCTGACCTTTTTAAATCCTTCGTTAAGGTCAGAACCCACTGCCTGCGATGGAGAAATCTCATCGCTATTAAAAAGGCTGCCGTCAGAGCTGTTTTCCAGTTCTTCAAGTTCCTTTAAAAGCATATCGTATTCATAATCGCTGACTGCGGAGACGCCCTGCTTATAATACAGGTCGTTGTATTTCTTTATCTTTTGTCTTAGAGCTTTTATCTTTTTCGAAATATCATCCATTTTTCCCGTCCAGAAGCTCTTTCAGTCTCTTCAGATCCTCCCATGCGGGGTACTTCCAGTTCGGATTTCTTAACAGTGCGGACGGATGATATGTTACATGAACGGGAATGCCTCTATAATTATGTTCACCCTCTCTGAATTCTTTCATAGTGGACTGTTTACCTAGAAGTCTCATCGCAGCTATTCTTCCGAGCGCCAGTATGTATTTCGGCTTTAAAAATTCCAGCTGGAGGTCAAGGTAGTTCGAACACATTGCTATTTCATCAGCGAGAGGGTCCCTGTTCCCGGGCGGTCTGCATTTGAGTACATTGCAAATATAAATATCATCTCTGTTTATATCGATCGCTGAAAGCATTTTTGTGAGCAGCTGCCCCGCCTTGCCTACGAATGGTTCTCCGGTTTCATCCTCTTCCGCCCCGGGGGCTTCGCCGATTATGACCAGCTTCTCCTTGTCAGAACCTTTTCCGAAAACAACATTCTTCCTTGTTTTATGCAGGGCGCATTTTGTACAAACAGAAACGGTTTGTTCCAGTTGTTCCAAAGTAGAGATTTCAGTGATTATATTTTCAATCTTTTCAGTCCTGTGATTTTTCAGTTTATATTTAATTTCAGCAATATCAGGATCAATCTGAATTTTTTCGTGATAAACCTGATCAATAAAATCAAGATAACTGATCACATCTTTTCTGATGATCTCCGTCAGTAATGTTCTGTAGCTTTTGCAGGTACCCATAGCAGATATCAGTAATCCATCACGCATCTGAATCCGACATGATTTCCGGACCAGCTGATACCCTTGAAGTCACGGACAGACACTGTCAGGTTAGACTTTATATCCTTCCAGCTTCCGCCGCGTATGCATCTGTAGTCTGATCCGTATTCCTTGAAAAGCCTCCCTCCCGGATAAGGAGCTGCAACAGATGTTGTCCACTCCGCAACATTTCCGGCCATGTCGTACAGTTTATAATCGTTCGGTTCATAACTTTTTACATCTGCCGGACCGTCATTAACCGGATTAAGATCATAGCATGCGATCATAGGGTCGATTTCGTTGCTGAACGGATATTTCAATCCCGCAAGACCTCCTCTTGCCGCTTTTTCCCACTCATATTCCGACGGAAGTCGTTTGCCTGCCCATTTAGCGTAGGCTTCGGCATCCTGATATGAAACGCCTACTATCGGCTGATTCGGACCGTTGAACTGGTCGAATAAAATGTGCTTAGGCAGTTTATAGCCGGTCTCTTCAACAAATATCCTGAACTGCGAATTCGTCACTTCGTGTTCGTCAATGTAGAAAGCCTTAACATATACTTCATGTATCGGCCGTTCGTTCTCACTCTCTGTTTCGCATCCGATCATGACACTGCCCTCTGTTATAAGCACCATATTCATGTTGTCTTTCAGTGCTCTGTAATACTGCATAGCCCTGTTGACTCGTTTGATAACAGGCTTATATTCTTCATCGGAACTTTTCTTTGCGTTAAGCTTCTTCTTTTTTTCTTCCTCAAGTTTTTTTGCCTCTTCTTCGGCAAGTCTTTTTGCTTCCTCTTTAGCTTTCATGCTCGGTATGTATTCGGTTATGTAAGGTTTAATCAGGCTGTCGATCATAGTTATATACTTACCGAAAGTTTCATTCGATTTCAGGTCTTCAACATATTTTTTACCTTCATCGGTATTGACAAGAATGTATCCTGCGCCTGCAATTACAATGATGAGCAAAAGTAACAGCATGCCGGTATGAGATTTCTTTTCAGAGCCTCCCGCAGGCTTGCTTTTTGTTTGAGCAGGCTTGGGTGTTGAGGCGAATCTGCTCGTTGAGGATTGTGTAGCCGAGGATTTTTTGTCCTGCTTGAGAGGCTGAGCCATTGTTGTGAGCTTCTCACCGCAGTTCACACACACTTTTGCGTCGTTCGAGTTTAAAGTATTACATTTTTTACATATCATTAAATCCTCCCTTACATTTTTAAAAGGATAACTAAAGCATTAAATAAACGAAAACATTATTAGAATTTCAAGCAAAAGATTATGTTTTTTTAAAATAATAAAGGGTTCTTATCAAACCCTTTACATTATTGTCGGGGCGAGAAGATTTGAACTTCCGACCCCCTGCTCCCAAGGCAGGTGCGCTAACCGGGCTGCGCCACACCCCGAACAAATTATAGATCATGCCTGCTGATCATTATACTAATCAGCCGCCGGCTCCGTTTTGATCTCTTCAACAGTGTTCTCTTTTTTCACTGCAGTTTTTTTCTCTTTCTTTTTCGGGGCTTCTTCTGAAACAGCCTTTTTTGATTTAGCCGGAACATCAGCCGAATCGTCAAATTCGACAAGCTGAAGAACCGCTGTCTCCGCAGCATCGCCCTTTCTCGTTCCGAGTTTCAGAACCCTTGTGTAGCCGCCGTTCCTTTTTTTATAATTCGGAGCTATATCGTTGAACAGCGTAAATACAACGCTCTTCTGCTTAAGGAACTTCAGAGCCTGCCTGAGCGAGTTCAGGTCGCCTTTCTTACCGAGAGTGATCATCTTTTCCGCATATTTTTTGGCCTCTTTGGCTTTCGGAAGGGTCGTAATGATCTGCTTGTGCTCGAACAGCTGACCTGATAAATTGCTCATCAGAGATTTTCTGTGGCTTGCGGTCCTGTTTAGTTTTCTTCCCTTTACATTATGACGCATCTTTATTTTCCTCTATAATCATTTCTTCTTTCTTGACTGAGTGTCGTTCAGATACTTATCGACATCCATACCGAACTCCAGTCCTTTCTCTTTCAGAACTTTATTCAATTCAGCAAGTGATTTTTTACCAAAGTTCCTGAATTTGAGCATTTCACTTTCTTTTTTTCTTACAAGATCGCCGATCGTTTTTACTTTAGCATCGGTGAGACAGTTATATGATCTGACTGAGAGCTCGAGTTCATCTATCGACATTTTTAAAAGATTTCTTTTCTTGAGAATGTCCGGATCCTCGTCCTCGAACCCTTCGGAATCTTCCTCGACCTCAAATTTGATATAGAGATTAATGTGGTCTCTCAATATCTGTCCCGCATATGTTATCGCTTCTTCAGGAGATATGGATGCATCTGTATGAACATCGAGCGATAGTTTCTCGTAATCTGTTCTGTCTCCAACTCGTGTGTTCTGTATATCGTAGCTCACCTTGAGTATGGGAGAGAATATCGAATCAATCGCTATTGTGCCTATCGGGTCGTTATCATCTCGGTTGGCATCAGAAGAGACATATCCCCTTCCGATCTTGATATTAAGCTCAATACTGAACTCGGCATCTTCATTTAGAGTAGCAATCTTGAAGTTCGGATTGAACACCTTTACTTCGCCTCCGGAAGAATCTTCAATATCTTTAGCCGTGAAGACCTTTGGTCCCTTAAGGTTTACTGTGACCTTCGAAGTTCTTCCTTCATTAAGGCTCAACCTGACCTGTTTTAGGTTCAGGATCATTATCGCTACATCTTCTTTTACTCCCGGTATGCTTGAAAACTCGTGCAATACTCCGTCGATCTTTATACTGTAGATCGCGGCTCCCTGTATTGACGACAAAAGAACTCTTTTCATAGCGTGACCGATCGTGATTCCATAACCCCTTTCAAGCGGAGAAAGCACGAACCTTCCGTAGCTTTCGTTCAGAGTCTCAATCTCAACAGACTCGGGTATTTTAAACGGTAATACAGCCATTTTTTTCTCTCTTTATTTTGAGTAAAGTTCGACTATGAGTTGCTCATCGATTTTTACCGGGATGTCTTCCCTTTTAGGTAATTCGGTCAATGTTCCTTCCATAGTAGCTTTATCGACCTTCAGATAGGGTCTCGGGTTCTCATTGACATTTTTAAGCGACTCGTGAATTATCTCAAGCTTCTTGGACCTTTCCTTTACTGATATCACATCATTGACATTGATCAGCATGGAAGGTATGTTCGCCGATCTGCCGTTGACCATAAAATGCTTGTGTGACACCATCTGCCTTGCCGCTCTCTGACTGGGTGCAAAACCAAGTCTGTGGACAAGAGTATCCAGTCTGCATTCGAGCCTGACCATAAGGTTCTCGCCGGTGATCCCTTTGTCGGATTTAGCTTTTTCGTAAATGATCTTGAACTGTTTCTCAAGAAGCCCGTAAATGTACTTGGCTTTCTGTTTCTCTTTCAGCTGCAGTCCGTACTCTGAAACCCTCTTTCTCTTGCCTTCGGATCCATGCTGTCCGGGCTCATAAGGCCTCTTTTGTACGATCTTGTCGTATTTCGGTAATCCAAAAAGATTCTCGCCGTATTTCCTCGATATCTTTCCTCTTGGAGTTAAGTCTTTTGCCATTATCTTCTCTCCGAATGATGATTATATTCTTCTTTTCTTTTTAGGCCTGCAACCGTTATGCGGTATCGGGGTAATGTCTTTGATCGAAAGTATCTCTAATCCCGCAGCGTTGAGAGCTCTGATAGAAGATTCTCTTCCTGCTCCGGGTCCTTTCACGATCACATTTACTTTTCTCAGGCCTAGTCCCATCGCTTCTTTTGCGATCTGATCGCTCGCCATCTGGGCTGCGAAACTGGTGTTCTTTTTTGAACCTTTATAGCCGACTTTACCGCCGCTGGACCAGTTTATGATGTTTCCGTAGCTGTCTGAAAGACAAAGTAGAGTGTTGTTGAATGTAGCCTTAATATGGGCTACTCCTACCGGATCGACCTTATCTTTCTTTTTCAGCTTTTTTCTTTTTTTGTCTATTGCCAAGCTATCCTCCCTTGAGCAAAATGTTTAGAAAATTATTTTTTGTTTTTTACTGCCATTTTCTTTTTACCTTTTCTTGTACGGGCGTTGGTTTTTGTCCTCTGCCCCCTTACCGGAAGGTTCTTTCTATGGCGGATACCCCTGTAATTTCCTATGTCCATCAATCTCTTGATAGCAAGCTTAGTCTGGGTCCTCAATGTTCCTTCGATAACATATTCGTTCGTGATCACTTTTCTGATCGCGTCGATCTGATCTTCGGTTAAGTCCTTTATCTTGGTATCAAAGTGAATGTTCAGTTTCTCAAGGATCTTTCTTGATGTTGAACGACCTATACCGAAAATATAGGTTAATCCGATCTCTACTCTTTTAGTGTTGGGTAGATCTACACCAGCTATACGAGCCAAATTTACCTCCCTTAACCTTGTCTTTGCTTATGTTTCTTTGTTTTACAGATAACACGAACAACACCTTTTCTGGTAATCACCTTACAGTTGTCGCATATTTTTTTTACAGATGCTCTTACTTTCATCTAATACTCCTAAATCATTTGTTCCTGTAAACGATCCTTCCCTTTGTCAGATCGTATGGAGATATCTCGATCTTGACCTTGTCACCCGGAACCATTTTAATGAAATGCATTCTCATCTTTCCTGACACATGTGCCAGGATTTCAAGGCCGTTTTCAAGCTCAACCTTGAACATTGCATTCGGCAGAGCCTCTTTTATAACACCGTCAATCTTTATAGTGTTTTCTTTGGCCATTAATCGTTCCCCTCTTCATTGATCAGCTTCTTCACAACATCGTAGATATCAGGTACCGGTCTGTCCCCGTCGATGCTGAAAAGAATTTCTTTCTTCTTATAATATTCTATCAGCGGGCGTGTGTTCTGTGTATATACTTCAAGCCTGTTCTTGATCACATCTTCCCTGTCGTCGGGTCTTGATACTACACCACCTCCGCAGACAGAACACAGATTTTCTTTTGCCGGATTCGAAATCGTGTTATAGGTCTTTCCGCATGATGAGCAGACTCTTCTGGAAAGTAGCCTTGATATAAGAACACTGAACGGAGATTCTATGTTCAGGACCAGATCAAGCTCATTTCCTTTTTCTTTAAGTATCTTATCCAGTTCTTCAGCCTGAACCACGGTCCTCGGAAATCCGTCAAAGATAACTCCCTTTAAGCAGTCCGGTCTGTTCAGTCTTTCCTTAAGTATCCTGAGAACAAGTTCGTCCGGTACAAGTTCACCTTTAGCCATATATTCTCCGGCCAGTACACCGTCCGGGGTCTTTTTTGAAAGGGAATCTCTCAACAGATCGCCTGTTGATATCTGGACATAACCGAAATCCTTGAGGATCTGTTCAGCCTGACTTCCTTTTCCGCTCCCCGGAGCTCCCAGCAGAAGAATGTTCATTATCTGCTTCTCCCGCGAAGTTTTCCTGTTTTTAGAAATCCGTCATAGTGATGCATGAGAAGATATGACTCAATCTGTGAAAGAGTATCAAGCGCAACCCCGACCATGATGATCAGACTTGTACCTCCGAAAAAAGATGCCAGATTGTATGACACTCCCGGAAAGATTATCACAATAATGTTTGTCATTATGGCGATAACACCGAGAAATATCGATCCAGGTAAAGATATCCTCGTAACTACATGATCAATATATTCAGCCGTATTTCTGCCCGGATTGACTCCCGGAATGAATCCGTTACTCTGTTTCAGATTATTCGCAACATCGTCCGGATTGAAAGTCAGAGCGGTATAAAAATATGTAAAGAATATTATGACCAGCATATAGATGCCCATATAGGAAAATGACTTGTAGTCAAACATGGTAAAAATAAGTCCTTTCATATATGAATCGTCGGGCAGAAATGTCGCTATAGTTGACGGGAAGAACATGATCGACTGCGCAAAAATTATGGGCATTACACCGGCCATGTTGAGCCTGAGAGGAATATACGACATCTGGTTGTTATATGTCCTTCCGCCGACCTGCCTTTTCGCATAATGGACATTGATCTTTCTGTACGCCTGGGTCAGCAGTACTACCGCGGCGATCATGCCGAGCATCCCGACCCATATTATCAGTTCAACAACAAGTTCCCTGTTCCCGTTCTGAAGCTGAACGAACTCCTCAAGAACAGCTGAAGGGAATCTCGCTACGATACCTATTGTAATTATAAGGGATATACCGTTCCCTATTCCTTTTGCTGTGATCTGCTCACCAAGCCACATAAGAACTATTGTCCCTGTTGCTATTGTCAGCATGGTCATCAAATAGAATCCGGTCGTAACATTCGGAACTACCTTCATGTAGTCAGAATTCATGCTTACAAGGAATTTTGCGACACCCCATCCCTGCGCAGAAGCGAGAAGAACGGTACCGTACCTTGTCCACTGGGCGATCTTTCTTCTGCCGTCCTCGTCCCTCTGCATTTTCGATATAGTAGGGAAAACAGATCCGAGAAGCTGGATTATGATCGATGCCGAGATATAAGGCATGATTCCTATGGAGAATATCGCCGCTTTAGTGAAAGCGCCTCCTGTGAACATATCGAACATTCCGAACAGAGTGTTACTCGAACTGTTGAAATAACTGGCCAGAGCACCAACATTTATTCCGGGCATCGGAATATGAGCCCCTACTCTGCAGACGAACAAAATACCGATAGTATAAAGGATCTTCTTTCTCAGTTCGGGGATCTTCATTATCGTTTGTATTTTTTCGATCATAATTTGACCACTTTTCCATTTACAGAATTAATTTTTTCTTCGGCCGTTTTGCTGAAGCTGTCTGCGTGCACCTCAACGCTTCTGGTAAGAGTTCCGTTACCGAGAACTTTCAGAGGCATATTGAGCTTTATCAGTCCTTTGGAATGAAGAAGTTCACGCGTTACTTTATCTTCCGTAAGAGTTTCGAGTATGCCGACATTAATGACCGCATATTCTACTCTTGAACGGTTTTTGAAACCTCTTTTGGGAAGTCTTCTTGTCAGAGGGGTCTGGCCGCCTTCGCTGTAAAGAGCTCTTGAGTAGCCTGATCTTGACTTCTGGCCTTTACTTCCTTTTCCCGCGGTCTTTCCGTTTCCGGATCCGACACCCCTTCCTACTCTGAATTTTTTCTTAACGGAGCCTTTTGCCGGTCTTAATTCGTTTAGTTTCATCTTGTCTTTTCCGTTTTAAATTTCTTCAACTTGGATCATATGCTTTACTTTGAAAAGCATTCCTCTTACCTGAGGAGTATCATTAAACTCTTTGGTAAAATTAAGTTTTCTGAGTCCGAGAGCATAGGCAGTAGCTTTGATATCTTTCTTCTGTCTTATTATGCTCTTTACCAGAGTTACCTTCAATCTCTTTTCTGTCATCATTTCCTCACGGGGGCAGTTTAATTATACAGCTTTTCTTTTGTGATCTTTCTAGACTTGAGAATTTCTGCTTCAGTTCTCAGCATTGAAAGCCCTTTAACAGTAGCTTTTACTATGTTATGAGCATTGGCACTGCCCATACATTTTGAAAGCACATTAGTGTATCCGGCACATTCCAGTACAGACCTTACTACTCCTCCCGCGATAACTCCCGTACCCGGTGTAGCAGGTTTAAGCAGAACTTTCCCGGCACCGTACTTAGCCGTAACTTCATGCGGCAATGTACCGTTAACGACTGCGACTTCAATCATGTTCTTCTTGGCTTCTTCTATCCCTTTCGCTATCGCATCGGTCACCTCAAGAGCCTTTCCCAGTCCGTATCCGACCTTACCCTTTCCGTCACCGACGACCATTATTGCGTTGAAACTGAAGTTCTTACCGCCTTTTACGACTTTCGTGACCCTGTTGATCTTTATCATCTTCTCGATCAGCTGAGGAGAGTCGTCTTTCGTTTTTGAAGTCTTTTTATTAGTTTCTCGAGCCAAAATTCACCTCGTAAATGTTAAAATTTTACTCCGGCTTTTCTTACGCCGTCGGCCAAAGCCTTCACTCTGCCGTGATAGAGATACCCGTTCCTGTCAAAAACAATACTTTCTATATTGTTTTCCATAATTTTTTTGCCCAGGATCATTCCTACATTGAATGACACTCCTGTTTTACCTTTCATGTTTTCGGGTGTCGCTATACTACCTTCCTTTATTTCTTTGACTGCGGAAGATGCGCTGAGTAAGGTCTTACCGCTCTCGTCATCGATCAGCTGTGCATAGATGTGAAGGTTGCTCCTGAAGACACTCAGTCTTGGCCTTGTCCCGGTACCGAAGACATTCTTCCTGATGCTTTTCTTTCTTCTGAGTCTCGATTCATTTTTTTTATTCTTCATTTTTTAACCCTTCGATTGATACTACTTGGCTGTTTTACCGGCTTTCCTTATAATTGTCTCATCAGAGTATCTGAATCCTTTTCCTTTGTAAGGTTCCGGCTTTCTGAACGATCTTATCTTTGAAGCTATAAATCCGACGAATTCTTTATTGATCCCTGATATTTTGACTTCAGAAACATTGCTTACGGGCTGAGTTGCTTCTATAGCGATCCCGTCGGGTATCCCGAAATAGATTGGATGAGAGTATCCGAGGTTCATTATCAGATATTTGCCTTTGACTTCAGTTCTCCACCCTACACCGTTCAATATGAGAGTTCTTGTGAAACCGTCGGACACGCCTTTCACCATGTTGTTTATCAAAGCTCTGTAGAGTCCGTGAAGAGCTCTTGATGTTTTTACATCGTCCGCTCTTTCAACTTTGATCTCGCTCTCGGAAGCATCAATGCTGATCACTTCCGGTAATGTAAGGCTTAATTCGCCTTTGCTGCCTTTAACGGCAACATTTTTACCCTCTATTTTCAGGCTTACGCCTTTGGGTATATGTATTGCTTTTTTTCCAATTCTCGACACTTTTAGTCACCTCTTACCAAATATAACACAGAACTTCACCGCCAACATTCAATTCTTTGGCTTTCTTATTAGTTATTACACCCTTCGAGGTCGATAGGATGGCCATACCGAAGTTGTTCTTTATCCTCGGTATCTCATTCACATCCGAATACATCCTCAAACCCGGCTTACTAACTCTCTGCAGACCGCTGATCAGGCTTTTCCCGTACTCATCATATTTCAGATAGATTCTGAGAATTCCCTGCTTGTCATCGCGTATATTGACATACTTCTCTATAAAACCCTGATCAAGCATGATCTTTACGATCTTTCTTTTGATGTTAGAGGCCGGTATATCAACATATTTGTGCTTTGACTTCGTCGAATTTCTTACTCTCGTCAGCAAATCAGCAATAGGATCTGTCATTGTCATTTTTAATTTTCTCCTTGTGAGTATAAACCTTAGATTACCAGCTTGCCTTTTTTACACCCGTGATCTCACCGTAACCTGCCAGTTGCCTGAAACAAATTCTGCAGATGCCGTATTCCCTGATATAACCTCTCGGTCTTCCGCATCTCTGACACCTTGAATACTGCCTGACTTTGAATTTTGGGGTTTTGTTAGCCTTAGCTATCATTGACTTTTTTGCCATTACTTATCCTCGGTTTTTGTTTTCTTGAACGGGAAACCGACTGACTTGAGAAGTTCGTAAGCCTCTTCGTCGGTATTAGCAGTCGTCACGATGGTCACATTAAGCCCGTTTGCTCTGATAATATTGTCGAACTTTATTTCGGTAAACACAGTCTGTTCTTTTATACCGAAATTATAGTTTCCCCTTCCGTCGAACGATTCGACGGGCATTCCCTGAAAGTCTCTTATCCTGGGAATCGAGATCTCTATCAATCTGTCGAGGAATTCATACATATAGACGCCCCTTAATGTAACATGCGCGCCGATCTTCATTCCTTTTCTCAGTTTGAAGTTAGAAACTGATCTCTTTGCCTTGCTGACGGCAGGTTTCTGGCCGGATATGAGCGTAAGTTCTTCAACTGCGGCATCTAAGGTTTTAGGCTCTTTTATAGCCTCGCCCATACCGACATTCAACTTTATCTTCTCAATCTTGGGAACCTGCATCACGCTTTTATATTTGAACTTTTCCATCAGATAAGGACAAACTGTTTCGCGATACTTGGTTTTCAATCTTTGTTGATTATCCATTTTTCCCTCTTCCTTAAACAGCTTTGTTACAAGACCTGCAGATTCTTTCAACCTTTCCGTCTTCAGTTCTTCTTTTTGATACCCTTACGGCTTTATCGCAATTCGAGCATACCAGCATCACATTTGAAACATGGATCGGCGCTTCTTTTTCGATAATTCCGCCCTGCTGATTCATCTGGTTAGGTTTCTGATGTTTCTTAACAATGTTAACACCTTCTATGATAACCTTGTTCTTATCAACAATAACCTTAAGGACTTTGCCGATCTTTCCCTTATTATTGCCAGCAATAACCTTTACCTTGTCATCTCTAATAATTTTCATCTTCGCAAACCCTTATTTGTTTACAGAACTTCCGGAGCTAAAGATACGATCTTCATATAGCCTTTTTCCCTCAACTCTCTGGCTACCGGACCGAAGATCCTTGTTCCTTTCGGTTCCCCTTTTTCGTCAAGAATTACAGCTGAATTCTCATCAAATCTGATGTAAGATCCGTCAGGTCTCTTGTATTCTTTCTTGGTCCTGACCACCACAGCCTTAACAACATCACCTTTCTTGATGGATCCGCCCGGTATAGCGCTTTTAACTGCACATACTATTACATCGCCGACCCTTGCGTACTTCTTTCTCGTACCTCCCAGTATCCTGAAGGCAAGTACAGATTTCGCTCCGGTGTTATCGGCTACTGTCAGTCTGGTTTCTTCTTGTATCATCTCTGGACCTTAGTGTTATTTTTTTCTTTCTACGATTTCGACTAAATACCAAGACTTGGTCTTGCTGAGCTTTCTGCATTCCCTGATCTTAACGGTATCGCCTTCTTTACATGTGTTGTCAGGATCGTGAGCAATATATTTCTTGCTGCGGTTGAAGAATTTCTTGTAGATAGGATGCATCTCCTTTCTCACGACCATGACGGATATCGATTTATCCATCTTGTCGCTCACTACAACCCCTGTCCTGACTTTTTTAAGGTTCTTTCTTTTTTCTGCCATTTGTTCTGCCATTCTTTTGCTCCAACAATTCTGATTCGAGATTTAATCCTGTCTTAACCCTGTACTTCGTTCTTTCTTTTTTCTGTCACGATCGTATTCATTTTCGCGATCTCCCTTCTCAGAGTACGGATCGTCATAGGATTCTCTAATTGGTTTAGAGAATGTTTGAACTTCAGGTCGGCAAGATCCTGTTTTGTCGTGTCTATTTTCTTGAGAAGCTCTTCCACGCTCAGCTCTCTAATCTCAGCGACTTTCATTCATTATTCTCCGATTTCATTTCTTGAACATATTTTTGTTTTGATCGGCAGTTTGCTTGAAGCCAGTTTAAGAGCTTCTCTCGCCAGATCTTCCGGAACTCCCTGAATCTCAAAAAGGATCCTGCCCGGTCTGATGACAGCTACCCAGTACTCCGGAGCACCCTTTCCTTTACCCATCCTTGTTTCAGCGGGCTTTTTGGTGACCGGTTTATCCGGGAATACTCTTATCCACATCTTTCCGCCTCTCTTCATAGCTCTGTTGATAGCGATACGGGCGGCCTCTATCTGCCTTGATGTCATCCAGAACTGCTCCATCGCTTTAAGGCCGTAATCTCCAAAAGCAATCGTGCTTCCTCTAAAAGCCAGCCCTTTCGATAGGTTTTTCTGAACTTTCCTGTGCTTGATTTTCTTCGGCATTAACATGTTACTGATTCTCCGCTAAGAATTATTGTTTAGGTATCCGAATTTCTCGCCGTTGCATACCCACACTTTTACCCCGATCCTGCCATAAGGCGTATGTGCTTCAACAAGCGCATAGTCTATGTCCGATCTGAGAGTATGCAGAGGTACTCTTCCTTTGTGATAGCCTTCGGTTCTTGCCATATCAGCGCCGCCTAGCCTGCCGCTGCATTGAACCTTGATACCCTGGACATTGGCTTTCATAGCCTGATCGATAGCTTTTTTTAGAGCCCTTCTGAAATTGATCCTTTTTTCAAGCTGTCTTGCGATCGATTCACCTATAAGATGAGCATTGATCTCAGGCCTTTTGACCTCGAAGATGTTGAGATTGATCGGTTTCTTGAAAACGGTCTTGAGCTCTTCTTTAAGCTTTTCTATCTCCTGGCCCTTTCTTCCGATAACTATACCGGGTTTTGCCGTGAAAATACTCAGATTGATCTCTTTAGGTTTCCTTTCGATCCTCACTTCTGATACACCGGCCTCTTTCAGTCTGGTGTTCACATACTTTCTGATCCTCAGGTCTTCCATCAGTTTTCCGGAAAAGTCTTTCTGATCGAACCAGATAGAATTCCATGTCCTGTTTATTCCAAGTCGAAGCCCTATGGGATTACACTTTTGACCCAAAAAGTCCTCCTATTCTTTATTCAGCCAGTTTTACTTTTATGTAAATGTGGCTTGTTCTTTTTCTGATTCTTGTTGCCCTTCCCTGAGCACGCGGCTTGAATCTCTTCATGGTCGGACCTTCGTCTGCGAACATCGTGTCTACAAAAACAGTGTTCGTATCGATCGAAGTATCCCTGTTGTTCTCGATCAGGTTGGCTACTGCTGACTTAAGGGTCTTTTTTATAGACATTGCGGCAAAATTGGGAGTGAAATCCAGAATAGTGATTGCGCTCTCAACATCTTTCCCTTTAATCAGTGCCATAACGAGCCTGACTTTATTAACAGGGTAACCTACCCATTTTGATTTTGCATACGCTTCCATCGTTCCCTCTATTTTTTAACCTTTGAAGCTTTTTCCGATTTTTTCTCAGGATGACCTCTGAAAACTCTTGTTAATGAAAACTCGCCCAGTTTGTGACCTACATGATTCTCTGTAATATAAACGGGAATAAACTGTTTCCCGTTGTAAACAGAAACCGTATGACCGATGAAATCAGGAACTATGGTCGACCTTCTTGACCAAGTTTTGATCACGCTTTTCTGCTTTGTTTTGTTCAGTTTCACAACTTTATTGAGCAGATGGTCGTCAACGAACGGACCTTTTTTAACTGATCTTGGCATTCAACAAACCCCGTTATTTTGTTTTTCTTCTTTTGATTATATACTTGTCGGAAGGTTTGTTCTTCTTCCTGGTCTTATAACCTTTAGCATATACTCCCCATGGCGACACGGGCTGTCTTCCTCCGCAAGTCCTGCCTTCACCGCCTCCGTGCGGATGATCCACCGGATTCATGGCCGCACCTCTGACAGTAGGTCTCACACCCAGCCATCTTTTTCTTCCTGCTTTTCCGTGATTCTGGTTGAAATGGTCGATGTTGCCGACCTGTCCCAGAGTAGCATAGCAGTTTTCATGCACGAGCCTTACTTCACCCGACGGCATCTTCAGGTGACAGTAACTTCCGTCCTTTGCCATCAGTACCGCATAGTTTCCTGCAGACCTGACCAGCTGACCGCCCTTTCCAATCTTGAGCTCGACATTGTGTATCATCTGTCCGGAAGGTATTGCTTTTAACGGCAGTGCGTTACCTGGTCTGATATCAACGCTTTCACCGGACACTAAAGTATCTCCGACGGCAATTCCGCCGGGAGCAAGTATGTATCTTTTTTCGCCGTCGGCGTAGAAAAGAAGAGCAAGTCTTGCAGTTCTGTTGGGATCATACTCGATCGCAGCTACTTTTGCGGGAATATTGTGCTTATCTCTCTTAAAGTCGATAACCCTCAGACATGTCTTGTGACCTCCACCGATGTGTCTGGTAGTGATCCTTCCGACATTGTTCCTTCCCCCGCTCTTCTTTTTTGTGACGAGCAGAGCTTTCTCGGGTTCTTTTTTGGTGATCTCCGTAAAATCGGGTATCATCATGAACCTTCTGCTGGGGGTGTATGGTTTAAATTTTCTTACTGGCATTCTAACTCCAAATCTGCTACATTTTCAAATTGTTCTGTCTAAGCCTGTTCGTATATATCAAGCTTGTCGCCTTTCGCCAGAGTTACGATCGCTTTTTTGAAATCGCTTTTCTTTCCGAAATATCTTCCGACCCTGGCCTTTCTTCCCTCATAATTAACGGTGTTTACGCCTGTAACAGAAACTCTGAACCTGCTTTCGATCTCTCTCTTGATCTCGATCTTGTTCGCATTTACATCAACGAGAAAGGTAAACTGGTTGCTCTTTTCCTGCAGTTTGCTCGTTTTTTCCGTTATGAGTGGTTTTCTTAAAATCATCTTCATCATTCATTCACCCTGTCAATAGTTTGTAGAGCGTCCTTCTGTATTACCAGGCAGTCGGCATTCATAATCTCGTATGTTGATACGGTATCCGCAAGCTGGATATTTGCATTTTTAATGTTCAGGACGGACTTGATAAGGTTTACCGTGTTGTTGAATTTGCTGTCTTCATCGACAGAGCTGTATGTATCAAGTACGACAAGGACTTTCTTGCCTGTCAGTTCCATTCCTGTAAGTACATTAACGAACTTAGCTGTTTTCGGGACTTCGAAAGAGAAATTATCGATCAGATATATCTGACTGCTCCCTGCCTTGTCTGAAAACGCAGACTTTCTCGCAAGAAGTTTCTGTTTTTTATTCATCTTCATCGAGTAATCCCTTGGTGAAGGACCGAATGTCTTTCCCCCTCCGACCAGAACCGGAGACCTTCTGTCTCCTCTTCTGGCTCCGCCTGTACCTTTCTGCCTGAACAGCTTTCTTGTACTGAATGCGGTCTCAGATCTGCCCTTCGCTTTTGCAGTACCCTGTCTCTGGTTGGCAAGATATACTTTTACGGCCTGATGAATGAGATGATAATTCGGCTCTATTCCGAAAACTTCATTGTTAAGCTCAACTTCAACAGAGGTTTTTTTACCTTCAATATCATAAACCGGCAGCTTCATCATACCTCCATTTTCCATATTTTGAGAATTCCGTTCTTTGCACCGGGAAGAGAGCCTTTAATGAATATTATATTCTTCTCGGGTATTATCTTCAGAACCTCGATATTCTTGATGGTCACCTGATCGTTCCCCATTCTGCCCGGCAGATGCTTTCCCTTCCATACCCTTGAAGGCCATGTACACTGCCCGATCGAGCCCGGTCCTCTGTGAGATTCGTGCGTTCCGTGCGAGCCTCCCTGAAGACGCATTCCCCATCTTTTTACAACACCCTGAAAACCCTTTCCTTTGGAAATACCCGAAACCAACAGGTTGTCTCCTTCATTGAACATACTGACATCTATCTGTGTGCCTACAGCCACTTTGCCCGCACCTTCAAATCTGAATTCCCTTAAATGCTTCAGTGTTTCAACTCCGGCTTTTTTAAAATGACCTGCGAGAGGTTTGTTCACCCTTGATTCTTTTTTCGGTTCAAAACCGATCTGAACGGATTCATATTTGTCTTTTTCGACAGTCTTTACCTGCACGACCTTACAGGGTCCCGCCTGGACTATAGTGACGGGAAACTCTCTACCCGCCGGTCCGAAAAAGCTTGCCATTCCTAATTTTTTCCCTAAAATGACATCCATTATTATTGCGCCTTTCCTTTTTAAACTACTTTAACTTCAATGTTTACACCAGCGGGAAGCTCCAGTTTTGTCAATGCTTCCATGGTTTCCGTTTTCGAGTTTAGAATTTCAACCAGTCTTTTGTAGATCCTTTTTTCAAACTGCTCTCTTGATTTTTTATTGACATGCGGAGAGCGAAGAACCGTGTAAATGGTCTTCTTTGTGGGAAGAGGTACAGGACCGGATATAACCGCTCCTGTTTCTCTTGCCTTCTTGATGATCTTTTCGGTTGAAATGTCGATCAGATGATAATCGTATGATTTCAATTTGATCTTTATCTTCTGCGAAGCCATTTTCACCTCTTAATTTTCAAATTCTATTCGACTATCTGCGCAACAGCGCCGGCTCCGATCGTTTTTCCGCCTTCTCTGATCGCGAACCTAAGTCCGTGCTCCATAGCGACAGGGTAGATCAGAGTAACATTGATCTCTGTGTTGTCGCCGGGCATGATCATCTCTACACCCTCGTTCAGAGCAATTGAACCGGTCACGTCAGTTGTTCTGAAATAGAATTGAGGTCTGTAATTGTTGAAGAAAGGTTTGTGCCTTCCGCCCTCTTTTTCCGTCAGAACATAAACCTCTGCCTTGAACTTTGTGTGAGGAGTTACAGATCCGGGCTTGATCACACACATACCCCTTTCGATATCTTTCTTGTCAATACCTCTGAGAAGAAGACCGACATTATCTCCGGCTTCTCCCTGATCAAGAAGCTTTCTGAACATCTCGACACCGGTACAAACAGACTTTCTCTTTTCTGCCGTAAGTCCGATTATCTCGACTTCTTCACCGACCTTGATCGTACCTCTCTCAATCCTTCCTGTAGCTACCGTACCTCTTCCTGTAATTGAAAAAACATCCTCAACGGGCATGAGGAAAGGCTTTTCCGTTTCCCTTACAGGAGTAGGAATGTAGCTGTCAACTGCATCCATCAGCTCGATGATACATTTGGTTTTTTCCGGATCTTCAGGATGTTCCATAGCACTTAGTGCCGAACCCATGATAAAAGGAACATCTTCAGGGAATTTGTACAGTTCGAGAAGTTCTCTGACTTCCATCTCAACCAGATCAATGATCTCAGGATCGTCAACCAGGTCAACTTTGTTCATGAATACAACAAGGTAAGGAACATTCACCTGTCTTGCAAGAAGGATATGCTCTCTTGTCTGAGGCATAGGTCCGTCAGCTGCGGATACTACCAGGATAGCTCCGTCCATCTGGGCGGCTCCCGTAACCATGTTCTTAACATAGTCTGCGTGACCGGGACAGTCAACATGCGCATAGTGTCTTTTGCTTGTTTCGTATTCGATGTGAGCGGTATTAATCGTAATACCCCTTTCTTTTTCTTCCGGAGCCTTGTCAATTTCGTCAAACGCCATGATTTTAGATCCGGTCAGCTTGTTGAGAACCAGTGTTATTGCCGCAGTCAATGTGGTCTTACCGTGGTCAACATGACCTATCGTTCCGATGTTAACATGCGGTTTGGTCCTTTCATATTTTTCCTTAGCCATTCAATACCTCCGTTTGTAGACTTAAATTTTAGCTGTTGTAAACATAACCGAATTTTTTGAGGGTTTTTTTGGTCTCATCTTCGGTCATAGCCACAAATTCTTTAAATTCCATTGATGATGACGCCCTTCCCTGGGACAGGTTTCTCAATCTGTTCGTGTAACCGAACATCTCTGAAAGGGGAACAGTAGCTCTGATTATCTGATAATCATTCTTGAGCACAAGATCATCAACCTTTCCTCTTCTGGCATTAATGTCGCCCGTGAGCACTCCGACATATGACAGAGGGGTATGTATATCGACCTTCATTACAGGTTCGAGAAGGACTGTACCTGTTTTTGAAGCCGCTTCTTTAAATGCGAGACTGCCGCAGGTCTTGAAAGCCATTTCTGATGAATCCACCGGATGGAATGAACCGTCGAGCAGCTCAACTCTTACATCAAGTATCGGATAGCCCGCTATAGGTCCTGAAGTCATTGCGTCTTTTACACCC
Organism: bacterium UBP11_UBA4055; assembly: GCA_002382735.1. Taxonomy (GTDB): domain Bacteria; phylum UBA4055; class UBA4055; order UBA4055; family UBA4055; genus UBA4055. Next base: position 34,747 of record DFZN01000019.1, read on the forward strand.
GACTCGATCGCAGGTATATATTCTTTTGGTATGCGTCCGCCCGTTACCTTATTAATGAACATGAAACCTGAGTTCGGTTCACCGGGACCGATGTTCATTACAGCATGAGCGAACTGACCCTTACCTCCGGTCTGTTTTGCGTGTTTGTAATCGATCCTGATCTCTTTCTTGAGTCTCTCTTTGTATGCGACCTGAGGAGCTCCGACATTGACTGAAAGGCCGAATTCTCTTTTCAGCCTGTCTATGATTATATCCAGATGAAGCTCACCCATACCGGATATTATGGTCTGTCCTGTCTCTTCATTGAATTTGATCACGAATGTGGGGTCTTCTTCTGACAGTTTAAGGAGCGAGTCTGTGAGCTTGTCTGAATCCATTTTGGATTTTGGTTCTATAGCCTGATGCACGACCGGAATCGGGAATTTAAGCGTTTCAAAACGTATTCTCTTATTATTGTCGCACAGAGTATCACCGGTTCTTGTTGATTTGAGCCCGACAACCGCTACAATATCTCCCGCCTGACAGAACTCAAGGTCCTCTCTTTTGTTAGACATCATTCTCAGAATTCTTCCGAAGCGTTCTTTCTTCATATTATGCGAATTCACAACCGCATCGCCTACCTTAGCCTTCCCAGAATATATTCTCAGGTATATCAGCTTTCCCACATAAGGGTCGGTCATAACCTTGAAAGCATATCCGGAGAAAGGTTCATCCGGAGACGGTTTTCTGTATATCACCTCATCAGTATCGGCCTTAAAGCCGGAATATTCTTTCGTATCAAGCGGGGAAGGAAGGTAGTCTATCACACCGTCAAGAAGAGCCTGAACTCCTTTGTTCTTGAATGAGGAACCGCAGAATACGGGAACGATCTTCAGATCAAGCGTGGCTTTTCTCAAAGCTCTCTTTATCCTCTCAGAGGAAATTTCTTTTCCTTCAAGAAAAAGCTCCATCATTTCGTCATCGTAATCTGAAATTGATTCGAGCATGATCTCCCTGTAACGCCTCGTGATCCCTTCAAGATCCTCCGGAATGTCTATCTCTTCGAATATCAGACCGTCATCCTGTTTGTACATTCTCGCTTTCAGCCTTATAAGATCTATCACTCCGGCGAACATTTCTCCGGTTCCGACAGGGATCTGAACCGCTATCGGATGAGCTCCGAGCCTTTCTACTATCATGTCAAGAACATTATAAAAATCAGCCCCTACCCTGTCCATCTTGTTGACGAACGCGATCCTGGGTACTTTGTAGTGATTTGCCTGTCTCCAGACAGTTTCAGACTGAGGTTCGACCCCGCCTACTCCGCAGAAAAGAGCTATAGCTCCGTCAAGTACTCTGAGCGACCTTTCCACTTCGACAGTAAAATCTACATGCCCGGGCGTATCAATAATATTGATCGAGTGATCTTTCCATTCGCATGTAGTGGCGGCTGAAGTGATCGTAATTCCCCTTTCCTGCTCCTGGGGCATCCAGTCCATTACGGCCGTACCTTCGTGAACCTCTCCAACCTTATGTACCTTTCCTGTATAGAAAAGAATCCTTTCGGTAGTAGTGGTCTTACCGGCGTCAATATGGGCCATGATCCCGATATTTCTGAGTCTGTCAAGGGTCATAATTCTTTTAGAACCTGAAATGAGCAAAAGCTTTGTTGGCTTCTGCCATTTTGTGCATGTCTTCCTTTTTCTTTATAGATGCGCCTTCGTTCTTGTAGGCCGCCATGAGCTCGTCTGCGAGTTTTACGGACATTGATTTGCCGCTTCTCTTTCTGGAGTTCGCTATGACCCACCTTATTGCAAGAGCTTCTTTTCTTTCGCCTCTGATCTCAAGAGGTACCTGAACATTCGCTCCGCCGATCCTTCTCGATTTTACTTCAAGAACCGGTTTCACATTCTCGATAGCCTGCCTGAAAACCTCATTGCCTTTTTTGCCTTTCTCTTTCTGCTCTATTATATCCATTGCTGAATAGAATATGCCTTCGGAGATGGCTTTCTTGCCGCTTTTCATCATATTGTTGATGAAACGGGCTATAACCAGATCCTTAAACATCGGATCTGGCAGGATTTTTCTTTTGATTGCCTTGGATCTTCTGGACATTTAATTCCTCTGTTCGTTTACTTTTTTGGCATCTTAGCCCCGTACTTGGAACGGGCTCTCAGTCTTCCGGTAACGCCTGCGGCGTCCTGGGTTCCCCTGATGATGTGATATCTCACACCCGGGAGATCTTTTACTCTTCCGCCTCTGATAAGTACGACGGCGTGTTCCTGCAGATTGTGTCCCTCGCCGGGTATGTAAGCCCACACCTCCATCGAGTTGGAAAGCCTTATCCTCGCCACTTTTCTGAGCGCGGAATTAGGTTTCTTTGGCGTCATTGTTGTTATCTTTGTACAGACGCCTCTTTTTTGTGGACAACCCTGCATGGCAGGAGATTTAGTTTTCTTCTTGATAGCTTGTCTACCAAATCTCACTAATTGGTTGATTGTCGGCATTAACTTTCTCCAATATAATCTTTTCTATGTTAATAGTATCATTTCTGAACCGTCCCACTCTCTACAAAACTCAGGCACTGAATCACGCTTATTTTTATTGCGCGAAAGCCCTGCGATTTTGCGGAAAACGAATATAACAATATTAAATTTCAAAGTCAATATCTTTTTTTTAAAAAAACGCTTTATTTTTAAATTATTTGTCAAGTTCTGTCACATCTGTTCCGGGAAAATAAAATTCCAGGATATCGTCGAAATTACTTCCCTTATCCGCCATACCGCACGCGCCTATCTGACACATACCTGTCCCGTGACCGAAACCCGCTCCTCTGAAAACGAATTCTGAAGGGTATCCGCTTTTATCTGAATTATTCTTTTCAACATAAAAATTTCCGCTGTAAAGGGGAGGTTTTGAAAGTTTCTGCCTGATATTTAATTCCTTATTTATATCCAGCGATCCGGATGAACCGGTAACTCTGACGGTTATCGCTTTTCCTGAAGGTCCTCTTGAGATCACGGATATGTCTTTCAGTTTTCCGATATTCTTTCCGGTCGTCGATCTTATGATCGATTCGAGTTTTTCCCTTGTGTATCTTTTCTCCCACCTGAAATATTTTTTTGCGAAGGCAAGCTTGCTTCCGGACTGTTTATTGTTAAGATTGCAGTATGAATCGGGAGTTGAGTTGATCCACTTTCTGAAATTATTCTCGTTCTTAAGATCTCCGTAACTGAAACTTCCTGATTGCGAACATGGTTTAGCCTTGAGATACGGCAGTGCGGCGGAACTCCATACTACATCGTTAGATTCAAGATAACCACCGCAGACTGAATGGAAAAGCGCCTCGACCGGTTTCCCTTTATATGTAAGGATAAGGCCTCTGGTCTCATCGACCGCCCTGCTTGTCGGCTCGGTTATCTTGTCGATCCCTGTGTAAACCTGACTGTAAACATCGCTGGTGAGCGAATAAGGCTTATCTTTGTATTTTCTGCCGACCTTGGAGAATACATTGGTCCTTGCGAGTATGGCCTGGGCCTTCAGAGCCTCCATCGGGGATTCCGAAGACATTTCTGAAGGAACGACTCCGTACAGGTACTGCTCGATGCCTACTTCATTGACGACCGTTATCTTTCCTCCGATATTCAGAAATTCAATATCACCTTTGTAGCTTCTCGATCTTGTATTTTCCCAGTGCCATCCTTTCCCTGACTGCACCTTGCCTATTTTAACATAGGACGAAATTTGATCAGGCCTGAATATGAGATCGTTTTCAACCCTGATCGTTTCGCCGGTATCGGTGTTCTCGAAGACCAGTTCATGTCCCTGGTCAGTTATCTTCCAGCTGCCCTGCGATTTCTTTTTTGTGAATATGATTTTACCTTTGCTCGAGATCGTAAAAAGACCCGAACAGCTGAATAATATCTCGTTCTCACCCTCCATGATCCCGACCCTGACGGAGACTTTTTTCTCAGGCAGTACAACTGTCACAGGCTCAACTGCTTCTTTTTTTTCTTCAGCGACGCTCATTTCAGAAATTATCTTTTCAGTTATGGGTACGCCTTTCTCCCTGGCTACGGGAGTACAGCCTGTAAATACCATTATCATGATCAGTGCGGTCAGTATAATCTTCATCTGATTTTCCTTTGAGGGAAAAGGGGAAGGGCAGAAATAATTACTCATACTGGTTGAGCTGCTGTATCCTTTTTAGTATCAGCAGCAGCTCTTTATTTCTGAAAGGTTTGGTTATATATCCGTCTGCGCCCAGATTAAGTGCTTCTGTTGTGGTATATTCCTCTGCAAAACCGGTCATTATTACTGCGGATATATCATTGTGTTTTTCTTTTATTATTCTCAGAAGTTCAAGCCCGTCCATTTCAGGCATTTTCATATCTGTAATAACGAGATCTATCTGGTTTGATTCGATTATCTCAATGGCTTCTTTACCGCTATTGGCCGTAAAACATTTATATTCTTTTTCCTCAAAAAAGGTCTTAAGCATTTTGAGCATATTCTCTTCATCGTCAACAATAAGTATCCTGAATTCTTTCATAATGCCTGTCCTTTTGTGTAATTTAGTACTATAACCGGCAACGGCCCTCCGATACTTCAATAATATAAAGACCCTTGAACGACAAATCAATAGAAAAAGGATTAAATTCTGAGAAACCCGAATTTATTTCTCATTCTGTTGAAGAGAATCAATATTAACCCGGCCGTCAGAGCACCGGTTACCCAGCCTCCGAGTATATCTGAAGGATAATGAACGCCAAGATAAGGTCTTGAAATTCCTATAATCAATACCGTGATCGTAAGCACAGATATAAGTTTTTTATAGAAGTACCCGAATATTATTGCGGCGGATATAGAATTGGAGGCATGAGAGGATACGAATGAAAATGACGATTTATAGGACGATATCCCGTCCGTTAAGACCCATATACCTGACTTTACTTTGTAAAAAAACAATCCTTCANNTATATCCGACAATGAAGCAGCGATAACAGCGATTACAGATATAACGATCAGCTTTCTGAACTTGTCTTTTCCCTGTCGTTTCAAAATATATCCGACAACTGCAAGTACCGGAACCAGTGCAAGCAGCGATCTCCTGTCCGAAAAAAATACGAATAACAGGTCCGAAAAATCATTCCTGATGGTTTTGTTTATGAAAAAAAGGATCGACTCATCGACCCCGGCCGGATACTGCATTTTTTGCGAATCTCCTTATTGTATGCTTTAAAATTCCTCCCGACATCTCAACCGCGTGCCTGAATTCCGCATCCTCTTCTCTTACCGGAAGTTCGATCTTAAGCGTCTTGTTCTCTTCGGCAATCCTGAGCATTTCCGATAAGATATCGTTACACATCGATACATCGGGGTTTTCAGGTAAACTGTATGCGGTCAGCCTTAAAGTATTTTTTAATCCCGAAGTAAATGAGGGCATGAAATAACCCGACAACTTTCCCTTATCGGCAATCACCTTCCAGTTCTGCTCGCTCAAGTACGAATCGTCCAGATAGTCCTGATATATTTTATCAGGCTGACCGCATTGAAAGACCGTGCATACAGGATCGTGCGAAGACACAAGTTCGAACCTCGTTTCGGGATCATAACCTGTGATATCTTTAAAATTTTCGTTCGGCGCACGGTCTGAAGATGCAGCGGTACCCGGTCTCAATTCGTATTCATATAAAGCATTGTATTTACCATAGCCGTATTTTCTGCACATTTTCTCCATCGGTTCTGCCATTCCGCCGTCACTATTTATAAAGATCTCGAGTGCGTCGGTTATGCGCGGATAATACAGTTCGTCATCGAGAAATTCGAAGATCAGGTTCAGAGCGTTTCCGATTTTTGTTTCATCAGCTTCGGCCTGCCTTCCCAGTACAGGCTCTCTTTCCCACAGCCTTCTTGTGTTATTCCTGAATATCTCTACTCTCATATATGGAATACTGCCTTCTTTAACTACAAAGTAGTCGCCTTCCCTGGCTGCTCCGGATTCGAACATCCTTTGAAGCTGATATGAATACGCCGCTTCCTCTTCTGCGGGGGAGAAATCTCTGAAAAAATCTCCGGCTGTCTTATGCCTGATGACTTCAAGTTCCATTTATTTTCCGAATCTGAATATTATTACATCTCCGTCCTGGACCACATAGTCCCTACCTTCAAGCCTGGCCTTGCCTTTAGCCTTGGCCGTATTCCTGTCGAAACCGCATTCGGCGAAATCCGAATAAGAAATAACTTCCGCTTTAATGAATTTTTTTTCGAAGTCCGTATGAATAACGCCTGCTGCCTGCGGTGCTGTCATTCCGCGCCTGATGTTCCAAGCCTTGACCTCGATCTCGCCTTCAGTAAGAAATGTACTCAGCCCGAGAAGGCTGTAAGTTTCTCTGATAAGGTTGTTCAGTCCCGCCTCTTCAAGCCCGTAATCTTTCAGAAATTCCAGCTTTTCATCATCTGTCAGAACTGAAAGTTCCGCTTCGATCTTTCCGCAGATCTTGACAACTCCGCAGCCTGTTCTTGATGCGATCTCCCTGACAGAGGTCGTGTAATCTGAATCTTTACCGGAAACCAGTTCATCCTCGGAGATGTTGCATACGAAAATGACGGGCTTCAAAGTCAGAAGGTTCATGTCTCTCAGAAGTTCGATCTCCCGTTCCGAAAGTTCCAGAACTCTCGGATGCTCAAGTTCAGACATTTTTGCGAACAGTTTTTCGTATAGAGGAAGAATGTCCATCGCTTCTTTGTTGCGCGCTTTGGCCAGTTTATCGTTCTTGGAGATACGGTTCTCGACAGTCTCGAGGTCTTTTATGATCAGCTCTGTCTCTATCGTCTCAATGTCGCGCGCGGGGTTGACGGTCTTGTCAACATGTACGACATTCTCGTCATCAAAACAGCGTACAACATGCAGAATGGCATCGACCAGCTTGATGTCGCTTAAGAACTTGTTCCCAAGCCCTTCGCCCTTGCCCGCGCCTCTCACAAGCCCGGCGATATCCATTATTTCCATGTGGTTGTAAACTTTCTTCGCGCTTGTTATATGTGCAAATATCTCGTCCACCCTTCCGTCCGGCACATCCACGGAAGCTATGTTAGGCTTGATCGTGGAGAATGAATAATTTGTTGACTCGGCTTCGGATGATGTGAGCGCGTTGAAAATTGTTGTCTTGCCTGTATTTGTAAGTCCGACTATACCTGCCCTTATGCCCATCATTTCTCCTTTTCAGTTTAACCATAAAAAAACACAGGCGTAAGCCTGTGCTTTTTTATCAGCTTCCCAGGGTCGCAACCATTACCGCTTTGATCGTGTGCATCCTGTTCTCCGCCTCCAGAAATACAAGCGAGTTTTCGGATTCGAAAACATCATCCGTCACTTCCATCGCGTCTATCTTGTACTTCTTATATATCTCTTCACCTTTCACGGTGTCCCTGTTATGGAACGCGGGCAGACAGTGAAGGAATTTAACATTCGGGTTGCCTGTCAGCTTAACTACTTCCTTGTTGACCTGATAAGGCTTCAGCAGCTTGATCCTTGCCGGCCAGACATCTTCAGGTTCACCCATTGATACCCATACATCTGTATAAAGGAAATCAGCGCGTTTGACAGCTTTTTTGACATCGTCCGTTATAAGTATTCTTGCGCCGGTCTCTTTAGCTATCTTTTTGCACTCGTCCTGAAGCTTCTTCTCGGGCTGACAGTCTTTTGGCGCGGCCATGCGGAAATCCATTCCGAGCTTGGCGGCTCCGACCATGAGGGAGTTCCCCATATTGTTCCTTCCGTCGCCGAGGTAGCAGTAGGATATCTGATTCAGAGGTTTGTCGGAATTTTCCATCATGGTCATGATATCGGCGAGTATTTGTGTGGGGTGGAATTCGTTCGTCAGCCCGTTCCAGACCGGAACACCCGCATATTTTGCAAGCTCTTCCACTATGGCCTGGCCGAAACCTCTGTACTCGATCCCGTCATACATCCCGCCGAGCACTCTCGCGGTATCCTTCATTGATTCCTTATATCCTATCTGCGACCCTGAAGGGCCAAGATAGGTCACATGAGCGCCCTGATCGTAAGCCGCGACCTCAAAAGCGCATCTCGTTCTAGTTGATGCTTTCTCAAAGATCAGAGCTATGTTCTTGCCTTTCAGTCTCTGAACTTCAGTTCCGGCATATTTAGCTTTTTTCAGATCAACGGACAGATCGAGCAGAAATTTTATTTCCTGCGGGGTAAAGTCCAGAAGTTTGAGAAAATGTCTGTTTCTCAGATTGAATCCCATTTCAGTTCTCCTTTTCTATTTCATAAATATAGATCGTTTCGCCTTCCTTTATCATTCCGCGCTCTCTCGCTTTTTTTTCCATCTCAAGAGAATCGCCGGACATTAAAAGTTCGTTCGTTTCCTTCTGCTTAGCTATCTTTTCCTTCAGTTCTGCCACTTCTTTCTGCTCAGCCTCCCTCTCTCCTTTCAGTTTGAGGAGCCTGAATATAGAATACTCACCGCCGAAAAAAAGAACCGCGGACAGTATAACAATGCCCAAGAATACGAACACAGGCCCGAGCTTTCTTTTCTTTTTCACGACCTTTTCTCCGCAAACGCGTGTAATATAATGTATTTAAGTCTGTAACTCAATTGTGTAATTTACTTTTTTATTTTCTTTAATATAAGGTCGCCGATATTCATGTTATAGCCTTTGGAGGAGAAAATTACGCTGTTCTTTTCATTCATCACAAAAACGAGTGGATATTCGTTGTCTTCGGTCTCCGGAATAAGAATATCACCTTTTTTCTTTATGACCGAATCTGATCCATTAATATCGTCATCANNGTTGGCTCGTTAGGTATGACCCCTCTTATAAGAATGACCTTGAAGCCGTCATTTTTTAGAGAAGCGGAAAATGAGCTTACTATGTTTATATCTGATTCGCTGAAGTCGGATGTGGCGTCAAGGTATTCTTTAGGCGTTTTCAGCCTTATAACAAGACTGTCCTCGTTTTGGGATATTTTTCTTACCGCAACAGACGCGTCTCCGTTAGAGTTCCTTATTCCGGCCTGAACATATAGGTCCTTCTTTTCATCTGCGGGATATTTTATCAGAAAATCTAAGGAATCGCTGCTGCCGTCAAAATAGGAATAGTTTATCATCCCGCCTTCGATCGAGGAGAACTGGAAATTTCCCCACGGTTCCGCCTTTACCTGCGCTCCGTCCGCATAGATCTTTAACCTGAGTTCCTTTTCGGCGATCTTTTCTTCCTTCTTTTCCTTACCGGCTTCGACTGACACGAACTCTTTTCCGTTAAAGTATTCAAGGCTGCCTTTCCAGCTTGTAGGTATCCCGAGGGTCTTTAAAGCGGAGTCGATCAGTTTCGTTCTGTAAAATTCAGGCACGCTCTTCATATTAATTATGTTCAGAGGGTTCAGAGACCCCGAGTAATATTCGTAAACAAAAGCAGAATCGACGGTGACCTTTGAATCTACCCACCTGAGCACATCGGAGACGGTCGTTTTCATATTTTCCGATCTGAGCTGTTTTATCTCCGCATAAAATTCTTTCTGCCAGCCGTTCTGCACTACCTGACCTCCGGTCCATGTGGGAGCTATAACATTTTTATAGAAGATCGTATCGGGAACAGATTTCAAATACTTCTGCCTGCCTTCATAATATATATCGACCGCGTTTTTAACAGAAGCACTGTCAGGTATCTCGCAGAGCTCTTTATCGTCCCACTGAGTTATCATTTCGGAAAGAGTCGCATACTTCTGCTTCCGGGATTTCTTGTCCTCTTTATCTATGCTCTTGTAAACTTTGAGGAAAGAGTCGGCATTCCCGCCCAGAATTTCGCATTTCTCCAGAAATGTCTTTTGTTTCTCGAACTGTTTTTCGTCATCCTTACAGCCGTAGCTTTTGATGAAGTACGAAGCGAATTCGGCTGTTTTTTTTGAACTGTTGAGCCTGTCTTTTCTTTTTAAGGCTGCATTGTCCTTCATCAGTTCGAATTTACCTTCAAAGTATTTTTTATCCTCTGATTTTTCCCGTTTTTCAGATGACGGAATAAGAAACCTGAAATTCAGATCAAGGTCGCTGACCGCAGTATTTTTACCGAGAGCTATTCTTATATCCTTTTCGCCCTCAACCGTATCGAACATCGAATACCCGAGCCCGACTCCTTCTTTATAGGCCGTAATGAACACCGATCCC
>DFZN01000004.1 GCA_002382735.1 bacterium UBP11_UBA4055
CTTGACGGGACGGGTCCGAATATATGTTTATACATGGCGCCTCTACTTATTCATCTGTATTATAGCATTTTCTACCGCTTTTATCAAGGGGTAAGCGGCAGGTGAGGCTGTAAGAAGCGGATGTGTACCGATCTGGGTTATGAAAAGCGTGTTCACATTCATTCTATTTTGAATAGCCACGCCGATGACATTTATAAGCTCTCCCGCAGAAAGACCTCCGAAAACCGCTCCGCCTAGTATCACGCCTGAATCTTTAGCTACGACAAGTTTCACATACTGTTTATGCGAATCGCTCAAGCTTCCGGGATGTCTGTCCATTCCTTCTGCCGAGCCTGTTATTATATCGAAACCTTCCTTTACCGCCTGCGCTTCAGTCATTCCGGCTACGCCGAAACCGTTATTACCTATGGCTGTAGAAAATATTGAGATCGTTCCGCTGAATGTTTTTATGGCTGAGAGTTTGAAAAGGTTCATTCCCGCGATCCTTGCTTCGGCGCAGGCTGTGGATGCAAGCATCACAGGCACCTGTTTACCTGTAACGAAATCCCTTTTCTCTGCGCAGTCGCCTACTGCAAATATATCTCTGTCGCAGGTTCTCATGTATTCGTCAACTCTGATAAACCCCATCTCGTTAACAAGCACACCGGCTTTCTGCGCCAATTCTGTATTGGGCTTGTATCCCATAGAGATTATTACAGCGTCTGCAGGAACTACGGTACCGTCGCTCAGCTTCACACCTTCAACTTTGATTTCACCCGTGATCTCTTTAACCTCAGCGTCTGTCAAAACATTCACGCCTCTCTCACGCAGAATAACCTCGATCTTTTCGGATATATCCCTGTCAAAAGCCAGCCCGAGGATGTTGGGGAGCTTTTCTATCAGAGTCACTTTTTTGCCGGCCTTGTTCAGTTCGTCAGACATCTCGACACCTATAAATCCTGCTCCGATCGTTACAATATTCCTGCATGCTGACAGCTTTTCCTTCATTTCATCCAGATATATCTTGTCTTTAGGCACGAAAAAGACATTTTCCTTTCCTTCCCAGTTAAGCCATTTAGGTTTAAGCGGTTCGGACCCTGTTGCAAAAACGAGCTTCTCAAACTCGATCTTCTCTCCGCCGGCTAGAATTGCGATCTTTTTATCTTTATCTACTGAAATAACTTCATCGTGAATTACTTCAACGCCCGTCTGCTCATACATTTTTTCCGCGGGCATCACATTGTTGTCAGAACCCGGCAGGCTTCCGAAAATGTATGGTATTCCGCACGGGATCATTGTTTTGGGCTGTTTTGTTACTACCGTGAACTTTTTGTCAGGGTTCACTCTTTTTCCGACCGTCGGCACTACCAGGCCTGCAGCCGAACTTCCGATGACCAATACATCAGTTTTCATTGTTTGTCCTCCGTTTGATTTATAAGTCTAATTGAGTTTTTTGTTCTTGTACGCGTCGTATGCCTGTTTAACGGTCATACCTCCGGCTCCGGCTATCGTTTTTATTCCGGCCGCAGAGATCACTCTTTCCGCGTTCCCGCCGGGTCCGTTGCCGGTTATGAGAATGTCAATGTTTTTTTCAGTGATGATCTGCGCAGTCATCGGACCTGCTCCGTGGGCATGCTCGGAAACGCCGCTGTTGTCGATATCTTCGATATTGCCGGATTCTTCATCATAGACGAAAATGTATTCCGTTCTTCCGAATCTGGGATCGATCTCGGCATCCCATCCTTTTCCCTTTGTCGTAAATGCTATCTTCATTTCATTTCTCCAGTCAGATTAATGATTTTATTCCAGATCTGTTCAAATTCTTTTTTCAGATCCAAGCTGTACTCGGCCGGTGAAAGCCCTTCCGATATAGCTCTGGGAAAGTCCTCTGTGTAAGGTATCTCAGACATCAGTTCAATATTCTCACTTTCTAAATATTCTCTGATATCTCCGCAAATTTCAGCATTTATATCTGATTTGTTGATTATGCACCCCATTTTGATCCTGAATTTTTTTACAAGTTCGACAACTCTTTTCAGGTCAGAAAAGCCCGAAAGCGTCGTTTCCGTGACGAGAACCACAAGGTCTGCTCCCGAAAGCGACGAGATCACCGGACATCCTATTCCGGGCGATCCGTCCACAAGCAGATAGTCGTATTCGTTCTCCCTTGCGTATTTTTTAGCAGTATTCTTGACTTTAGCCACAAGTTTTCCGGAATTTTCCGCTCCCGGCCCCAGCTCTGCGTGAAAAAGTCTTTTACCGAGCCTGGTATCTGAAACTGTCAGCACCCCGTCTTTCTGCTTCACCATTGATATCGCTTTTACAGGGCATACATGACTGCAGTATCCGCACCCCTCGCAGTTGAGGTCATTTATATAGTATTTATTCTCTCTATTCCCGATCGCATCGAATCTGCATATTTCAGAGCATTTTCCGCAATCCGTACACTTATCATAGTCGATCACGGCCAGATCGGAGGAATAAAAATCATCTTCAGAAATCTTTTGAGGCTTAAGTATAAGATGAAGGTCCGAAGCGTCAACATCACAGTCGGCAAGCACGATCTTTTCGGGTCCCGTGCATGCCAGAGAAAGAGCAACGGAAGTCTTTCCCGTTCCGCCTTTGCCCGATATAACAACTATTTCTTTCATTTGGCGATCTCTTTTATATGAGAATATATTTTTCCCATTTCCGTCTGCATAAAACCGAACCTGTCGTAAACAAGTTCTCCTTTTGAATAGCATACAGCGAGCTTTCTGTAATGAGGTATTTTAGCTATCACGGGAATTTTGTTCTCTCTGCAGAAAATTTCAGTGTCATCGTTCCCTATGCCGGCTTTATTGATCACTACCGCGATTCTTTTTCCGATCTTCTGCATGGCTTTAATGATAAGCTTGAGATCGTGAAAACCGAAAGGGGTCGGTTCCGCAGCGAGTATTACGAGGTCTGAATCTTTCACGGATTCAATGGCGGGGCAGGCAGTTCCGGGAGGACAATCGCAGATCCTGATCTTATTTTTGAGGTGGTAGTCTGCATAAGCATCAGTCTGAGAAATGAGAGGAACCGCCTGTTCCTCGCCAACATTAAGTTTTGATTCGATAAAATCCAGTTTTCCTTTTCTGTAATGGTCCAGTGTTCCGATCTTTACGGGCTTCATCGGCAGTGAGGAGTGGGGGCAGAGCTCGGAACAGGCATAGCAGGAATGGCAAAGCTCCGGAAATACCATAATGCCGTCTTTTACCTTTAATACCGCATGGAAATTGCACACATCCTGACAGAGTCCGCAAAGTGTACAGTTTTTGCTCTCCCATTCAGGGATCATTTTGAATTTGTCTTCGGAATGTATATTATCGCCTTTTATGAATATACCTGAATTAGGTTCTTCAACATCCATATCGACGAGAACTGTATTTTCCCGCTCAGCTATGTAGGAAGCAAGATTAGTGGCGATGAAAGTTTTACCTGTCCCGCCTTTACCGCTGGCAATAGAGATCTTCAATTAGTATCCTTAAGTTTTAGCAGTCGTGATGGTGGCTGCACGGGCTGCCTGATGAAGTGAGCTCTTTTTTTAGATAGGACGAAACCAGAAGCTCAGGTTCCAGGTAATCTATTCCTGTGAAGAGTTCAATATTATTCTCTGCG
>DFZN01000050.1 GCA_002382735.1 bacterium UBP11_UBA4055
TCACGACGGGAGCACAAGACCTTGCCGGCAACGCACTGGCAGCTGACTATGTATGGACATTTACAACAGAGGATACAACACCGCCTGTCATAATTTCAACACTTCCGGTTGATGGGGCGCTCAACATTTCTATACACAGCAATATAACTGCGAAATTCAGCGAACCTATGAACTCTTCAACGATAGGTACTTTAACATTTGTAGTAGAAGGTCCGGGAACAACACCGGTTGACGGCACTGTATCTTATCTGGACTCAGTTGCCACCTTTACACCTTTGAACCCTCTTGAAGGCAGCACATTATTTACCGCTACGGTCACTATGGGAGTAGAAGACCTTGCCGGCAACGCAATGGAAAGAGATTCTGTATGGACATTTACTTCAGGGTTCTCTCTCGGCGGAGCCGAATCTTTCGGCGGCCTGGGTGGCGCAGCAGGAATGACCAATCAGGGTATTTTCACTGTCGTTAACGGAGATATCGCGACGACGGGAGCCTCTACACTTATAACAGGATTCCACGATTCGGACGGTAATGTCTATACTGAAACACCGCTGAATGTCGGATATGTTACCGGACTTATTCATACAGCTACAGCACCTCCCGGATCAGTAGCGGGAGAGATCGCAGCGGCTTGTGCACTTGACGCACAGACAGCTTATATTAATTTGTCTCCGGCAGCACTTCCGGGCGGTATTGATGTGTCTACTTATGGCGGCGGAGCAGGCGAACTTGGTTCAAGAGTTCTGGCACCCGGAATTTACAAATCAGCTCCCGGATCATTCGATATATCATTGGGCGATCTTACGCTCGACGGTCAGGGTGATCCAAATGCTCTGTGGGTATTCCAGATGGAAAGCTCACTTACAGTTGGAATTGCAGGGCCTGACGGAGCAAGAAGTGTAATTCTGATAAATGGCGCTAAGACAGAGAATGTATTCTGGCAGGTAGGCAGTTTTGCGACTATCAACGGAGCAGGCGGCGGTACTATGGAAGGAACTATAATCGCTTCAGACGGAGTTTCATTCTCCACTGCCGGAAATGTTGTTCTTTCAACACTTAACGGAAGAGCATTGGGGCTTAACGCTTCAGTTACACTGGTCAATACGATCATAAATGTACCTGTACCATAAAACTGTCAGAAATGATAACCGGAAAAACCGGAGGCAGGCAAAAGAGCCTGTCTCCGACAGATCCGGAACACTAATAAAAGGAGTAGATTATGAAAATGAAAAATATATACAGCACGGTTCTGATGGCAACTGTAGTTACGCTGATGCTGGGGGGAATGACTGTTTACGCTTCGGATGCGAATCCGGGTTATGGAATAAAGAAGGGAAGCTTTGAAGTGACGCCCTTTATCGGAATAGGTTTTTTCAAAGATGAGCAGAATCTTGAGAACAGTCTTGTTTATGGTTTGAGGAACGGCTATAATTTCACCAGACATTTCGCTCTGGAAGCCACTCTCGAATTCATGAATACGAACATCGATGACGGATCACTTACAGATCCTAAACCCGGGCAATATACAAGTCCGGCGGATAAAGTGGATATCTTTTTTTATCATGCCGATGCCGTTTATAGTTTCATGCCCGAAAAAAGATTCAATCCGTTCATTTTTGCAGGTATGGGTGGCACTCATTACAGCCCGGCAATTTCAGATCAGGATATGACGACTTTTGATTTCGGCGCGGGAGCAAAATTCTGGATCGCAGAGCATTTCGCTCTCAGGTTCGATGTAAGAGATAATTATGTTACCGAAGTGTTTCAAAGATCTTTTGACAATCAGGAAAATTATAACGATATAGTCCTGACACTTGGTTTGGTTTTTGCGATAGGAGGTGACAGAAAGGAAAATGTTAATATAAATGTTCAGGAAAAAGACACTTTACCTCCTTTTGTGACACTTACTGTTCCTTATGATGCTTCTCTTGAAGTTCCTACACACAGAAAAATTCGCGTATCGTTCAGTGAGCCTGTTGATGCCAAAACGATCAACTCAAATTCATTTCAGGTATATCTGGGGGAAATACCGGTACCAGGTGATGTTATTGTGACAACCAGTACATCAGCCACTTTCACTCAAAAAGATCTTCTGCTTCAGGATACAGTTTATGTATGTAAAGTTTCTACAGAGGTGAAAGATATTGCCGGCAACCCTCTCGCAGACGATTTTTACTGGGGTTTCAGAACCGCAAAACCGACTTTAGCAGAAATTGAAAATCAAGTTATCGTGATGAATAAACTGGTTATGCTCGAAGATATTCATTTCAAGCACAACGAGGCTACACTCTCGGATAAAGGAAAGGAAGACCTGGGCAAGAACATCAAGACATTGAAAGACAATCCGGATATTAAAGTCCGTATAGCCGGGTATACTTCCGCTTCCGGAACAAAAGCATATAATCAGGAGCTGAGTTTAAGAAGAGCTAATGCGGTCAGAACTTATATAATTGAGACCGGAGGAATAAAACTTGAAAGGCTTGATACTATAGGCTATGGGGAATTAAGACCGGCTATTTACGAACCTCTACCGGATGAGATCAGATCAAAAGCAGCGAAGGCAAATATGAGAGTACTTTTTGAAGTGATCGTAAAATAAAAAAACATTTAACAAGGTGCCGGAGAGGTACCACTCCTCAAAAGCCTCTCCGGAACAGCACCTTAAGGGGGAATAAATGAGTAGAACACTGCTTATAATAGGTCTGACACTTTTAGTGTTGTGGCTTCTGGGTTTCATAACCTCATATACTCTCGGAGGCGGGATTCATATCCTGTTGGCAATTGCGGTAATTATGATAATCGTATCATTGATTTCCGGGCGGAGAATAAAAATATAAAATAGGAGCACCTGTAATGAAAAAAATAAACATACTTATCAGACCAATCATCCTGCTTACAATGATCGTTTTTTTGGTGTCTTGCGCTTCGACATCAAAAAAAGAAAGTACCGGAGATTATTTTGATGATTCCGTGATTACTACAAAAGTTAAATCTCAGCTTGCAGGGGATGATTTTCTGAAATCTTTCCAGATCAGCGTAGAAACCCGCAAAGGTATTGTACAGCTTAGCGGTTTTGTCGATTCAAAAGATGCAGTCAGTAAAGCGGGCAAGATAGCAAAAAAAGTTGAAGGTGTAAATTCCGTAGAAAATGATCTTATAGTAAAATAAAATAATAAAAAGGAAAAAATCATGAAAACAGCAGGCGAAGTATCAAGAAAAAAATTAGCTTCAGATATGAAATCGATGATATCGGATTTCGAAGCTTTACTTAAAGCAACCGCAGGCCAGGCAGATGACGATATTCAAACAGCCCGTTCGCGCGTGGAAAAATCTATGCATTCGGTAAAAGATCATATTGAAGATCTTGAACATACCGCGGTAGAGAAAATTAAGGAAGTCACGGTCTCAACAGAGAAATATGTACATGATAATCCCTGGCCTATAATAGGAACCGTTGCGGGTCTGGGATTGATAACCGGCTGGCTTATCGGCCGTAAATAGAGGTGAATTATGATACTTAATGCGCTAAAGAGGATCTGGGGATCCTCAATTGAAATCATACGCACAAGGCTTGAGATATTATCCCTTGATGTTAAGGAAGCTGAGATCCGCTTTATAGGGATCCTAGTCTTTGGAATATTTACCGTTTTGCTGATCTCCCTCGGTATCATTCTGGGAGTTTTCATGCTGATCGTCACTTTTTGGGAAAGAGACCCTCTTATGATAATGGGTATTCTCACTGCAGCGCTTACCATTGGCGGCCTTGTCATGCTTATTCTTCTGATCCTGAAACTTAAAAAAGGAAGGGGTCTTTTTGACGGGATAATATACGAGCTGGATAAAGATCTCGAGACACTTGGCGACAAGACAGGGAGGTTAGAATGATGAAAAAACGACTGCATGAAATAGAGTTGAGGCGTTCAGTGCTCTTTTCTTGTGCAGAATCTCAGCGCAGATCTCTGGTAAATTATTGTCAGACTTTCAGCCCGGGGATCTTTGTGTTTCATTATGCGGAGTCTGCCGTTAAAACGATCCTGAAATCAAAGATCACTAAGGTATTAACCATCTTTTCATCCCTTTGGGCGATTGTTCATCGCAGAAAATAATTGTATCTTGAATTAGAATGTCAAAAGGCATTAAAAATAAATTGGGGGCATAAAATGCATAAAATGAAAATAACCGGAGCAATGATCGCCCTACTGCTGGTAATAATCATTGTCTTTCAGAACATGGAAGATGTAGATACAAAGATACTGTTTATAGATGTTACAATGCCTAATGCAGTTCTTCTCGGTATTACCTTTCTAATCGGAACTTCAGTAGGTTTGTTGACAGCTTTTATCTGTTCAGGCAAATCCAAAGCGGTAAAAGAAAATAAAAAAGAAACTCACCAATAATGAACCTCCAAGAAAGGATTTAAAAATGAACTGGGATAAAGTAGAAGGAAAGTGGAAGCAGCAGAGAGGTAAAGCCATGGATGATTGGGGCCAGTTGATGAATGACGAACTTGCTGCCATAGCAGGCAGATATGAGCACCTTGTGGGTGTTCTTCAGGAGAAATTCGGTATTGCACAGGAAGATTCCAAAAAACAAGTTGACGAATACAATAAAATTATACTGAAATTGAAAGAGTCGAATGAGAATCTTTTAAAATTGCAGAAAACATCCGAAGAAAAATTAAAGAAACTAACGAAAAAAAATGTTATCAAATAGATCCATGGAGGATAGTATGATGAACTGTAAAAAACGCACGGAAGTTTTAAAAAGGAGTTGGGTGAAAATTTTCAAAGCAATGTTATTGCTTATAGTACTGACAGCACCTTTTACGCTATTATCTGAAATAATTGAGCCTGTAAACCTCGGATCGACAGAAAGATTCGCAATACTGGCAGGATCACTGATTACTAACAATCCGACATCCGCAGTAACAGGTGATATAGGTTTGAGCCCCGCTGCAGGTTCCGCTATAGCAGGATTCGGCCTCTTAGAAGTGGCAGGAACAATTTATACGGTTGATGCAACAGGTCCGGCAGGATCAGTTGAAGACGCAGCAATGCTGACAGTTGCTCAGGGTGATTTAACCATAGCGTACAACGATGCAGCGGAAAGAGCACCTGTTCCGACAGGAGATTTTTTAAATCCGGGTTCGGGAAACCTCGGCGGTCAGATACTGGTTCCGGGTCTTTACAAGTTTACCGGCACAGCTGAATTAACGGCCGGAAATCTTACCTTTGATGCTCAGAATGATTCTAATGCGGTTTTTATTATGATGGTTGCTACAGGATTGAACACCGCATCAGGCACGCAGGTTATTCTCGCTAATCAGGCTAAAGCCCGGAATATATTCTGGCAGGTAGGTACATCTGCAGCTTTGGGAACATACACCGTTTTCAAAGGAACCATAATGGCGGATCAATCTGTAACGATGGCTTCAGGAGCCGAGATAGAAGGAAGATTGTTAGCCAGTATTGCTGCGGTAACGATCGATGCATGTACTGTTAAGATCCCCGAATCAGAAAGCGGGATCGATGACGATCCGGTTACGCCGAAAGAATTCTCTTTACTGCAGAATTATCCGAACCCTTTCAATCCGACAACTATGATCCGCTACAGCATTACAAAGGATTCAAAGGTATCACTGAAAGTTTTCGATATGCTTGGACAGGAAGTTGCCACGCTTGTTGACGAATATCAGAACGCGGGGAGCTATTCTGTTCAGTTCGATACAGAGAATGGAATAAAAAATCTCTCAGCAGGAGTCTATTTCTACCGATTGAAAGCTGACTCATTTGTATCGGTAAAAAAACTCATGCTGATAAAGTAAATAAGTTCATAAAAAAATGGAGATTAAATTGAAGATCATTGTAACGGCTGGGTATATGATGCTTGCGTTGATGATTTTAAATTGCGGCAAGGAAAAGTCTGAAAAAGAACAAAAAATCGACTACAGTATATCATACGATGAAATTGTAGTCCGGGAAATGGCTGAGGAAAAACAATATTATAAAGTTTTTCTTGACTTTAAATTCGGTATGAGTCAGGTTCAGGTTGAAAGTAAATTCGACAGTTTATTTTATGAAGGTAAAGTGTTTCAGGATTCAACTATACAAATATCGTATCTGGATACGAATATTACAGTTTTCGGACACATGTACGATTTCCATTCTGATTCAACGATCTACAAATCAATAATTCACAGCGATTATTTCAGTGATTCATTATACATTCAGACGATCGTGATCTACGCAGGTTATAAGCCTTCTACATACGAAGAACTGATAGAAATGTACGAAGAAAAGTACGGTGATTTCAAACTTCAAAGGGAAGATTCGTATTCCTCAAGTAATACTATTTGGGTAAACGGCAACAGAGAAATTATAATTTCTGAATTGTCAGGTATCGGAATTTCAATAAAATATACAGACCTCAAGATCAGAAATTCAAAAAATACAGGACAGAGCAATAAAGACGAATTTGATATGAAGGAAAATATCGAAAGATCCAAAGATACAGAGTCTGAGATATAAGTTTTAAACCCCGGGATGTCGGGGTTTTTTAATAAATTAACAGGTGTAAAATGACTATTTCTAATACTTCACTAATAAAAAAACTGCTGCTGATATTCCTTGTTATTACCGGATTGCACTTCGCAGAAGCTTTCCTGATGCCGCTTATCATTGCCGGGGTGCTGGCTACGCTTTTGCTACCTTTATGCAGATGGCTTGAAAATAAGAAATTCCCGAAAGCACTTGCAGTTATAGTCAGTATGCTGGTTTTGTTAACGGTTTTGGTGGGTGTCGGCACGCTTCTGGGCTGGCAGATATCCGAATTGGCTAATGATTTCGCAGTGTTAAAACAAAAACTTATTGAAACAGGCGTTCGACTTCAGGATTATATATTTGATCATCTGGGGATCTCGCTAAAGAAACAATCTCAGATGCTGCATGAAGAGCAACCTTCAGTTGCAGGCGTTGTACAGATAGTCGCTGATTCTCTTGTATATATTTTCACGAATTTCGTTTTTGTGCTGGCATATTTCTTTCTTCTACTGTACTATCGCTCCCATCTGCGGGCTTTCATTCTCAAACTTACAAAGGCTTCACAGCATGACGAGACGGAGAGTGTCCTCAACGACATAACTCATGTGTCCCAGCAGTATCTTCTCGGACTTGCCAAGATGATATTTTTATTATGGATTATGTACGGGATAGGGTTTTCTGTGATCGGAGTTAAAAACGCTTTATTTTTTGCGATTCTCTGCGGACTTCTTGAAATAATTCCTTTCGTAGGAAACATAACAGGCACATCGATAACATTGCTGATCTCCTTTGTGAACGGTGCGAGTCTTACTATACTTGCAGCTATTATCATAACTTATCTCATAATACAATTTATTCAGGGATGGTTGATTGAACCTATAATTTTGGGACCGCATGTAAGAATTAATCCTTTTACGACTGTCATAGCACTTGTTCTCGGAAAACTGATATGGGGTATCCCGGGCATTTTCCTTGCCATACCGCTTATTGCAATGTTCAAGATCGTATGTGATCATATTGAGTCATTAAAACCTTACGGTTTTCTAATAGGAGATATTGTTACAGGAAAAGAAAAGAAGGAATTTATAAAAAAATTGAGAAAAATAATCAAATAAAGCGGAAAAGTTCAAAAGACCACATATAATATGGAGGCCGGAATTACAATTATAAAATCACTACTGCAGCAGGGTCTGGATCTTCCTTACCTGAATATTACCAGAAAGGTCATAGAAAACGAACTTCCGCTCAGATCTGAATTGTTAAGTTCATATCAGATGGAGCAGCACGGCAAAAATCTTGCTGCCTCACACATGCTGAAAAAAGGCATTCCGTCAGACATGCTTTTAGCAAGACTCAAAAGCAATGAGGAAGTATTAAATAATGTCTATACGCTGCTCAGGGAAACAGTCGAAGAAAACCGAGAAATCACACCGGCAGGTGAATGGTTACTTGATAATTTCTATCTGATCGAAGATCAAATAAGAACAGCTAAAAGGCATTTACCAAAAGGATACAGCAGGGAATTACCTTGTCTTCAAAATGGCGGTTCAAAATTCGGATTGCCGAGAGTTTACAGTATAGCTTTGGAAATTATATCTCACGGTGACGGACGCGTTGATCCTGAAAATCTCAGCCGTTTTATTACAGCCTATCAGACAATAAATAACCTTAAACTGGGAGAGTTGTGGGCTATTCCGATAATGCTGCGGCTCGCTTTGATCGAGAATCTGTACAGGGTAGCGAACATAATAGCTTCCACCAGCAAAGACCGGAATCTTGCCAATAGATGGGCGGACAAGATAACGGATACTGTTGAGAAAGATCCGAAAAATCTTATTTTGGTTGTTGCGGATATGGCAAACTCAAATCCCCCGATGACAAGTACTTTCGTGGCGGAGCTCACGAGAAGAATGCATGCGCAAAATTCGATTTTCACTCTACCAATATTATGGATTGAGCAGCAGCTTGCTGAGAAAGGACTTACGATCGAGCATATGGTTCATAATGTTAATCAGCAGCTGGCCGCCGACCAGGTTTCTATAAGCAACAGCATCACCAGTCTCAGGTCTCTCGGAGTTACGGAATGGCGTGAATTTGTCGAAAAAATGAGTGCTGTTGAAAATACATTGCGCAATGATCCGTTCGGGATTTACGGAAGGATGTCCTTTTCTACAAGGGACCGTTACCGGCATGTTATTGAAAGAATAGCCAGAAACAGCCGTTATTCCGAAGTTGAAATTGCTCAAATGGCCATAAACATGGCTAAATCAAATGCTGAGCAGACTGATCCGGATGCTAAAAGAAGTCATGTAGGGTATTATCTGATAGACAAAGGTTTAAAATCACTCGAAACCGAGACGCAAACTCATGTAAGTCTTATGCAGTCCCTCAAGCGAATAGTTCTGCAGTTCCCTTTGTTTCTCTATTTGGGATCGGTTACATTCCTCGCGGCACTTTTTTCATGGATCGTTTTAACGGGCATACAGTCCGTCAGTTTACCTTATCGGCTACCGGCTATTCTGATTGTTCTTGCCCTTCTGAGTACCAGTCATTTATCTATCGCACTGGTGAACTGGCTTGCAACTGTGCTTGCAGTACCCTATCCGTTGCCCTGCATGGATTGTTCCGAAGGTATTCCCGAAAATGCCGTGACTCTCGTCGTGACTCCGACTATGCTTACGAGCATAGGGAATATCGATGATCTGACCGAGGCTCTTGAAGTAAGATTTCTGGCAAATAAGGATGCAAATCTTTATTTTGGATTATTAACGGATTTTACTGATGCCGGAAAGGAGGTCATGCCGACTGACGCCGAACTGGTAGATTATGCAAGTCAACGAATTAAAGAATTGAATATTAAGTACCACCGTCAGGGGAACGACCCTTTTTTTTTATTCCATCGACCGCGTGTGTGGAATATCGGTGAAATGAAATGGATGGGGTATGAGAGAAAACGCGGTAAGCTGGCAGATCTTAACGAATTTCTCAGAGGTAATTCAGAAGGAAAATTCTCCCGCATCACCGGTGAAACAGCGATCTTATTAAAAGTTAAATATGTTATAACTCTCGATACAGATACGCAGATGCCGCGCGATACCGCGCGTCAGATGGTTGGAGCTATGATACATCCCTTAAATATGGCAATCTATGACGGATCTAAGCAGAGAGTCATCGAAGGGTACGGTATCCTGCAGCCCCGTGTCTCCGTCAGTCTTCCCGGAGCCACCAGATCAAGATATGCAAAAATGTTCGGGAGAGATGCCGGTATTGATCCTTACACTAAAGCCGTCTCAGATGTATATCAGGATTTGTTTCAGGAAGGTTCATTTATAGGCAAAGGTATTTATGATGTTGATGTTTTTCAGCTCGCTTTAAAAGGCCGTTTTCCGGAAAATAAGATTTTGAGCCATGATCTACTCGAAGGATGTTACGCACGGTCCGGTCTTCTGAGTAATGTTCAGCTGTATGAGGAATATCCTTCAAGCTATATCACTGATGTCAGCAGACGCCACAGATGGATACGCGGAGACTGGCAGATCGGACAGTGGCTTCTTCCTATGGTGCCCGGTCCTGACGGAAAACATAAGAAAAATCCTCTCTCCGCTCTTTCCATCTGGAAATTGTTCGATAATCTGCGAAGAAGCCTGACTCCCGCAGCCTTAATATCGCTGTTTATTCTAGGATGGACGGTATTTAAATCGCCATTGTTCAGCACAATTATTCTTATTAGTATTCTTCTGATACCTTCCATAGTTACATCATTAATGCACCTGTTTCGTAAATCTGAAGAAGTTCAATGGCGCAGACATATTACTGAATCCGCAGGCGTGATCGGACAAAATTTATTTCAGGAGGGATTTAATATAGTATGCCTTCCTTACGAGGCATATTACAGTTTTGAAGCGGTGCTGCGTACTCTCTGGAGACTGAAAATAAGCAAAAGGCGGCTTCTTGAATGGACATCGTCATGTGACATGAAGTACAACCGCATCCCGCACCTGTCTGAATTCTACAGAAAAATGATTTTTGCTCCCTTGCTTTCCGCATTCACAACCATATATCTTGCGGGTTTTAATCCGGAAGTTCTTTTCATAGCAGGCCCTTTACTTCTGCTTTGGCTTTTCTCTCCGGCTATCTCGTGGCGGATGAGTAAGCCGATATTCCGGTCGGAACCGGTTATGACAACTGATCAAATAAGTTATTTACATACAATTTCACGAAAAACATGGTTGTTCTTTGAAACTTTCGTCGGACCTGAAGATAACTGGCTGCCTCCTGACAATATACAGGAGCATCCTTCATGCAGGATAGCGCACCGCACTTCACCGACAAATATAGGATTATCGTTACTGGCTAATCTTGCTGCTTATGATTTCGGATACATTCAATCGGGAAAGCTAATTGAGCGCACGGAAAATACATTCCGAACTTTGAAAATCATGGAAAGATATCGCGGTCATTTTTATAACTGGTACGATACACAATCACTCAAAATACTTCAGCCGCCATACATTTCAACTGTTGACAGCGGTAATTTTGTGGGTCATCTTCTTACATTGCAGTCAGGATTACTTAGCCTTGCGGATGAACCCATTTTATCCAAAAGATGGTTGAAAGGGATAAATGACACTTTCAATGCCCTTAACGATGCTGATACGACTGTTTCGAAAGTATCACCTGCCGCATTTATGGATGTGCTCAACTCAATACTGATTTCAAATCCTTCGACATTAACGGATGTGAGATTGAGTATCGACCGGCTTATATCATCATTGGAAAACAACGAAGCAGGCACGCATGAAAATACCGGAAATGACACAGCAGAATGGACGGAAATTCTTAAGCGTCAGTGCATCGATTTACGGGATGAACTTCTTCTGATGTCGCCATGGCTGAATATTCCGGTTGAGAATGAAAACATCCGAAAAGCTCTTTACGATATAGAAATTCCGACACTTCGGGAAGTATCAATGTTTGATTGCGATTCACTCCCGGCTATTGACGATGTGCTGAGCCGGTTAATTCAGCAGACGAGACTAAAAGCCTGTGAAAAGATCAGATCGATCGAAATCGCGGCATTTGATTGTCGCGAATTCACAGAAATTGATTACGATTTTCTTTATAATAAAAGCAGTAACCTCTTATCTATCGGCTACAATGTAAATGATAAACAGCAGGATTCAGGCTTTTACGATCTTCTTGCTTCGGAAGCGAGATTATGCTGTTTTACGGGTATTGCGCAGGGGCATCTTCCGCAGGAAAGCTGGTTTGCGCTCGGACGCCTGCTGACTGAAGCAGGTGGTGATCCTATTCTCATTTCATGGAGCGGTTCAATGTTCGAGTACCTTATGCCTCTGATCATTATGCCTACTTACGACAGGACCTTACTTGATCAGACATACAAAGCGGCAGTTGCAGGACAGATCGAGTATGGAAAAATATGCGGAGTGCCTTGGGGCATGTCTGAATCGGGATATAACGCTGTAGATGTCAATATGAATTACCAGTATCGTGCCTTCGGAGTTCCAAAACTGGGTCTTAAACAGGGCCTCGGGTCAGAAATAGTTGTAGCGCCTTATGCTTCTCTGATGGCACTAATGATAGATGCCGAAGCAGCATGTGTCAATCTGGAGAAGTTAGAATCCATCGGATTAATGGGTGAATTCGGGTTCTATGAAGCGATCGACTTCACTTTACACAGACTGCCGCGTAACAAAGAAAGCGAGATCATCAAATCTTTTATGACTCATCATCAGGGGATGGGATTTCTGTCGCTGGCTTATTTACTTCTCGACAGACCAATGCAAAAGCGTTTTGAGTCAGTTCCTATGTTTAAGGCTGCTGAATTATTGCTTCAGGAAAGAATACCCAAAAATACACCACTTTATTCTCATAACGGCGATGAAATATCAGCTCAGCAGAAAAATATAGAAGGCCGTGTTTCAACTCTTCGTATTTTCGACAACCCGAATACTGACTTTCCGGAAGTTCAGTTGCTGACGAACGGCAGATATAATGTAATGATCAATAATGCCGGGGGAGGTTACAGCCGGTGGAAAGATCTGGCCGTAACCCGCTGGAGACAAGATACGACCTGTGATCCGTGGGGATCTTTCTGCTACCTGCGTGATTCGGAGACAGGCGATCTTTGGTCAGCTACCTATCAGCCCACACTCAAAAAACCTGATTTCTATGAAGCGATTTTCTCGGAAGGCCGGGCTGAATTCCGCAGAAGGAATTTTGGGATCGAATCTTATAATGAGATTGCAGTTTCGCCTGAAGACGATATTGAACTTCGAAGGGTACGGCTGACTAACCGGTCAAAAAAAAGAAGGACGATCGAAGTAACCAGCTATGCTGAAGTTGTGCTTGCAACGCAGGAATCGGACGCTCTTCATCCGGTTTTCAGTAATCTGTTCGTACAGACTGAAATTCTTAATCAGCAGTCAGCGATAATGTGTACCCGCCGTCCTCGATCAAAAGATGAACTGTCTGCGTATATGTTTCATCTGATGGTCGTGCGTGGAGTGGAAAGAGGAGAAGCCTCCTTTGAAACTGACAGGATGAAGTTTACAGGCCGCGGGAATTCAATCGCCGATCCTGTGGCGCTGAAAAATAAAGGATCACTTTCAAACAGTTCCGGATCAGTACTTGATCCGATCATCGCCATAAGATATCAAATATCGCTTGAACCTGGTGATTCCGCCATTATTGATATGGTGACCGGAATGAGCGATGACCGTGACCTAGCCTTAAATCTGATCGAAAAATATCACGACCAGAGATTAGCTGACCGTGTATTCGATCTTGCATGGACTCACAATCAGGTTGTATTGAGTCAGCATAACATGACTGACTCAGATGTCGTGCTCTACATACGGCTGGCTAATTCAATAATATACAATAATCCATCGTTTCGCGCCGACCCGGGCATTGTTATTAAAAACCGCAGGGGGCAGTCAGATCTGTGGAGTCATGCAGTCTCAGGAGATATTCCTATAGTACTTTTAAAGATAGCAGATTCTTCCAATATTGAATTGGTCAATCAGCTTTTACTGGCTCATGCATATTGGAAGATGAAGGGGCTGATCGTCGATCTGGTCATCTGGAATGAAGACCATGCCGGTTACAGGCAGCTGCTTCATGATCAGATACTAAGTCTGATAAATTCAGGTACCGAGGCAAACATGATCGGCTGCAAAGGGGGAATATTTGTACACCCCGCAGATCGGATTTCAAATGAAGACCGTTTATTATTCCAGGCTGTCGCAAGTGTAATTATAAGTGACAGGAGGGGTACTTTAAAAGAGCAACTGAACCGCAGAATAATTTCTGATAATCCGCTTCCGCTTTTCAATAAAACTAAAAATCGGAGTCAGGAAATACCTGTCAAAATGGTTCCGAGGGACGATCTTGTTCTGTTCAACGGCACGGGAGGATTCACACATGACGGCCGTGAGTATATAATTACATCTGATATAGAAAAAACTACACCTGCACCCTGGGTAAATGTAATATCAAATCCGATTTTCGGGACAGTGATATCAGAGAGCGGATCCTCATACACATGGAATGAAAATGCGCATGAATTCCGTCTTACACCGTGGAACAACGATCCTGTAAGTAATGCGAGCGGAGAGTGCTTTTATATTCGCGATGAAGAAACGGGGTATTTCTGGTCACCATCTCCATTTCCTGTGCGTGGAGTGACGCCTTATATATGCAGACACGGATTCGGCTACAGTGTTTTCGAACATTCTGAAGACGGTATAATTTCAGAATTATGGGTATATGTAGCTATAGATGCATCAATAAAATTTTCTGTCCTGAAGCTCCGTAATCGATCAGACCGGACCCGCCGTATTTCGGTCACAGGCTATGTGGAATGGGTACTCGGAGATTTGAGCTCAAAAACCGCAAAACATATAGTTACTGAAACGGATGCGAAAAGCGGTGCCATTATGGCCAGGAATCATTACAACACAGAGTTTAAGGGACGGACAGCATTTTTCGATACGGATCATGACAAGAGAACTTTCACCTGCAGCCGGTCTGAGTTCATTGGCCGGAACAGGAATCTCAAAGATCCTGCAGCAATGCATAACCAGAATCTTTCAAACAAAACGGGAGCAGTTTTAGACCCCTGCGCTGCAATACAGATAGAAGTGGAACTTGCGCCCGGTCAGAAGCAGGAAATAGTTTTCAGGCTAGGAGTTGTTGTTTCCAGAAGAGAAGACGATAAGTCAGCTACAGTTAAGCGCTGGCGGGGGACATCTGCTGCACGAAAAGCTATAGAGGCAGTCTGGGATCAATGGCATCGTATCCTGGGCGCAGTTCAGGTCGAAACACCCGACAAGGCAACAAACATAATGGCCAACGGATGGCTTATCTATCAGACTCTCGTAAGCAGAATCTGGGCACGAAGCGGATTCTATCAGTCCGGGGGGGCGTACGGTTTCAGGGATCAGCTTCAGGATATGACGGCCATTGTTTATACTGAACCGCTTCTCATGCGAAAACATCTGAAGCTTTGCGCAAGCAGGCAGTTCAAAGAAGGAGATGTGCAGCACTGGTGGCATCCGCCAGGCGGCCGCGGAGTTCGAACACACTGCTCTGATGACTATCTCTGGCTGCCTTTGGCAGTCTGCCGGTATGTAAAGACGACAGGAGATACGGGAATTCTTGACGAATCGGTGAAGTATCTTGAAGGTCGCCCTGTTCCGGATAATGATGATTCTTACTTTGATATGCCCGGAGTTTCTGATGACTCAGAGAATTTATATCAGCATTGTGTCAGATCATTGCTAAAGAGTTTCAAATACGGCGAACACGGTCTTCCGCTAATCGGTTCCGGTGATTGGAACGACGGCATGGACAAGGTCGGAAATCTTGGAAAAGGTGAGAGTGTATGGTTGGGATTTTTCCTTTATGATGTGCTTGTAAACTTCATAGAGCTGGCCCGCTTGAGAAATGATCTGGACTTTGTTGAACGCTGCGAAAAAGAGTCAGCGGAAATTAAAAGAAATATTGAAAAAAACGGATGGGACGGAGACTGGTATAGGAGGGCTTATTTTGATGACGGGTCACCTTTGGGCTCAGTTGAAAATAGTGAGTGTCAGATAGATTCAATTTCACAAAGCTGGTCTGTGCTTTCGGGAGCTGCAGATCCGGGGCGCGCAAGATCGGCAATGGAAGAGCTGGATAAGCGTCTTGTTTCCCGGGAAAACGGGCTGGTCAAGCTGTTGGATCCGCCATTTGATATAACATCAAAAAACCCCGGATATATTAAGGGTTATGTGCCCGGAGTAAGAGAGAACGGCGGGCAATACACTCATGCAGCGATCTGGGCTGCCATGGCATTTTCTCGATTGGGATATAACAGCCGGGCATGGGAATTATTTAGGATTATTAACCCGGTGAATCATTCTTTATCGCCAGACGAAGTTTTAAAATACAAGGTTGAACCTTATGTTGCTTCAGCCGATGTATATGCTGTTTATCCACATGTCGGAAGGGGAGGGTGGACATGGTACACAGGCTCAGCAGGCTGGATGTACAGACTGATCGTTGAATCATTACTTGGGATCAGGCTCGAAATTGACAAGCTTTATGTCACTCCCTGTATCCCGGAAGAATGGGAAGATTTTAAACTTCATTATCGCTACCGGAGTACAATTTATAATATCATCGTGAAGCGAAATACCGCAGATGAAGGAGCAATACGCATAACTACGGACGGAGTTGTACAAGCAAATTCATATATTCAATTAACGGATGACAGAAAAGACCATTCCGTCATAGTGAGTATTTGAGGTGAAATAACAAAGATAAGGAAATAACGATCCAAATACTTCTTCTCGTACTCGGTCTCGGAACTGTTTTTCTGTTCACAGCTATGTTCACAGGCATAAAAGGCAAACTCGACAGGTGGGAGGCGGCTGTACTTCTTTTCATGTATGTTGCCTATACAGCATATCTTGTGTCGAAAGAGATTTGATGCTTCTTAGTAATTGATATTCAGCGTGTTTCTGAGTATATTTATTGACAGTCGTTAATAGTTATCGGAGATCTGGTCATCTTTAAAAAGGTCCTCAAATATTCTGCTTACACAACGCTGGGAATTCTCATCCTGATAACAGGAGCGGTCGCGCTGTCCCTCTTCCTGATCAATACAGGCTGGGGAAAAGATAAAATAATAGGCATAGCGAACGAACATTCACCTGTACAGATAAAGCTGGATGATCTGAGCCTGAATGTTTTTAAGGGCAGAGTCGAGCTTAATGGTCTGTCGCTTTATGACAGGCAGGATGTGAAAATGGGCAGGATCGGATATATTGGTATCGGAGTTCAGTACAGACCGATGTTTTCAAGCAGGTATGTAGTTGATTCTCTCATTATAGCTGATGTTGATCTGTCGGTTTCTGCGAAGCAGCTGGAGTCTTTTAAGAGTGATAAGTCTGCCGAGGAGAAAACTGAACCGGATACGACGAAGGCGGAACTTGACCTTATTGTAAAGGATTTTGAGATCAGAGGATTGTCGGCGGCATATCATGACGGCGAAGCAGATACGGATTACGCACTAAAGAACCGGAATATCAAAGCTTCTGCCGATGTGAAGAATATGATATTTTCGCTGCTGCTTGAAGGCACGGAAGCTGATCTGAAAACTCTGCAAATGAACAAAACTGTTAAAAATAAATCTCTTGACCTTAAATTTGAAGAAGATAAAGCATTTATCGGGGAGACGGAATTTGTAACTCAGGGCCTCACGCTAAGTTTAGGCGGATCGGTACTGAATTTGTTCGATGTTCCGTTCTTTGACCTGAAATTCGCTGCTGATATTGAAACCGAGAAACTGCTTGACGGGATGGAAGCTTTCGAAAAAGACAGCGGCGTTATCAGAATCGCAGGTTCGGTTAAAGGCGAAGCGGAAGATCCGGAAGCGGATTTTACCGTGAGGCACGGAGGCGGAGTAGTTTATGCGCAGAAGATCACGGAACTCAACCTTACTGTCGGATTCAAGAAAAAAATCCTTGATCTCGGCGCGAAAATATCAAAATCCGCGACTGAGAAATTCACGATCGACGGGACGGTGGATATGACAGGCGTGTTCCCGGAAGGACTTCTGTCGTCCGAGCCCGCATTGGATAAGGCCGGATACGACCTTATTGTGAGGGCTGAGAATTTCAGCCTGAGCAATATTGCCAGCATGCCTGACGCAGTTTTCGATTTCGGGCTTGACCTGAAGGGGAGAGGAGTAAGTCCTGACCTGATCGTCGCGGATGTCGTGCTAAACACGGAGATCAGCCCGTTCAGTTTCGACAAATTCAGCCTGAAAGAAGACGCCTCGCTTTTCGCCGACATCAACTGGAACAAAGGTAAGTTCACAGCAGTTACAGAACTGACTTCAGGAGCTTTAAGCTGGGACAAGTATGAAATAACTTCATTCGTGCTTTCAGGCGGAACGAGCGACAGGGGAACTGTGGAAATATCAAAGTTCGAAATAAAGATAGACAGCTCGACAGTCAGCCTTAACGGTAGGGCGAAAGTGTTCGGTAAAGATTTTAAACCTTTAAAAAATCCGGAGATCGACTTCGAATTCACAGGCGCAAATTTAAGATCTGAGAAGTTCTATCCGGAAATTGCGACAGAAATCAATTTCTCAGGCTGGGTCAAGGGTTTCGCAGATGCTCCTTTAGGCAGTTTTAAGGCCGGAACAGATCAGGTAAGTTATCAGGGAGTTGAGATCGACAGCATCAGCCTGAGCGCAGGAATAGATAAAAAGAAAATAACCCTCGAAGGGTTAACAGTTTACGGCGGGGGAGGCACTATCTCGGCAAGCGGATCATTATCGGACTTCAAGCGTTTCAGCACAACGGTTAATATGGAGAATGTAAAAGCGGATTCAATCTATCCGGCGCTTGCAGAAAAAGTTTCAGCCGTAGTCGCAATGTCTCTTAATGCAGAAGGTACTTTTGACGATCCATCTGTCACAGGAGAAATTCAGTTAGAAAATATAACAGCTCAGGATCATGCAATTCCCGATACGAAAATAGAAATTTCATATAAGGATAAGGCCGCAGACATAACTGCTGATCCCGGATTTATTATTAAGGCTCACACAGATCTTAAGACGAAAGATTATACTTTCGGGATCAACTTCGATTCATGGGATTATTCTTCATACCTCCCGGCAAATGAGGACGGACATCTCAAAGGTCTGATTACGGGAAATATATTGGGAAGAGGGAATATAGAGCGGTTAGGAGACTATGACATCAGCATTCCGCTTGATTCTCTAAGTCTTGACATGGAAGGCAGAAGGCTCATATCAGGCTACGGTCTGAATACGAAAGTGAAGGGGGAAAAAGCGACCATAGAGAACTTCAGGCTGAATTTTCTGGACAGCGGATATATAAATATTTACGGTTATGCAGATATTGAAGACGGATTGGATATTAAGACCGATATTCTGCTTCCTGTAAGGTCGCTGGCTTTTTTAAGCGATGATCTTATAAATGCCGAAGGTTATCTGAAGGGCTCAGTGAATGCGGGAGGCAGTATGAAAGAACCTGTTTTAAAGGGACGCCTCGTTCCCGAGAATATCGGATTGTATATCGGGAAGAGTGACCAGAAACTTCACAGTGTTAACGGCGAAATACTTATAACTAAAGACAAAATAACGATAAATTCCGTGAGCGGTATGCTTGATAAAGGAAATTTCGGCTTTGAAGGAAGCATAATTCTCAAAGATAATAAGCCTGATCATATTGAAATAGATTTTACAACGACCGCATTACCGGTAAACTATCCCGATCAGCTTGACGGACTGCTGAACTCAAAACTTAAATTTACTGGATCTCCAAAAAAAGGAAAACTCTCCGGTGAAATTGAGGTCGTTGAAGCACTTTATTATAAAAATATAGATCTTTTTGAAGGAATGTTAAAGGGTTCCGGCCCGAGGGTAGTAAAAAATTCAACGGTCAATGACAGTCTGCCTGATATAACTCTGGATATAAAGCTTAAGAGCAGGCGGAATCTTGTGATGGACAACAACCTCGGTTTTCTCGAGCTCAAGCCCGACCTGCAGATCAAAGGCGACATCGGCACACCTCTCATTTCAGGAAGAGCAGTGATACAGAGAGACGGTTTTATAATATTCCAGAAAAGGACCTTTACCATAAGCAAAGGCATTCTGGATTTCGAGCCTGTTTACGGAATGCTTCCGACAGCCGATATTCAAAGTCAGACCGAAGTGAATAAGCACAAGATATTCCTTTCCATTTCTGAAAATCTGTCAAACCCGAAATTTTCTCTGACATCCGTGCCGCCTGAAAGCGATGCCGACATTCTTTCTATACTCCTTTTCGGCAGAAAAGCGTCCGATCTTTCGGGAGGGGGGCAGCAGGTATCAAAGGAAAAGATGATAGCTGACTGGCTGTCAAGCACTTATTCAAAGGATGTCGCCAAAAAAACAGGGCTGGATTACATAGAGGTCAGCGTGCCTGACGACTTTTCCGCGGACGCGCCTGCAGGATACGGGCTCACGGTCGGCAAGAAAATTTCCGACAGGCTTATTCTGAAGTATTCAGTGGTTAATGAGGGTTCGGAAATGATCCAGAAAGGTGCAGCAGATTATCAGATGTTCGAAAATATTATTTTCTCGGGCTTTCAGTCAACTGACGGAAAGTACGGGGCGGAAACAAAGTTCAGGCTGGAGTTCAGATGATATTAAGAATTATTTTCATACTTAGCCTCATCCCGGCTCTGATACTTTACCCTTCTTCAGATATGCAGGCTCTCGTTGATGCTCCGAGAATATCCGACATAGAATTCTCAGGCATATACCCTTTCTTTTCAACCGAGCTTCTGGACAGAATGTCAATTTATCCCGGTTCGGTTCTCGATGAAAGTAAGATCGTGCTTCAGAAAGAATATCTTGAAGAATATCTTAAGAGTAAAGGGTATGATTCTGTACGGGTCGATATAAAAGAGGAAAAAATATCGGAGAAGCTCAGTCAAATAAAATATACAATAAATAAAAGCGGTTACCGCACGATCGGTGAAATAAAGATCGAAGGAAATGAGTATTATTCGGATATCAGGCTGAAGAAAGAGATGAGGACATGGTGGAGAAGCTGGCTCGCAGGCGAATCCGGCAGGATCGTTCCCGATGAACTTGCGAATGATCTGAAAACACTGGGAGATGTTTACAGAAATGACTTTTTTGCAGATGTTGAGATCACTTCTCAAATTTTCAAAGACAGCCTGAACGGAACATCCGACATTGTCATTACAATTAAGGAAGGCCCCAGATATTATATTGAAATTTCCGGAAACGATTTTTTCGGTACCGGCTCTCTCTCCGAACAGACAGATATGATCAAAAAAGGGAGGCGTGGTTCAGTCTCAGTCCGGCAGACAGTTCGGGCGGTCAGACAAAAATATAAAGAGGAAGGTTTCGGCGATGTTAAGGTCACATGGAAGGATACTCTGATCTCAGAAGGTAAAATACAGCAAAGCAGAGTCCGTATTGATATAAAAGAAGGGATAAGGCCTCTGGTCGCGGGGATCAGTTTTGAAGGCAATCAGAGTTTTGAGAGTAATGAGCTTGCGTCTTACCTGAACAGCGTAGTCCGCAGGTGGTGGCGGTCAAAAGAATATTTTCAAAAGGAATTATGGGAAGACGACGCAAGGAACATTACAGCCTTTTATAATCAGAACGGTTTCCTTTCAGCCAAAGTTAAAACAAACCTTAAATACAACAGAGCAAAAGACAGTCTCTGGATCGGAGTTTCAGTCATCGAAGGCAGCCGGACGCTGATCGGGGATGTGAAATTCGAAGGTTCTTTCGACGGGATCGCGGAAGACATTACCGGCATCTCGGAAGACCTGAAGGGAAAACCGTATAATTCAGGCATGATATCTGAGAAAACTGCTCAAATTAAAGGACTTCTGGCATCAAAAGGTTATATATATGCCCAAGTTAAGTACAGAACTGAATTCACACAAGACAGTTCCGCAGCTCAGATAAAATTTACGATAGATCAGAATAATATAGCCGGGACAGGCAGTATTTTCGTTGCAGGAAATCTGAAAACTAAAGAAAGCACAATAAAAAAACTTCTCACTCTTAATGAAGGGGAACCGTTCTCTATCCTGTCGCTTTCCGGAGGACTCAGGAACCTCAGGAATCAGAAAATATTCAGATCCGTCTCGTCATTCACCCCTGATATGGAGACGCAGAAAGACACCCTTGACATACTCATCAGCGTAGAAGAATATCCGCCATATTATTTTCAGACATCAGGCGGTTATGAAAGCTTTACAGGGCCGTATATAGGCGTTCTCGCAGGGAATAAGAATCTTTTTGGAAGAAACAAAGAGCTGAGTTTTAAAACTGAAGCTTCATTTATTGAGCAGAAAGTAACGGCCGCTTTCACTGAACCTGTATTGTTCAGCCCGAACCTTTCCGGAACAGTCTCAGCTTATTGGGCGAGAGTCGATAACACGAATCTTGATTACGAATCCCGTACGACAGGCCTGAGTGCCGGTGTGAATTTGAGATGTGAGAGCAGGCTGCAGAGCATAGTACAGGCAAGTATCAGGCACGATGAGCTTTTTGAGAAGAGCGCAGCAGATGAGGATTCGAACACGATCAAAAACTCAGGCAGTTTGAAGCTGATTCAGCTTTGGGACGGCCGCGATTCCTTCATGATGCCGCGAAAGGGGATCTACGCGAATTTCGAGACCGAGTTCTCTACCGGGATCGACAATAAAGAAGACGATTTTATAAAATACGCGCTCGATCTGAAATATTTTTTCACGCCTTTCGGGCCTGTAACTTTCGCGTTCTCCGGCAGGCTGAATTATCTTCAGATGACCCGTCCGGGAACAGAACCCTCCGTCGATCAGCTGTTCTATCTGGGCGGCTCTTCGACAATCAGGGGGATCGCCGACAATTTGTTTCTGGAGGATGAGGAAGGCGATCCGGTCGGCGGGAAACTGTCCGCGCTCTTCTCGTTCGAGCCGCGCTTCGAGTTCAGAAAAAACTGGGAACTCCCCCTTTTTGTTGACACCGGACTCCTGTCGGAAACCGCAACGGGCGGCGGCGGGACGATCCGCTCCACCGCAGGCACAGGCCTGCGCTACATCACGCCCATCGGCGCGATGGGTATTCTCTGGGGATTCCCACTGGATGTCAAAGACGGCTGGGAAGACGGAACCTTCCACTTCTCGATAGGCTATACTTTTTAGAATAAAAAAGGGCTGAATTAACAGCCCCTGAATTCAATCAAGTTTATCGCTGAAATATATCTTCATCCTGTTTTATCAGGATATTCCTTTTTGAAAGCCCTATATCGTCAATGTTTTTAAAGCTTTCAGTACTTGAAACAATGTAATAAAATTTCTTTGTTGCAGTGCTTATTGAACCGCTCCATGTGCTTGTTGTGACAACTGATTCAAGAGTAAACACTCCGTAAGGTTCATCTGAGGCATACAGCAGGTATGAATTTGCATTAGGCATGTCATCCCAGTCGATCTTAAGCATTCCGGAAATTATACTCGTAGTTACATTTGCAGGAACTCCTGGAGCGGCGGATGAAGGAATGATGCTGAAATATCCGTCGCTTATGTCGTTGATGTCAGGTGTTGTAACTGATGAAAGTCTGATTTGAAAGTAGTCGCCTGTTAATCCTGAAGGTATATCCCACAAATATGACCCGGAGCTTGGAAAGGATGAAGATATTTCAGATAATAAACTGCCGTTCTGGTACAGTTCGATCTTGATGTTCTCATCTATCTTATCCATCCACAGTATCTCATATTGAGAGAGGTTTTCAACGATCTCGCCTCCGTTTGGAGCCACTGTCATGACCGGACCTGCAATTATTCTTAAGTTCCCGGGGCTCAAGCAGCTGAATTCCTCACCAATACCGAAATCTTTAAGGCAGGTTACTTTAATTTTGAAATCATTACCTGTCAAGGAATCCGGAGTATTCCACATAAACGATCCGTCGCTGGCGGTACTTGATAAGATCTCAGAATTGAAAACTTCGTTGTTGAAAAGTTCGATCCTGACGCTGTCGGAAAAATTATCCGCCCATTTTATGTGATAGCTGTCACCTGCAAAGATATAATCAGTATTAATCGGTGTTACAGAGTTAATTGAAGGTTGTTTTGCATAGATCCCGCCCGTGCTTACAGAAGAGATCTCCTGAATGCCAAAAAAGGTGTCAATGTAGCCTAACACTCTAATTTTGTATTTTGTGTCAGGGTTTAGCGGATCATAAGGTATTAATGGGTTTTCCCATAGATAATAACCCATCTCAACCGGCACTTCAGCAATATAGATGTAAGGCATCCCGTTTTCATCAACCAGTTCAATATAAACAGGGCTTCCGGCTATGTTGCTGTCCCACATTATTTCTATTCGCTGCAGATCATAAAGATCGTCAAAAAGGTTAATACGGCAGTCAGTCACAGGCGTAACATTGGAGATAAATGGTGATTTAACAGATATCTCTCCCGTGCTCAAAGAAGAAATCTCCTCGGAACCATAGCCGTAATCAACAAAGCAAGACACTTTAATTTTATGTATTTTGTTTGGATAGTTAGGATCGTAAGGTACAAAAGCATTATTCCAAAGATAATAACCTATATTACTCGGAACTGAATCGATCCAGAATTGAGGCATTCCGGATTCGTCAACAAGTTCAATGTTCGCAGAAATTCCGGCTATGTTGCTGTCCCACATTATTTCAATTGTCTGCGAAGGATCGAAATTAGGGCTGAGTATTACTTCCGATAACGGGGTTACATTAGAGATGTAGTATTGCTTTACGGAAATCGAACCTGAACTGAAAGAGTATATTTCAGGTGAATCAACTGACTGGATCTTAAACTTGTAATTAAAAGAAGGGTCATTAATGGGGAAGAACACCGGGTCCCAGATGTAGCTGCCGTCACTTTCGGTAAAGTCGATCAGAGTCTGTAAAGGTGTTCCATATTCATCACATAATTCGATGCTCACATTTCCATCAATATTATCGATCCATTTGATTTCATACCGGCTTTCAGGAATTATCTGAACCGAATTAGACGGGGATACCTCTTCTATAAAAGACGGATAAACCGAGAATGGCTTTGATGAAATATCGTAAATATCATCAGGTTGACTGACAGAGGAGATTCTGATCTTGAAATCACTGCCGTAAATATCATTTGGAACAGACCAGATATACGATCCTGTGAATGGCATTATTGACACTATATTCTCAAAAAACACATCGCTCTGATAAAGGTCAATCTGTATGTCTTCCATTAAGTTGCCGATCCAGCTGATCTCATAGTTCCTGCTTCCTTTTAGAATTTCTTCTCCATTCATTGAAGTCAGGATTACACTGACCGAATCGACCGAGAAGTTAGCACTCATGTCACTAATTTCAGGATTGAGCTCTGAAGAAATTTTTATCTGGAAATTTTCACCAGTAAGATCAAAAGGCAGCGACCATTCGTATAGTCCGGAGCTCGGAGTGGAAGATATTATGTTCGAATAATAAGAGCCGCTCTGAAACAATTCGAGTTTAACATTCTCTGAGATGTTGTCTTTCCATTCGATACCGACCTGTATGTTTTCAGGTAATTTCTTCGGGTTATTAAATGAAGTGAGTACTAACTGGTTCTGCGAGATTTCAAAATTACCCTCGCTGACGCTGTAAACTATTGACGGCAGGCTTATGGATGACACTTTTATCTTAAATTTATCGCCGTATAGTTCTATAGGAATATTCCACATAAATACACCTGAGCTTTCAACAGAAGAACCGATAACAGAATGAAGAGCTCCGTCTTTGAACAATTCGATATTGACATATTCGTCTATATTGTCATTCCATGTTATTTCAGCATGACTTCCGCTGAAGAGAATTTCGGAATTATCAGGATAAACATCAGAAATGAAACCTTCACTCAGAGTTATCTCGCCTTCGCTCCATGTGCTTAAGTATTCATATCCGCCTAAACCGTCAAATGTTCTCCCTGAGATTTTGAATTTATAGCCTGATCCGGAATATTCGAAAGGGAAATAGTAAGGAACGCCATGCAGCATTTTCCCATCATCTTTTTTATTCCACATCCAATCTGTCACTGTATCAATAAAATTGCCGTTTTTGTATAACTCAACTTTTGTTTCGAACATCATGCTCCATTCATTTTGTTCCCAGCTAATGTAATATTCCATTCCTCCGTTCCCTCTCGGGATCACTTCGTCTCTGTCAGGTGAGACATTCTTGATGTAATCACTGATGATCGATATTTCGCCTTCGCTCCAGGCACTTATGTATTCATAGACAGGAGTAATTGGATCTTTTAATATTCGGCCTGTAATTTTGAATTTGTATCCTGATCCGGAGTATTCAAAAGGAAAATAGTAAGGAACGCCATGCAGCATTTTCCCGTCGTCTTTTTTATTCCAATTCCAGTCAGCCACGGTTTGTTTATATTCACCATTCTGATATATTTCGATCTTAGTTTCGAACATCATGCTCCATTCATTTTGTTCCCAACTAATGTAATATTCCATTCCTCCGTTCCCTCTCGGGATCACTTCATTTTTGTTAGGCGAGACATTCTTTATATAATCGCTCATGAATGATATTTCGCCTTCGCTCCAGGCAAATACATCATTTGGGAAAAGTATTGAGGATATCTTTATCTTATTATCCAAACCGCTTATTTCCGGAGGAAACATGTAAGAATAATTACCGGAACTTGGAGTTGAAGGAATTATTTCCTGTATAAAAATATTGTTCTGATACAATTCGATCTTAACATCTTCAGTTATGTCATCTGTCCAGTTAATGTCGTATATTGATCCTCGTGATAACAATTCATGAGTATCGGGAGTAATGTTAGCAATAACTCCGGGCAGGATATCGAAAAACAGGTCGCTGATATCGTTTTCGGTTTCAGGCGTAAGAACTGATGATATCTTTATCCTGAAATTGTCGCCGTAAATATTCACAGGCACATTCCATGTAAAAAGGCTGTCGCTTTCGGTTGAGTCTGATATGGTCGAGAAAAAGACTTCGTTTTTGAAAAGTTCGATCTTTACTTTTTCGGGAAAGTTGTCTATCCATCTGATATCAACAGTTTGACCTCTTTTTAACGGTTCGTTTCCGTTCGGATAAACTAAAGAGACTGCTCCAAAAACATTTGCGGCCATTAGAACGACCAGTAAGAAAAAGAAATTCTTCATTTTGCACACCTCTGTTTACAATTTTTCAGGATTAATATTATAGATAAAACTCTCATCAGCTTGCCTTATTCAATGGCACGGTTATATAACTTAGAGAGTAATATAATCATTAAATGTATTCAGGCAACAGAAAAATAATAAAAATATAGGCTATACTTTCTAAACAGGCTTTCTTCTCACAGGCATGGTCATGCACCTGCATCCGACTTCGCCTCTGGAAAGCTCGGATCCGTCAATAGTGATCACGAATTTGTCATACTTTTTAACATCAGTTTTACCCTGAAGAATATCCTTAAACGGAAGAATGCAGGATACTATCTCCGATATGATAGCTGTCGCCTTTTTTGAAGTTATATACTACGCTATCTATCTTAAGGTCCATTTCACCTTCAAGAACTACGCCCCACTGCTCCCCGTTCAAATGTTCAGCCACCTCACCTATCGGCTCGATGTCCATGAATACTATCTGATGGTCAGGTCCCTGCGAAAGCCATCCTTTAATACCGTTGAACGGTATGTCAGCTTCAGGAAGCCCCAGTATCATTTCAGGGAAATTGAAAACATTCATTTTTTTTCCTTTTCTCTCTACTGTCCTGAATAATTTCAGACTCTAAAATATACAACCTGTTTTTGCTTAAAACAACACTTTATAAGTTTCTGCTGTTTTTTCAGATCATTTTTATCAAAAATTGATAGGATTTGTCCAAAAATACTGTTACCTTTACTCATGTCGGCGGCTATCTTTTTTGTTAGGCTGTTTTTTACAGACTACAATATAACAAAAAGGCGCCGTCGATGCTTTAATTATTTATTTAGGACAAGTGTGGTTCTAACCATGAATGAAAAAGCTTCAGGGACTTCTGCCGATCTGCGCATCATGCAAAAAAATAAGGGACGAGATATGTTCAACAGAATAATTGAAGCTTTAAGATCAAGGGTAAAGCCCGTATTCGATCCGGCCGTGCTGAACGACCGCGTAGCGCTTTTGACTGAATGGACACCTGTGGCAAGGGGCGGAGCGAATTTTAAGACCCACAAGCTCGTTCAGATTTACTCGAACAGGTATGAGTTCAGGACGGGCGCAGGTATGATAGTATTCGCGGTAGTATTCGCTGCTTTCGGACTGATATTCCCGGGAGTGATCGCTTTCTCGGTAATGTCGGGATCAAACGGGAACATGGCAATAATGCTGATACCAGCACTTTTCGGTCTCATATTTCTTATGATCGGGATCGCCATCTACCGAACTGCATCGATCCCCCGCGTTTTCGATAAAGATTCAGGCTATTACTGGAAGGGAAGGACGGACCCTAATCTTATGCTGAACAGGGAATATCAGAACTGCGTCAGGCTGCCGGACATACACGCCGTACAGATCATTCCGGAATGGGTCAGAGGCAATAAATCATCCTATACCAGCTATGAACTGAACCTCGTTCTGAAGGACGGAAAAAGGCTCAATGTGATAGACCACGGTAATGTCGCTGCCTTGAGAACAGATGCGGAAGTTATAGCAGGATTTCTGCAGATACCTGTCTGGGACGCTTCTTAGAGCTGTTTTTTTAATTGATTATCCGTTATAAATACAGTATTTTACAGCGCGTTTTTTAAAAACCGGAGAGATGCCGGAGTGGTCGATCGGGGCGGTCTCGAAAACCGTTGTGCCTTCACGGGTACCCAGGGTTCGAATCCCTGTCTCTCCGCAAATTAAATGTGATATTATGATACGAATAGCCCGCGAATATATCAGCATCACGAAGATAATTCAGAAGGATGCCTGGAACTTTCTGATCGGCAATTTCTTTGCCGGGTTCGGGTTCACCGGTTTTTCGCTTCTCTTCAATCTCTATCTCAAAGCTGCAGGAAGGGGAGAAGGCGCGATCGGGAATATACTTTCGGTAGGCACTTACGCCACGGTACTGTTCATATTTCCCGCCGCGTATCTGGTAAAGAAAATTTCGATCAGGCCAGTCATGCTTGTGGTCCCGGTTCTGATGTCGCTCGGTTATGCGATAGCGATTCAGGCCGAAACACTTCAGGCGGTCATGATCGGTATCGCCATCGCCGGTACGGCGGGAGCCTTCAGCTCCGTGATCGGCGGTCCTCTTCTGATGCAGTCCAGCGGCGAAATAGAAAGGACGCATCTTTTCTCAATCAATCACGCCGTAGCGCTCCTTTCCGGCGTCTCCGGGAATCTCGTGGCGGGCAGTCTGCCCGACCTCTTGGGCAAAATGGGCGTCCAGGCCGCTTCCGGCTACAGGTTCGCTATCTTCGCTCATCTGATAATCGCTCTGGTTTCACTATTCTTTTATTCAAAGATCAAGGTCAGGCACATATCATTCAGCGGAAGCGGTAACGGCGAAAAAAAATTC
Organism: bacterium UBP11_UBA4055; assembly: GCA_002382735.1. GTDB lineage: Bacteria > UBA4055 > UBA4055 > UBA4055 > UBA4055 > UBA4055. The sequence continues at coordinate 29,172 of DFZN01000050.1, forward strand.
AGTCTAAATCTCAAGACGCCCAAGAAGCTGCTGGCCTATCTGGCGATCCCTCCGATGACGGTAGGTCTGGGCGCGGGCATGACGATACCTTTCTTAAATTTGTATTTCAAAACAAGATTCTCGCTCGACGCGAACAATATAGGAATGCTATTCGCCCTCGCCCAGCTCTTCACCATAGGCGGCGCGCTTGTAGCCCCCCTACTGGCCAAAAGGTTCGGCAAGATAATGTCGGTAATAATGTCGCAGGTGTTCTCGCTCCCTTTCCTTTTTATTCTGGGGATCTCACATTATCTGCCGCTTGCCATTATCGCATTCCTCGTCAGGAATGCTTTAATGAACATGTCCGCGCCGATCTCATCTAATTTTTCCATGGAAGCCGTTCATCCCGATGACAGGTCGATCACGAGCGGGCTTCTGTCACTCGCCTGGCTTTTCACTTGGGGTATAACCGCAAATGTCGGAGGGTATCTGATAGAGCATACAGGATACATACTTCCTTTCGCGTTCACAATGATTTTCTATATTATCTCATCTTATTTGTATTTTAAACTTCTTTATCCGATCGAGAAGGATAAAACTTCGATACCGGAAGGCATAAAAGAAGAGTTTATGTGATTTTTTTGTGGAAACAACATTAAAATTGATTTATATTCCATTCGAATTTAATAAATTTAAAATGATGGAGAAGAAAAATGGGAAGAGGCGACAAGAAATCAAGAAAAGGCAAAATATTCAAAGGTTCTTCAGGTAATTCAAGACTGAAGAAGAAAAAACCTGTAAATCCTCTGGCAATGCCGGGCGCAGCTGTTAAAGCCACAAAAAAAGAACAGGTTAAAAAGGTCGAAACGAAACAGGCTGAAAAAAAGGTCGTCGAGAAAAAAACGGTCGAGAAAAAACCTGCTGCCGCAGCTGAGAAGAAACCCGCTGCAGCAAAAAAGCCTGCAGAGAAGAAACCGAAAGCTAAGAAAGAAGAATGATCAAAAAAGCTGCCATGAGCACCTTTTTTTATTTGTCCTTTGTAAAATACAGATGCCTGTTTTCGTATAGAGTTTCAAAGATCTTTAAGTAATTTTCATATCTGAATAGTGGTATTTCTCCATTTTCTGCAGCTTCAATTACGGCGCATCCGGGTTCGTCAGTGTGAAGGCAGTTCCTGTATCTGCATTTTGGGCTCAGTCTGTATATTTCGGGAAAGAAATTCTTCAGCTCTTCAAAATCCATATTCCACATTCCGAACTCTCTGATCCCGGGAGTATCCAGTATGTATCCTCCGTTCGACAAACCGAAAAGCCGTGCCTGTTTGGTTGTGTGTTTCCCTTTAAGAGAGTAGGCCGATGTTGCATTTACTTTCTGACCAATATCAGGATCGATCGCGTTGAGAAGAGATGATTTGCCCACCCCGGAGTTGCCTACGAATGCAGAGATATTCCCTTCAGTAAGCCGTTCTACGGCTTCAATACCTTTCCCTTCCTTTACGGATATCTCAATGACCTCGTAACCGACACTCCTGTAGCCGTCAATGTATTCATATTCTTCATCGCTTATTCCGTAATCGGTCTTATTTACAACGATGACCGTGTTGATCTGCTGCATATTGCTGTATGCAAGTATCCTGTCCAAAAAGCCTGTGTTTAGCCTGGGTGAATAAACTGAAGTTATAAGAAAGAGATGGTCTATGTTGGCAGCTATTACCTGTTCTTTTCTGATCCCGTAATTGGCCGGTCTGGATATCTTGTTACTTCTCGGGAGAACTTCAGCTATGACCAGCTCGCTTCCTTCATCCTCTATTCTGACAAGATCGCCCGGGCAGACAGGGTGATGAGATCTTTTTGTCGTGTGCAGAAGTTTTCCTCTAAGAAACGCGGAAGTCTCTTTGTCTTCATAGAGTATGGTATATTCGTTGCCATTGCCATAAAGAACCCTGGCCTTTTTCAAAGGTCCTCCGATTTAAGCTCTCCGGTATCTTCGGCGATATAGAACAGGCGGCCTCCAGTAACACAGAAATCAAGTACCTTTCCTGTTCGTAACTCCACATTTTCACGCGCCGCAGGATCAAAATGAGTTACTGAACCTTCAGAATAGAGAAACATACCTGCACCCGATATTCTGATCTTACTATACATTTTTTTCAAAGGTATCTCCGATACAAAAACTCCTTCTGCAGTATAAAGTAAGACTTTTTCACTATATAGCAGGTATATGAGTCCGTCTGATGCCCAGATGTCGGTAAAAGATATATCTGAAGTTATGATCTCCGAGAAAATACTGTTCCTTATAAGAAAAACTGATTCGCGGTTTTCAGAGGCGGCTATAAGAGAATTATATTCGTGGGGGAAAGTTGCGTGCGAAAGCTCGTGACCGCTTTTTTTTACATCCAGAGTCATCTTAACCTCGTATTTCCCGTCAAGCTGCCATATTATCCCCGAAACGGTGTCGTTGAGATAGCTTCGGTACGGGTCATGAACAGAAAAGAAATCGAATGATCCGGAAGTTGAAATGTTCTTTACGCTTACCTGCTTAATTTCTCTCATGTCTGTATCGAATATCCTGATGGTCTTTTCAAACCCGTCAAGAATGTAAATGCTGCCCCCGTAAGTCCACAGTGAAATGTTTACCCTTCCGTAGAGGAACGGGAACAGGATAAGTAAAAATAATATTGACCTTACTGTTTTTAACATCAGCTGTATTTTAACTTTTAATTTCAAGGAAAGCAAATATAAATTTAGATGCTTAAATAACATAAAATATTGACTTGACTAATTTTATAGATAACAATAAATTTAACCGTTTTATCATTTCCAGCAGGAAAAATAGATGGATGAGAAGGAAAATAAAAAGATTATTGAGCACTGGAGAATTCCGGAGGAAACTTTCTTTTTTAAGACAGCATGTGTTATTGTTACATCTCTGACCACTTTCGCTGTATTCATTCTGATGTTCGTTCTGAACAATACCCGTTACTATAACACTAAAGTGATAAAAAGGGAAAAAGCGCCTTATGTTTTCGCCTCGAACCACACAACGATGTTCGATTCGGGTTTCATAGACTGCGCTCTTTTTTTTACAAAGGGTTTAAGATCATACAAATATCTTCCTTATCATACTCCGGAGTATGGAAATTTTTACAGGAACAGGCTGCTTTCATGGTATATGGACATAGTGAAATGCATTCCTGTGGAAAGAGGGAAAGGGATCGATCAGTTCTCGCAGAAGGTCGTGACGCAGAAACTTATCGAAGGGAATGTAGTACATATTTTTCCTGAAGGTACCAGAAGCAGAACCGGCGAACTTCTTCCCGGCAAGGCGGGTGTCGGCAAGAGGATATATGAAAGCAGAGTAAAAGTGATCCCGTGCTATCATGAAGGGTTAAGGAATATCCTGCCCGTCGGAACACACTTTCCGAAGGTCGGAAAAAAAATAAGAGTAATAATAGGCGAGCCGGTTTTTTTTGACGATTATTTTAAAATGGATAACAGTCCTGCGGCTTGGAAAGCAATTTCAGACAGGATCATGGACGAGATAAAGTACCTAAAGGAGAAATTACATGAGCTCGAAACTCAACGAAATGCCTGAGAAGAACTGTAACGAATATCTTAAGGATGAGGCCGCTGCACTAAAGGCTATAGGACATTTTGTAAGACTTAAGCTTCTCCTTGCGATAGAAATGAAGAAATGCATGGTAAAAGGTCTTGTCGGCTGCGTTGAAGAGGATCAGCCTATTGTATCCCAGCAGCTTGCGATTTTGAGAAAAGCCAAGATCATCGAAGGGATAAAAAAGGGGAATACTATTTATTACAGGATAATCGACCCTACTGTAAAGCAGGTCGTTTCGTTTCTTGCCGAAAAATATAACAAATCTTGATTTGATTTTTGATTTTTTTTTTATTATATTACATTCGGGAGATCGGGAACTCCGGTCGCCGTCTTTCTCAATTTTTAGTAAAACTACACAAAATAAAAGGCAGCGTATGTTCATCTTAAGGGATATTTTATGAAGAAGATTTCGATACTGTATCTTGAGGATGATGATCTTGATGTGGAGCTGATAAGGGAAACTCTGAACTTAAGCACCAATAAGTACAGTCTTTTTCATGTCCAGAATAAAAGCGAATTCAAGATCGCCCTCAAAACTATGAAATTCGATATTATCCTTGCCGATTTCAACCTCCCCGATATTGACGGATACGGAGTACTCTACATTGCGAAAGAGATAACTCCTGACATTCCGACGATAATCCTTTCGGGAACAATAAACGAGGATGTGGCGATAGACACACTGAAATTCGGGGCTGTGGACTATATTTTTAAATCCAAGCTGGATAAGCTTCTTCCCGCACTTGACTCGGCATTGAAAAAAGGAGAGGAGAACCGCAGGAAAAGGAAATATGAAAAAGAGCTGGTCATTTCCGAATCGAAATACAGAACGATATTCCATTCATTAACGGAATCGGTATTCATTATTGATCCCTACACCGGTAAAATAATCGATGTGAACGACGAGGCTCTGATCAATTTCGGTTATGAAAGAGGTAAAATAATAGGTCAGAAGATCGGAGTGCTCGTAGGAAATGAAACTGCTTTTCCTGAATCGGAGGCTCTCGAACAGCTGTACCTGACCGAAAAGTGCAGAGGGGAGTCGGTTTTTGTTACGAAGGACGGAACAGAACAGAAAAGATTATACAGGATCAGAATAATTCCATGGGAAGATATCAGGGTCTGGATGGTCATGATAATCGAGTGACACTATTTTACCGTCGCTATGCTCAACGCAAAATAATTTAAATAGCCTGTATTTTTCAGAACGGATCCCGCCTCTTTTGTAGTCGATCCCGTAGTTATAACATCATCGACGAGAAGTATAAGTTTCGATCTGTCGGTATCGGTTTTATTTATACCGAAAATTCCTTTGACATTAGCACTTCTTCCTTCAGCATTCAGAGTTGTCTGCGAAACATTGTTCTTAACTCTCTTTAGAAGACACTTGTTTACCGGTATGTTCAGTTCTGACCCCAGCCCGTCACATATCAGATCAGCCTGATTATAGCCCCTTTTTCTGAGCCTCTTTTTATGAAGCGGTACCGGGACAAGCACGGAAACGGCGGGGTCGATTATTTCCGCAAGCCTTCTGCCGGCTTCTTTTCCCAGGATTATGCCGATCTCGGGGCGCTGATTATATTTAAGCTCGTGGATCATAAGTCTCAAACCGTCATCATAGTCAAACACTGAAATATGACCTTTACTCTCGTTCCTGTTCAACGGCAGTTTTTTAAGGCAGTCGGGGCAAACATAAATGCTGTCGTCAAGGTATTCGCCACAAAGAAGACATGAAGGTGGAAAAAGGAGGTCCGCGATGTATGAGATCAATATCTTAAAAAGCTTTATCATTTAATAATATTCTGAAGCTCGGACATGAATTCTTTCACATCCTTGAATTTTCTGTAAACCGATGCGAATCTGATATAGGCCACTTCGTCAGTGCTCTTTAGTTTCTCCATAACGAGCTCTCCTATCGCAGAGGACCTGATTGTGCCGCTTCCGTCGCTGTCAGTTATGAGGTCATTATATATCTCGCTGACCATATTCTCGATCTTTTCCGGGGAGATCTGCCTTTTACGGCACGCTATCATTATACCGTTCTTTATTTTCTGCCTGTCGAACTCCTCCACCGTTCCGTCGTGTTTGGCAACAAGCAGCTCGATCTTTTCTATGTATTCATAAGTTGTGAATCTGTATGCGCATTCCGAACATTCTCTTCTCCGTCTGATAGCTGTATCCTCTCGTACGGCCCTGGAGTCGATAACCTTGCTTTCGATCTTTCCGCATTTGGGACATTTCATAATGACAGTCTCCTCAGGTTTCCGAAATAATCAAGGTATTGCACTTCTCTGTCATCCGCGTGTTTTATGACTTTTTCAAGCAGGATCATGACTGCCGTTGCCGGATCCTGATATGATGATTTGAGCTTTATGTCGCATTCGAGAAAGTATCGGAGGCACCTTATCAGCTCGGTCACCTTATAATTCTTCGCACATGTGATCGTGTCGGCATCCCTCCATGGGTTGTTGTAGCCCAGATCGTATGCGGATTTTTCTGGTGTCATCCTCTTGGTCAGTGCGTTATATCCGATCTCGAAAGCGGAAACGAATATCCTCGAAAGGAACAGGTTCACTGCTATAGGATCTGTCCTGTTGTTCTTGTTTTTAAGTATATTATCGCATATTACGAATGATCTTTTCAGATCTTTTGAGACAACTGCAGTCTGAAGTTTGAAAATGTTGTACTCCTTAGATATCCCGAGAACTTTTTCCACATCATCGTCTGTGATCGTCTTGTCGCCGCAGTATTCGATCAGTTTATCAGCTTCAGCTGCGGCCTGTGTCAGGCTGGCAGACAGGGAAAGAGTAAAAAGCATCAGTCCTTCCGGAGTTATGTTGCTTCCTTTAGAAACGATGTAGTTTTTTATCCACTGCTGTATTTCTTTCTCGTTCTTTTCCTTGAATTCGAGGGCGAGAGTTCTTTTGTCTGCGATAAGATCTTTGAAAAAAGACTTTCTTTTATCGATCTTTGTTCCGGTTATTATCAGTACAGTAGTGTCGAAATTCTTTTTGAGAAATCTTGAAACAGCTTCAAGAAGGTCGGCTCCGGCCCTGTCAATATCGGAGATCAGAACGACCCTTTTTTCAGCCATAACAGGAAGTGAGTAGAGTGCAGATGTTATCTGCTCAGGACTAAAATTCTCCTCGTTGAAATGAGCGTAGTTGAAGTCTTTCAGATCGCCTTCAATGAATGAGTTCACTATCTCCGCCGTTCTAATCTCGATGGAGTATCTGTCTTCTCCTGTCAGAAGAAAATTCGTGTAGTCGGTGGTTTTGGAGTCCGTGTTCTGTTTTTTTGCCATTTCCTTTCAGCATTTTTAATAGAAAATGAAATATAATTTTTTTTGAATTAAATTGCAATTTGTGTTTTACATTCTTAAATTTTCAGCGATTAATTAAATTAAAGGTGATATAATGAGAACAATTCTGTACGACGAACATGTAAAGCTTGGGGGAAAAATCGTTGATTTTGCGGGATGGGAAATGCCTCTCTGGTATAAAAAAGGACAGAGCGCGGAACATCACGCCACAAGAAAGTCCGCAGGACTTTTTGACATCTGCCACATGGGCGAATTCGTCATTACCGGAAAAGGAAGCATGGAGATGATGTCGGGACTTTTGACGAATGATGTCATGGGGATGGAAGAAGGCCAGGCAATGTACAATTTTATGCTCAATGAAAAAGGCGGGGTGATTGACGACTGCATAATCTATAAATTCAGCGATGAGAAATGGATGCTCGTGGTGAATGCGGGCGGAATACCGGGAGATTTACAGTGGCTCAAAACGCATGCTCCGGCGGGAGTGATCGTCACGGACAAAAGCGATGATACCGCAAAACTTGACCTTCAGGGTCCGAATGCTCCTAAGATAATAAGAGACCTTGCAGGAGAGGCAGCACTTGAAAAATTCGGTTTTTTCAGGTTCAGGGATAATATAATGCTTAAAGATATTCCCGTACTTCTCTCAAGAACGGGCTACACCGGCGAGATCGGATTCGAGATATACTGCGATATTAAACATGCAGTCAGGCTATGGAACATGCTGCTTGTAGCAGGAGAGAAATACGGGATAGAACCGTGCGGCCTTGGCGCAAGGGACTCGCTGAGGACAGAGGCGGGACTTCCGCTGCACGGACACGAGATACATCCTGACATACCCGCGCTGGATACACCCTGGAATTTCGTTTTCGAATGGGAGCATGAATTTATAGGTAAAAGCGCACTTTTGAAAGTAAAAGCAGAAGGCAATAAGCAGATAACTCTGCCTTTTGTGATGAACGGCAGAAGCAAGGCTATGCACGGATGGCTGGTAAATTTGGGCGGCAAAAAGATCGGACATGTTGTTTCAGGCGTTCTTTCACCGACACTGGAAAATAGACCGATAGGTTTTCTTATTTCGGAACTGCCGCTTGAGCCGGGAACAAAACTGACATTCAACGAGGAAGGCAAGGCAAGAATATTGGAAGGGGAGATATCAACTTCGCCTTTCGTCAAGCCGACATCCCGAATGAAGATGAAGAATTTTCTTTAGGAAATAAGAAAGGGCGGTTTGACCGCCGTTTTTGTTTATTTCAACATCATCGCTTTACTTATCTTACTCCCGCCTGTATCGGAACTCAGTCTGAAATAATAGACTCCCGAAGCCATCTGCCTGCCGTTCTTGTCTTTTCCGTTCCATTGAACAGAATGCGAACCGGCTTTTTTGAGTCCTTTTTCAAGAGCGGTCACCATTTTTCCTTCTGTATCGAAAACAATAAGGTTAATATTCATATCCCTGTCCAGAGTATATGAAACAGTAGTCTCAGGATTGAAAGGGTTGGGATAGTTCCCGGTCAGTTCAAATCCTTCCGCAATTCCTAAAGTTTCTTCGATCGCGTCGCCTTCTTTGATATTGATAAGGGCTGTTTTCTCCGGCGTAGTAGTCGCACCGTAAGTTATTGTGTATTTGAATTCTACAATACCCACGAAATCCGTTGCGGGAGTGTAGTCGAATGCACCTGTTGAAGCATCGATAAGAACTGCCGTTCCTGAAACGGGTGCAGATGTTATCACATAAAGTGCCGAAGGGTCCTCGTCACCGAGCAGCATAGAGCTGATCGCAACATTTTTCTCTGCGAAGAAATATACGGGTGCTTCAGACGATGTCCAGTAGCTGATGTCTCCTGACGTGAAAGTTCCGTCGTGCAGTCCTGCCATATCTTCAGTGTAATCATAAAAACCTTCAGTGAAAGGCCAGTATGAAACTAGAGACTCGGCTGTAATCTCTGGCTTAAATTTCATAATATTCCTGATAGTGTCAATAGATATCGGTTGATCCCAGAGGACTGTTTCGTCAATTATACCGTCGAGATAAACTCCGTTAGAGAAACCGATTTTCAGCGTGGCCGATTCATCATGGAGCATGGGAGAAGATGCAATGTAACTTGTTTTAATGTTGTCAAGTTCGCCGTTAATATAGATCATAAGATCTTTCCCGTCATATACAAAATCCAGATGATACCAGATCTCCGGCTGAAGCGCTGAAAGGCTGTATATCCTTCTCGTTATGCCGTCCTGAGTCTTAGCGGAGAATTTGAGCAGGTTGTTGCCCTGTATTATTATACTCCAGCCTGTATTGCTCGAAGCTGATTTTGAAGCCAGACCCTGTTCAATATTATTAGAATTGAGCATCACCCATGTCGAAAATGTAATGTTCTGCATTGAGTTAAGTGCTGTCGAAGTTCCTGCATCCATGTAGGATACTTTTCCGAAATCGTACGCGTTCCCGAACGCTGCCATCAGTGAGCTGCTTCCAAATCTGAAATAGAATTCGTCGAAACTGTTGTCGTTCCTCGTAGTGCAGGTTACGATTATCTTTGAAACGCCGTCAGACAATCTGTTCAAAGTCAAAATGCTGTCCGAAATCGAATACTGAAGTCCGTTAAGCTCACTCTTAGGGTCGATCGAATAAGTTATCTGAGTACCGGAAAAATGATCGTTCAGATTGATCTGATAGATACTTTCGTTTGTCTGAATGTCGGGTATAGGGTTGATAAATGTGATCTCCGGAGTTTTCGGCACGATATCCTTAACTACTGCCTGGTAGTCGTTGAATGTATATCCTCCAGGGTTCAGATTGTCAATTGAATAATATCCGTCGGACGAACCGCCCCAGCCCCAGTTGAAATGATAATAATCGTTGTCCTGATATCCGTCACAGACGAAAGCGTGACCGCCCCCGTCTCCCTGTCCTGAATAGTAAACCGGCAATCCCGCATCAAGCTGTCCCTGAAGAAGTGTTCTCCATGCCTGTGCAGTAAAAGCAGATCTGTTTACATGGGAAGCTGAGAGATTGTATTTGAAATAAGTTTCAAGAGCATACGGGACATCTTCAGAATAAGCCCCGGACTCGATAGCGCTGTACATCATCTCCACAGCTACACCGGCATGGTAGGATATCTGTGCGACCTCATGTATCTGCTCGGCTGTAGAACCGCCGCTTAATGCGTTCGGCATTTTATCCCAGTCATATCTTGAAAGGTAATAATCCACAGAAAGATTCATGTTTATCGGGTTCGGGGCGATATATGAATGAGAACTTTTACCCACTGCAGGATATTTGTGATAATACATGATCTGCGACATTGCTGTGGCGACACATCCCACAACAGACAGAGATCCGCCGTCAAGGGGACAATAGTTGTTGTAAAGCGGGCTCTGGTCCCATGTTGAAGTCAAAAGCGGCGTTACAGCCTTTCCGTTTTTGGGACTTACATCGTTATCGAGTACTTTCTTCCACTGTATTACAGTTTCAGCGTTGGAAAGTTTTTCAGACCTTATCTCATTTACGGCTTTTACATACATTCCGAGCCAGAAATCTATGTTTGATCTTTCATCACCGCTTTTGAACCTGCCGTCGGCTGAATAGCCCAGAACCGGTGTCGATGCATCATCAGCGGCTATAAGCGCAAAACCGCCGTCATTGAAATTAAATATGTGCACAGCATCGGAGATAAGGAGATAATCCGAGACCGTTTGATAACTTCCTGCTTCATTAATATCGGAAAGCCAGTTCTTAGCCGCTTTTTCAGCTGTCTCTCTGTCAACAGGCGCACCGTTGAGCAATGCAACCATCATTGCCAGCAGGATAGTGATAATCATTTTCATTTTTTTGCTCCGTCCCTTAATTAATTAGCAGGTTAAATTTAACCAATAATACAGGATAATCAATGAATATAATCATAAACTTAATCGAACATTCCCGAAATAAGGCTGAGGTCGTCGGAATTGATGGAATAACACTGTTGTTTTTCTCTGTCAAAGGCAACATCCATTTCGCCGAATTTTGCAAAAACTATTTCCTTTGTTTCATGTCCGGCGTTCAGAAATACAGAAATAATATCCGTTAATAGTGTTTCATCAGCATCATCTATAAATCCGCCGGCCTTGAACATCGAGAGTTTTCCTGTCAGTTTTCTGATCTTTTCCTGATCGAATTCGTGTACTTTGCCATTCAAAGTACCTTCCCATGCATCATTCTTTTTTTCAATGACCGCGGTATCTTTTCCTCTCATGAGTGAAATTTTTGTCAGGGTGTTTGCACTTGCGCTGAAAATAATCTTGTCTCTCCATGAATCTATGTCTGCAGAAAGTCTGTAACGGGGGAAAAGCGTGCCTATGAAAACTTCATCTTTCTCCGGAAGTCTGTAGAACGAATGCCTTCTCTCCTGATCATCTTTACCTATTATGTATGAGAATTCGGAATTGTCCCGCAGTCTGAATTTTACTGTTGTCCCTGTGCTGTCAACTCCGAACTTTGAATGTTTTTCAGGTTTATCGGATATTCTGTTCGAAACAGATACTTCTGCAGCGTATTTCAGCAGCGTGTTTATCGCATTCATATCTGCCGGGTAGGCCTTTTCACCTTCGACGAACCAGTTTCCCACGCCTTTTTTGATTACAACTGAATTATTTCCGGATATAAGAGTGATCTGTACTATCTTCAGTGTGTCGGTACTGAGCATTTTACTGTCCGTGTCCTCAACATTTCCCGAAGGCCTTTTAACAAGATAAAAAGCTGTCAATGCCAGGGCGGCAAGGATAAAAAGATATATTATTTTCTGTTTCATGAGAAAGTATCTCCCTAATTTATTTGAGACTGAAGTCCTTTCTGTTCTTTCCTGAATACCATCTGAATATACCGATCAGCGCAAATAGAAGCGGGATCATTATGATATTGAGGGCTTTTATAACAGTTTTCATAACATCGCTCAGCGGTTTGAGAGGTCTCTGAGTGATTTCTTTTGACCTGATAGATATAAGAGCTTCGTCGGCGTTAAGCCAGTCAGCCAGGTTCAGGAACAGGTTGATATTCTCATCCGATCCCATTTTCCCGTCAGCAAAGAACTCTGAGTCGCCGCATACTATTATTCTTGTGTCCGCGCTCTTTACGCCATTCTGAAAATACGAGCTGAACGATCCTTTAACGAGAGCCAGAACGGGGATGTACGCCTTGTCATAGGGGTAGTCATTTATGTCCCTGTCGGCCATGATGTTGTAATTACCGGACTGAAGGAATGTTTCTGGTGATGTTCTGGCGACGATCTCAAGATCGAGACCCTTTCCTTCCGCATAAGTCGTGTCAAGAGAGCTGGCGAAATACAGATTGAAAGCGTCGATTTTCTGTGTGACCGGATTTTCCCTGTTCAGATTGGTTATCATCGGCAGGAAAGGATATTTAATCTGATTCGCGAAGGAAAAGAATCCCTTCTGCTGCCTCATCGTGATCATTCCGGCCTGTTTATCTCCGATAAGGTCCGTGTTGACGCTAATTCCGTAATTCATCATGAGGGAGTCTAAATTGGTCTCGATCTGTTTCACATTCTGCATCTGAAGATTCACATCGGTCTTGTCTATAAAAAAGCCTATCTTTCCTCCGCCGGTAAGATAACTGTCAATAGCCTGGAGCGCTTCCTGAGAAAAATTTTCTTTCGGGCCGATTATAAGCAGAGAAGCGATCTTATCAGGATTGAGCTCTTCTTTAGTCGCGCTTACAGGGCTCACAACATAATTGGACGAAAGAATCTGATAGACCGTCCTTATAGACTCAAGCTCCGTCATACCGTGACCGGACAGGATTCCGACAGAAGGCAGTTTGTCTGTAGTGATCTTCTTTATCATGCTCGTAAGCTGATATTCGAGGGCAGGAAGATCGCCTTCCTGAATGAATGGGATGATCTCTTTTTTGTCCTCATAGAGCATCACCATGCCCATGAAGACTTTTTTAACTTTGAACTCGTCCTTTTCAAGAAGCTGAACCTGAGCTGACGGAAGCTGATAGGTGATTATCTGTTTAGAAAATTCCTCGTTGGAAGGTTCGATGAACTCATAATAGAAATTCCCGTTCGAATAAGCTTTATACTCTTCAAGATTGTCTCTTACCATAGCCGGAATGATCTTCATCTGCGGAGGCAGTTCGTCTGAAAAAAAACATTTCACGATAACCTTGTCATCAAGCTCGGCAACGGTTTTTCTGCTGGCTTCGGAAAGTGAATAGATGCCTCCTTCGGTCAGGTCGAAACGGGCGAAGATAAAAAATGAGATCATGTTCAGGAACAGAGCTGTTAATACCACATAAAATATCCTGTAGAAATTCTGCTTTTTCTCGATCGATGCAGCAGCACCGAAAAGGAACACGACCGTCACAGTTGCAAAATATATTAAGTCCCTTGAATCGACCACTCCTCGTAGCATATTCGAATAATGTGATACTGCTCCAAGATAGTCAAAGAATTCGGGGAAAGGTAGAAAAACCAGCATATTACTTACCATTACCAGGAAGAACAGAATTACGAAACTTATAATGAAAGCTATGATCTGATTGTCGGTGACCGATGAAGTATATAGACCGATGGCCGTGAAAGCCGCCCCCATAAGTATAAGCCCGAGGTAGCCTGAGAAAAGAACTCCCCAGTCAGGTTCGCCTAAGATCGCGATCGTAAGTATGTTCGGTAAAGTGAGCAGTATGGCCAAAACAAGAATGCCGAGAGAACCCAGAAATTTCCCGGTTACGATCTGCGCTTCGGTAACTGGCAGGGTCGTAAGCAGTTCTATCGTTCCGCTCTTTTTTTCTTCGGCTATCATTTTCATCGTAAGCGCAGGTACAAAGAAAAGAAGAAGAAAAGGTATTATGTTGAAATTCGATCTGAGCTCAGCCTGACCGCCGTCGATAAAAAGGGTGTTGGTGAAAAACCATCCCGTCAGCGCGAGGAACAGTATTATTATTATGTAAGCGGCAGGTGAAGAAAAATATGATCTGAATTCTTTTTTCGCTATTTTAAATGTGCCGATCATTCCCAATGTCCTCCTAGAAAGTTAATTCTCTGAATACTTTTTCGAGAGAGTCTTTTTCAAGCCTCATTTCGATTATCTTCGCTCCGTTGTCAACGCAGATGTCGAACACCCTGTCCCTGACATCGGAATCCTTATCGGTGAAAATACTGTACGAGAATTCGCCCGGTACTGAGGCGGGTGCGGTCTTCACATCCTTCACCGAATAGACTGACCTGAGTCCGGCTCCGATATCTGCGGATGACTTGACTGTCAGGATAATCTCCCTGTGGTTGGCGATGCTGTCGCTCATTGATTCCGGAGAGCCGTCGGCAACTATCTCACCTCGGTTGATGATAATTGCCCTGTCGCAGACCGCCTGAACTTCCTGAAGGATGTGGCTGGAGAATAGTATCGTTTTCTCTTTGCCCAGCCTAATGATCAGATCCCTGATCTCGAGTATCTGGTTGGGGTCAAGACCCGATGTGGGCTCGTCGAGGATCAGGATCTCGGGGTCGTGGATCAGGGCCTGCGCCAGACCGACCCTCTGCCTGTAGCCCTTGGAAAGGGCGTCTATGCGTTTGTACGCCACCGACCTGATGTCGCAGAGGTCGGAGACGGCTCTTATCCTGTCCATCACCGCGGTTTTCGGGATATTTCTGATGTCGGCTAAGAATTTCAGGTAATCAACAACGGTAAGATCGGAATATAGCGGCGCGTTCTCCGGAAGATAGCCTATCATCTCTCTGATCTTCAGACTGTTCGACCAGATGTCGTATTCGTCGAAGATAACATTTCCCTCCGTCGGATACATGTAGCATGTGATGATCTTGAGCAGAGTAGTTTTGCCCGCACCGTTCGGACCCAGAATACCGGTGATCTCTCCCTTGTTGATCACGGCGGAAAAATTCTTCAGGGCGTTTATCTGCCCGTAGTTCTTGGAAACATTTCTGATTGAGATCATTTTGTTTTCCCGCATTTAGTTAAACATTTCTGCTTTGCAAGCGATGCAAATTTAATTCATACTATCGGTTATCGAAAGTATTTTTTATGCATTTTACCGAACAAAAGCGCATTTTGTTCCGTTTAACGAAATGATTTGACAATTTAGAAAAAAAAACATAATTTTCGCACCTTGAAATTAAACGGAAGATCACTACTATGGAAGAGAAAAAACACACACCTGATTTGAAAAAAATACTAAAATCAGCTGCCTACCTGATAGTAACGCTTTTTCTTATAATGTCGTTCATTATCTCAGCTTACCGGATACCTACCGGGTCAATGGAAAGAACGCTCAGGATTGGGGACATGCTGCTCGTTAATAAATTCTATTACGGGTTCAGGACTCCCGACTGGCTGGGCATCCCTTTCACAAATTACGGTTTCGACATACCATGGTTCAAAACTCCTCTTTTCAACAGCGTAAAGCAGGGTGATGTTGTCGTTTTTAAACATTTTGACGAACAGATGAACCAGTGGCTCTATTATGTTAAAAGATGCGTGGCTCTTCCCGGCCAGACGGTAGAGATAATCGACAAGGAGCTCTATGTTGACGGTAAACTCTTCAGCGAATTTTACGATACGGTAGAGATCGATGAAGCCAATATTGAACTCAAAGCGAAAGCCAGGTTCGAGGATCCGCAAATTTACCCTAAGGGTGCTATTCAGAGGGGGATATTCAGTGGCCTTGGCAATAGGGATAATTACGGGCCTTTAACTGTTCCAGAAGGCTGCTATTTCATGATGGGCGACAACAGAGACAACAGTTACGACAGCAGGTACTGGGGCTTTGTTACGGAAGAATACATAGTCGGCAAACCGATAATGGTTTATTTTTCTTTCGATTCGGATTATCCTCTGACAAAATTATGGAAAGCGGTCAGATGGGAAAGGATCGGATATTACATTCAGTGACAGATCGGTAAAATTCAATAAAAATATTTAATAAATCATTTGCATTTCATTACTCCCGGAATTATATTTGGTTTCGCGTGTGAAAACGGTTGGTTCTCAGGCACAAAACAAGGTCAACTATGATATTCACGCGGTTCTTTTTTGCGCAGTTGATGCAAAAAGAGAATGACAGTGACGAAAAGAAATTTAAATAGACGAAAACAGGAGAAACAATGAAAACAATAAGCGCAAAACACAGCGACATCGACAGAAAATGGTACATTGTCGACGCTGAGGGGAAAACTCTCGGGCGAATAGCTACCGAGATTACTCACAGGCTTATGGGCAAGCACAAACCGCTTTTCACGCCCCATATTGACATGGGCGATTTCATCGTCGTAATAAATGCCGAGAAAGTAGTTCTTACGGGATCAAAAGAAAAAGCCAAAACTTACTTCACTTATTCCGGATATCCGGGCGGTGACAAGTTCACAAGCGTTGAGAAAATGAGAGAGAAACATCCTGACAGGATAATAAGCAACGCGGTGAGCGGAATGCTTCCTAAGAACAAGATGAGGGCGAGAAGGCTTACCAGACTGAAAGTCTATGCAGGGCCCGAGCATCCGCATCAGGCACAGCAGCCCGAAGTACTGAACATATAATAAAATTAAAGGGTATGATATAAATGAAAGCTAATGCGCACGGATACAATACTGCGGTAGGAAGAAGAAAATCTGCTACTGCAAGAGTAAGGATCAAAGCCGGAAGCGGCAAGATATTAGTAAACAACACAGACAGTCTCGAATATTTCAAGAAAAAGATCCTTCAGATGGATCTTGAGCAGCCGCTGGACATCACAGGCAACACAGGCAAATACGATGTTTTCGTAAATGTCAGAGGCGGAGGGCTGTCAGGTCAGGCAGGAGCCACAAGACTCGGGATCGCGAGAGCACTCGTGACCGTTGATGAAAATCTCAAGAGATCTTTAAGAGCTGCAGGAATGCTTACCAGAGATTCCAGACAGAAAGAAAGAAAAAAATACGGACTTGCGAAAGCAAGAAAAAGATACCAGTTCTCTAAGAGGTAATCCTCTCACTGAACGAATAAGCATCCTGCGATCCGTGTGTTGGGGTGCGGCTTGAAAGCCGTTTCAACAACGGAGAAGAACATGGTGCGGATAATCCGGGAGAGTCACGGATGCGCCTAAAAAAAGGCGGATAACCCCAAAAGCTAAAAAGGAGAAACAATGCCGAGAGTAAGCGTACAGCAGCTGTTACTGGCGGGATCACACTTCGGACACCTGTCCAAAAGATGGAACCCGAAAATGAGACCTTTTATCTTCACAAAGAAAAAAGGTATCCACCTGATCGACCTCAACAAGACCGTCGAAAAGATCGATGAAGCCTGCGATGCGGCTATGAAGATCATCGCCAAAAGAGGAAAGATCCTTTTCGTTGGAACAAAAGCGCAGGCCAAAGACCTTCTTAAAGAAGAAGCCGTAAGATGCGGAATGAACTATGTTACGGAAAGGTGGCTCGGAGGATTTCTGACCAACTTCCAGACGATCAGGAACTCCATCAAAACACTGGAAGAGCTTGAGAGAAAAGCAACTGACGGAACTTATCAGAAGATCAACAAGAAAGAAAAGATCGTTATCGAGAAAGATAAGGAAAAACTGAATAAAGTTCTTGAAGGCGTCAGGACAATGAAAGTCGTTCCCAATGCGATATTCGTAGTTGATACGATAAAAGAATCAATCGCCATAAAAGAAGCCAAGAAACTTAACATACCTGTTTTTGCGATCTGCGACACGAATTCGGACATCGATGATATCGACTATGTTATACCGGCCAACGATGATGCTTTTAAGTCGATCGGGCTAATAACTAAAGTGTTAAGCGATTCGATCCTCGAAGCAAGCCAGGTCGCCAATATTAAATCGGGTGATGAAGGCAGAGTTCAGCAGGAAGATACATCTGCGGCCGACAGGAAAAGAACTCCAAAAAGACCTCTGAGAAAACCCGAGTCTAAAGAGAATGAGACCGAGGCGGCTCAGACCGAAAAAGAGTAATAAATTAAGTACCGGAGATAAAGATGGCAGAAATATCAGCACAAATGGTATCTGATCTGAGAAAATCTACAGGCTCGCCGATGATGGACTGTAAAAAAGCCCTTTCTGAAGCTAACGGCGATTTTGACGAGGCAGTTAAGATATTGAGAGAAAGAGGTATGTCCAAGGCGGCTAAGAGACTGAGCAACGAGACAAATCAGGGAAAGATATTCTGCAGGATATCTGATGACAGCCGAACAGTTTCGATGCTTAAGCTTACCTGCGAGACCGAACCTGTGAGAAATACCGCAGAATTCAATGATTTCGGAGAAGAGATGTCTCAAATAGCCTTCAGCGGCGATTTTTCGAAATTCGAATCTGAAGAGGTCACTTCAAAGCTGACCGAGATAAGGGCGAAGTTAGGCGAGAATATCACCATAGTCGAGTACGACAGAATGGAAGGCGATCTCGTTTCATATTATGTACACATGAACTTCAAGGTTGGAGTAACAATAAAACTCGGCCTCAGCGATAAATCAAAAGCATCCGACGGCAAACTTCAGGAACTTGCCAAGAACCTTACACTTCAGATTGCTTCACTTTCACCCAAGTCGGTCTCCTCGGACGATTTGGATCCTGAATTCGTAAAAGGCGAGCTTGAAATAATTAAAGCCCAGCTGAAAGAAGATCCCAAGAATGCCAATAAACCTGAAAATATTATCGAAAAGATAGTGGAAGGCAGAAAAGGAAAGATATTCGCCGAATCATGCCTTTTAGAGCAGGAATATGTAAAAGAAAAAATGTCAGTAAGGGAACTTATAGATTCAGTTGCAAAAGAGACGGGAGTTGAAATAAAAGTCGATAAATTCGTCAGATTCCAGATAGGCAACTAATTTGTTTCAGGGCTTCGATAACTCGGAGCCTTTTTTTTGTATGAAAAGACAGGACGGCGCAATAATGGAAAAAGCTAAATACAAAAGAATTCTGCTTAAATTGTCAGGCGAGGCTCTGGTCGGAAGCCAGGGGTACGGGATTGATCCTGATGTTGTAAAGAAAACCGCTAAAGAGGTCAAGAATATTTACAATCTTGGTGTTCAGATCGGGATCGTAATAGGAGGAGGTAACATTTTCAGGGGACTTTCAGAGAACGCTAAGAACATGGACAGGGTCCAGGCCGACCAGATGGGAATGCTTGCCACGATAATAAACTCTATTGCAATACAGAACGCCCTGGAACTTGAAGGGATCGAAACGGTCATACAAAGCTCAATACCAATGGATTCGATAGCCGAGCCTATAGTTATCAGAAGAGCACTCAGACATTTTGAGAAGGGAAGAGTAGTGATCTTCGGCGGCGGGACAGGTAATCCGTATTTTACCACGGATACTGCCGCAGTTCTAAGAGCGAGAGAAATAAATGCCGAGATCATCATAAAAGCGACAAAAGTTGACGGCATCTATGATTCCGATCCCGAGAAAAATCCCTCAGCCGTCAAGATAGAAAGAATATCATACATCGATGTTCTGAACAAAAATCTGAGAGTGCTCGACACGACAGCGATAAGTTTCAGTATGGAGAACAAACTGAAGATCGGTGTCGTCAACCTGCTGAAGTCAGGACATCTGAAAAAGTTCGTCATGGGTGAGAATATCGGCTCGATAGTCGATTAAATATTACATCACCGATTCTGCATAAGGCCGCGCACGACGGCCTTTTTTATTTCTAAAAAAAAATAATTTTATCTCTTGACAAATCATGTCAAATGTTATAATTTTAGTATCGAGTGTATGAAAATGTATGAAAATGGGGAAAATGAACAGCTTTTCAGAAAAATACAGCTACTCGGTCGATGAAAAGGGAAGAATAAACTTCAAGAAGATCATAAAAAGACTTCATGACGAGGAAAAGAATAATTCCAATTATCATCTGCTGAAACAGAATGTAGAACTGTACGGATCGAAAAAGAAATATCCTTTTTTCTACATTTTTACCGAAAGGTCCTGGAAAAAATTTTATGACGAGAAGGTGGAAGGCCTCGATACTCCTGTCAGGATAAGATTCCTTACAACCTACTGCGGAGAGGCTTCGCTCGACAATTCCGACAGGCTGTCGTTCCCGAAAGAATTTCTGGAATTTATCGGTCTGGAAAAAGACCTCATTCTACAGGGAGACGGGGAAAAGATCCAGGTCTGGTCAAAGCGGGACTTCGATGAGTACATGAAAGGGATCTCAAAAGTCGCGCCGGACGCAGGTTTCGACGACATGTTCAGCAAACGCAGCTAGATCATTAAAATAAGTTTACTCCTCCGCTACTTCGGTAGCGGTTTTGCATTTAACAGGCTTAAAATATATGAAGACCGTCGGCTATCACATACCGGTAATGCTAAAAGAGACACTTAACCTTCTTATTACTGACAGAAAAGGGACATATCTCGACTGTACTCTGGGTGGTGGCGGTCACTCGAAAGCCATTCTCGACGAGATCGGTTCCGAAGGATCTGTCCTTGCCGTGGACAGAGATGCCGAAGCGGTAAAATACGCCTCAGAGCTACTCCGAGATTACAAAAACTTTAAGGCGTGTCAGATAAGTTTCTCTAAACTGAACGAATTGGATGAAATAGTATTCGGCATGAAATTCGACGGCATACTGCTCGATCTGGGGCTTTCATCAAGGCAGATCGACGACGCCGCAAGAGGTTTTTCATATATATCGGAGTCAGGGCTTGATATGAGAATGAACAGGAATGATGAGATGTCGGCTCTTGAAGTCGTTAATAATTATTCTGAAGAAGAACTGACCGGTATTTTCTTCAAATACGGCGAGGAGAACAGGTCCAGAAAGATCGCGGCGGCGATAGTGTCGCAGCGGGAGAAAAAGGTCATAGGCACAACAAAAGAACTTACGGGTATCATCGCTTCGGTCACGCCGTCGAATTTCAGGATAAAGACACTGTCTAGGATATTTCAGGCGGTCAGAATAGAGGTGAATAGGGAACTGGAAGAACTTGATATCGTTCTCAAGTTCAGCATGGATATCCTGAAACCGGGGGGGAGATGTGCGGTAATGTCGTATCATTCACTTGAAGACAGGATCGTTAAGAATTTCATTAAAGATCGTTCGGAAGGATGCATCTGTCCTAAAAATTTTCCAGTCTGCGTATGCGGTAAAAAACCTTCAGTTTCAGCCCTTACAAAAAAACCTGTGACAGCATCTGAAGAGGAGATTGCAACAAATTCAAGGGCGAGAAGCGCAAAACTGAGAGTTTTTTGTAAATTATGAACTATATCGGGAGGAGTATATGAAACAGAATATGTATGTTAGAGGCAACGGCGCAAAAGTGCTCAAGAAAAGATTCCAGGCTTTCGACAAGATATTTATTATCGGCATTCTCGCCCTGATATTCGGCCTGTATATATCTATGCAGTCCCAGATAAAATCAGTTATTAAGGATACCGGAGATCTGCGGCTGGAGAAAAAACTCCTGTCCGAAGAACTTGAAAGGATGATGTCTGATTATGACAAAACTGTTTCCTATGCAGAGCTTAAAGATTTTGCAGAGAAGAAACTGAATATGATAGAATCAGGCTCAAAGATAAAAAGCTTTACCGTGATCGACAAGAACGAAGTTTTCAGAAGTGTGTCAGAGGCTCAAATGCCTCAGCTTTTTGAAACGAGAGTAAACCTCGCGCTTCTTAATAAGGTCGCAAAACAGACGGAGAACTGATACAAAATGGTCAGAAAAGGGATGTCGTTGAAAAATAGTGGATCAAATGTTGAAAGAAAACACTACTCGAGGCTGATATTTCTTTTCACTCTCAGCATGATCGCCTATTGCTTTATCGCTCTCAAACTGTACAATACTCAGATTACCATGCACGATCACTATTCGAAAAGATATACGGAACAGTCAAAAAAGAAGGTCACCGTTTTTGCCCCAAAAGGCAACATATATGACAGAAAATATTCAAAACTCGCCGAGAATATAGGCATAAATTACGCTTTCGGGGTAAATACCAGAGTCGTTAAGAACAAGACAGATCTGGCTAGAAGGGTATCCTTTATTACCGGCAGGGAGAAGAAAAAGTATTCTGACATACTTTTTTCAAAGAGCGGTTTCGTGTGGGTGGACAACAGGCTTACCGAAAAAGAAAAGGGCGATATATATTCATGCCTCACTAATGAGGAAAAGTCAGCCGCTTCCTTCAAATCGACCGCCAACAGGATTTATCCTCAGAATAAACTTGCGGGACAGATTATAGGATATACTGATATTGACGGAAAAGGACTGACAGGTATAGAAAAGGAGTTTGAAAATCAGCTTAACGGGACTGACGGATGGGAACTGGTACATCAGGACGGCAGGCTCAATAAATATTACGGCACGGAGATAAGCAAAAAAGAACCTGTTCCGGGGAACAGCGTGGTGTTAACGATAGACGACAACTATCAGAGGATTGCAGAGGACGAACTCGCTAAGGCGGTCACTAATTGGAGCTCCAATAAAGGTGTTGTAGTTGTCATGGAGCCGAATACGGGAGAGATACTCGCCATGGCGAGCTATCCTGATTTCGATCCCAACAGACCCGGAGAATTCGACGCATTCAACAGAAAGAACAAGGCGATCACGGATGTTTATGAGCCCGGGTCCACTTTCAAAGGTATTTCAGCTGCGATACTCTTCGAAGAGGGAAAAGTTGAAGAGCATGAGATATTCTTCTGCA
Source organism: bacterium UBP11_UBA4055 (assembly GCA_002382735.1). GTDB lineage: Bacteria > UBA4055 > UBA4055 > UBA4055 > UBA4055 > UBA4055. The sequence continues at coordinate 51,747 of DFZN01000050.1, forward strand.
GCAATGAGGGCTATGAGATAGGAAAGAGCAAAATAAAAGATTCTCATAAGAACGAAAATGAATATATGAGCTTTAACGATGTAATAGGGCAGTCGAGCAATGTGGGAACGCTTCAGGCTATGCTAAGAGTAGATAAGAACAGGCATTTTGAATACCTGAGGGATTTCGGTTTCGGCAACAGGACAGAGATAGAACTGACCGGTGAAGTGAACGGTCACCTGATAAAGTTAAGGGACTGGAGCCTGACAACTCAGCCTACTGTGAGTTTCGGGCAGGGTATAACTGTAACTCCCCTTCAGCTGATAACAGCCTACTGCGCGATCGCCAACGGAGGGACTTTGTTAAAACCCATGATTGTGAAAGGCGTAATCGACAGGAACAACAGAATAGTCAGTAAGAACGAACCCGTAAAAATAAGAAGAGTAATAAGCGAAAAAACTTCTGAAAGGGTAAGAGAACTACTAAGATATGCAGTAGTTAACGGCACAGGTTCGAATGCCGATATTGAGGGCCTGAATGTAGCCGGTAAAACAGGGACATCACAGAAAGTCGAGAACGGAAAGTATTCAAAGACCAGCTACGATGCAAGCTTTATCGGGATGGTGCCGTATGACGATCCCAGACTTGTATGCCTAGTAATGCTCGATTCGCCCAAAGGATGCATTTACGGAGGAACTGTATCCGCTCCCGTATTCAGAAATATCATAAGCAGGATTTATGATCTCGACAGGTCAAAACTTGTGGTAAACAGTATAAAAAGCACTATTTCAGTCGAGGTTCCCGACTTAACGGGAATGAAAGTCACTGAAGCGGAGAAAGTACTCAAGTCAAAGAATATAAGGTACAAAGTGGCGAAAGGAGCTGAAATAGTCAGATCGCAGTCCAAACAGCCGTTCTCGGTGATGGACGGAAATGAACAGCTTGTTCTTTTCGGCGAAGAAACAAATCAGGTCAAGCAGAATATTCTGCTGACTACTCCTGAAGTGATGAATTTGCCTGTAAGAGAGGCTGTAAGGCTTCTTTACGCGTCAGGTATAGAACCGGTAGTTATAGGCAGCGGTAATGTCACCGGCCGTTCCGCCGTATATGAATATGGTGAAGGTACTGACAGGCTCTGCAGTCTGTTCTGCAGTAACAATTATTCTGTGAAATTAAAAAAACGGACAGAAAATAAGTTATGAAGCTCAGCAGATTAATATCAGAGATCGTAACACTTGAGGTCGAGAATTTCAAAGATACAGATGTGACTCACGCATTTTCTGATTCAAGGGAGAAATTTAAGAATTCGGTCTTCATAGCGGTCAAAGGTCTTACTTCCGACGGAGCTTCATTTGCCGCAGATGCGGTCGAATCCGGAGCTTGTGCGGTTATATATGAAACCGAAATAGAAAGGAAATTTCCTAATGTAACATATATTAAGGTTCCGGATTCAAGGTCCGTTCAGTCAAAGGTCGCGGGGCTTGTTTACGGTCGACCGGCGGAAAAACTCCGGCTGACAGGAATAACGGGAACGAACGGGAAAACATCGACAGCGTATATATTCAGGCATATACTGAACTCCGCCGGGGTCAGGTGCGGGCTTCTGGGTACTACCGAATACGATCTCGGTAAAAGAAAATTCGTTCCGTCCAGAACTACTCCGGATGCGGTGTTCCTTCAGAGGTATCTTAAAGAAATGACAGATAACGGACTCAGACAGGCTGTGATGGAAATCTCCTCACATGCTCTTTCACTTCACAGGGTGGAAGATGTGATGTTCGACTGCGCTGTTTTCACCAACCTGACTCAGGACCATCTGGATTTCCACATAACCATGGATGAATACGCAAAAGCGAAGACGGGTCTTTTCTCTGATCACCTTAAAGATACCGGATCGGCAGTTCTTAATGCTGACGACGATCGCTACGAAATGATCAGAGCTTCAACTGACTGTGAGAAATTAACCTACTCTGTAAAAAAAGAAGATTCAGAGATATATATAAAGAATGTAAGGTATTTAAAGCAGGGTATGGAGATCGATCTGACATTCTTCGGGGAATCGTACACACTAGGTACCAACATAAACGGAAGGTTCCAGTCAATGAATATATCCGCAGCCGTACTTGCGGCTCACAAAGCCGGGATCCCGATCAAAAAAATAATAGCTTCGTTCTCTTTGCCGGTTACTGTACCCGGCAGGCTTGAAAAAGTCTATGAAGGCGCTTACACGGTATTCATCGACTATGCTCATACTCCTGATGCTCTTCAAAGAACCCTGCAGACCGTAAGAGAGTTTACAGAAGGAAAAATAATCACTGTTTTAGGTTGCGGCGGCAACAGAGATCATGAAAAAAGGCCTATAATGGGTAAAATAGCTTCAGAACTTTCAGATCAGGTGGTGGTGACGAGCGATAATCCCAGATACGAAAAGCCCGATGTTATTATCGGAGAAATAGTCGAAGGTATTAAGGGCAGTAATTTCGTCACAATAACAGACAGGCTGGAAGCGACCGCTAAAGCGATCTCTATGGCCGGTGACGGGGATGTCGTGATCATTGCAGGAAAAGGGCATGAAAATTATCAGGAGACAGACGGGGTGAAATACCCGTATTCCGACAGCAATACAGTAAAGAATTTAACAGGAGTCAACTATTAATAAAAT
>DFZN01000031.1:0-82024 GCA_002382735.1 bacterium UBP11_UBA4055
CAAACAGTGCTCGTTCCCGTTGTTGTTGATAGAGATCCGCCCGTCTTTGTCCAAGTATAAGTTAGAGCATCACCGTCAGCGTCAGAAGCACTACAGCTCAAATTTACCGTTCCGCCCTGCTGTACAGATGTAGCCGATGCTGTCATACTGTTTATTACAGGCGGATTGTTAGGAAGTATATCGGTTATTTTTTCATAAGTGAGCATTTTCCATATCTGCCATGCGGGAAATGAATACGACAAAGACAATCCTTCAATTCCAAGGATATTAAAAACCAAAGAGGCACCTGCCTGTAATCCCACATAATTTCTATCATAAATTTTGCTTTCGGTATAATTGAATTCTTTTTCACTTTCTACAAACGGACCTGCAGAAATTTCCGGACCGACTATATCTGCTATAAGTACGCTGATGCCGGGACCTACGGAAGCAGATAAGCTTAATTCGTGTGTTGCTTCGAAGGTTGGATTTATTGTTTCAAACATTTTGCTCGAGTTATTATCCCAAACTCCGTCATCGTAAGTAAATGAGACATCTAAAGTAGTAGAAACTCCGCCACCTACACTAAAACCTGCCCCTGCACTTCCGCTTGCCGATAATCCCAATCCTATATTTACTGTATAAGGGATCGGCAAAGGTACACCAGCTGGAGTGACAATCCAAAAAGTATGCCATTGTTTAACAGGTGGACATAGTGGTATTGAGGCACTAAAACTAATATTTGTGTTACTGTTAATGATTATTTCGGCTGAACTTACTACATTAGCAGTAGTCTCAATAAAATGATCATTTTCTTTCCATCTCGCTGACAGCCCGACATCAATATCCTCCAAGGTCATAATTATATCTGCTGTCACTAATGGTACAGTCGATATGACAACATCCTGTAGATTTATGTCGAAAACAGATTTTCCGTCTTTTGTTTTTTCTGTGATTGTTACTGATTCTGCGTTTGTAGTTGTTTTGATGTTTTTCACGAATGCAGAGTCAAGAACCATTTGGGCAAGATCGAATTCAGATGTACTTGTAAACTCATACTCTTTAAAAACATCTCCAAGACCGCATTGTTTTGTTACAGTATAAGTTTTACCATCAGCAACCCAAACGGATTCTACAGTACGGATGAGACATACGGGTACTACACCAGTCGTATCTGTCGCAACAAACGATTTGCCGACTTCTAAATTTGCTGGTGAAGTTCCTGTAAAAATCAATGTATCTAGCTCACCGATACTGACTGAGCTTATTGAAGCAGCCTCAAGATTACTGAAATCTTCCTCATAATTGACGATAACCCCGTTGTCTTGAAGTACGGCATTGTTATTATCATCCGGCTTCGTTGGACTGTCATCCGAACATGACCAGAAAATCAAGCCCGTTAATGCCATCGCAAAAAATAGCACGATCCACTCTTTCATTTTCCGTTCCTCCATAATTTATTTTGAAAAAAGTTATTTTCCATATCTTTATTCAAGATATTCACACTATCTGATATTTTTCGCGGGACTCTATTGCGGTATTGCGGTATTGCGGTATTGCGGTATTGCGGTATTGCGGTATTGCGGTATTGCGGTATTAGGAATATTTATCGGTTGTATTGACAACTTTACCCTCGTATTCGTTACTTTTCCAAAATTTCACTCATACGAATGTAAAATAAATATGTATGTTCGCAAAAGCAAGAAAAAAATATAAAAAAAGATTTTTAATTATTTTGTTGAAATTTTTTAAAAAATATCATTTATTTACATATAAATAATAGCGAGGTAATAAAAATGGCCATACCGGAATTGAAGATAAAAAAGCTGATTTCACTGTCCAAAGAATTCGCAGACCTTAAACTTTGGGAATATATGGATAGTGACGGGCTTTTTGCCTTAAACAATAGGGCTGACAATCAAATCTCTTACATTTCCGTGATGGGTAATCTCGGTGAAGTTTTCGGACTTGCTGTTTATCACGGGGAAAATGGCAGGCTTGCTTATGAGAAATTAATTGATCTTAGTAATTCAGATAATGAACTTGACCACTATGATATTCCATTCATTCAGGATGCCATAACAATTTATTTCTGCAGACGGAAGAATGAAGCTGATCCGGCTGATTTAAGAATGATTAAGCAAAGCGGTGTCATTTTTAGCAATAAAAATATGTTCCCTATATTCCGGATCCACACTCCGGGTTTTCATAATTGGCAAATCGGAGAAAATGAAGCAGATATCCTGATATCTGTGTTAGAAGATATTGTCGGATTAGCTGAAATTCTTAAGAATAGAAAACACGATTTCCACGATGCAGGAAAATACATATTGTTTGAAAAAATAGACAACCTGTGGAAAACTCGGAAAATTTCTGCTCAGTCATCGCCTTCAGTAAAATCAGAACCAGATAAACTGGAAAGTAAATCTATTCCTTTTGCCCTGATAAACAAGGCAAAGTCCAGTGTTTGGGAAATGCATTACTTTTATAGCAATATGTCCGTCAGAGACAAATCAAAACGGCCTTATTTTGGCGTCATTTGCCTGATAGTTGATTCAACAACCGGTTTAGTTGTGTCTCATGCTGTGGTCAGCAGTTTTGATGAGGCGAAAAAACAACTGCCGGATATTCTTTCAGGTGTAATTGCAAAGGGAAAAACTATACCCAAAGAAATACACTATGTCAGGCCTGAAATAGCTATTACTCTCGATAAAACAGCCGGTGACTTGAAAATTGTATTAAAGAAAAATAATCTGCCGAATATATTAAATATTGTTAACAGCTTGAAATCGCGGCTATGACAAAGGCGGGAATACTTAAACCGTTCGATCCCAGTCAGATATTTCTCAATATGATAGCCATGAACATCTTCCCTTTCGCTGCAAAACCTTTAGTTGTAGGTATGCCCGGCGAGGCTAATTTTAATGTTGTCAGATAGATTAAAATACTGCACATTATGTCCCCGCCTTTGCGGAGTTGACCGCACGAAGGGAGAAAGGGGTTATTGCGGGCTCGATGATAAAATTTATATCTCCTCGATCTGCATTCATAAAGGAGAAGAGCCTCCGGTAAGCGGCCCGCACGGGATCTGCAATGTGTTTTTTGCGCACTGTAATCTGCAGTGCGTTTACTGTCAGAACTTTCAGATCAGCGATAATAAATTCGCAGCTGACAGGTATGAAATGACGCTTGAAGCAGCAGTCGGTAAAATTATAGCGATCCTCGATTCAGGCATTCCGGCGCTGGGTTTTGTATCTCCTTCACATCAGATACCGCAGATGCTCTCTATCATTGACGAGCTTCATAAAAGATCTTATAAGCCGACAATAGTCTATAATTCAAACGGATACGATAAAGTTGAAACTTTAAAGGAACTTGAAGGAATCGTTGATGTTTATCTGCCTGACTTCAAGTACAGCGATCCCGTTCTTTCAAAGGAACTTTCAGATGCGCCAGATTATCCCGATACCTCCTTGAAAGCAGTAAAGGAAATGTATCGGCAGAAAGGCTCGTTACTGATAACTAACGATTCGGGATACGCTGAGAGCGGTCTTATCATCAGGCACTTGATCCTGCCCGGAGAGGTTGAAAACAGTCTCGCTGTTCTTAAAACCATCGCCGAAGATATTTCGCCCGGGATAAATATTTCGCTTATGTCCCAGTACTGGGCGCCTAAGCATTTCGAGCGTGAAGCTCTGAATGACAAGATCAAAGAACCTGATTATCAATCCGTGACCGATGAAATGAACAGGCTCGGGCTTGATAAAGGCTGGCTTCAGGAATTTGACAGTCATAATAACTACCGGCCGGACTTTAACAAGGAACACCCTTTCGAGAGCTGAAGAACCGCTTTTAATTAGGGCTAATATAATCAGATATATAGATGCTGAGTTGCATTTTGGTTTAAACGGGTATAAATTCACTTTAACACCTTCTACAGAAGAAACATTCATCATTAATGGAGAATCAACCCTATATACAGGAGGAAGTTCAAAATGGTGGAGTCTGGGAAGCGGTCATATTCAAAGCGTTATGAAAACCTTAGGTTTTCATTAAATTTAAGATCCATTTTTTTTGAATTTATCAGGTTTCTTTCTGCCTCATAATAGAAATCTGGTGTTGAATATGTTTCAATATTATAATCGAAACTTTCATAGTTAGCCTGCGAGCACTGATATTCTATTCCTATATACAGTCTTTGTATTTCGTTTCCAGTTGAAGGCTCTTCAGAATAATTGTTATCATCAACGAAATCAGGTGGAGGTTGTGAATAAACAACCCCCACTGAGAAAATTATAATTATAGTTAAGGTTTTTGCGGAAAGTGATGAGAACATACTAATTGTCTCTCATTTCCAGTTTCCAGATTCTCTGGACTTCTTTCTTGCTTTGTTTAGCTCTACCAGACAGGAAGAAAATATTATCGTTAAACATTATTGGCCAAGAATCCCAAGAGTTTAATTCAGTTATTTGAACTTTGTTTCTTCCATCTTCTTCCATTAGCCAAATATTAAAATCGTTATACTTATTGTGGCTTGATTTTCCAGATTGTTTTCCTTCATCAGAAGTGTAAACGATACACTCGCCGTCGTTTGAGTATGAAGGTAAGCCTTCCCAAATATCTTCAGTGTTTGTAAGCTGCATGAGATTTCTGCCGTCAGCATCTATCAACCAAATATCCGCTTTATAGCTAAATACAATTTTTTCCCCGTCAGGAGAGATACAGAATTTGTAGTTAACGAAACTCTGTTCTGGTGAAACTCTTTTAAGCATGCCTCTTGCTGACGGTTCATCCATTTCTTTTGTAAATCCTCTGTAGTCGGATTTTTTAATCAGATCATTACTTTGGAAAGAAAAACTATTGAAGCCAAAATGTATAACTTGGCTTTTGCGACAATACTCATCAAAACTTTCATAACAACTCCCTAAATTACATGGTTTGATTTCCAAAATATGTTAAACAAAATAAGCATACACGGTTGTAAAGTCAACTACTATTTTGACTTGACAATACGAAACATATTGTATATAATGCAGTTAATAAATTGAAATTATTGCGGAGGCAATATGAAATTATATCAGATCAAATTTATTGTGTTTATTGTTCTAGCCAATTTCAACGGAGCTTTTTCACTAGAAAGGGCAACCATTTTTTATCAGAACGGAGAACAGATAGATTGCACAATTGATAAATATGAACCGGGTAAATGGCTGGAGATCATTGACGAAAAAGGGAATAAGAGGATAATCAGCTGGGATAATATAAACGAGATTATTTTCATTAAAGCTGAAGAGACTTTTGTTCCAGAAGAACCGGAGCAGGCAGTTTCCGATACTCCTTCTGCACCCGCAGCAATTGTTGCTGTGCCTGCAACCGCAGCTGTCCCGATCGTACCTGTTCCAACTGTTACCTCGGATTCCGGAAGCAGTTCAGGCGGGAAATCGATGCTTGAGCAGTTCAAGGCTAAAGACTCAGGATCAGAAGAATCTAAGCCCAAGAACGCGGCGGAAAGATGGGCGGAGAAAAACAATCAGGCTTCTCAAGAGGAAGTTACACCTGAAGAAGAAAATGTTCACATCCAGGAGATCAGACAGGAAAATGAATACCAGAAACCTGAGGTTGATTTTGATAAAGACACCGGGAAATTAAGCGTAGAATACTATCAGACACTTGAATCTGACGCCAACAGAAGAAGCTGGATCGAGAACGGCGGGATACTGAAAGGGACCGGTATGACCGTTAACTATACCATGACAAGTATGGACATGGGAGGGACTCAAGGTCAATTCGATATGAACGGTTTCGGTATGACATATTCAGGCACTTTGAAATGGATAAAACCTCCGAGCTACGATGAAGGTAAAAGTACATGGTCGGCATTCTCACTGGGAGCAATGGGATCATTCAATATCACTTTCGGCAGCATGGATTCTGAATACACTTTCTGGAACGGTTCTTATTTTCAGACCATAACAACTGAAATGAACATGACGATGCTCGCCTATGAATTCTCAGGAAATATCGGTTATACATTTGGTTTAGGACGATATCTTTCACCGGAAGACTGGAAAGGGGTAATGTTAGCACTTTACTGGAAGCCGAACTTCGTAATGAGCCGGAGCACAACGGAAGTTGACGGTAATTATTACGAGGGCGATCCTGAAACGGCGTTCAACTTGACGGGATTTCAGTGGACGATAGACTTCGGTGATTTCGGAGCTCTGGCCGACAAGCTTGCTAAAGAAGCTCACTTCTCGATCAACGGTTTTATTATTCCGGAAACTGATACGACACCTTTCATGATGAGTATAGGTATAGGGATGGTATGGTATTAAAAAAAAATGGAGACGGGATGAGCAAAATCAGATACTCAATAATATTAATTTTCGCGTTCATCGTAATTTTGATGACTTTTGCAGGATGCAGCGAAGAATCGAATCCTACAGATGAGCCTTTCGTTGATCATACAGGCGAAACCGGAACCGTAACCGACATTGACGGGAATATATACTCCACTATCGGTATAGGCGGACAGATATGGATGGCGGAAAATCTGAAGGTTACGCAGTATAGGAATGGTGATGAAATACCGAATCTGACAGATGATATTCTGTGGTCAAATACTAATGAAGGAGCGTACTGCTCCTATAACAATGATCCTAACATCGCAGCAGTTTATGGAAACCTTTACAACTGGTACACAGTGATCGACGGCAGGAATATAGCTCCGGAGGGCTGGCATGTCCCGACGGAGGATGAATGGGATAAGCTGATAAACTGGCTGGGCGGAGAAGATACAGCCGGGGGAAAACTGAAATCTACTGATCTTTGGAACGCACCGAATGCGGGAGCCACAAATGAAAGCGGATTCAGCGGCTTACCTTCAGGAATGAAACTCGGTATCTATTATATCAACCTTAACACTCAGGGATTTTTCAGAACGCGATCTTACTGGAATATAGGCGGGCAGGTTTGGCCTGTGAATTATACATTGCATAAAGACAGTGTAAATGTATTAACTTACACTCTGAACGATAAAACAATGGGCTTATCTGTCCGGTGCGTAAAAGATTAAAGCTGAACCGGTGACATCTTAAAAAAGAAAATGGCGGAAAGATCAGCCATTTTTTTTATATGGAATTTTTTACAGACTCTATGGCTTCCTGAAGCCTTGAAACATCCTTCGCGCCGGCAGTAGCCAGATGAGCCGCTCCGCCCCCGCCTCCGCCGAGCATTCTCGCTACATCGCCCACGATCTTGCCTGCGGGTATAGTAGCCTTGAGGTCATCAGTTACGGCGCACACGAGCGAGGCTTTGCCGCCGATGTCCGCACCGAGCAGTATTATGGCAGACTGCATCTGGTTCCTCAGATTCTCAGCAAGGTTCTTAAGAATTCTCGCGTCAGATACTTGAACTATAGATGAAATTATATTGATATTCCCGATAGTGATCTTTTTTGTGATAAGGTCTGCCATCTGGGAAAGAGCAAGTTTCTCGTTTAGTTCATTCAAAGTTTTTCCAAGCTCCTGTTTCTCAAGTGAGGACTTCTGTAGCCTTTCCAGTATCTCAGGTTCTTTGACCGAGAGCATCTTTATGATGGATTCGACTATGTTCCTCTGATCGGCGGCGGCGGCTACGGCATATTTGCCGCACACGGCTTCGATCCTGCGGATGCCCGCAGCGATGCTCGATTCGGACAGTATCCGGAAGTAGCCGATGTCGCCAGTGCGGTACGCGTGCGTACCGCCGCAGAGTTCGGCGGACACAGTGCCCATCCTGACCACACGGACAATTTCGCCGTACTTTTCGCCGAACAGGGCTGTCACGCCCTCTTTGCGCGCATCGTCCAGCGGTTTGACCTCAGTGACTATAGACAGGTTCATTCTTATGAAAGAGTTGACTATCTCCTCAACACGCCTGATATTCTCATCAGACATTTTTTCGTAATGAGAGTAATCAAAACGCATAATATTGTTCGCGACGAATGAACCTGACTGAGCTATATGCTCCCCGAATACCTTTCTGATAGCGGCCTGGAGAAGATGTGTAGCTGAATGATGTATCCTGCACTCTTCCCTGAACTCTTTATTAACTGTCTGGTCTAACATGCTGTCCTTTTTCGGTTCTGCACTTTCCTTTTTTATAGCTTTGATGACGAAATAATCCCCGTCCTTCTGAACATCAATAACTTCAAGCGAAATCCCGTCTATCGAGACAGTACCTTTGTCCGCTGTCTGTCCGCCTGATTCGGCATAGAAAACCGAAATGTCAGGCACCAGGTAGATGTGTTTATCGTCGGTTCTGAACTTAACTATTCGCGATCCTGTTTCAAGTTCGTCATACCCGTTGAACTCTGTAGCTGAGATATCACTGAGCACCGTCCAGTTTATATTGTCTGATCCTTTGAATTTCTGATGCTGCCTGGACTGGTCTTTCTGCTTATTCATGCACGACTCGTAACCGGGCATATCCATTTTAAATCCGGCTTCTTCAGCCATCTGGGCCGTAAGATCGACCGGGAATCCGAAAGTGTCGTAGAGTTTGAATATCGTTTCGCCGTCGATCGTCCTGTCGGGGCCGGTTTTTCCATCTACGAAACCGTTGAAGAGTTCGATCCCTTTGTGCAGAGTTTTCAGGAACGCTTTTTCTTCGGCCTGGATTATTCCCTGAGCGTGGACAAGATATTCTCTGATCTCAGGGAATTCATCCCCCATGACTTCAGCCACTTTATCGGCGATCCTGTATATGAAAGGTTCCTTCATGTTAAGTTTAGTACCATATCTTACGGCTCTTCTCAATATTCTCCTGAGCACATAACCTCTGCCTTCGTTAGAGGGCATTCCTCCGTCCGATATCGCGAAAAGAAGCGTTCTTATATGGTCTGCGATCACTCTGTGCGGAACTCCTTTCACGCCCTCGTCATATTTGACACCCGTAATACTCTCTATCTCTGAAATTATATCTCTGAAAAGGTCGATGTGATAATTTGAGTTCTGACCCTGGATCACCTGGCATATCCTTTCGAATCCCATGCCTGTATCGACATGTTTTGACGGAAGAGGAGTAAGTTTTCCGTTCTCATCCCTGTCGAACTGGATGAAAACAAGGTTCCAGATCTCGAATATCCTTTCGCAGTCGCCGTTGGGTTCGCACTTGTGGCCCGGAACATTTTGTTTACTGCAGAAATCTATTCCCCTGTCATAATGGATCTCGGTACATGGTCCGCACGGTCCGGTCTCGCCCATCTGCCAGAAATTGTCCTTTTCACCGTGCCTCGAGATGCGTGAATGGTCTATATCAGTCACGGTTTTCCATAGTTCTTCAGCCTCGTCGTCGTCCTTATAGACAGTGGCATAAAGTTTCGATCTGTCGATCTTCCATACATCCGTCAAAAGCTCCCATGCCCAGCTTATAGCCTCTTTTTTGTAATAGTCACCGAACGACCAGTTCCCCAGCATCTCGAAGAACGAGTGGTGGTAACCGTCCTTTCCAACATCGTCAAGGTCATTGTGCTTACCGCCGGCGCGGATACATTTCTGGCTGTTCACGGCTCTGGTATAATCTCTTTTGCCTGTGCCTAAGAAAATATCCTTGAACTGGTTCATTCCAGCGTTGGTGAAAAGCAGTGTGGGGTCGTCATAAGGTATGACCGGCGCAGCGAGAACTTTGGTATGTTCCTTTTTTATGAAAAAATCTAAAAATTCCTGTCTTATCTGTTTCGAAGTTTTCACCGGCTCTCCTGTCTATTTATAATTCAACAACATTTATCTTTAGTGTTTTTCCGCCTCTTTTAGCCTCATTTCCGATGAACCAGAAATCGTCAAAGTCCGTTGTTTCCCTTTCTTTTGACAGTATTCTCCGCACAACTATATCGTGTTTCGATCCGATCTGAGACAGGGAGTTGGAGAAGCTTAAACCCCAGTCCTGGGAGAAAAGTGCTCTGTCGTGTATCGGTGTCTGGCTTCTGTTTGCGAATCTGATGAGTTTTACCTGTACTCCTCCGAATCTCTGATCCCTGAATTCCTGAAGCTTTTTCTTGAAAACAGTCAGCTTGTCTTTATAATCATCGGTCATCAAAGCGTAAGTAATGATCTTAATGTCGATATCGTCCGGCACTCCCATGAGCAGTTCAAGTTCGGAAGGGAAGAAATAAGGATCAACTATCTTCAGATATTTTTCACTCATTCCCTCGATCAGCATTAGAAGTGTATTTTTCCCCTGGTCCGGATTTTTCATGTCTATAGTAAAATTATCGGGGAGTTTCTCGTTCAGCAGCTTGTATCTGTAGTAGAAATTGGTTATCCTGTCTATGAGTTTATCGCAGTCAGGCTCTTTTATATCTGCTATATCCCCAAGTTTGATATTATCTTTTATGATCTCCCTGTATATCTGTTTTTCGAGTTCGATCTTATTTGCATATTCGTCGATCTTATCATGATAATCGTTAAGAAGCTGTTCCTTGATCTTATCCACTCCTTCCCTGATCCTGTCGTCCACGAACTTCTGAACGCCTTTCACAGATAAAAGTTTCTCCAGATCAATATCCTTTTCAGGAAGGTTTTCGGGATCTATATCTCTGCTTCTCGGCACATGCTTGGAAAGGTTTGTATCTTTTTTAGTCCTCAGTCTTTTTTCGATAATATCTTTGTGTTTAGGGTAAATGTCAGTAAGGTATATGATCTTTTTCTCGATAATATTGTCGTAAATCTCTACAAAACCCTCACATTCAGATTCCGCTTCATATTTGAGCAGAGAAATGAAATCGATTATGAAAGTGATGTCGTCGATCTTTTCTGAAAGAACCCTGTTGTAGTAGTAATAAGCCTGTCGTGAAGTGTCATTCTGCTTAATGAAAGCAGATGCTCTTTTTAACAGTCTGTCTTTTATCTTTACGGAAAGTCTGTAAACAAAATCAGGTTTGATGTTCTTCGTGATATAGTCTTCCCACGATATGCTGAATTTACATTTGTCCTTTTTCTTGTTGAATTCCTGATAAATAAAGCTGATCGAAAATCCGCTGTTCTGAGAAAGGTAGATGTTCTCGTAGGAAAATTTAAGCAGGAACTCTCTTTCAAGCAGAGATTTGGCGCCGTAAAAAACCAGCTCGTCATCTTCCTGCATAAGTATCCCGGTCTTTGGAAGAAGAGTGTTGCTTTCATAATAGATAAGCGAATTAATGAACTCGCCATAAATGATCCTGTCAGATCTCAGAAGCGAATCCACATAGTCTTTCTCGCCCCTGATATTTATGTAATTCTGTACTTCGGACTTTTTAGACATAAGCGCTCCGTTATTTATTCTACCGTTTTTTATCAGCCTGAACCAGTTTTTCCTTCCCCTCGTTTCCGTCGTAATTTAAAAAATTACTTTTCGGGCATCCGTTACAGCCGCTACCTGCCTGCTCGTCTTTGCTGTTCTTTATAACTTTGTAGGTCTTAGACAGCTTTTTTACAAGTTCTTCCTTCTGCATTACAACGGTGTCTCCGTTCTCAAAATCAAGTGTGATCGTCGCGTTGAAAACATCGATTATTGAGACAGTGGCTTTTCCTTTGTCTGTCTGTATGATCGATCCCGTGTCGGGTATTCCGCTTTTCTGCTCAAGGTAGAAGTCGTGCTCGTATTTCAGGCAGCACTGGAGCTTGCCGCATGCCCCGGAGAATTTTTCCGGCTTAACGAACAGGTTCTGGTCCCTGGCCATCGAGACATTTATCGAGACGAAATTCGTCAGGAACTGCGAACAGCAGAGCTCTCTTCCGCAAATGCCTATTCCGCCGATCTTCTGCGCTTCGTCCCTTACGCCTATCTGCCTGAGTTCGATCCTGGTTTTGTACTCGGAAGCGAACACTTTTACAAGTTCCCTGAAATCGACCCTGCCGTCTGCAGTAAAATAGAAGATCAGTTTCTTTCTGTCGAACTTGTACTCGATGTCGATGAACTTCATCTCTAGGCCGAGCTTTTTAGACTGTTTTCTTGCGTTTATAAGTATCCCGTCCTCTATCCTCCTGTTCTCTTCGAGCCTGCGGATGTCGATCTGGTTGCTTTTCCGTATAATATTACCGGCGATGTCGATATTCTCCCTCTTAAGCTGCTTGACCGTAATACCGCTTACGATGCCCATATCCTCACCTTCCTCGTACTCTACAATAATGTATTCTCCGACTTTAAGCGGGATGGCTTTAGGATTAAGAAAATAGTGCTTCCTTACGCCTTTGAAGTTCGTTTCGATAAGAAATTCCTTTCTGTCCTCAGTAGTAAGCTCTGAAGTATCGGTCGTAGGTGAAATAATATCTGTTGTTATATCTCTTTCTGTATCATCTGCCACTTTTTGTATTCCTCTCTGAAGTTTAAGTATAAATTTATAAGTAAAAGTCTTGGATTTACATTCCGTCTGTACATTACAGCGAACCTCTCAAAATCTGTCATGACGACGGATCTGGCCTTTAGCGAGAGCTTCTTTTCCTGCCCGAAAGTTTCTGTTATTAGGCTGTTGAGCGTTTTTCTGAAAATGTAATCCGTTTCAGTATCAGAAAGTTCTTTTATCTGTTCGAGGAATGAATCGACGAGTTTCGTAGTAACGGGCGGAAGTGATGCTGTAAATATCTTTATCAGATCTTCAGTAAGTTCTTTAAGTTCGCTTCCCGACTCGGAGTTCAGCTTTCTCAGGGTATCAGTGCTTCCGAATGAATTCTGTACAAGATCTTCGATAGTTTCATCAGCCGCATCAGGATAATACCTGCCGATATATTCCCTTATGTCTTCATCGTTCAGAGGCGGAAAATTTACATTCAGGCACCTTGACCTTATTGTGTCCAAGATAACCGAAGGGTTTTCCGATATAAGGATGAAGTAAAGATCGGCCGGCGGCTCCTCAAGGATCTTAAGAAGTGAATTCTGAGCCTCTTTGTTCATAAGCTCAGCCTGTGATATTATCACG
Source organism: bacterium UBP11_UBA4055 (assembly GCA_002382735.1). Taxonomy (GTDB): domain Bacteria; phylum UBA4055; class UBA4055; order UBA4055; family UBA4055; genus UBA4055. The sequence goes on from DFZN01000031.1 coordinate 12,914, forward strand.
AATTTTCTTGATCTGTTTATAGAATTGAACCTTGCGAAGTATTTTATTTCATCGATCTGGGGAAGTGTTACATAACGGCCTGATCTGAAACTGAATTTGTAATATCCTTTAAGCCGGGCTTTTTCTTTAAGCTCTGAGCTGATCATGACAGATTTTTCTTTAAGAGCTTTGTCAGAGTCCGAAGCTTTGTTTATGGAAGGAAAAATATAAAGAAGATCGTCCGATGAAAATGATCCGTACTGAATGCATGAAGGGCATTTTCCGCAATAACCGAGATTACCTTTGTTTTCGGTACAGTTTACGATCTTTATCAGCTCAAGCGCAACGGCTTCCTTTCCGACTCCTGCCGGTCCTGTGAAAAGATAGGCGTGATGAAGCTTGTTGTTCAAAACAGCTCCGGACAAGCTTAAAGTAATGTTCTTCTGACCTATTATATCACTGAAGAGATCCATATACCCCTTTTAGAGTTTATATTTCGTTTCCTGCGTTCCTCACCAAGTGTGTAAGGCGCGCACGGGACAATATATCAAAATATAACGGTTTAGTAAAGAAAATAAAAGCAAAATCAGCACTATAACTATTTGATATGCAGAGTATATTTCTTATATTTATGAGAGTTGCAGGCAGAACTTCAGGAGAGATCGATGGAAAGAATATCATACATAAGCGTGATGAGCAATAAAGTCAAAATGAACGGGGGGATAAATCTCGCACAGGGTATTCCGGGTTTCGCACCTCCCGAGGAGCTGATAAATATTCTGGCATGGATCAGCGGAGGTAACTTTCACCAGTACGCTCCTGCTAACGGCAACATAAAGCTTGTAGAAACGCTGGAACAGCATTACAATCCTTTCGGCAGCGACAATATTATGGTAGTTAACGGAGCGACCGAAGCAATATCACTGATATTTACTTATCTTAACGGTATTATGCCCAAGAACAGAACTGTTCTCGGCTTCGATCCCGCTTATGAGAGCTTTCCGCGTCTTCCGGCTATATTCGGCAGGAAATATGTTTCTTTTGAATATGAAAAGGATTTTTCGATAGATTTCGAAAAACTTGAGAGAACGGTTAAAGACAGCAAAACAGGTCTTATGTTCGTGAACTCACCGGGAAATCCTTACGGCAGGATATGGTCTGAAGATGAGTTCAACAGTATAAAGCAGATCGCTGAAAAACATAAGGTATATGTTATAGCTGACTGTGTTTATTCGGAAATATATTTCGGGAAGAAGCCTTTCAGACCATTGTCCGACAGCCGGAATTTCTTCTATGTCAACAGCTTTTCAAAACTCCTCTCGATCACCGGATGGAGAATAGGATATTTCATTGCCTCAAAGGAACATGTAAGCGAAATAAGGCTGATCCACGATTACACAGGCCTGTGTTCGCCTTCAGTTCTGCAGGAAGCTGTTGCGGAATATCTCGACAAGTACGAGTTCGGAAAAAAATATGTGACTTATCTGAGAAAAAACATGAAAGTGTCGTTCTCTCTTCTGAAAGAAAGCCTGGAAGCATGCGGATTCAAAGTTCCGAATATTGAAGGCGGTTATTTTATATGGGCTGAGCTACCGAAAGGATTCAGCGACGGACTTAAATTCGCGATGGAACTCTACGATAAGAAGAAAGTCGCAACAGTTCCGGGAATACATTTTTCGGATAAAGGAAGAAAGTTCGTCAGATTTAATATAGCCAGACCGGTCAAAGAGATCCAAGAGGCAGGGAAGAGAATAAAGGAATTCATTTTTGAAAAACGAGAATGAAAGGCAGAATTTTTAGAAGCAGTACTGGAAGAACGCAAAGCGCTCGGGATTCATACTTCAGTGGATACCTGCCGGTACGCTGAAAAAACGGTGAAAGATTCTTTCTAATATTTTTTGGCTTGATTATCAATATTGTTACAGGATTTACAACTAAGGTAAAATTATTTCCTCACCGTTTTCCATAATATCATGCATAAAACCGCTCGGATCATTATAGAAATCCAACAAAACAGGTTCGATATTATCATTAACCTGCCTTCTGAGCTTGTACAAGTTCTGCAGTACATCAAGATAGTCTTTATTCAGATTCTTTACAATGATGGCAACATCAATATCACTAAATTCATTCCAGTTTCCTTTGGCATAAGACCCGAATAAATATATTTTATAGGGATCAAGAACATTCCTAACAAGAATTGAATATTCTTTTACACTTTCTATAGCTTGTTTTTTATCCATAGGTAAAGCTCATTTGTATTAGTTAATATTTGTTTGCATTTTGCTTCATTCAATGATTTGAAGATTTCATCTTTATAAGTCGGATAACGGGCTTCGATGTTTAAAGGTTCCAGGACATCGAGTATTCCTTTCTGCTCTTCTGATAAACCCTGATTAAGTCCCGATAATTTAGATAATTTTGTAAGATTGTGAATATAAGGCGGGATATTTTTTGTTTTACATACAAAGTAAGCTTTTAGAATTTTCTCTATAGCTTGATGACACATGAATCCGACATACAAATATTTTTTGTTTTTTAACATTACATCGGCAGTAGAAAGATCATATTCCGATATTTCTGTCCAGTATTTTATTTGCTCATCAATATCCATCTTCCAACCTTTTTTATAATAAAGAAATATAACAAAACAACCGGCTCTCAACAAGCAATATTCTTGATTTATACGATCCAGATTTATATTAGCCCCCTGATTGGCTGGACAAAAAAATCAGTACCGAAATGGTACAAAATTTGTTAAGTTATGACAGGTGGTAAAAACAGATGAAAAGAAAACTACTAAGCGTAGAGGAAAAAGAAAAACTGGTCTTGGAAACAGCTCAGATAGGTGTATCGGCGGTGAGCAGGCAATAATATAGAATACTTGAAGCTTTTTTCTTAAATTAGTGATGAAGATACAGTAGGAGGCAGCAAACACCTTCCGCAGGATCGGTACCCGTAACTGACCATCCGTACGCGGCGGTCTGCCACGGGAACCTTGTCAGGTCTCCGGTCTCAAGGTTTTCCACCCTAAGGTTGTAGTCAATAACCGACACATTAATACCAAAGGTCTCTGAACTGTCTCCGGAAGTACCTTTAAGCGAAACTGTTGAAGAACCTTCTGTGATATTTCCCGCAGTAAGTGTTAATGTAGAATCGTTCAGTGCGCATGAAAGGACGCCCGGATCGCCGTCCTGGATCACGAAACCCTGTATCACCCTGTGAAATATAAGATCGTCATAAAAACCCGAATTGGTCAGGTCAATGAAATTATTTCCTGTTATTGGTACAAGGTCATCTCTTATCTGTCCTTTAAAATTCCCCATTGATGTTGTACCACTGCACGACTGTCTGAGACGATGAGAACGAGCACACAAGCAGGAACGATACAGCCAGTATTTTAACTTTTGAATCCAGCATAACTCCTCCTCTAATTTGAAGTCAGTATGTATTTTAAGAAATTTTGCCCTGCATTACAAGAGAATATATATTTAAAATCTGCCCCGTTTATATACCTTGCTATTCCGCTTTATATTGCGTATATTCGGTCAACATTATTTTAAACCGGGTTTTAAATTAATCGAAAAAGCATAAAAAACACAAAGAGGAAAAGAATTTGGAAAATGCTTCATTTAACACATTAAATCTGATCGAACCGGTCTTGAGAGCTATCGAAGAAGAAGGCTACACGATACCTACGCCGATACAGTCAAAGGCTATACCGCTTATACTTAACGGAAGAGACCTGCTTGGATGCGCACAGACAGGAACGGGAAAAACAGCAGCTTTCGCAGTACCTATCCTGCAGATGATGAGCACAAAACAGACTTTTGAAAAAAAGAGAAAAGTAAGAGGGCTGATCCTTACGCCTACCAGAGAACTCGCAATTCAGATAGAGGAAAGTTTCAATTCATACGGAAGGCATTTGAACCTTAAGAACAAGGTGATCTTCGGCGGAATAAGTCAGCATGCACAGGTCAACGCATTAAAAAGCGGCGTCGATATAATCATAGCTACTCCGGGCAGGCTCTTAGACCTGATGGGTCAGGGTTATATTTCGCTTAAAGACATAGAGTATTTCGTACTCGACGAGGCTGACAGAATGCTCGACATGGGTTTTATTCACGACATTAAAAAAGTACTTGCGGTACTGCCCAAAAAGAGACAGTCGCTGTTCTTTTCAGCCACGATGCCGCCCGAGATAGTCAGACTCGCGGGAACAATACTTGTAAACCCTGCCGAAGTATCGGTCACTCCAGTCTCATCGACAGTTGACACGATAGACCAGTATGTTTATTTCGTGGACAGAGTGAACAAGAACAAGCTGCTCGTTGACATTTTAAAGGATAAAAAGATAAAAACAGCTCTGGTTTTTACCAGAACGAAGCACGGTGCAGATAAAGTGGTAAAAGTGCTCCAGAAAATGAATGTGACCGCTGAAGCCATTCACGGAAATAAGGCTCAAAACGCAAGGCAGAGAGCTCTGTCGAACTTCAAGGCGCAGGCTACGCGCGTGCTTGTAGCGACGGACATCGCGGCAAGAGGGATTGATGTGGACAATCTTGAATATGTAATAAACTTCGAAATGTCCAACATAGCCGAAATGTATGTCCACAGAATAGGCAGAACAGGCAGAGCCGGGGCAAAAGGGACTTCATATTCGTTCTGCGACGCTGAAGAAAAAGCGTACCTGAAGGATGTCGAGAAACTCATATCGAAGAAGATCACGGTAATAGATGAGCACCCTTATCCCTTGATAAATCACAATCCGGTAAAGGAAGTCAAAAAGCCGTTCGTAAGAAAACCTTCCGAGAATTCAGTGAAGAAAGCTGCCGAGAACAGAAAACGCAGATACAATCAGAATTAATGGCTTAACTTTTAAAATAGTATTAACTTGATTTAGACTCCGCATTTATTTATAATTAGAAAAAAAATGATGCGGAGTTTTTTTGTTTTTCAGAACCGTAAATATCTTATTGCCGATACTGTTCCTTTCAGGCGCAGTCTGTGCGCAGGGAGACAGCCTGAGAACAAGTATCCCTCTGACAGCCTGCATAATGCCTTTAGTTTTCATTTCCGCGGGTTCGGCGGTCAGCGGGAGCGTGTTCGAGAAAAACATTCAGCAGGATGTACGGAACTCTATAGGAGAAAATTTCGGGTTCAATATAGACGATTATACAGCCCTCGCCCCCGCTGCCGGAGTGTACATTTTCGACTGGTGCGGGATCAAAGCGGAGAACTCGTTCTTCGACCGCGTCAAGTACATGGCTGTCGCTAATCTGGCGTCTCAGACGGTCGTACAGGGGCTCAAATATACGACTGACAAACTGCGCCCGGACAGAGAGGACAGACTGTCGTTCCCGTCTAATCACACTAACATTGCCTTCACTAACGCAATGATAATCTGGCACGAATACAGGCGGACGAACGCGCTCGCCGCATACAGCGGATTCGTTGTCGCCACAGGGACTGGCGCGCTCCGCATGGTGCACGACAAGCACTGGACAGGAGATGTCCTTGCCGGAGCCGGCATAGGCATGCTCTGCGCGAACCTGGTTTACCGGTTCCGGCCTCTTGAGAACTGGCGTCCTTTCGGTACAGGAGAAAGAAAATTAACTCTGCTACCGGATGTCTCGGACGACGAGTTCGGCTTAACTCTGATCTGTAATTTCTAGGAGAAAATAAATGAACAGCAGAAAAACTGACGGCAGTTTCATAGTAAATAGGCTTAACAGCTTCAGATTCGCCTCAAAAGGTTTTTTCACCATGGTTAAAGAGGAGCCGAACTTCAGGATCCAGCTCGTAATATTTATTTTAATAATCTCTCTCGGATTTTTCTTTAATATTTCCGGTCGTGAGTGGATCCACATAATACTGGCTTCAGGCTTTGTTATCATGGCCGAGATCCTGAATTCGGCAGTTGAAAGAATAGCGGACTTTCTGTCTCCCGAGTTCAATGAAGAGATCGGGACGATAAAAGATATCTGCGCAGCGGCAGTGCTTGTAGCCGCCAGCATCTCAGTCGTAGTCGGACTTATAATATTCATTCCAAAATTTTAATCATCAATTACAGGAGTATCTAATGGCAGGCAGCGTAAAATTTAAAAGGGACAGAAAGTTTTTGAAGTCGAACTGGGATGTTCTTGAGTTCGACAGCTCGGATCAGGCAAAGAAAATACCGGTTCCCCCTATGGAAAAACCATATACTGTCCAGAACGGAAAGGTGATCAGGCTTCTCAAACCCGAGTCATGGAGAAATATCGGCAGAATATCACTGAAAGATGCAATAATGAAGAGACAAAGCAGAAGAAAATACACAAATGAGACCATAAGCTTTGAAGAGCTGTCATTTCTGCTTTACGCGACGCAGGGAGTAAAAAAGAATTCGGGAAGACATTCTTTCAGAACCGTTCCTTCAGGCGGTGCCAGGCATCCTTTCGAGACCTACCTTTTCGTGTGGAATGTTGAAGGGATTGAAAAGGGTATTTACCGTTATCTGCCTTTAGAACATGCGGTCTGCCTTGAAAAAAAATATGTGAAAGGCATGGAAAAAGAACTTGATTCAGCTACCATGGGACAGTTTTGGAATGCCGGCTTTTATTTTATATGGACAGCCATACCTTACAGGACCGAATGGAGATACATTGACGCTTCGGCAAAGCTGATAGCCATTGACGCCGGTCATCTCTGCCAGAACCTTTATCTTGCGTGCGAAGAGATAGGGTGCGGAACCTGCGGAATAGGCTCGTACAGCCAGAAGGAGGCTGATTCGTTCCTGTGCGTGGACGGAAAGGACGAGTTCTGCGTTTATATGGCTCCGGTAGGCAAGGTGTAGTTAAAAATAAAAAAACCCCGAAAAATGTTGGGGTTTTTAGAATTATTGAAGTTTTATCTAGAACAGGCTGTACCCTACGGTCAGTCCGACCATAACGATCGATACCATGCTCATAAGCTTGATAAGAATGTTTAATGAAGGTCCCGAAGTATCCTTGAACGGATCGCCGACTGTATCGCCTGTGACTGCTGCTTTATGCGCGTCCGAACCTTTTCCGCCCAGGTTACCTTCCTCTATATATTTCTTGGCGTTGTCCCACGCTCCTCCTGAATTCGCCATGAAGATCGCAAGAACGAAACCTGATGATGTTCCGCCGATCAGAAGTCCCATAACTCCGGCAACTCCGAAAAGCCAGCCCATAAGAATAGGTATTATAATAGCGAGAAGTGACGGAAGCATCATCTCTTTCTGCGCTCCTTTTGTAGAGATCGCGACACAGCGTGCGTAGTCGGGCTCTCCGGAACCGTCCATGATGCCTTTGATCTCCCTGAACTGCCTTCTTACTTCATCAACCATTGCTCCGGCTGCTCTTCCAACAGCCATCATTGTAAGACCGCTGAACATGAAAGCCATCATTGCTCCGATCATTATACCTATAAGAACGATCGGGTTCATGAGAGTAACATTAAAATGGGTCATAAAATCTAATAAGGTCGCAGATTCGACAGCTACATTGTCGGCGAATTCGAGTGTTTCGATCCCGAGCCTTTCCATTGCGATCTTTATCTCATCGACATATGAAGCGAGCAGTGCGAGCGCAGTAAGAGCGGCAGAACCGATGGCAAATCCTTTTCCTGTCGCTGCTGTCGTGTTGCCCAGAGCGTCCAATGCGTCAGTCCTTTTTCTCACTTCAGGGCCGAGACCGCTCATTTCGGCGTTGCCGCCCGCATTGTCCGCTATCGGACCGTATGCGTCAGTGGCAAGAGTGATGCCCAGTGTCGAGAGCATACCGACTGCCGCGATTCCGATCCCGTAAAGTCCCATGGTAATATTTGCAGGATCCCATGAAGCCGCGAACATGAACGAAAGAAAAATACCCGCGGATACTGCGAGAACAGGTATGGCAGTGGACATCATACCGAGCCCGATACCTGAAATTATAACAGTGGCATGTCCGGTCTTTGCGCTCTCGGCAACAGTCTGCGTAGGCCTGAATGAATGAGAAGTATAATACTCGGTAGCTTTACCTATAACGATACCTGTGATAAGGCCGGTAATTATCGATCCCCATATTCCCAAATAATTGTCAAGATTGAGGTATCTGAGCAGAAAGTACGATGAAACAGCTATAAGAACCGAACTGATATTCACGCCTTTTCCAAGTGAGGCCAGAAGCTCCCTCTGGTTAGCGCCTTCTTTCGTTTTGACCATGAATATTCCTATCAGTGAAAGAATTATGCCGACGGCCGCTATTAACATCGGTGTTATAACGAACTTGAACTGCATGTCGATAAGGTCTGATCTCTGTGATCCGATGAAGATCGCAGCGCCGAGAGATGCCGTCGCCAGAATCGATCCGCAGTACGATTCATAAAGATCTGCGCCCATACCTGCAACATCACCCACATTGTCACCCACATTATCTGCTATAGTGGCAGGGTTCCTCGGATCGTCTTCGGGGATATTCGCCTCGACTTTACCAACAAGATCGGCACCGACATCAGCAGCCTTCGTGAATATACCTCCGCCTACCCTTGCGAACAGAGCTTGTGTTGAAGCACCCATGCCGAAGGTAAGCATTGTTGTTGTAATAATGACAGTATTATGGCCCGTTATATCCTGAGCGATAGGATAAAAATAATTCATTATCAGGAACCAGACGGATATATCAAGAAGACCGAGGCCTACGACCACAAGCCCCATCACCGCACCTGAACGGAAAGCTACTCTCAGACCGTCATTAAGTGATTTCTTTGCAGCCCAGGCAGTCCTCGCGGACGCATAAGTAGCGGTTTTCATTCCGAAAAATCCTGCGAGACCCGAGAAAAATCCTCCAGTCAGGAAAGCGAAAGGAACCCATGGGTTCTGTATCTTTAAAACATAAGCCATAACAGCGAAAATACTGGCCATGACAATAAATACAATGCTGACCACCTTATACTGTTGCTTAAGGTAAGCCATCGCTCCGGCTCTAACATGAGCCGCGATCTTTTTCATTTTATCAGTACCCTCATCTTCCTTCAGAAGCTTTTTGTAGAAGTAAAAAGCGAAGATCAGGGCCAGCACCGAGCCTGCGGGAGCAAGCCAGAACAGGTTGTTGATCATTTTGGTCCCTCTTTTTTGTTTTTATCTATTCCAATTCTTTCATTTTTTAAACGCGGTAAAATAATGATTCCTATAGAAAAAAGCAACCCGAATAATGTCAGAACTTTTGAAATATTGTAGGGTTTTGAGATATATCTGAAAATGATGTCATGTTCGCCCTCAGGCAGCTCGACGGCCCTGAAAGTGAGGTCGGCCTTATATATTTCAAGTTCCTTCCCCTCTTCATCATACGCATGCCAGTAGGGAAAATAATTATCCGTCATAACCACGATCCCGTTCCTTTTCATCTTGACTTTTAATTCAATCTCATTCCCTATGTATTTATAGCTAAGCACATCTCCGGCCGCGACGGAATCAATATCCTGAAATTCAAGAACCGGTTCCCTTTCAAGGATAACGGTTTCTAAAGGATCGAATTCCGACTTTAAAATATCGACAATATTATCCTCATCTTCTACTACAATATGATCCGCAACGATGAACGCTCTCGAGAAATAGTTCGGGTTAGGCAGTATCTCACCCTTCGCGTCTTTCGGCTGATACATCAAAAACCGTACGCCGGCGAGATTTAAAAGATTATTTTCATAGTAATTATTAAGATTGTAGGTTATGTTGACATCCGTATTGACGCCCTCTTCATTTATTCCTCTGTATTTCCTGAACCATTTAAGCTCGTTATCATGGAAGCCCGTAAGAGTAGAAACCCCGTGTATCGGAAGCTGGTTGGCTCCGAACATGTTAAGGTCGAAAACCCTGAAATAACCTTCCCTATCCTCAAGTTCTCTAAGCTGTTTCGTGAGTTCGATATCAGTGAACTTGATTCCCAGACCGTCTTTATCAACTGTTTTGATGAATTTTGAGTTTATCCTGTATGTGTCAATGAAGAAAAGCACCGTGATGACCGTGATGAAAACTGATGCGCTGAACTTATTCTTCAGAAACAGAATTACGGCAGTGAGTGAAAGTGAGATGAGAAATACTGCCGCGACTATACCGTTCCTTATCACGCCGACATATTCCTCTGAAGGCATTCTCGGAGGCTCAAATATAGATCCGTAAAGGTCAAGCATACCCGTAAGAGCGAAGGATTTTATCATTCCCGCGGCAAATATCACAGGCACGGCAATTATCAGGAATTTAACTATTTTGCCCTGTTTATTCTCTTCTTTGACCGAAATAATATAGTCGAGCATGACGGCAGACATCACCGAAAGAGTAAAAGTCAGAAGGAAAAGTATCATCCCCTGTCCTCTGAACATTTTTACGCCCGGTATAATGGTATAGGCAAGTTTGAAAACAGGAGTGTGGTCAACCAGCGAGTAAAGCACGGTAAAGACACCGAACGAGAAAAAGAATATCACATCTTTCCTTTTGCTGCCTTTGTAGAAGATCAGTGCTAGAATGGATAAAAAAATGATTATCACGCCTGAGTATTCGCTGTTCAGCTTGAACGGATTCCTCCCCCAGTAGGAATTACCTCCCTCATCTGATATTTTCTTCTGCTCTTCATAAGTCTGTGCGTGCGACATACGGTTCTCCCCGCAGAATTCAGGCACGACGAGAGACATTGCCTCTTCGGGATGGATACCCCATGAGACAGCATGGCTGAATGAGGTCTTGGCTTCTGTTCCCCTTATTGAGAATTCTTTTGTGTACATATACGGCGGTATGAGCTGCACCGCACCGATCATAAGCGCAAGGATTATTCCGGACCAGAAAAGTCCGAAACCCGAGACTGCTTTCACGGTCTGCTTTTTAATCAGATGATCAGATATGATCCTGTAAACAGTGTACAGAAAGTACAGCCAGAGCGCGAAGTATGTAGTCTGCAGATGTGACGACAGGATCATGAACCCTGTAACTGCGCCGAAATAAAGATAATTCCTCCAGCTTCCGCCTTCGATAGCCCTGTACAGAAAATTGAACCCCAGCGGAAGCAGAGCGGCGACATACATCTTGGCGTCGTGCCCGGGATAAACGAGCGTAACTATCATCGGGGCGGTCATGTACGCCACGGATCCGGCGAACGCTGTTATTTTCCTCAGGCCGTAATTTTTTAAGAAAATGAACATGAACGCGCCTGAGAGAAAAACATGGAGAACCAGTTTTAAGCCCAGAGCCTTGTGCATTGGCAGAAAGAACTGCAGAACAGCCGCCGGATAAAAAGTGTCGCCGTGTGTGGCGTCAACAAAAGGCAGGCCGCAGGATATAAATCTGTCCCACAAAGGTATTTCCCAAAATTCCTTCACGAATTCGGAATAGAATTTTCTGAAAAATATCCCGCTCTCCAGCTGGTCGGAGCTGAACAGAACTCCGTTCGTGAACAGAAATTCATAGAAAAGCGATACCGTTATGAGCAGAAATATCAGATAGGGCCAGAATTTCTTTGATCGATCCAAATCCACTCCTTTTTTACAGTGACCCGCCGCTCGTCATCATCTTGAAGAGCTCCTGATTCGTGTCTGTCTGATTTATCTTCTCTTTCATGAATTTCATAGATTCTACATTCGTCATCGGAGCGAGCATTTTTCTCAAGATCCAGATCTTGTTAAGAGTGAGTGTTTCAAGCAGCAGCTCCTCTTTTCTCGTTCCTGATTTGTTGATATCAATAGCGGGATATATTCTCATCTCGGCGAGCCTTCTGTCGAGAACGAGCTCCAGGTTTCCTGTTCCCTTGAACTCCTCGAAGATCACCTCATCCATCCTGCTGCCTGTGTCAACAAGCGCCGTCGCGATTATCGTCAGGCTTCCGCCCTCCTCGATGTTCCTCGCGGCGCCGTAGAACCGCTTGGGTTCATAAAGCGCGTTCGCGTCCACACCGCCGGAAAGTATCCTGCCGCTGTGCGGCGCGGCGGCGTTATACGCTCTTGCCAGCCTGGTTATGCTGTCCAACAGGATCACGACATCCTTGCCGTACTCAACTTCCCTTTTTGCTTTGTCGAGCACCATACGGGCAACAGAGATGTGCTTTTCTGGTTTCTCGTCAAAGGTCGAGAATATCACTTCGCCTTTAATGCTCCTCTGCATCTCGGTAACCTCCTCAGGCCTTTCATCAACAAGGAGCATCATTATCTTCGCATCGGGATGATTTTCAGCTATCGCGTTTGCTATCTGACGCATGATAGTAGTCTTACCGGCCTTCGGCGGCGAAACAATGAGAGCCCTCTGCCCTTTTCCTAACGGCGAGAACAGATCAAGTATCCTTAATGTCTCGTTTTCATAGCCGAATTTTTTATTCTCGAGCTTAAACCTGTCGTTCGGATGGAGCGGCGTGAGGTTCTCGAACATTATGATCTTCTTGATATATTCGGGATCGGCATCGTTCACAGAATCGATCTTCAGAAGCGCGAAATATTTTTCACCTTCCTTGGGAGCCCTTATCTGACCGCTGACATAATGTCCTGTTCTGAGCCCAAACTTCTTTATCTGCGCGGGAGAAACATAAATATCGTTCTTACCCTGCTGATAGTTCGTGTTGGGCGACCTTAAAAATCCGTACTTGTTGTCCTTGTCCAGCGCGATTATTTCCAAAAGCCCGTCGCCTTCCAGCATTTCCTCCTCCTGAGTGTTGCCCTCGAGGATCTTGAATATCAGTTCCTGCTTTAACAGAGTCGCGTAGTCCTCTATTCCGAGTTTGATAGCTATTTCCGTAAGTTCTCTCACGGTCATGCTTTTCAGTGTTTTGAGATCGTATCTCTGTACTTCTTCCATGGTGTATCCTTATTTTAATTTAATTTTATCCAACAAATCACCGATAAGGAAATGCGATCCCGTGATCACGATCATATCTCCTTCACTATAATTCCTAACGGCTTCACTGTAGGCTTCGGCCGGATCCTTAAAAAATCCTGCATCCATGTCAATTTTCAGATTTTTAATGTTTTTGACGGCTTCGATATCGAGTGCTCTTTTATTATCCGCCTGTGTGAAATATTTCCTGGCGTTGAATCCCGATACCATTCTGATGATCTTTTCATAATCTTTATCCCTGACCGTACCGAATATAAGATGTATTCTCCTGCGTCCCAAATTCTCAAGCTCTTTTTTGAGAGCCCTGAGGCCCTGCATATTGTGCGCGGCATCTATCATCACGAAAGGATCTTGCGAGACCGTCTGCATTCTTCCTTTTACTGATACGGATGAAAGAGCTGAACCGACTTTTTGAGGATCGAGTTTTAGCTTGCCGGATATCACCTTCAGAGCTGTAACGGCAGTCCTCAGATTCTCCTTCTGATATCTTCCTTTCAGATCCACTTTCGAATGTAATGGCGTTCCTTTAAAATGAAAGTCCATGATCAGTCCTGCATCTTCATACTTGAAACAGAATTTTTTCTTATCCGTAAATATGATCTGTGAACCTTTTTTTTCTGCGGCTCTTCTGAAAAGCCGGCGGACAGACCTTTTATCAGTATTGACGACGACGGGCACACCCGCTTTTATTATCCCTGATTTCTCGCGGGCTATTTCCACAATGGAATTCCCCAGCTGCTTCTGGTGATCAAGATCGATACCTGTTATGACAGAAACCAGCGGATTTAAAATGTTAGTTGAGTCGAGCCTTCCCCCCAGCCCGGTCTCAATAACCGCGACATCTGTTTTTTTAGCGAGAAAATATCTGACAGCTATGGCTGTATTAGCCTCAAAAAAAGTGCAGTTGAATTTCTCGATACCCTCCTTAAAAAAGCTGATGTACTCTGAAATGTCCGCATCGCTTATCTCCTCGTTATCTATCCTGATCCTCTCATTGAACCTCTGAATGTGCGGCGAAGTGAACAAGCCGGTCCTGTAGCCGTTCGATCTCAGAACCTCGGCAATAATGTTTGCCGCAGAACCCTTTCCGTTCGTGCCTGCGATATGAATGACGGTCAGCTTACTAAAATCTGTTTTCGTATATTCCATCAGGTCCAAAATGTTCTTAAGCCCCAGCTTCATGCCGAACATTCCCCTGTCGAAAAGATATTGTATCTCTTTACTTATCAATTTTTTCTACTTCTGATAATTTAATGACGCTTTTACGAAGTCCCTGAAAAGAGGATGAGCGTTCGTCAGCCTGGACTTAAGTTCGGGATGATACTGGACTCCCACGAACCAGGGATGATCGGGCAGCTCTACGGCTTCTACGAGATTGAGCTGTTTATTCCTACCTGAGAGGATGAGTCCGCAATCTTCGAGAGTGCCTATATAGTCGTTATTGACCTCAAATCTGTGCCTGTGTCTTTCTGATATGTTCGTCGATCGGTAGGCATTGTACATGTTTGTTCCCTTCTCGATCTCACATTCATACGATCCGAGCCTCATTGTCCCGCCTTTCTTCTTGATCTTTTTCTGATCTGACATCAGGTCGATCACAGGATACTTGAGCTTTCTAGCGAACTCGGTGGAATTGGCGTTCTTCATTCCGCCCACATTCCTGGCGAACTCGATGACCATGCACTGCATTCCAAGACATATCCCGAAGAAAGGTATCCTGTTCTCCCTTGCGTATTTTACGGCAAGGAGTTTACCCTCGATACCTCTGTCGCCGAAACCGCCGGGTACAAGAATACCTGAAACATCCGAAAGTATATCACCGGGTCCGTTATGCTCCACATCCTCGCTGTTCACCCATTTGATCTCAACTTTGGCCCTGTTCTCGCTTCCTGCATGAATGAAAGCCTCGATTATGCTCTTGTATGAATCTTTTAGCCCGATATATTTACCCACGATCGCTATTTTAACGGTGTGAACGGGATTTTTAACATACTTGACATATTTTTTCCACTGCTCAAGATCTGCCTGTGGAGCTTCTATCCCAAGCTTTTCGCAAATAATATCGTCAAGTTTGTTGTTATTATATTCTATCGGAACCTGATATATAGTTGACTGGTCCTTCGCCTCAATTACGCACTTTTTGTCAACATTGCAGAAAAGGGCGATCTTCTCCTTTGCACTTTTCGGCACGGTCTGTTCAGTTCTGGTAACGAGAATATCAGGCTGTATCCCCATCTCGAGAAGGTTCTTGACGGAATGCTGTGTCGGCTTTGTTTTCAGTTCGCCTGCCGCAGCTATATAAGGTATATATGTTAAATGGATGTATAGAGTATTATGTATCCCTGCATCGAACTTGAACTGTCTTATCGCCTCAATGAACGGGAGACTTTCAATATCACCTACCGTTCCGCCTATCTCGACAATGAGAACATCGAGCTTATTTTCGTCAGCGACCCTGCGGATCCTTTCCTTGATCTCGTTGGTTATGTGAGGAATTACCTGAACAGTTCCTCCGAGGTAATCGCCCCTCCTTTCTTTCGCCAGGACATTTTCGTATATCTGTCCGGCAGTGGCGTTGTTCAGCTTTGACATATTCACATCGATAAATCTTTCATAGTGGCCCAGGTCAAGATCTGTCTCCGCACCGTCCTCGGTAACATAAACTTCACCGTGCTGGAAAGGGGACATTGTACCCGGATCCAGATTAAGGTACGGGTCAAGCTTCAATATTGATATATTAAGGCCTCTCTGCTTAAGAAGAAGACCTATACTTGCTGCGGTGATCCCTTTGCCGAGAGCGGATACTACGCCTCCTGTTACAAATATGAATTTGGCGTCTGTTTTTTTGGCCATTTCATTCTCCTCACTCTATTTTAATTATAAAAGTTCCTGAAGTCTCTTCAGTATCCCGATAGCTTCAACGGGCGTCGTATTGTCTATATCTGTTTTTTTCAGTTCTTCCCTTATCATGTCGTTCTCGATACTGAACAGGCTCAACTGGATTCCGGGATCACTGGTGTTTTTATCCAAAGCTATAACAGGCTTTGAATCGGGTGTGAGTTCATTTTCCTCGAGATTATTGAGAATGACACGGGCCCGTTCAAGAACCTTATTCGGGATGCCGGCCAGTTTGGCCACATAAATCCCGTAGCTGCTGTCAGCTCCTCCCTCGACTATTTTACGCATGAAGATCACTTCGTCTTTATGTTCCCTTACGCTGGCATGATAATTTTTCACTCCGGAGCATATCCTTTCAATATCTGTCAGTTCGTGATAATGCGTAGCGAAAAGCGTCCTTGATCTCAGAGAAGGTTCGTTGTGAATGTATTCGATTATTGCCCATGCCAGGCTCAGACCGTCGAAGGTCGCAGTGCCTCTACCCACTTCGTCCAGTATTATCAGGCTGTCGCCGGTCGCATTGTTGAGGATATTCGCGGTCTCGTTCATCTCGACCAGAAAAGTACTCTCTCCTGCGCTCAGATTATCCGAAGCTCCGACTCTTGTGAATATCCTGTCCGCCATCCCGATAACAGCTTTATCCGCAGGCACAAAACTGCCTGCCTGAGCCAGCAGCACGATAAGTGCTGTCTGCCTAAGGTAAGTCGATTTTCCGGACATGTTCGGACCGGTAATGATAAGTATGTTCTTCTCTTCGGTGACCGTGAGATCGTTCGGTATGTAGTCTTTTCCCGGCCCCAGATTCAGCTCTACCGCGGGATGCCTGCCGTTCTTTATGATAATTTCCCTCCTTTCCGAGAAGGAAGGTCTGGTATAATTGTTGACTTCGGCAGTAGCGGCGAAAGAGTTTAGACAGTCCAGTACCGCTATAACTGAGGAATTGCTCTTGATGGCTTCCAAGAATTCTTTTAACCTGTCCAGAATATCTTCGAACAGCTTTCTTTCCATGTCCTCTATCTTTTCATCGGCATTGAGTATCTTGTCCTCGAACTCCTTCAACTCCTGATTTATGAACCGTTCAGAGTTGACAAGCGTCTGTTTTCTGATAAATTCCGCCGGGATCATCTCAGAATATTTCTTTGTCACTTCAAAATAGTAACCGAACACCTTGTTGTAGCTTATTCTGAGAGTGGGAATGTTCAGCTCCGACTTTATCCTTTCCGAAAGCTCAAGAAGTTTTTCTTTGCCGTGATCGATTATTTCATAAAGTTCGTCAAGTTCGCTTGACCATCCTTTTCTTACAAATCTCTTTTCTTTTAAACTGATATCGCCCGACTCTTCGATCGATCTTTCGATTATACTGACACAGCCTTCGCATGATACGAATCCCCCTTCAAGCTCCTTTAGGTACGGGGAATCGATCTCATTCATGCAGTTTCTTATCACGGAAACTGTCAGGAGAGACTTTTTTAGACGGATAAGTTCGTCAGGTCTTACCTTTTCGGCGCTGATCTTGCCCGCTAGCCTTTCAATATCGGCCATCTCAGAAAGATGATCCGAAATCTTTTTTCTGCCGTGCTTCTCTTTGATCAGGGTTTCTGTTATTTCAAGTCTTTTATTTATCTCTTCCTTATCCCTAAGAGGTCTTGTCAGCCATTTTCTTAACAGCCTTGCGCCCATTGGAGTTCTTGTCCTGTTCATTACTGCGTAAAGAGTAGCGTTCTTATCGCCGTCATAATTTAAAGGTTCAAGTATCTCCAGATTCCTTCTTGTTCTGTAGTCGATAGAGCATATATCTTTATCACTGTACCTTTTCAGCTTTTCGAGATGAGAAAAACCCGATTTCAGGTTATCGGAAAGATATTCGAGCAGAACTCCGGCACAAACTACGGACGCATCCGTATCTTTGAACCCTAGAGAAGAAATGCTCGCTATGCCGTAGTGTTCCTTCAGCCGTGAAGCTGACACTTCCGGAACGAACTTGTGTTCACTTAAACGAGTCACTGTCCTTCTGCCGGCGTCATGATCTTCTTCAAGTGAAGACGGGACGAGCAGTTCGGAAGGATCGAACATCATTATCAATTCTTTCAGAGCCGTTTCGTTATCGGGGTCACATGCGATAAATTCTCCTGTTGAAATATCCGCAGCCGCAAACCCGGGTTTCTTTCCTTCTTCATAATTTATGCAGGCTATGTAATTATTCGAGTTCCTGTCTATCATTTCGTCGGATATAGCTGTACCGGCAGTTATTATATCTGTAATATCTCTTTTAACTATTCCTTTGGCATTCTTGGGATTTTCGGTCTGATCGCAGACGGCCACTTTGTATCCGGCTTTGACCATTTTTGAGAGATAGTTATTCAGCTGATGATGCGGAAATCCTGCCAGAGGAATCTCGACCCCCATATGTTTTCCCCTTGTTGTAAGAGTCAGGTTGAGAACTTTGCTTGCCGTTTTTGCGTCTTCAAAGAACATCTCGTAAAAGTCTCCCAGCCTGTAAAATAAAACATGCCCGGGATTTCTGTTCTTTATCTCCTTGTATTGGATCATCATCGGGGTGAGTGTGTCTGAGTTTTTTTTCTTCATTACCTGAATGTATTTATAGTCCGGATTTCAACAGATCATGCAGCTTGATCAATCCCGCCAGTTTCGATCCTTTGAGTACCGGCATAACGCTGAAGCTGCCGCTGGACCTCATGATCTTAAGAGCATCGTAGGCCAGTGTTTCGTATTCAATCGTCTTCGGGTCAGGTGTCATGATCTCTTTCGCTGTCAGTTTTTCGATATTAGTGTATTTTGTGAGTATTCTCTTGATATCGCCGTCGCTGATTATGCCTTTGAGCTTACCTTTATGAACAATCATTGCCGCCCCAAGGTTCCTGTCGCTCATCTTGATAAGTATTTCCCTGAACACCGTGTCCTCGTCGCAAACTGCGATGTCTTTGACCGGGTGAACAAAATCTGAAACCTTAAGCAGCAGTCTTTTCCCCAATGTTCCGCCGGGATGAGACATGGCGAAATCCTCTTCTTTGAATTCTTTCAGCTGTGAAAGTACCGTGGATACCGCATCTCCTATCACGAGTGCCGCAGTAGAACTTGAAGTTGGAGCGAGATTCAGCGAGCAAGCTTCCTTTTCCACATGGGCATTAAGTACTGCATGGGAATTTTTTGCGAGAGTTGAGTTCACATTGCCTGTAATAGCTACGATCCTGCACCCTTTTTTCTTGATGACAGGCAGCATCGCGACGATCTCGTCCGACTCTCCGCTTTTGCCCAGTATTATGATTATGTCACGCTCCTCGACCACGCCGAGGTCGCCGTGAAGTGCTTCCGCCGGATGCATATATATCGCAAGAGTACCTGTAGAACATAAAGTCGCCGCGATCTTTCTGCCGATCAACCCGGATTTACCCATTCCCGAAACTATGACCTTGCCTTTGCACTCAAGGATCATCTTGATGGCCTTATAAAACTCGGTATCAACATTTGACGATACTTTTTTAAGCTCTCTGATCTCGATCTCAAAAACATTTTTAACTAAACGAATTATTTCTTTTTCCGGATGCATTTTCATTGTGATTTACCCAAAAATTAGGAGCAGTATTTTCAGCATTTTGATGATACGGTTAAATAATAAGGATATTGAAGTTCAAAGTCAAGTCATATTCAGAATTATTTTGCATTAATTTTTAATATCTTTTACCGTGAATTAATCGTATATTGCGCCAAAATCAAAAGGATAAATGTATGCCTTCATTCAACAGCTTCGAAAAATACAGATATTTCGACAAGAACATTTTCTTCACATTCTGGCAGAATACGGTTTTCGGTTCAAACGATCCTGACAAACTTGACCCTTTAAAGAAAAGATCGGAAACCGATAAACTTAGGGACAGGATAAAGAAGCTGTGGCTGTCTTTCAATGAGAACAGAGAGGATTTCAGAAGAAAGTACTCCGACACAAAAAAATTCATAAATGCTTATATTTCCTCTTTTTACCTGCCTAATATTCAAAGGATATATTCCATACTCATGCAGAAGCAGAACCTGAAAGAGATCGTGAGCAGTTTCGAAAATGCCGGAGAGGAATTCGTTATTATGGATTTCGGGGCAGGTCCGATGAGCGCTTCTTTTGCGCTTCTGCTTGTCCTTGACCATGCCGGAGTTGACATGAGGTCGAAAAAGATCAGGGTCATTACTGTTGAAAGATCGTCGAATATGATCTCGACCGGGCTTGATATGATCAGGGCGGGTTTTCCTTCGGGACCGGAGTTCCTACACGAAAATTTCACCTCTCCTCTGAAAGCAGAGCGAAAGTGCGACATTATATTGTGCGCCAATGTCTTCAACGAGATCCCTGAAAAGCACCGATCATCAAATTTGGAGGATCTGCTTTCTCTTTCGAAGGGTCTCATACTGATCACTGAACCCGGGCAGGAAGTTCATTCGAAAGCACTGTCTTCCCTCAGGAATCAACTGATAGAGAACTCCGCACATTCTTTTAGTGTAATATCGCCGTGCACTCATTCTGCAAAATGCCCTCTTTCATCCGAAAGTGACAGGCAGGACTGGTGCTGGTTCTCAACGGAATGGAGAGTGCCTGAGCAGGCTGCTTTTATTGATAAGATAACCGGCCTTGACCACAGACAACTGAATTATTCCTACCTCTTTATAAGTACCTCAAGTTTATCTCATCCTGAAAACATGTACAGAGTTATATCGGATATAATCATGCCCGTCAGAAGAGGCAACAGGAACAGGTTCGAGAACTGGATGAGGAGCAATATAATAGAAGGTAACCCTAAGTGCCTCACAAGGGTTTCGGATCAGGATACAGCAAAGATGCTTTTATGCGGCCCTGAAGGTAAGCTTTGTTCGGCTGTGGGAGGTAAAGGAGCCTTCTCAGGTCTGAAGCGGGGGGATATTGTCTCTTCCGTTCCGCAGAACTCCTGTTTGTGCAGAGAAAGATGATAATTTAGAACCTGAACGAGTAGCGCGCGTGGACAACAGTCTCGCTGAAACCTTCATTTTGCGGCACCGCCGCATGTAACGATATCTGCCCGGAACTTGTTCTGTAAATAATTCCTACTCCGTAGCTGATCAGGGATTCGAGTTCATTTATTTTCTTTATCATTCCTGAACCCTGATTATACGAACAAACATCAGCAAAAATATCAATTGCCGCCGAACGGATATTATCAGTTATGTAAAAATCCGCAGAATTCAGTATGTAAATATCAGATATAAAGGTATCTTCTCTGTACCCTCTGAAAGAATCAGCCCCGCCGAATACAAGCCTCGCATAGTCAGGCAGATCATCATCAAATATCATTTGATCGTATTTTACTGACATCCTGAGCAAGAGGTTTCGAGTCATAATTATATTATTGTCTGCAGAAAACAACAATTCAATACCATTCTGATCAGGCACACCCCGTTTGTCAATATTCACTGTAGAAACATTAGCCCTGATACTTGATCCTCCCTCTTGAGGGATCATATTATTTTCGTTAGAAGTATTATACTCCATTCCTGTACTGTAACTCGTTATTACAGCCTCGGGAGAATCTTCAGTTTTCAGAGTGTCGGAATAAAAATACTCCTTTTCTATCCCGTATATTATTCCTGATCCCGGGTCATAAGTGTACTTCTGTCCGATCCGGAAATTCCTTTTAAGATAAGACTCTTTTTTGAAGACCTGACCGTACTCAGCCTCAGTTGACAGTCTGATCCCTGCCATGAACGGTTCTCTGTAGTAGAATTTCAATTTCTCAGAACTTTCGCCTTCTCTCTCCCATAACAACCTGAATTTTCTCATCGTTCCGAATAAATTTCCGGCGTTCAGTACCGAATGCACAGTAAAAGTTGAACCCCCTTCCTCTGAATTGAATCCTCCGAGGAACATGATCTCATTATATTTTTTTTCTAATAATCCGAAGCTTACACCATACCTGCCGGACCCTGTACTGATAATTTCGAAACCCGGCCTTTTTTCAAAAAGTTCCGAACCGTATAACCAGCCGGAAGCTTCTTTTATCCTTGTTTCCGAAAATTTCTCTCCCTGTCTGATACCTGTAAGTTTTGTAAGGCTCTCTTTTGATGTAACAGCCGCTCCGTTAAAAATAACATCATCTATCCTGACATAATCCCCTGAATTGATCGTTACGAATACTGTCCTGCCATGATCAAAAAGCTTTATGCTGTCTATCTTTACTGATACGAAAGGGAATCCTTTATCCGTATAATGATCAATGAGTCCTTCAATGTTGTGTTCTGCAGATCTGTCTTTTTCAATTACTGATAAAAGTATCTCTTCAGTAAAATATTTTTCCCCGGAAAATTTAAAATCAACTTTATCCGAACCAGACGATACAGAGAACAGTGTAAGTAATATCACAAGTACTTTATCTGAGTATTTCATCTGTGATCTTTTCAGTTCTGTTGGGTGTTATTTCAGGGTAGCAAACATCGAAAATATTTTTAATGTCTTCCGTTATGTTCATTCTGCTTTGATCGACATAATTAAAATACCTGTTATCTTTATAATAGCCTGCGAGGTATTCCTGCTCCGTCTGGCCGGGTGTAGGTACGAATAATGCCTTCTTACCCAATGCGGAAAATTCCATCACGCTTGAATAACCCGGTCTTGAAATGATCACTTCAGCTCCTTTTATCATTGCAGAAAGCTTATCCCTTTCTATGCTGGAATAAACAGTTCTGTTCCCTGTCTCCGTAACACTTCTGCTTTCGGTCATGCCCCTGACTATTATGATTTTACCTTCAAGATGCTTTGTTTGTTCGAGAACTTTATTCTCGAATATCGTCCTCTGAGGTTCTGGGCCTGAAATAATAAAAAGGTAATCGGACATGATCATGTCCTGTGATCCTGAAATATCGGCAAGTATTCCGCAATACTTAATCTTTGAAGAATTCATGAAAGGAACATTGTGAGAAAGTGCTCCGGAGAGGTTGAATCCCTTTTCCTCATCCGGAACAAAAACTTTTCTGTAACTTCTGAAATATAATCTGTTAAAGACAACCGAGAATATCTCAAGGGATCTGAGAAAACCCGGAAGCTTAAAACACAACTGATGAGTTATGAAATACGAAGGTACTTCTCTTGAAAATATACCGTACCTGTTATCGGAAACTATCCTGTCGATCTTTAGTTCCCGCACAAGTTTTTCTGTAAATCCGTGCTCTTCTCTTAGTCTAAGAAGTATTTTAGGCAGTTGAATAAGAAGCGAAAAAAGAAGCGACCAGCCTTTGTTTGAATACTTTACCGAGTAATCGGGATGATCTATAAAATCCGCCCCGCTGATTTCGGACTTCAGAAGCTCAAGGGACCGTCCTGTTGAAAGAATTATGACATCATGTTCTTTTACAAGCTGTCTGATGACAGGAAGCGATCTGGTGGCGTGGCCCAGCCCCCAGTTAAGTACAGCATATAGTATTCTTCTTTTCTTCATTTCCGTCCGATTAGTAAACTATTCCGAAATAATACAAAATTTAACTTGACTTTACAATGTCAAAATCATATATTTGGGTCGCTATCGCGGGATGGAGCAGTCTGGTAGCTCGTCGGGCTCATAACCCGAAGGCCGTAGGTTCGAATCCTACTCCCGCTACTACTGAAAAAGAGCCGAACGGCTCTTTTTTTATTTCCGCTGTTTTTTAATCTTTTTATATCGTTCATTAAATTTTTTCATCACACTTAATTTCTTTTCGACAGATATCTGTTCGCCGCTTACGGGATCAGAACCGGTAAAGTACAATACGCCTGCAAGAGTAAGAGGCAGAGGAACAAAGTTTATCACATTTCCAAGCTCAAGATCTAATTCCTGCAATTGTTTAATATTAAGGGCAGTCTCTTCTTCAGACTGACCGGGATATCCTGCGCATATGTCAGCTGAGATCTTTAAATTTTTACCGTACTCTCCCGCTCTCTTTTTTAAAAACTTCAAATCTTTTATAAGACTTTCCTCCCCGTCGAACCCCATCAGCTTTCTCTGCGTATCCGAAAAACTTAACACATGAAGCTCTAAATTACCGTCATTCCTTTTAGTCAGAAAGTCCTTGTATATCTCCTTATCTCTGACAAGAAGTTTCATATCTGCATCACCAGCATAGAAATTATTTCGGACATTCGGGAATTTGTCAAAACCTTCAATAATTTTTAAGATCTCTTCGTTTTGCGTTTTTATATTCGGGCAGACATCAGGCAGCGTACAGGATAATCTCGCGCATTGGGAACACATTTTCCTGTTGCCTGTCTTTACTGCGTAATGATTAAAATACGGCGACCCGAATATCCTGACAATCTTATTGTAGTCTTTCGATCTGATGAATTTTATGACTTCTTTTCTTATCTCCTCATTCGACCTTGACGAGATCATTCTCCCTGAAATAAATATTTCCTGAGAGTCTGAAATGTCGTTAAGACAGCCCCTGTGTGTCAGTATTGAGTCTTCTATGAACCTGCATATAGGGATCTCATCTTTGTATTTGGGATGCGGGCGTCCCTTGAAACCTGTTCCATAAAGGCTGTCAGTTTCTTCTTCAGTCAGAGGAGGCTGGGCTGTATTAATAACAAGATATCTTCCCACAGCTCTCTGAACAACAGTTTTTGAATTGTACGGGTTCATATTTTTGTGAAGTGCCAGATGGTGTTCTGCTAAAAGTCCCGGATTTTTCTCCAGGCTTTCGTGAGAAGGTACCTGGGCATAATTACTTACCTGACCGATATCTTTAATAATAAAAGCTGTTCCGCTAAGTCTGATGTCATTTTCTATACTCTTTTTATTTTTCAGCATCCCGCAGATATTCAGAAGATTGTATTCGATGTTCCCGTATAGCAAAATATCTGCTTTAGTATCTAAAAGTACCGGCTTTCTCAACTTGTCTGACCAGTAATCATAGTGACTTGCCATTCTTCCTGCCGCTTCAGGTCCCGCGATGATGACAGGCACATCTTTATAGAGTTCTTTTATTTTGCCGCAGTACCTTATCAGCGCTCTGTCAGGCCTGTTATATCTCTTCCCTCCCGGCACATAAGGATCAGTGCTTCTGAATTTTTTGAATGCCGTATAATTCATCGCCATGGAATCCTCCTTCCCTGTTATTACAAGAAAAAAAAGAGAAGGTCTTCCGTAACGCTTCCAGTCGTCATCTTTATCAATATCAGGCATGTCAAGGATAACGGTTTTATAGCCGTTGAAATTCAGGAATCGACCCGCTGATGCCACCTGAAAATACGGATGGTCCACATATGCGTCTCCCGTTACAATAATAACATCCGCTCTTTTCCAGTTCAGATCATCGAATTCTTTTCTGGTCGCGGGTATAAATCCTTTCAGCATCACAATTCTCCGTTTTACTGATCAAATCTAAATAAAAAAGCTGTCAAAAGACAGCTTTTTTATTTAATTTGGATTTTATATTGTGATATTTTGTTCACAAAGTTGATATTCACGCACCGCAACAATTTTATTTTTTCAAAATATAGCTTGAATTTTTACGATAAAATTCTTTAATTCTATCTCTGTATAAAAACAATGTCCGGAGATCGTTTTGTTGGCAAAAATAGCATATAATTTCGTACTTGTACCTTTTCTTTACTTCGGATTGAAGGTATCGTCACTTTTCAACAGAAAAGTCCGCAGGTCAGTTGAGGCGAGAAAAAATATAATTGACAAGCTTAACCGCGACAAGATAAATCTGAATCCGTACAGCGTTACGATCCTGTTCCACTGTTCTTCGATGGGAGAATACAAACAGATCGTTCCCATAGCTGAAAAACTTGCAGCCGATCATAATGAGGATTATAACCTCGTACTTTCTCTGTATTCACCGTCAGCATACGATAACATTGACCGTGAAAAAAGCTGTTTTAAACTCATTACTTATACTCCTTTCGATCTTTATTTTGAGACCAGAAAATTCATAAATACGATCAATCCCGATATAGTTCTTATCTCGAAACACGATGTCTGGCCTAATTTCATCTGGGAACTTAAGAAAAGAGAAGTGCCGGTTTTTCTTATCAACGGTCTGTTCGCGGATGATACGAAAATGGACAAATGGTACGCAAAAAGTTTTTACAGGTCCGTGTTCTCCGGAATTTCAGGAATATTTACCGTCAATGAAAAACACAGGCAGAGATTTATGAAGATATATCCTTTTGCTGACAAGATCGAAGCTTCAGGAGATACCAGATACGATTCAGTTATCAGAGAATCTGACGACAGCGGCAGTTTTCATCCTTTTGATCAGCTGAAAGATCTCGGAAGGGTCTTCGTTGCAGGCAGCTCATGGCCTAACGGAGAAAAATTCATCATTAGAGCATGGAAAAAGATCAAACTGAATTTCAGCGACTCTTTTCTTGTAATCGTACCTCACGAGATAGGTGCGGATCACATATACAAGATCGAGAGTCAGTGCCAGGAAATGGGATTCCGGACACTTGTATTTACAGAAATGAACGGAGGTCAAAGTCTGGACCAGTACGATATTCTGATAGTTGATCGGATCGGTTTACTGGCAAAAATATACAAATTCGGCAGCATCGCATATGTGGGGGGAGGTTTCTCAAAGAACGGCCTGCACTCTGTCATCGAACCTGCTGTTTACGGACTGCCTGTTCTTTTCGGTCCGAATCTTGACAAATCCCCGGAGGCCCAGGAAATGAACCTTTTGAACTGCGGAATAATGTTCAACAACGACGAAGAGCTTTTTAATATCATAAACAGCCTGTGGTCTGATAATGACCTTTACCGCAAAGTATCAGAGATAAGTTACGAGTACATAAGAGAAAAAAGCGGGGCTTCGGATAAGATCATTAAAGTAATTAAAGACAGAACCTCCAAACCTAAATTGGACAAGCGCAATTCTGTTACTGAAGAGGAATTCGAAAGAATAATGAACAAAGAAAACTCAGGAAGAACATGACGGAATTTCATACGAGACAATATGGACAATATGAACAGTCATTTAAGGTACTTGCAGTATTCATATCGTTCCTTTCGGTATCTTTTATACTTGGATATTACTGGTTGTTGATGGGCACTCACAGCTCAAAGAATTCTGAACTGATCAACGAATTAATTGTTTCATATTATGATTATGACGAAAAACCCGACAAGCCGAACAACGAACTGAAATTCAAATACATTACAGAACTGCTTTTAAGATCGGACAAAACATTCATACTTACGATCAATTCTAATGAGAACGAGATCCCTGTTGTGTGGAATATGCCTTACCGTAAAGGAAAAGATATCAATCTTAAAAAAGAATTGAACAGCAGGTCTTTCAGCAGTCTTTCTCTCGCCGGTAAGAACAGTTTAAAAAAGCTTTACTATATTCCGGATGATCTGATCAGCAAAATGAGATTATACCCTTTCTTTCTGTTCCTGACCCTTTTAACAATAGTTTTGATGGCCTTCTACCTGTTTTATTATATGCGGAGAAATGAAAAACAATCTGTATGGATAGCCATTTCCAAAGAGACCGCGCATCAGCTTGGAACACCGCTCACTTCCCTCAGGGGATGGAGAGATCATCTTCAACAACTGGGCAAGTCTGAAGAACGGATCAGTTCAGTCGCCGACGGTCTTAAAGAGGATATTGAAAAGATATCGCTCGTCGTGAACAGATTTTCTAATATTTCTTCAGACAAGGAATTTAAAATGTGCGATACCGGTCTTATCATCACAAAAGCCGCCGACTATATTTCCAGACGGCTGCCTTTGGAATCAGGCCGCATTGAACTGGAAAAGACTGTAGGAGAGGCACATAACATATACGCTAACGAAGTGCTTCTCGAATGGACATTCGAAAATCTTCTGAAGAACGCGATCGAATCATTAAAAGAAGATCAGCCGGGAAAGATTAAAATAGTCCAGTATGAGGAAAAAGATAAGATCATTGTAGAGATCATAGACAACGGAAGCGGCATACCCTCTGCTTTAAAGAAAAAAATATTCGAGACAGGATTTACTACAAAAAAAAGAGGATGGGGTCTCGGACTTTCGCTCAGTAAAAAGATCATCGAGCAGTATCACAGCGGGAAACTTTATGTAAAACACAGCGGGCAGGAAGGTACAACCATGCGTATCGAACTCAACAAATTTATTTAAAGGGAACAGATGTACGGCGAATTGAACATAAACAGTGATTCATCAAAGATAGTTAACGGACTAATCTACAGGATCGTGCCTTCAAAGGACAGGATCCCGTTTCCGGGCAATATAATTTCTCTCAATGTTGACTCGGGACATTTTACAGAGCTGCTTGAGGAAGCGGAAATTAATGACTCTCTGATAGTTATACTAGGCAAAAAGAACCAGTACGCTTCTGATTTCTCGCAGGATTCCTATTTTAGCTACGGATGTATTTCAAAAGTCGTTCAGGTCATAAAACTCCCGAATTTTGGAAATAAGGCTATTATAAGATGTCTTAAAAGGGTCAGGGTTACGGAATTCCAGAAAAGGAACCTGAACCTTTATGCGAGGATCGAAACGATCGAGATAAATACTGAATCCGATGATATTTTAAAAGCCACGCTCAGGCTTCTCAGAAAACTGTACATCGAATTTCTCGACCTTAACCCCCAGCTTGAAAGACCTGATTATCTGCTCAACATAAATGATGATCTGATAAATCCGCTGAAGCTTACAGATACTATAATGGGGAGCCTTAACCTGAATTACCATAGAAAACAGAGGATGCTTGAGATCAGCGATTTTAGATATT
Source organism: bacterium UBP11_UBA4055 (assembly GCA_002382735.1). Classification (GTDB taxonomy): domain Bacteria; phylum UBA4055; class UBA4055; order UBA4055; family UBA4055; genus UBA4055. The sequence goes on from DFZN01000031.1 coordinate 41,394, forward strand.
TTGTTTCAGAGCTCCATTCGATCCTGATAAACGAGATCGAGTTCTCGAAACTTGAAAAGAAGATCGAGGCGGATGTTTCTCAAAGAACATTGAAGGAACAGAAAGATTATTTTCTGAGGGAAAAAATAAAAGGACTGAGCTCAGAGCTCGGGTCTGATGCTCTTCAGATACCGGAAGTTGAAAAAATAAACGATCTCAAGGCTCGGGGTGAATTGTCAGAGCAGGCTATTATTAAAGCTGATATAGAAATTGAAAAACTGAACAAACTGCATTCGATGTCACCGGAATACGGATTGCTCAGAGATTACCTCGATCTTATAATAAGCCTGCCGTGGAAAAGGTCGGGTGAAGTAAATGTCGATATTCATATTGCGGAGAAAATACTTGATGAAGACCATTACGGGCTCATAAAACCAAAAGAGAGGATCCTTGAATATCTGTCAGTGCTCAAGCTTGTCGAAAAACTCAAGAGTCCGATCCTTTGTTTTGTCGGTCCTCCGGGCACCGGAAAAACTTCACTCGGTAAATCCATAGCGAGAGCTCTCTCAAGAAAATACATAAGGATCGCGCTTGGCGGACTACACGATGAAGCAGAGATACGCGGTCACAGAAAAACTTATATCGGAGCTATGCCCGGAAAAATAATTCAGTCCATAAGAAAGGTCGGCGTGAACAATCCTCTTATCCTGTTCGACGAGATCGACAAGATGTCCTCGGATTTCAGAGGTGATCCCGCATCAGCTTTACTTGAAGTCCTTGATCCTGAACAGAACAATACATTCACTGATAATTATCTCGATATCGAATTCGATCTGAGCAATGTTCTTTTCATCGCCACGGCGAACGATCAGAACAGGATACCTCTTCCCCTTTTGGACAGGATGGAGATAATCAGACTTGACGGATATATTGATATCGAGAAGTACATGATAGCAAAGAACTATCTTATACCTGAACAGAAAAGGGTCAATGGTCTTTCGGAATCGAACCTGACCATATCTGAGAATGCTGCATACAAGATAATAAATGAATTCACGATGGAAGCAGGCGTAAGAGAACTTGAGCGGAAGATAGCGAAGATATGCCGAAAATCAGCAAAACTGCTTATAGATGACCCCGAAAAAAAGATAAAGGTCAGCTCATCGAACCTGAATTCATTTCTGGGGATAGAGGAATATAAAGATTTCTCAAGCGTAAAAGGCACTAAAATTGGTGAGGTGAACGGACTTGCATGGACAGTTTCCGGAGGATCGATACTCAAAACTGAAGCTAATATAATCAAAGGTAAACCTGACCTGAAACTGACGGGGAAGCTCGGAGAAATAATGAAGGAATCAGCTCAGGCCGCGCTCAGCTATATAAAAACTTTTTCAGATAAGTACGGGATTGACCCTGAGAAATTTGAGAAGAATGAGATCCATCTCCATTTCCCTGAAGCTGCAACGCCCAAGGACGGACCGTCTGCCGGAGTAACGATAGCCGTAGCACTCATAAGCGCGCTTAAACAGATGCCCGTCGAACAGAATATCGCGATGACAGGCGAGATCACGATACACGGAGATGTTCTGGCCGTCGGAGGGCTTAAAACCAAACTGATGGCCGCAAAGAGATCAAGGATCAAAACGGTTTTCATACCTGAACAGAATATAAAGGACCTGGAAAATATTGACAGGGAGATCAAAAATTCTCTCAAGATAATCCCTGTATCTCATGTATCTGATATAATGAACGGCTTGTATGGGGGGAGCTTATGACCGGAACGGAATTCAGGATATTAAGTTCGGAATTCATAACGAGCTCAGCTTCAGGAAAGGACATTGTTGATGACGACATGAACCAGATCGTTTTCGCGGGAAAATCGAATGTAGGCAAGTCATCGCTCATCAATTCACTTTTAAACAGAAAAAAACTGGCTAAGACCGGTAATACTCCCGGTAAAACCAGGCTGATAAATTTTTTCCTGATCAATTCATCGTTCTATTTCGTAGATATCCCCGGCTACGGTTATGCCGCAGTATCCCGTTCGGAAAAACAGAAATGGGGTAAAATGATAAAAATCTACTTCAGCGGCTCCAAAAACATCAGACTCTCGATCACTATCCTCGACATAAGACACGATCCGGGAGAACATGATATCAGGCTGATAGGAATGCTTGAAGAATTAAAACTGCCCCAGCTCATACTTCTTAATAAAAAGGATAAGTTATCCAACAATGAACTCTTTGTGCGGCTTAGCGTTTTCTCGAAACTGTTCAAGGAATATCCGTCCGTCGTGGATGTGTTACCTTACAGCGCAGTAAAACACTTTAACCGCGAAAAAGTTCTGGAATACATTGAATCTTATGCTGCCGGAGGGCCAATTGATAATCGTTGACAGAAAGAACTGTGACAGATGCGGTTGCTGCGTTTCGGTATGCGAAGCTGACTGCATTTCAGTTTATGAAAGCCGTATCGAAATAGATCACGAAAAGTGCGTCTCATGCAGAAAATGTGTATGGATATGCCCGCTGAATGCATTGGAATTCAGAAATGAAAACGGATCGCTGAATAATTAAAGGAAAATGAATATATGTGCGGAATATTAGGCTATATCGGCAACAGGGACTGTACCAGATTTCTCATCGACGGATTAAAAAGGGTTGAATACAGAGGATACGATTCCGCAGGAATTATGTTATATTCAGAGGCCGGTAAAAACTATTTCCTTAAGAAAAAAAAGGGAAGAATAATCGAACTTGAAAGAGACCTGAGCCAAAATGTTCGCGGTAATATCGGGATCGGACACACAAGATGGGCCACTCACGGAGAACCGAATGATGTAAACTCTCATCCTCATGTGTCTAACGACGGTAAAATATTTCTTGTCCACAACGGTGTTATTGAAAATTACATGACCATAAGAAAGAAACTTGAAAAACACGGATTTTCATTCTATTCCGAAACAGATACTGAAGTCCTCGTTGACCTTATCCAGTATTACTATAAGGGAGACATCGAATCGGCTGTCAAGAACGCCCTGGGTGATGTAAAAGGAACATACGGCATAGGTGTTTTCTGCCTTGATGAACCTGACAGGCTGGTAGCCGCCAGGCTGGGTTCTCCTCTGATCATAGGAATAGGCGAGAAAGAAAATTATTTTGCCTCAGATCCCGCTTCGATCCTCAAGAATACGACCGAAGTGATATATATGGAGGACGGAGAGATCGCTGTTATCACAAAAGAAAGTGTTATTCATAAGACACTAAATGATGAGATCGTGAAAAAAAATGTGGAGACTATTGAATTCGAGCTTTCCGACATTGAAAAAAGCGGATTTCCGCATTTTATGCTCAAGGAGATCTTTGAGCAGCCCAGGACTCTGACTGATACAATGAGAGGAAGGCTGCTGCTTGAAGAAGGGATCTCAAAGCTTGGAGGTCTTAATCAGCATCCTCAAGTCTATAAAGCCCTTCTTAACGCCGATAAAATATTCATAGTGGCGTGCGGAACGAGCTGGCACAGTGCTCTTATCGGTGAATATATGCTCGAAGAATACGCAAAGATCTCTGTCGAAGTTGAGTATGCCTCTGAATTCAGATACAGAGACCCTATCATTACTCCAAAGACCGTTGTGATCGCCATTTCGCAGTCAGGCGAGACTGCCGACACTCTTGCGGCTATAAAAGAAGCAAAGAGAAAAGGCGCAGTGACAATCGGGATCTGCAATGTGGTGGGATCGACGATCTCGAAAGAGACCGACGCCGGAGTATATCTTCATGCGGGACCTGAGATCGGAGTCGCTTCAACTAAAGCTTTTACTTCACAAGTCATAGCACTTGCCCTTATCACACTCGATATCGCAAGGCATAAGGACATGAGTTTCAGACAGGGTTACAAGATCGTAAAAGAACTTAAACTTTTACCAGCGCTTGTTGAATCTATCCTGGAGAACGCGGATAAGATCAAAGAGATCGCCGACAGGTTCAAGTCAGCAAAGAATTTTCTGTATCTCGGCAGAGGATACAATTTTCCAGTGGCTCTTGAAGGAGCTTTGAAGCTGAAAGAGATCTCATACATTCATGCCGAAGGTTATCCCGCTGCCGAAATGAAACACGGTCCTATAGCTTTGATAGACGAAAATATGCCTGTTATATTTATTGCGATCAAAGATTCGATCTACGATAAAGTAGTTACTAACATTAGGGAAGTGAAGGCAAGAAACGGTATCGTTATTTCGATCGCCAGCTACGGTGATGAAGAGATAGACAGCATTTCAGACTATGTTATCAAGATCCCTGAAACCACGAACCTTCTTTCTCCGATCCTCACCGTTATTCCACTACAGCTCCTTGCATATTACATCGCAGTGGAAAAAGGTTATAATGTGGATATGCCGAGGAACCTTGCAAAAAGCGTAACTGTAGAATAGGAAGGACATTAAATGAAGATCATACTTACCTTTTTTTTATTATCAGCATCAGTCTTTGGAGCTGAAATAGACAAGACACTGAACCTGTTCCAGAGAGGGTTGTACTCTCAGATCCTCAGCTATACGGACTCGATCCGTGCGAATGACCACGATCTGCACACGCACAACCTTATCAGAGGAATGGCTCTTTACAAGATAAAAGATTACAGGGAAAGCAAAAGAGTACTCGACCTTGTTTCTCAGAATGTTGATGATCCGGCTTTAAAGGACCTTTCCAATTATTATTGTGCCTTATCCAGGATCAAGCTTGGGGAGAATGTCGCAGGTGCTGTAATACTCACAAGACTTCTCAATTCATCATCAACCGATATTGCCGCAGGCTCAAGATCCATACTGGAGAATTTGATAAACTACAAATTCGATGACGCGGATTATAAAGAAATACACGAGAATATTTTTGACAGCGAAGTTTCAGAATATATCGATCAGAGCAGAAATGCTTTAAAAATACTTGCGGTGCTCCCGACCACCGGTATAGACCAGGATGATGGAAGAGACATTCTGACCGGGCTTGAATTCGGTCTGAAGAAACTTCAGTCGAAATATAAGAACCTCAGGCTTGATGTTGTAAACTCTGAAGGCAAAATTGCCGTAATGACCAGAAAAGTTCTGGAGAAACTTAATTCTACCAGGTACAACCTTATCATAGGCGAATTACGGTCGGACGCGACTGCTGCTCTTGCAGGTATTGCAGAATTGAAAGGCATACCTTTGTTGTCTCCTACCGCTTCAGCGAAGGAAATTTCAGAGATATCGGACAGGGTATTCCAGCTTAATACCACTTCCTACACTCTCGGAAATCTGATTGCAGAATACGCCGTTGATTCACTCGGGTACAAAACTTTCGCGATAATATCACCTCTTACAGAAGACGGGAACGAATCAGTTACGGGATTTACTTCAAAAGTTATCGAAAAGGGATGCTCCGTCATAGCTCTTGAATGGTACTTTGAATCTTATGATCTGAATAAGCAGATACAGAGGATAAGGGAAAAAGCTTTATCGATCGACTCTCTGGATACAGAAGAATATATGTCAACGGACTCAATAAAAGTCGTCCCTGCCGGAATAATAGATGCTTTCTTCCTGCCTGTAAATGATTCTGATACTGAGTCAGTTCTGTCACAGCTTTCGTATTATAATTTCAAAGCAAAGAACCTTGGGACTTACGGCTGGAACAACGAGAAGATCCTCAACAAACTGAACATTCATGCAGACAGCCTTGTTTTTATAAAAGAAAGCTCGTATGACATTGAAAATACAGCTTACACAGATTTTGTTTATAAATTCCGAAATGAATTCAACAGGAACCCCAGATTCCTTGAGATACTCGGCTATTCAATAATGGATATGATGGTGGACATTAAGAACAAAAACAGAGACATTTCTGTTTACAAAATACTTTCCGAAATAAAAGAGTATCGAGGAATATACGGTGACATAATTTATAACGGATCGAGATCCAACTCGGCTGCAGACCTTATTATGTACAGAGACCGTTCAGGTCTAAAGAAACTGGACTTTGTTCCACAATCTTCAAAAGACAGTCTTTCTAATGCGAAAAAATATTATAATAAGGGCTGCGTGGATGAAATTACAAGACAGTTCAGTTCAGCTGTACTAAATTATGAGAGATCTATTGCCGAGTACAGGTCTGCCCTGCCCGACTCTGACTTCAAAGACCATCCTGATGTCATCTCTCTGTACAGAAAAACAGGACTGGTTCATTACCGTTTGAGTGATTTCTCAAAAGCCGTGATCTACTTCAGTAAATATCTGGAAGGAGGCCGGCAGGATGACAGGGAAATAATGTTCAAAAGTAAGGTCTCCGAGGCAAATATTGACCCTCTCGTCTCTCCCGATGTACTTTCTGAATACACAAATAATCCTGAATTTGCTCCTGAGGCATACTTTGAGATAGGAAGCCTTTATTTGAAAAGATCTGAGATTAAAAAAGCTCTCGATTACCTGGAAGCTTCAGCCGCACTAAAAAATAAGGATGCCGTAAAAATCTTGAACGAACTGAAAAATGCAGGTGAAAACAAAAATAATAATAAATTTGACTGGTAGGAAAGAAAATGACTGAAACAACAATGGAACAGATCGTATCGCTGGCGAAAAGAAGAGGCTTTATTTATCCGGGATCAGAGATATACGGCGGACTGGCGAATACATGGGATTACGGACCCTTGGGAGTAGAACTTTTAAATAACATAAAAGAATTCTGGAGAAAAAAATTTGTCAGAGAAAGACCTGATAATGTAGAGATCGATACTGCGATTCTGCTCAATCCGTCTGTCTGGGTTGCTTCAGGTCATGTAGGAAATTTCTCAGACCCTTTAATGGATTGTAAAAAATGTAAATCAAGAGTCAGGGCAGATAAACATATAGAGTATTGGAACGAGAAGAACGGAACAGAGATTTTTCCCGAAAACTGGGCCGGAGAATTAACACCTTCCGATATTCTGCTTAAATTCATAAACGGGAACAATATTAAATGCGATAAATGCGGTGCCCTCGACTGGACAGAACCCAAAGCTTTCAATCTCATGTTCAAGACAGAGCAGGGAGTAATTGAGGGTGAAGGCGCAAAGATATTTCTCAGGCCTGAAACTGCTCAGGGTATATTTATTAATTTCAAGAATGTTCAGACCACGACAAGAAAGAAGATCCCGTTCGGCATCTGCCAGATAGGAAAATCTTTCAGGAATGAAATCACACCCGGTAATTTCATATTCCGTACCAGGGAATTCGAACAGATGGAAATGGAGTTTTTCTGTAAACCGGGAACTGAACTGGAGTGGTTCGACTACTGGAAGAATTTCACTTACAGCTGGTTCCTGAGCATGGGCATAAAGGAAGATAATCTGAGGATGAGAGATCATGAGAAGGACGAGCTGGCCTTCTATTCGAATGCCACTACGGATGTCGAGTACATGTATCCTTTCGGATGGGGCGAGTTGTGCGGAATAGCCTCAAGGACAGACTATGACCTCAAGCAGCACATTGACCTTTCGGGCAAGGACCTTTCTTACTTTGACGAACCGAACAGGGAAAAATATATTCCGTATGTTATTGAACCGTCATTCGGTGTTCAGAGAACAGCGCTGATCACTCTCTGCGACGCTTACAACGAAGAGAAAGTAGGTGAGGACGACACGAGGATCGTTCTGAAACTTCACCCTGTACTCGCTCCTTTTAAAATAGCCGTGCTTCCCCTGGTCAAGAAACTGTCGGAGGAAACTGACAAACTGTATAAAAAGCTGATCACAGAACTCGGGTGGAAAATAGATTTTGATGAAGTCGGAAGTATCGGTAAAAGATACAGAAGACATGATGAGATCGGCACGCCTTACTGCGTCACCTTCGATTTTGACACACTTGAAGATCTCGCTGTAACCATCAGAGAAAGAGACAGTATGACTCAGGATAGAATAAAGATCGAAAATTTGATCTCATATTTCAGAGAAAAATTTAATTTTTAGGATTATTTGAAGATCGATACTGAAAAATACAGTAACAAACATCCTTTTCTTACGAGGATCTTTAGAGGTTTAAAATACTACTTTCTTCTCTTCGTAAGAAAAGAGGACACATCTCAGAGCATAGCGCACGGACTTGCAACAGGAATATTTATCGGATTCTTACCCATAATACCTTTTCAGACCGTAGTTACGATATTCTTCTGCTTTTTATTAAGGTCAAATAAGGTCGCAGGAATAATTGGAAGCACGCTTATTACTAACCCCGTAACAGCAATGCCTGTTTTTTATTTTCAGCATTTCCTTGGAAGGATCTTTATTCTACATGATTTCTCATATGATAAATTCAAAAACCTTTTCGCACACATTTCATTAAGTAATTTCAACGAGTTCGGCCATGAGCTTCTTATTCTGTTCGAGATGACGACAATAGGAGGTGTAATACTTGGAATAATTTTCTATCCTGCTGTATATTTCATAGCTAACAAGAGCGTTATCAGACACAGACAGCTTATCGCAAAGAAAAAAGCAAAATACCTTAAATCAAAAAAACAATGGCCAAAAAAAACTAGACCTTTCTGAATTTCATGTAATATATTTTACACCCGTCTCTTTTTTTGTGTCTTTCAAACTGGGTTTCTATCCGTTCATTGACTTCGTTCTTATACATTTCAGAATATGCGTTTTCGAACACAGCGGAATTGATGAAGAGATCCAGTATCTCAAGAGAATACTCCTCATGATCGGAAGCGAATCTGAACATCCCGCCTTTTTTCAACAAGCTGTTCAGGATCAATATAAATTCAGGATTTATAGTCCTGTTCTTGTGATGCCTTTTTTTTGGCCATGGATCAGGAAAATTCATGATTATCTCATCAAAAGTACAGTTATTTATTATCTTATCCAGATATTCAGTTCCGCTTCTGGCTATGATAAGGTTATTTAATTTTTCTAACTTGTTTAGCTTCCTGAGCGCTATTCTGATCCTGTCCATCTTCCTGTCGATACCGAAATAATTTATACGGGGATTTTTTAAAGCCAGCTTAATTAGTGAATCCCCGTTGCCGAATCCGATCTCAAGTTTGATTATTTTATTATCATTTTTGAACACCTTACTGAAATTAAGCGGGATAATATCTCCATTAATTGCTAATATCCTGTCGTTAAGCTCAAAATACTTCCTGCTGTCGCTGTTGATCTTTTTATAGTAATCATCAACTGAAAGCCACATAATTCAATTCTCTATGTTGTTTAAATCTTAGCTATTTATTTATTAGATTCTCTATTTCGTTCCTGCTTATAGCGCATCTGAATCCGATGTTGCCTGTGGACTGAGAGATATCAAGTATCGCCCTTCTGTAAGATTTACAGTCTCCTTTAGAGCTCATCCACGAACCTCCCCTTGGGACTCTTATCTTTCCAAAATATCTTGAGAATACATCATTGCCCGGATAAGGAAAGATAACGCCGTGAACCCATTCACTGACATTGCCTGCAAGATCATAAATACCGAAACTGTTCGGTTTATAGCTTTTTACAGGCATAGGATAACCAACAGTTATATTCAATCCGAACCGTGCATCCTTGTCGGTCATATCTTTTCCTGTCGGATAGACAAAGTTCTGAGTGTCTTTTGCCGCACATTCCCATTCTATTTCTGTCGGAAGCCTCTTCTCTGCCCATGTAGCGTAAGCAACTGCATCATCGTAGCCAACATCAACAACAGGCTGGTCAGGCTGATTGAACCTTCTGTCCCTCATTTTCGACAAACTTCCTTTGGGCTTGTAACCTGTCTCCTTGAGAAATTTACTGAACTGCGCGTTCGTAACTTCAGTTTCATCCATATAAAAATCAACTACTTTTGCAGTGTGTTCAGGTTTTTCAAGCTCTGAACCTTTGTCAGAACCCATTTTGAAACTGTGACCTTTAATAAGCATCATTTTTTTATTGTCATTCTTTGAATAATAGAACTGATCCGTAAAAGATCTTCTTTTCTTGTTCAACTGGGCTTTTTCCGCATCCGATAGAGTTTTATACAGGGTTGTATCCTGTCGGGATTTCTTTAATTCACTGTAAAGCAGAACTGTAGAATCCTGAGGAACTTCCAGTGTATCTGCTGTCAGAAGAGAATCCTCTCCGCTAACTCCGTACATAAGCATTATCTGATCACCATAATATTTCCATCCGAAAAAAACAGATACTGCGAGCAGCAAAAGAAGAACGATCAGTCTTGTATTACCTTTTTTTTCACCCTGAGGTTTTGGAGGTTTTGGAGTTTTTGGCTGCTTCGGAGCTTTTTCAGGTTTCTGTTTCAGCATAGGTCCGCCGGCAGAGGACGAAGGTTTCAGAGCCGGTCCTCCTGAACTTTTTTCAAGTTTTGCCCCGCACTTGATGCATTTCTTGATCGAGTTGGGGTTCATTGTATTGCAATTTGGACAGATCATTTCAGTCTCCCAATTTTATTTTAAATTTTAAATTATTAGCATCGCATCGCCGTAACTGAAGAAACGCATGTTTTCCTTTATGGCATGATCATAAGCTCTTTTGATCATCTCCGGCGAACTGAAAGCCGAAACTAGAAGGATCAGAGTCGATTTCGGAAGGTGAAAGTTAGTTATAAGATGATCTATAACTTTAAACCTGCACCCCGGGTAAATAAATATACCCGTTTCTCCGGAACCCGGTCTTACAAGTCCGGAGTCCTCCCCGACAGTCTCAAGAGTTCTCGCAACAGTCGTGCCAACCGCGAATATTTTTTTACCTTTACTCTTTGCGTTATTGATCTTATCGGCCGCTTCAGTTGAAACCTCATAAAACTCTTTATGCATTTTGTGGTCAGTGATTTTATCTGTTTTTATGGGTCTGAATGTTCCTGATCCCACATGGAGAAGAACACTGACGACATCAACACCTTTTTTGCGAAGATCGTCTAAAAGGTCGTGGGTGAAATGCAGACCTGCGGTGGGAGCGGCAGCCGCACCCGGCACCTTCGCGTAAACAGTTTGATATCTGCTTTTGTCTTCAGTATTGTCGTCTCTCTCAATATATGGGGGAAGTGGAATGTGCCCGTGCTTGTTAATGAATTCGAAGAAGTCCAATTCAGATTCAAATACAGCTATCCTGTTCCCATTGTCAGTAGCTCTGCTGATAAAACAGATCACTCCATCCTGAAGTATTATTCTGTCCCCGGATTTCACTTTTTTACCGGGCTTTATCATTATCTCCCATGAATTCTCTTCAATCTCTTTCAAGAGCAATATCTCAATTTCAGCTGAATTTCTCTCTGATACTCCGAAAAGTCTTGCCGGAATGACTTTTGTTTCGTTGAGAACAAGGACATCTCCATCAGAAAAGAAATCAATGATATCCCTGAAGCCCATTATATTTATATTTCCGCTTTTCCTTTCAAGAACAAGAAGTCTCGACCCGTCTCTCACTGCAGAAGGTTCCTGAGCTATCAGTTCTTTTGGAAGTTCGTAGTCATAGTCCGACAGTTCGTACATATCAAACAAGTCCGAGTTCGTTCTTATCATATCTCCTTGAAAAATGCCTGTATCCGAGCTCTGTTACTATTCGACCCCTCTGTGTTCTCTGTATAAAACCTTCCTGAATCAGAAAAGGCTCATAAACCTCCTCGATTGTATCAGATTCTTCTCCTACTACGACAGCAATATTTTTTATTCCGACCGGGCCGCCGTTGAACTTATCGATCATGGAGAGGATTATCGCCCTGTCCATTTCATCAAGACCTCTTTCGTCTATCTCTAGTGAAACAAGAGCCTCACAGGCAATGTCTTTTGTAATCATTGAAGAATGCTTCACAAGCGCGAAATCCCTTATCCTTCTTAAAAGCCTTATTGCTATTCTCGGTGTGCCTCTTGATCTTTTAGATATTTCTTTGGCGGCCGGGTCGTCGATCTTTATATTCAGAATCGAAGATGACCGCTGAATTATTTGGTAGATATCGTCTGAAGTATAATAACTCATCCTGCATGAAACTCCGAATCTTGCTCTTAACGGAGATGTAAGATTTCCTGCTCTGGTAGTAGCGCCTATGAGAGTGAATTTCGGAAGTTGAAGCTGAACGCTGTTAGCGGAAGGCCCGCTGCTGAGCATTATGTCAATAGTATAATCCTCCATTGCGGGATATAAATACTCTTCGATAACCGGGGACAGCCTGTGTATCTCGTCAATGAAAAGCACATCCCTGTCCTTCAGGTTTGTGAGGAGACCCGCAAGATCTGCCGCTTTTTCCAAAACAGGACCTGAAGTAACCTTAATATCCACTCCAAGCTCATTAGCTATTAAATGCGCAAGTGTTGTTTTGCCAAGTCCGGGTGGACCGTGAAGTATTGTATGATCAAGGCTGTCATTTCTGATCTTGGCGGATTCGACAAAAACCCTAAGATTGTCCTTGATTTTTTCCTGACCGACGAAATCTTCGAACTGAAGAGGTCTCAGCGATCTTTCTATCTCGTTATCTTCCCTCAATTCCGAACCTGTTAAAATGGTTTCTCTCAATTTAACTCCAGAGACTTTATTGATTATATCACTTACAGATGCACATTACTTAAGTAATATTCATAAAATTATAAAATAAATCTCAAGTTTGCAAGCACTATTACATATTTTTACGATAGAAAAAAACCGGATTTTATCTGAATAAAGCTTTTATACTTCCCCATGTAGCGCTAATACCTGAAGTCTCGATTGTGACACTTACGCTTTCAGAAGCTTTTTCGTTCCCGTCATAATCAGCTACAACTATTCTGTAATATAATTTCGTTCCTTTTGAATGAGGGCTCAGGTCTATAATCGTGTATGAGTAAGACGATCCCTGAGCAGTTTGAGTAGTAAACGGATGGAAAGAAACATTATCAGAAGATTTTTCAACTCTAAACTCTCTGACATTGAGTTCAACGCCGCTTTGCCACTGTATTCTGACGACTCCTCCGGAATACTCTGCTTTTAAATCAAGAACTTCCGTTGAAGCAAAAATGAACGATACCATCACTAAAATATATAACCCAGCGTTTCTCAATGTTCTCCCGCGCATTAAACCGTCTGAAACAAAAGATACCACTAAATTCTTTTTATGTCAAGTTCAAATTAATAAAAAAAAATAAAACTAAAAATCATTTGGCAATTATAAGTATCTCTTTCTGAATCAGATTCTGCTTATTAATAAATTCGATCTTACAAATCTGATCCTTTTTGAGCAGTCTGATATCACCCGATGAAACCAGAGATTTCGGCAGTATGTAAACTTCTGTAAAGCTGTTAAGACCGACCTGCTTTGGTCTGATAGTAATATAATCCGTAACCGCAAAATCAACCCTTGACGAATAGTCAAGTCCTGTTGTTTTCTCCATTTTAACACCGTCCCATACGGAATCCGATATTATACCTCTTTCAATAGCGAAATTATATGACAGAAGTTTATATTTGACAGAATTCAGCTCACTTATCAGTTCTTCTTTCTTTATAACTTCTTCTTTCAGCTGTCGGTTCTTTGTGTCAAGTTCCCCGATCTTGTTCCTTTCACTCTCAAGCTCCTCAACCCTTGCCTGCGTGGTTTTAAGATCTGTTTCGAGTTGTTTCTGGATATTTCTAAGCTCAATTTTTTCCTGTTCGAGACCAAGTATCCTGTCCTGAAAAGCCTGCTGAGCGAATTTTTTTATTTCATTAGGCGATTTATCAGCCTCTCCCCTAGTAATAAATGAGCCGTAAAATCCGTTCTCATAAAAATTCCATACATAAAGACCTTCGTATGTGTAATCAAAAATATTTACGCTTTCAATTACATTTTTAGCCTGATCCGGAGACAATCCCTTTTTCGCTGTCAGAAAGTCGTATGCGATCTGCTCGTGTCCCTTGGACCTTGTCATGACAACCGGAGCTTCAAGTCCCTTATTTTTAGCACGGATATCATCCTGTATGGCTTTTAGTTCCTTGTCTGACTTCATTATTGTGCTTATCTTGTCTTTTATACCGGGATTCCCCTCTTTGGCTGACTGTTCGGAAAGAAACTGCATTGACTGTTCGGTCAGAACCTTATCATTAGCGGGGTCTATTTCAATATCCTGATATTTTTCATTCTGTTTAAGTTCATTGACAATCTTTTCTATCTCGATCATTTTTTGGCTTTTTTTAACATTTAGCTTCTCGACTTCAGCAATCAGACTTTTATATTTGTTAAATTTATCCTCAGCTTTTGGTATGAGGCTGTACGCAAATATTATAAGTGAAGTAAGTATGAGCGTGGATACAGCTACATACATTACAATAACTTTTTTATCGATCTTCTTTACATATTCTCCGGAAAGAGGGTCATCATCATTTTCGAAGACATATCCGGATTCAGCTCCCTGCTGAACCTTATCGAATATCGCCTTTTCTTTTTCATCAAGTATTTTACTTCTGAACTTACCGTAAATACTCTCACCTTCTGCATTTTCACGGTTGTTCAGCAGATCACGCTTTGTGCCTTTACTTTTATCATCGCTCATAAGCAAACCATATCTATTTCATTGTCAATTTATACAATCCGTTATCGCTAATATAATGTCTAACTTCCTCAATTACAAGATATTTAATATCAATTTTTTTGGACACCATTTCTCTTATGACCGTCGAAGATATATCAATTTTCGGGCATAATTTGCTGACAGAATAAGCAGATCTATCAATTTTAGAAATATTTTTAATCGCAGGCCTGTCTGCAATTATTATATTAGTGTTGCCTAAAATATATTCGTAATTCTTCCATTTCCCTATATTCGCAAAAGAATCATAGCCTAATATCAGCTCAAGTTCTTCATCAGGATATTGTCTCCTGAAATGTTCAATCGTTTCATAGGTGAAGACCGGCCTTTTTTTTTCAGCTTCAAAAGTACACAATTCAAAACCGCTGCGGTCCTTTATTGATAATTCGATCATTTTCAATCTGTGCTCTATGCCTGTAATGGTAGTCATTTCTTTGAATGGAGAAATAAAATTAGGTATGAAAAACAACTTCTCAAGACCGAACTCCTGAAACAGGATGTTCGCAACTATCAGATGGGCAAGATGGACAGGATCGAACGATCCTCCGAACAAGCCTATTCTATCTGACATCTTTGTTTTTCAATTCGTTAAATTTAGCCATAAATATCTGATAATTATACTCGTCTTCCATTTCAAGATAAGCCTGTGATATCTTTTCAAGAGATGCCGGATAGTAGGATGTATCGTAATACTTATCAATTACTTCTGAAAAATACACTTTGGCGGCTCTGGGCTGATCAAGTTTCAGGTAAAGATTCCCTGCCTCAAATTCCTTTCTGGCCAGTTTTTCTCTCAGTTCTGTAATTCTTAATGATACTTCATTTACGAAAATTCCTTCCGGAAAAAGATCAAGATAAAGCTGATATTTAGATATGGCTTTACCGGTTTCTGTCTGGTCAAGTGTATATCTCGGAGACAGATTATAGTAACATTCAGCGTCGTTGTAATATGATTCCTCAACGAGTTTAGATTCCGGAAAATTCTCGGTAAGCCTTATAAACTCAAAAGAAGAAGAGTAATACTCACTAAGATGATAATGGGATTTAGCTATCATGAACTGAACTGAGTCTATCCCGTTCTCACCGCCATAATTAAGTATGATCCTGTTCAGATCGGTCAAAGCATCAGTGTAGTTTTCTCTGCCGTATTTTTCTTTGGCTATCCTGAAGCTCTTTTCAAATCCTGCGTCCTTAACATTCAGTTCTTTTGTACAGGATTGGATCAATAAAGCCATCAATATAAATATGTACAACCCGGATCTGATCATTATCTTCTTCCCCTTCTGCCTGACGATTGAGTCTCGATCTTTTCAAATACATCTTCGCTTATCTCAGAATCGTCATCATATTCTTCATATTCCTCATCCTCATACTCATCGTCTTCATACTCATCTTTGGAAGCCACAGTTTTTTCTTCGGGTTTATTTTCTTCCACTTTCTTTTTGTCATCCAATTTAGCCTGATCCGCTTTTTTTGTCTGTAATGATGCGATCTCTCCCAGAATGCCGGTTTTGCCGTCGTTCAATCCTTTGATCTTCTTTGTCAGATCAGATATGTTTTTGTTCTCCTCATCATAAACTTTGTCAAGCTGATCAAGCTCTTTCTCAAGTTCAGCAAGTTTATCTTTGTAATTACTCAGCTCGGAATTTTTCGCCGTAATAGTTGACTGCAAATCTTTTTGCTCTGACTGGGCTTTATCGGCAATAAGTTTTTCAACAGACTTGGCGGATTCTGATTTCTGATTAATCATTTTTGTCAACTGATCCTCAAGCTTAGTAAGTTCAATGCCGTCCAGAGTTACTTTCTTTTCCAGTCCATCGATCTCCGTGTCCAAAGAACTTTTTTTAATTTCAAGTTCGCTAAGCTGAGCCATAAAACTGCTCAGTTTATTTTCTGTCTGAAGAGTTTTTGTTTTTTCGATCTTAAGGTCACTGATCGTTGTGTTAAGCTTGGCGATCTGATCATTATAGTCAGTGTATGTTTTCTCAAGCTGATCAAGCTTATCCTTCTCGGTTATGATCTGATTCTCGAGTTCAAGCATTTCATTTTCCAGTCTGAGAACATCATTTCTATACTTTGTTACTTCAGCCTGCTTAAGAACTATCTCTTTCTCGCCTAAAAGCTTCTGTGTCTGCATTTCGCGTAAAGAATTGATCTTTTCAAGAAGAGAGTTTTTCTCGTCAAGAAGTTCGTTTGACTGACGGGTAAGGTTTCTGATATTATTGTCATTCTCTTCGAAAACAATATTCTCGGATGCGATCTTGTTTTCGATCTTTGAAGCTTCTGTTTCCAAAAGACTGATCTTTTTTTCTAATTCCTGTATTTTCACGGAGTTGTCTGGTTTCTTCACGACCTGAGCTACATCTTCTTCTTCACCACCGTAATCATCAAAAGAATCGTCGAAAGATTCATCATCTGAATATTCGTCAGATGCGGCCATATCGCCCGAATCCATTTCCGCTTTTCTGCCAGCAACATCCTGTTTTTCTCCCTCGCTGAGTATAACTTCGACATCGGATACAGTTATTGAGGACAATGCTTTGCTCTTTGCGTAATAAGAGGTTGAAATATAATACAGCTCATTCCCGATTAATATCGGAAAATCAGTGTCAATATCTTTCTTAAAATCTATCATTTGGGCATAATTTTTATCTGATGACCTCCACATATTTATATCAACGAGATAAAGTGAAGGAATATTGTTATGCCATTTAGGAAGTATGATGTTATTATCGTTAATCATAAAAAGAGAATTTCTCGTAGTAACGATATCGTTAACAAGAATATCGGTCTTTGGATTGGTCTGCAGATATACAGAAAATTTATTACCTGTCTTCTCGATCCTTGCAAAATGGAGATTGACCTGATTCATTTTATCGTCGATAAAACTCTGCGGTGTTCTGAGAAGGCTGAGTGCTTTCATATAAAAAAGCTGCGAGCCTGTGTTACTCCATCTGTACGGGTAGCTCCTGTAACCGTCAAGATTATCTACGACAACTATTTCAGATGTAGGAAGATTAATTATGCTGATAGAATATTCATGGTAGTATTCTTCACCCTTTTTTTTCTGGCTTTTGTATGATATGAACGCAACCAGATCTTTATCCGAAGGAGAACATAAAGGATTAAGCTGGTCAAAGCGTTTATCCAGCACCGTTTCAAATTCCACATCTTTGAATTTGAAATCTTTATAGCCGAAAATATCTTTGATCATTGTAATATTGTAAGTCCTGTTGTATTTGGCTTTTTTATCTCTTTTAATAATTCTTCTTGAGAAAAATACTCTGTCACCGGTCATATCAAATGTGGGATCGATCAGGTATGATTTTTCATTTTTCGTATCTTCGTCAAGGCTGATCCTGTATCCGTTCACGGCATAATTATTTATAAGTTCCGGAACAACTACCCTGCATATATATATCTGCTCCCTGCCACCCATTCCGTTCCCGAAAAAAACGAACCAGTTTTTGTAGGGATGCCATTGGAGACCGATGTCTTTGATGTAATATCTTTTCTTTGTTTTGGAGCTCCCTCCGGCATAAGCTTCAGACGAAACCTGAAAAATATTCCTGGTTTCAATATTGAACAGAAACAATTTTATTGTAGGGTCGTTATCGTATGTAACCTCGAAGCTCACCAGATTATTATCAAAAGGGGCTACTTGCAGATTCTGTATGAACCCACCGCCAATCTGTTCGACTTCCGCACTGAGCAGCTCTGTAACATCCTTTACAGTGATCTCCGAGGACGAAAGAGACGAAACGGCCGCTGAAAGTACAAGAATAACTATTTTTAATATTTTCGATGAAGCCGGCATTTACATTACCTAAATTTAATTCCTGACATCAATATAAACATTTTTCTTCAATTCATCAATCCATTTCTTAAGCTGTTCGCGCCCCTTTTTTTCCTGAGCGAAATTCTTTAGTACATTATAATCCGTCTCAAGGGTTATTTCATGATCTTTCTTCCTATCCGAGATCTTGTACAAGTAATATCCGTCATCCTCCTTTATAGGATCGCTTATAAATCCTATCGGGGCTTCAGAAAATAATGCTGAATATTTTTTATCCATCTCTTCTATCTCCATTGAACCGATACTGCCGTCAAGATATTTTGTCTTTTCGTCGCCGCTGTATTTTCTGACCGCTTCCTCAAAAGTCATTTTTTTATTCAGAACAGAATCTCTCAGGTTTATGGAGAATTGATATGCCGTAGAATCACTTTCCACATTTTTTTCGGGAACTATGAGTATGTGCGAAGTGTTTATTTTTTCACCTATCTTTTCTTTTAGCATGATCAGATGATATCCGAACGGACTTTTTACCGGATCCGAAATCTCACCTGGATTCATATTGTAAGCCGCTCTTTCGTAATCCGCCACAAGATCTCCCCTGCTTGTAAATCCTATACTGCCCTCTTTTGATCTCGAAGCCTCATCGTGAGAATATTTTTCTGCAGCCTGACCAAAAGTCATCTCTTCTCTTTCGATCCTTGATTTCAGATCTCTTAAAAAATCTACAGATCTTGTTTCACCGAGCGCTTTATCCGAAAATCGAACGACCAGCTGGCTAAGTTCTACGGAAGCCTTGACAGGAGGAAGCGAGTCCTTGTAAGTCCTGTAGAATTGTTCTACATCATCTCTGCTTACAGATATCTTACGGATCTGTTTGTTCTTTATTTTTTCAATGAACAGACTTTTCTTTATATCCGACCTGTACTGTTTTTTCAGATCGCTCACTGACATTTTGTATATCTGTTCGAATTTCTCCTCGCTTCCGACCTGTTGAATTATCGAACTGATCCTGTTATCAAGTACCCTCTGGACCTCATCGTCCGAAACGCTGATCGTTGAGTCCTTGAGGGCTGCATAGTAAAGAACTTTACTTGATATCAACTCGTTCATTACCGTCTCTCTGAAAGATTCCTCATCGAAACCGAATCTTGTCTGGTACTTCTGGTGCTCGACAAGCTGGTCTATCTCGCTTTGAAGAATTATTTCGTCACCTACTACGGCTATTATTCTGTCGATCACATCCGGATGCAAAGGCAAAATTGGAATAATTATCATTATCATCAGATATTTCAAAAAAAACTTGTGTTTCAAATTCGCACCTTCTAATTGTTTGTTAGTTTGACCCCATATTTCTTAAAAAGTTCATTCTTATGCCTATCCGTGAACTCCTCTTTTTTCAATGAAATTAGTCTTCTCTTGACGATCTCTTCGACATATTCGAATTTGTAAAGCATCGGTTCCTGAACCTGAGTTACTTTTATAACTGAGATCGCTTTCTGCTGAATTATCAGGTCTGAAATATCTCCTTCTTTCATTTTTGAAGCGGTCTTACCTATCATCGCATAATCATCCTCAAAAATGAAACCCAGTTCCCCATCCTTCGAATAAGGTCTTGGATAGAACTTGGCATATTTTTCGAATTCTTCCCCTGAAAGTATTTTCTGTCTTATGTTTTCGAGTTCGATGGCCACATTGATTTTATTGTTCTCATCAATATCGTCTTCGTTATTGTATTCTTTGAATATCTCGAACACCCACATTTTCCTTCTGCTCCAGAGAGTACGGTCATCTTTGTTCTCGATGTAGTAGTCGATCATTTCTTCTTTAGTAGGTACAAATTTTTCGCCGGAATAAATTACATCCCGATATATTCTGGAAGCCAGATACTTCATCTGGTCATGAGTTTCATTTACAACATCTTCTCTTTTGAAATAACCTTTTTTTTCGGCTTCAGACGAAAGGATCGAATTTATTATTGATCCGTCAACAAGCCTTTTCAGAATTTTCGGGTTTGAGAGGTCCTTCATACGCCATGGCTTAACACCTTTCAAAGGTTCCAGCAGTTTGCTTGCGTAGATTTTCTCTTCATTCCATGTGATGAGGACTTCATTTGGCATATTCTTTTTTAACTCTCTGCTGAATTCTTCCGTATTATCCGTCTTGATCGAGGCTATCTTCCTAAAGATATCTTCATTATAAACTACATTGTAAGCTGAGCTTAGACTGTCGATATATTTGTCGAGGTAACTTCTTATCTCCTGATACTTCTCTTTCTTGATCAGGTCGGATATTTCAGCTTTATTCTCAGAAAGGTCAAGTTCTTTTATTTTTTCCTTATTCTGAGAACAGTAATCTTCAATCTTTCCCTGAGAAAGGTATCTGTCTAAGATCAGGTCATCCTTCAGTTTTATGGCCGCGTTCTTTTTCAATAAAGCTTCATAGTTCTTTCTGTATTCGCCTGTATTCAATACACTTGGTATATCAGCCTCCCTCTGAAGCAGCAGCTCATAAACATGATCTTCTATTATCTTTGATCTCTCTGCATGAGTCATTATCTTCCTGTCTCTGACGGACGCGGGATATCCGAAAACCTGAAACTCGGTAACTGAATCATCACCGATTTTTGCTACTTCGATATTGTCAGTGAAAGGCGTCAGAACTCCATCTTGAGAATAAATTTCAGGAACAAAAAGAAATAGCAATACTGATATACAAAATACAGTTTTTCTCATTATTTCCTGTCATCCTTGACATTTGCGAATGTCTGTTCGATAAGCGGATAATTTATTTTGACCTCATAGTCCTTGAACATACTGCTTTCCCAATCCTTTAGTTTCTGACCGAATGTTTTGGACTTCAATGAATTTGTGATGCTGGCTTTTACTTTTAACAGCTCTTTGTATGTGCCGTCACCTTCTTTGAACATGTTCTCTTTATTTTCTTCATAAAAATTCATTATCTCTTCTTCGGTAGGCATTTCGATCCTGTCTCTTACGAATTTCCTTATAAGCTTATCTTTGTAAGTACCGTACATCGTTGATCTTGCTTCATCAATAAATTCTTTTCTTTTTGTGTAACCCAGATCGTCAGAATATTTTTCAAAAAGAGAATTTCTAAATCTCTCTATAACATACATTTTTATATCATTATAGCCTTTCAGCTCAGGCCTTTTATCTTTCGGGAATGTTTTCAAAGCCGTAATAACTCCGGCTGCATCAATCACTTTTTCTCCAAAAACAGAAAGCACGGCGGACCTTTCATCATCAGTAAAAAGATCAAGATAATCTTTCTCGCTTTCCGAATTTCTTCTGTGCTCATTTAGGCGTTTAATAAAGGTCTTTACTTCCGAAGAATCGATCCTGACTTCATACTTTTCTAACAGACCTTCAATAAGCTTGAGGTATTCATCATTGAACTTAGCCGAATATTTCTTGTCAAGTTCCGGTATGATCTTATTCCTTTCTGAATCATAATCTTTCAGCTCTTTATTTTCTTTCAGATCGGAGAGCAGTATGATGTGATACCCGTATATACTTTTAAAAGGCGCGGAAATATCACCTTTTTGCATACCTGTGACCTGTTCCTCGAATTCCTTGACCATTTCAAACGGGAATACCCATCCCAGTTCTCCGCCGTTAACACCTGTACGGATATCGTCAGATTTTGATTTAGCCAGATCTTCAAATTTTTCACCTGAGATCACCCTCTGATATACAGAATCGATCTTTTCTTTTGCTTTGGCTTCGCCGTGCTTATTTGTGTCTATGAGTATATGTTTAGGAAAATATTTCACCTTTTTCTGTTCGAAGACCCTTTTGATATCTCCTTCAGTATATATTTTGCTTCTTAAACTGTCGTGTATCAGTCCCTGTATTATGGATATGTTGTATAATTTCTTCCTGTATTCATTCCTGACTTCCTGAAGAGTATCGATCTGATTTTTTTCGGCAAGATCAAAAATTATGTCCCTGTAAATCATCTCTTTTAAAAATTCTCTTCTGTCTTCGAAAGAACTTTCGGATGCTTTTGACTGATCGTTACCGAATCTTTCTTTCAGCATGGATGTCTCGAACTCTGAAAAAGATATTTTTCCAAGAACGGATTCTGCCAATGGAAGATCTTTCAGCTGCTCTCTGCAGGAAAACAAAATAGATGCAACCGCTATTATAAAAACTATCTTTCCAAATATTCTTGCCGACACTTTTACCCCCGCTTTTGATTTTACATTTTCATTAATCGCGATAATATAGTCTTTGGTTATACAAATATCAACAAAAAAAGTTGCCTGTGTTGATTATTTTAAAGTCAAAGTCCTGTTGAAAACCGGTACCCCGTACTCTTTTTCTTTCATGTCGGCGCAGAAAAAGCCATTCCTTATAAACTGGAATCTTTCTTCCGGCTCCGCTTTCGAGATCCAGTTATCGATCATGCAGCTCTCGTAAACTTTTAAAGAATTCCTGTTTATTACATCAGAAATATCTTTATTGATCGCTTCAAGAGGATTTTCTGCCGTAAAAAGCCTTTCGTATGTCCTGACTTTACATCTGACCGAGTGGGCTGCCGAGACCCAGTGGATTATACCCTTAACCTTTTTCCCTTCTACCTCAGTCACTTTTGAGCTGTCAGGTATGTACTCGCATAAAATTCTTGTTATATGGCCTGTGTTGTCAGTTTCAGTACCTGTGCACTTTAGAATATACGATTTCCTAAGCTTCACATAACCATTCGGCTTGAGCCTGTAGAACGACGGATCGTCTTCCGGTGTGAAATCCGATCTTTCAACATACAGCCTGTTAGAAAAAGGTATCTCTCTGGTTTTCACTTCGTCCTTTCCGGGAAGAACTTCTGTCTCGAATTTCTCGATTTTTCCTTCAGGATAGTTTACTATATGAAGTTCAACCGGGTCGAGTACCGCCATCACCATCGGGCTCGATCTTTTCAGATACTCTCTGACAACATATTCAAAATTCTCAATATTTATCAGATTCTCTTTTTTGCTGACGCCTGCGTTCTTCATGAAATCAATTATTGCTTCTGACGGTATCCCTCTTCTTCTCATCCCGATTATTGTCGGCATTCTGGGATCGTCCCACCCTTCCACTATCTTATCATCGACAAGCTTTTTGAGGTATCTTTTACTTGTAATCATGTAAGTGAGGTTGAGCCTTGCAAATTCGATCTGCCGTGTTTTGAATATTTCCAGTTTTTCAATGAACCATTCGTAAAGCGGCCTGTGGTTTTCAAAAGATATGTCGCAAAGAGAATGAGTAATATTCTCTATCGAATCGGACTGACCGTGCGCAAAGTCGTAAGACGGGTAAATTACCCACTTGCTTCCGGTCCTGTGGTGGTTTTTCTTAAGTATCCTGTACATTACGGGATCGCGCATATTCATATTCGGACTCGTCATATCGATCTTTGCTCTGAGGACTTTTTCACCCTCTTCATATTCGCCTTCTCTCATGCGCCTGAAAAGATCGAGGTTCTCTTCAACTGACCTTTCTCTGAAGGGACTGTTCTTTCCGGGTGAGGTTATAGATCCTCTAAATTCTTTCATTTCATCCTGGGTCAGGTCACAAACATATGCAAGACCTTTCCTGATCAAAGTCACAGCATATTCGTATAACTTATCAAAATAATCAGAAGCGTAGTACAATCTGTCCTCCCAGTCATAACCCAGCCATCTTATGTCTCTCTTAATTGCTTCTTCATATTCAAGATCTTCTTTTACCGGATTAGTATCATCGAATCTCAGATTGTATGATCCGCCGAATTCTCTGGCTGTCTCATAGCTTATTGTGATGGCTTTTGCATGACCGATATGAAGATAACCGTTCGGTTCAGGAGGAAATCTCGTATGTACCCTGTCAAATCTTCCTGATTTAAGGTCTTCTTCAATGTATGTTCTTATAAAGTTTGAACCTAATCCTTCTTCTACCATTTTGTCCTCTCTAAAAATTTTGAATAAATATAAAATATCTGCCGGCAATAATCAATTTCAATAATGACAATCGGTTTGCGTTCTTAATACGATAAATACTATATAAACACTTGTGATGATGGTTTGATTTTGTTATATTTGCAATTTAGAAAATCATCTAACGGAGTATAAATGCCTCAACTATTCGAAGAATTCAAAGGAAGAGACCTGATAAAACAGTCCACGGTTGAACTTGACAGGCTCAAGACAGTTCTTAACGGCGAGCCTATCAGTGTTTACGCAGGATTTGATCCTACTAAACCTTCTCTGCATGTTGGTCATCTGATACCGATAATGATACTTTCGCATATGCAGAAAGCCGGTCACAGACCGATATGCATCGTCGGCGGAGGCACTGCCCTGATAGGTGACCCCAGCGGAAAGGACAGCATGAGGGAGATGCTAACGAATGAAAGCATTGAAGACAATGTCAGAGGTATAAAAAAACAACTGTCAAAATTCATCGACTTCAGTAACGAAAAAGCTCTTCTCGTAAATAATTACGACTGGCTGGGTTTAGAGAATTACATAGATTTTATCAGAAAGATCGGTCCTCATTTTACCGTAAACAGAATGCTCGCTGCGGAATGTTTTAAGATCCGTATGGAAAAGGGTCTGTCTTTCCTTGAATTCAATTACATGATACTCCAGGCGTATGATTTTTATACTCTGTTCATGAAATACAACTGCCTGCTTCAGATCGGCGGTGATGATCAGTGGTCGAACATAATCGCAGGAGTGGAACTCATAAGAAGGATCGAAGGAAAAGAAGCTTTCGGAATGACAAATCCGCTGCTCACTCGGTCAGACGGGAAAAAGATGGGCAAAACAGAAGGCGGATCGGTATGGCTAGACCCTGAACTTACAAGCCCGTACGATTACTATCAGTTCTGGAGAAATACAGTCGATTCTGATGTAGTAAAATTCATGAAGATCTATACATTTATGAGCCTCGATGAAATCGCACAGTACTCATCTCTTTCAGGAGAAGAACTGAATAATGCGAAAGAGATACTTGCTTATGAGGCAACACTGATCGTTCACGGCAAAATTGAGGCTGACAAAGCGAGAGAAACCGCTAAAAACATATTTTCGTCTGGCAACATAGTTGATGCCCCGGCCGTAAAGATTCCAGCAGATGAAGTAATCGGCGAAACAG
Organism: bacterium UBP11_UBA4055; assembly: GCA_002382735.1. Taxonomy (GTDB): domain Bacteria; phylum UBA4055; class UBA4055; order UBA4055; family UBA4055; genus UBA4055. The sequence goes on from DFZN01000031.1 coordinate 66,824, forward strand.
TTTCTTCATTATGCGTAAAAGCCGGACTTTTCAGCTCGAAAGGCGAGGCTAAAAGAATGATCGAACAGGGCGGTCTGAGCATGAACGGGGAAAAAGTCACTGATCCCCTTCTGACCATTACTGACAATGAGATAAATGGAAGCCTGATAACATTCCGAAAAGGTAAGAAGATCTTTCTCAATATTGAAACGGATTAAGGTATCTAACATGAAACTTTTATTACGAAAAATTATTATTTCTATAGCCGTTGTTACAATGGTCTCCTGCTCATCTGACGAAGACAAACTCTTCAGAGCCGTAAAAACCGGAGATTCTGATAAGATCATTGACCTTATTGAAGACGGAGTATCCGTACTTACTACTAACAGGAACGGGCTTACGCCTCTGGATTTAGCAAGATTGAACGGTCAGACAGAAATAGCTGAGATACTGTATGATCATGTAAAGAAAATTATGGAAAAAGATATATTCGAAATCATCCAGAAAAAATTCATAAGCGATCTGACGGCTCTGAAAGAGACCGAGAGGAAAAGGATCGCGTCATACAATTCCTATCTGTCAGCGAACGAAAAGTTATTGAACCTGATATCGGACGATAAAAGGATCAGCGATGAACTGATCATTGAAGAAGAAACAAATCACAAATTACATCAAACCTTGATAAAAAACTTCATTAATAAAAAAGTAGATATTATCGATGAAATAGAAAATGAATTTAACGATGGTTACGCGTATTCGTCTAAAATAAGCACTTCTGATAAAAGACACATTATTAATGTTAACATTATGTTCAGACTGAGCAGCATGAACTAAATCATCTTATATTTCTGTACCTGAGAACCCTGATAGGATAATTTTTTTCATATTCTAATTTCATCTGAACGGCATAATAGATATAAAGTCCCGAAAAGATGAATATCAGCAGAGTAAATATCATTGGATAGAGAAGGTTCCTTCCGCCGTAGTTTTTTCTTCTGAACAAATATACCGGATAAGCATATATCCATAAAAGCAGGAAAATAAAAAACTTGAGAAAACTTCCGCCGTATATCTCTTTTTTCTTATAGATTATTACTTTTACTCCAAGCCTGTGTGAATCCAGAGTCGCTAGAATAGTGGTCAGAAGCACAGTTGAAACCGATACAATTATCAGATAGTTCGACATATCCCCGACACTGTCTAAATAATAAAACCAGTACCAGAGCAGTATTGATGATATAAGGGGAATTATGACCATCAAAAAACCTATTATGTCTATTCTGCCATGATCGCTTCCGGTTATGTTCATACTATTAATTTTCGAATCCATTTTTTGCTCCGTTACAGCCACTACAAATATGCTGTTTTTTAATGGACAGGTCAAGTTTTAAATTTAAATAAAATCTTTTTCGGTGAATTTGTATTTCCTGTTGCAAAAATGACAATGCACTTCAACGAAACCTTCCTTCTCCAGCATTTCTTTTATTTCTTTCTCCCTGAGCATAAGCGCCGCATTTCTCATCTTCTTCCTGCCGCACGCACATCTATATTCAGGCACGATCTCACCATGAATTAAAACATCAATACCTTTAAGAAGCATTTTCTCAGCTATACTTTCAAGGTCGTAATCCATATCCAGAATATCTGTAAAATTCGGGAAAGAAAGAATGTTGTTTTCAAGCTTTTCTACAGTTTCATCAGAGTGTCCCGGCATAAGCTGAATCAAAAATCCTCCGGCTTTCCTGATCTTACCTGAATCATCCATAAGTACGCCAAGACTTATTGATGTGGGAACCTGCTCAGACACTACAAAATAATAAGTTATATCTTTTGCGACAGAACCGAATTTCATTTCCACCTGACCTGAATATGGGGTTTTTAGTCCCATATCTTTTATGACCGTGATCGTTCCGTTTCCCAGAACAGCCCTGTCAATAGGGTCACCTGTAGAAAAAGATAATTCTCCCGGCTCGTGCTCCGGGTTCGAAATATAGGCTTTGATCTGCGATCTGCTGTTCGCGGTCACTACAAGCCTGCCTGAGTGTCCGTCCGCATCGGTCGATATAGTTATTACACCTTTATCGGATTTAAGATCCGCAGACATAAGTAACCCGGCGCAGATAAATTTTCCGAGTACATAACTGTTGCTTACTGAAAGGTTATGTATCTTTGCGGCTTTTTTCACAGTTTCAGTGCAGTCGGTCAAAAAGAACCTAACCTCACTGTTCGCCGCTGTACCTCTTACTATTCTGTCCGTCATAAAAGCCCTTTATTCTATATTGAATCGTCATTGAAGGATTTAAATCCCTCTCCCCTTACATCCCTGATGTCAATAACTGTCATAAAAGCATCAGGGTCAATCTTTTTTATATTCTCCTGCAACGCAACCAGTTCTCTTCGGGTCAATGCTGTAAAAATAACCTCTTTTTCGCTGTTCTTATATATTCCCGTGCTGTGAAAATAGGTAGCTCCCCTTCTCAGATTTTTTATTATGTAATCAGCTATCTCCTGATACTTTTGCGAAACTATAAATGCCCCTTTTCTGTGGCTCATTCCTGTAGTCATCGAGTCTATTACCTGACCTGTTGCATATATAGCAATTATCGCGTACAGAGCTAATTTGATATCTTTGAACATAACGACCCCGATCATCACAACCAATGTATCAATCAGAATTAAAAGCTGACCCATGGGGATCTTTGATCTTTTGTACATGATCTGAGCAACAATATCCGATCCTCCGGTAGTACCTTTTGCCATAAATATCAGCGCAAGACCCGCACCTATAAGTATTCCACCGTACAGCGATGACAGAAGAAGATCATTTTCAATAAGGGGGCCGCTTCCCCAAAACATTGTAATAATATCTATAAGTGCAGATGTCACCGTCATCCCAAGTATCGTTCTCCATCCAAATCTCGGACCCAGCTCTTTAGCTCCCCATATGATAAGGGGAATATTCATTATGAGTCCTGCCGTTCCGGTGGGAACACCTAATGTATGATGGAGGATAATGGCTATTCCGTACACTCCACCCGGGATTATTTTGTACGGAACAATGAAGAATACATATCCTGAAGCCATTATAAACGATCCGAAAAGTACCATTGCGACATCTTTAATTCCTTTTCTCGATAGGACTTTATAATCCCACAACTGAAACATTCTGCAACCTCTGATTTAAATTTTATTAAAAAAATAAAAATGCCGCTAAAAGGATTCGAACCTTCGACCTCTGCTTTACGAAAGCATTGCTCTACCAGCTAAGCTATAGCGGCATCTTGATCTTGCCATGTATTATTGAGCAGGTTCTTCCTGCTTTATTTCATCGAGAAGTCTTTTTATCTTTTCTGACAAAAGCTCTTCACCTCTAATATATTTATACCTGATAATACCTTTGCCGTCCACAAGTACAGTGGCCGGAATACCGTTGATTTTAAATACCGAAACATTGGGATCATTCCAGTCCAGTCCGCTGAAAATATGTTCCCATGCTATTGAGTTTTCATTTATGTATTCAAGAGCCCTGTCTTTGTCTTTTTCATTATCAAGATTCACTCCGATTATCTCAAACCCCTGAGAACGGTATTTTTCGTAAACAGAAATTACATTAGGCATTTCATTTTTGCACGGTGAACACCATTCCGCCCAGAAATCTATAAGATAAACTTTGTTTCGGAACGCATTCGGATCATGAGCAGAACCGGAAAAATATGAACCTGTAAGCACCGGGGCCATATCACCTATTGTAGGAGCTCCGTTCTCAACTTTTTTTAGGAGTTTAAGATATCGCGGCTGATCAAAAAGTTTCTCGCAGAATACATCCTCAGTAAGCCTGTACGGCAAAGTTCTGTCGTTCAGGTTGGATTTTACATATGATTCAAGTAATTTGACTGCCGTGTTTATTTCGCCGGATATAATTTTCAGTTTCGCATCAATATAGTCCAGCTGAAAATCCTTTTCTTTCCCGTCCCGTGCGGTTTTGAGATATTCTGATGCTTTATCATAATTCTCGATGTTCAGATAATTTTCGGCAATATAACTGTTGCTGAGAAGTCCCGGATTGTTCTTGACGAATGTCTCAAGAAGATCAGCAGCTTTTTCGTTTTCCTCCCTGCTGAAGAAATAGTAAAAAAGATTTTCAAATGCATTCGTATTTGAAGGATCTTTGACAAGCATTATCCCGTGAAGGACTGACATATCCTCCGTTCTGTCAAGAGAACTGAGAATGTGGCTCAGCAGCTCGAAAGAGTCATCAATCGAAGGATCTTTGAGGATCGACAAATATACAAGTTTCGCGGGGATATACATATCTTTCTCACCTGAATAAAGAACCGCGAATGCAAGTCCAAGATATCCGAAAGGATCATCTTTTTTCATTCCGATCATCTTAACGAAATAGTTTTTCCCTGCTTCAGGTTCGAGATTTGTACCATAAAGGAACTGATTGTGGGAATTCAGACTGTCATTGGCATACAGTGAAAGAATGAAGTCTCCGGTTTTAGCTTTATCTGTTCTGTTGAGAAACTGTATCTTCAAAGCTTTAAGATCGTACGATTCCGGATATTTTCCCATAAGAGAATCAATATCATTCCAGATCGAAGTAACATCACCATGATATTTTCTTAAAGCCTTTTCGGCTTCATCAGGCATCACGATCTCTCTGCTTATCTTTGAAAGATCTATCTCGACATCCTTTATGATCTCTGCTATAAATTCATCAGGAGACACTTCTTTTCTTGAGCATGATATCAAAATCAAGCCCGCGAAAATAAATACCGCCCATTTATATCCTGAAAGCATCAGATATTCCCTGCTATTTATTCAGTTCTTTCAGTATCATGTCCGTTATCTCGTATTCAGGTTTCGCAAAAAGAAGAGTTCCTGTATTAGCATCGAAAACATAATCGTATTTTTTCTCTTCCGAAACTTGTTTGATCACGGCGTTGATCTTGTCAAGGACAGGCTGCATAAGTTCGGCATTCTTTTTGTAGAAGTCTCCGTTCTGACCCCATACCTTATCTTTGTACTGGTAGTAATCCTGAAGTTTTTTCTGTCCTTCAGCCATTTTCTCATTTCTTTTTTCTTCTGAAACCATTACCGACATATTCTTGATTTCATCTTCGAGAGCTTTGATCTCGCTTTCCATTGTTACCGCTTTACCTTCCATTTCCTTGTTCCATTTTGCGAGTTCTTCTTTCGCTTTTTTTGCGTCGTTGAAGTCGGCAAGGACCTTGTCAGAATTTATGTAACCGAACTTCATTTCCGCGAACATCATTACTGTTGCAGTAAGAATAGCGATAGTTAACAATTTCTTCATCATTATCTCCTCATGTTTTAAATTTATAGATTAGTACCCATTCTGAAATGTGTTCTCAACTGGTCTCTCCAGTCCGCCTTTTCCCCGAACTGGTCATAATAATCAAATCCGTAGCCGAAATCCAGTCCCATCATACCGAGCATAGGGACATTTATCCTTATTCCCAGCCCTGCGCCTTTCTGGAACTCGTAAAGATTGACCTCGCTGAAATCTCTCCACAGATTTCCGGCATCAAAGTAGGCAAGAGTGTAAATAAGCATCGGAGAATCTGTAATTTTAAGCCTGAGTTCGAATGATGTTTTAAGAAGGTTCCTTCCCCCGATGAAATAACCGTTCTCATAGGGTCCGATAGCGTTCTCATCATATCCTCTTAGCGGCTCTCCGCCTGAAAGACCTCCGCCTCCAAGATAAAAATACTCTCTTGAACTTATATATGACGATTCACTGAGCTTATCCATCACTCCTGCAACGAACTGCGAATAGAAAACAACCCTGTCTCTCATAAGGGGCTGATACCACCTCATGTCGAGTTTGTGTTTATGGAACTCCTCATCTCCGCCCAGAACACCTCCGGCAAGTTTTGTAAGAAGCGTAATATTGGCCCCCCGGGTAGGAAAATCCGCCCTGTCCCTGCTGTCTCTTATGAGGTACTGGGCTATTGAAGATGAAATAATAGTCTTCCCTTCATAAAGTTCATATATCTCAGGCGAGTTGCTACTGATATTTGTGTATCTGTACCTGTCTACAGAGTAATACCACAACCCCCTCATCCAGTTATCGCTCCATGCGAACCTTCTGCCGAGTTTCAATATACCGCTGATTATCTCTGTATCAGAATATGAATCATCCCTCTTCTGGTAGTTCGCGCTGATGCCAATCAGTGTCCTTGTGTCATAAAGCCAGGGGTCCTCAGCGCTGATCGAATACTTGTAATAATTTTTTCCGAATTCAATATTAGTTGAAAACTGTTGTCCGTCCCCCTGTGTGAACGGATGCTCGAAGGAAAAGTTATTGAACACAAGACCGACAGATCCGATAAATCCGTCCGATTGCGAATAAGCAATGGAAGTCTGTGCCTGCTCTGTAGGTTTTTCTTTAATACTGAATATGAGATCAACTTCTTTTTCGTTGACCGGCTTCATATCTGGGATGACATTCTCGAAATAATTCAGTATCATTGCATTACGCTGGCTTCTAAGTATCTTCGTCTTGTTGAAAACATCACCCGGAAAAATATCCATTTCCCTTCTGAGGACTTTCTCGTTTGTCCTTGTGTTACCGGTAAAATCAATTCTCCTGACCCTTGATCTCGTACCTTCTGTTATCTTGAATACAAAATTAACCGTATCAGAACCTACCATCTGTTCTTCAGGTACGATGTTCGCCCTTAAGTAGCCTTTATCCATGTACAGTGTCGAAAGGTTGTTGTATAATGATATCTCCAGCTTCATTTTACTGTAAACATCACCTCTGTCGAATTCCAGAGCCGACTTGAGATCGTCATCCGAGAACAATATATTGCCTGCGAAAGAAGTATCTCCAAAGTAATATTTCCTTCCTTCCTTTACCGTTATATCGATAAAAATATTCTCTAACTTCTCGTCGTAGTAAACTGAATCCTTCACAACATAAAAATCTTTATAGCCTTTATTGTGGGCATATTCAGCCATCAGAGACAGATCTTCCTCGAATTTTTCCCTGTTATATTCTCCGTCCCTCCACCATCTGTCTTCGTGTGTACTTTCAAACTGGTCCAGAAGGTCGCCTTTATCAAAATTCTCATTACCGGAGAAACTGACCTTCTCGATGAATATTTTTTTACCTTCCCCGATTCTCAGTTCAATATCAATCTCTTTTTCATTCACATAAATGATCTCTGATTTCACTTCAGCTTTAAGGTAGTTTTTGGATCTGTAGAAAGCCTTAATCGCCTCTTCAACTTCGTTAAGCGTGCTCTTTTTGATAATCTGACCTTTTCTCAGGTTTATGAGAGGTTCGATATCATCCTTATCGAATTTATTGAATCCGGAAATCTTTACATTGTTGAGCCTCGGCAGGTCCTCCAGTTTTAAAATAAGCACCATTTTGCCGTCGCTTCTTTCTTTACCTTCAATAGAAATGTCCGAGAAAAGATTTAGTTTCCAGAGTTTTTTTATTGCGGACTGAATATCCTCTCCGTAGATCGTCTTACCCTCTGAAAGCCCAGATGAGAGCTTTACGACATCAGCTGAAACCGATGTTCCCTGCACAATGACCTCGCCAACCAGAAAAGAACTGTCTCCAGACTGGGCATGTAATTTAACTGTGATCAGCAGCGCAAATGTCAGAATTGCGGTCGTTATGTTCCTAAATATATAATCGTAATTCAATATGTGTGTAGTCCTTAAATTATTTATTGAATAGTTGCGCAATTTAAGTTTTTAAGGTCAAATTGTCAAGACCGTTCTTAAACATTTTCTTCAATTTGAAAGTTCATTTGAGTTGATAAAAAAAGATAATTTACTTAAATTGCACGAATGAAGAATGAATTCAGATTAATATCCCCGTTTCAGCCTAAAGGTGACCAACCTCAAGCAATAGAACAAATAACCCGTAATTTCAATAGCGGAGTAACGAACCAGACGCTGCTCGGTGTAACAGGAAGCGGTAAGACATTCACCATGGCGAATGTGATAGAGAAGATCGGGAAACCTACACTGATCATATCCCATAATAAAACTCTTGCGGCTCAGTTGTACGGAGAACTCAAATCGTTCTTTCCCGATAACGCCGTCGAATATTTTATAAGTTATTACGATTACTATCAGCCGGAAGCATATCTGCCCTCAAGGGATCTTTACATTGAAAAAACCACATCATCAAACGAGGAGATCGAAAAACTCAGATTGAAGGCGACATCATCCCTGATCTCAAGGAACGATGTGATAATTGTCGCATCCGTCAGCTGTATCTACGGACTAGGATCACCGGAAGATTACAAGGAACTTTCGATCGAAATAAGTTCAGGGGACATTATTAACAGAAATAAACTTTTCAATTCGCTGATAGAAATGCAGTATGAAAGGAATAACTATGAACTCCTTCACGGCACTTTCAGGATAAAAGGAGATATAATCGATATTCATCCCGCCTACGATGATACTGGTATCAGGCTCCATACCTTCGGAGATGAGGTGGAAAAGATCGAGATCATCAATTATGTGAGCGGTAAGGTCATGGAAAACCTTGAAACTGTGAATATATACCCTGCCAAGCATTTCGTTGTAACTCAGCCGAAACTTCAGAACGCACTCGGAAAGATAGAAGAGGAGATGAAAGAAAGGGTTAAGTATTTCTACGATAATAATATGCTCGTTGAGGCACAGAGGATCGGGAACAGAACGAAGATGGATATAGAATTTTTACGCGAAATGGGATTCTGCCCCGGTATTGAAAATTATTCAAGACATCTTTCCGGCAGAAAAGAAGGCCAGCGCCCTTATTGTCTTATAGATTTCTTTCCCGATGATTTTCTGCTGATAATTGACGAAAGCCACGCATCTGTTCCCCAGATAAGAGGTATGTACAACGGCGACAGGAGCAGAAAACAGACTCTCGTAGATTACGGTTTCAGGCTGCCTTCAGCACTGGACAACAGGCCCCTTAAATTCAATGAATTTGAAGAGTTAACATCGAGAACTCTCTATGTTTCAGCGACTCCTGCCGATTACGAACTTGAAAGATCAAGAGGTCTGATAATAGAACAGGTAGTAAGGCCGACCGGAATTCTTGATCCCGTTATAATTGTTAAACCTTCGACAGGACAGGTTGACGACCTCATGGAGGAGATCAGGGTCGTTATCGCAAGAAAAGAAAAGGTTTTAGTAACAACTCTTACAAAGAGAATGAGCGAGGACCTGACAAAATTTCTGAAGGAGAACGGGATCAAAGCTGAATATCTTCACAGCGAGATACTTTCCCTCGACAGAGTCAAGCTGATCCGCGAACTAAGGCTGGGTAAATTCGATGTTCTTGTCGGCATCAATTTGCTACGCGAAGGTCTTGACCTTCCTGAAGTCTCCCTTATAGGAATTCTCGATGCAGACAGAGAAGGCTTTCTCCGGGACAAGAGGTCTCTGCTCCAGACTTCTGGAAGAGCCGCCAGGAATGTGAACGGCAGAGTGATATTTTACGCCGACCGCATGACCGATTCGATCAGGAACTGTATTGATGAAGTGAACAGGAGAAGGACAAAACAGGAGGAGTACAATAGGATCAATAATATAACCCCCAGAACTGTATTCAAATCCTCGGAGCAGATAATGTATTCAACCGTTCTTAACTACGAAAAACCGCCCATGGTATCAGACAAAAAAGAGTTATATAACAAAGACGAAAAAGAAATCCGGAACGAGATAATCGACCTTGAATCACTTATGGAGGAAGCGGCAGAAAAACTTCAATTCGAAAAAGCCACCGAGTACAGGGACAGGATCGTCCTGCTTGAGAAGATCGCGGCAAAACATTGAGCCTGAGCGGTCAGAATTTTATTTCCCTGAAGCCTTCTTCTATCCCGAGGGGAAATTTCTCAAGTACAGTATATTGAGAGCCTTGAGGGCTCAAAATGCTCTCATAAAGAATAATGTCACTGACACTGACTGCCTGAAGATAAACCTCCCTGTTCGTGTTCACAAATTTCTTCAGCTGGTCGGACGAGACCGAGGTCTTGAATCTTCCGACCGTGAGGTGTGGAGTGAACTTTCTGTAATCTATCTCAAAACCTATGTCGCTTAGAGAATTCTCAATACCGTTCTTTATCTTTTCGAACTCCGGACAGTTCCTGAGACCGAACCATAATATCTTCGGACGGTAAAAATCTTTGAATACTCCGACACCCTTCAGAAGAGGCTTGAACTCATCATGGGATTTTGCAATATTTTTAAGCTTCGCTGATATTTTAGGTATCTTATCCGCCTGAACATCGCCTAAAAACTTTAATGTTATGTGCATATTCTCAGGTTCAGTCCATTTTATATCGGATTCATTCAGCGCGTCTTTTGCTGAACTGTAGAAATTCTGCGTCCTCTCAGTAAAATCAATTTTTACACCTGTAAATATTCTTTTCTTTTCAGCCATCATGTCTCCTTTTTATCCCGTAGTGATTTTAACAATAACTCTTTCAATAATCAAGTAAGAAATTTCATTTGATAATTTATTCTGTTTGACTTAACTTCTCTCAAATTTTAAGGATCGCTGACATGTTCAGAAAGAAAATAAGGAAACTCAGCTTCATAAGATACTGCCGGATACTGAGATTTACGATACTGAACGCTTTCAGTTCAAAGGGGGAGCTCAATCCTTTCTATGCTTCATTAAAGGTAACTTCCCGATGTCACTTTGCCTGTAAATTCTGCGACATGAAACATTTCCAGACACCCGACCTTCCCACTCAGGATATGATCAAAATAGTTAAGAATCTCGGCAGATCATCACTTTTTCTTTTATCTCTTGAAGGGGGCGAACCTCTTTTGAGAAATGATATTGAAGAAATACTTATAGAAGCCCATAAACAGCCTTTTTATCTTCTTTTTACAACAAGCCAGAAAAACATCATGGATTACCCGTGGGAAAGATATCAGAATTACATTGATTTTCTTCATATTTCGATCGACGAAGGTCACAATAATCTGTTCCTTTTTGACAGGCTGAAAGAGCTCAGTAAATTCAATATGATAATCTGTGTCCAGACCGTAGTCGCAAAAGAAGATCAGGACAAGCTTGAGGAAAAAGTTATAAAATGCTATGATTCAGGCAGTAAGATACTTATTATGCCGGCAGTTCACCTAGACGATACGGACGATCATTTTCCTGATTTCGACAGGCTGGAAGAACAGATCAGAGAATTGAAAAAATCATATCCTGAAACGATCGTAACGCCCAATTCTTACTTCTCTGCCGTAAAAAAAAGATCCGGAGGCTGCAGCCCAAGCTCAATAATAATCGATGCGGACGGAAGCCTTTTTTACCCGTGCAGAACGCTCCGGAATAAAGCAGTTAAACTTCAGGAAAACGATCTGATGGAATATCTGAGAAGTAAAGATGCAGAAGATAAAAGAAAATTGATGAAGAACTGTAAAAGGCAATGCGGATGGTATCAGTATTTTGCGACTTCAAGATTCAGCGTGGTCTCTGATTTTTTTGACGCGACCGGACCTTACTTAAGAGAGTTCTTCTTCGGAAGGAAGTTTAAAGAATAGTCATCCCGTTTCAACCCAATATTTATGCATTCGGTCAATATTATATGTTCTTTAGTAAAAAACAGCATTGCGAAATTGCGCGTTATGAACTATATTTAGCGTCATTGAAATATGATGATTAATAATTAAATATGCAAGAGGTATTAAATGTCAAACCAGGAAGTGCAAACGATCATCGCAACCGATTGTGGATCGACCACGACAAAAGCCATTCTCATAGAGAAGATCGGTAACGAATATCGTCAGCTGGTGAGAGGAGAAGCACCGACAACGGTCGAAGCTCCTTTCGAAGATGTTACAAAGGGCGTTCTCAATTCTATAATGGAGCTTGAGGAACTTGCTACTGAATACTATAAGACCGATGCGGCCAAGAGCTCAAAATTCTACAACAGACCGAGAAAGTTCGTTGAGAACGAGCAGGTTCTGAGAAAAGACCCGTCACAAGAGACAGGCGACGGATGCGACATCTATATATCGACTTCTTCAGCCGGCGGCGGACTCCAGATGATGGTATTCGGTGTTGTAAAAGGAATGACCGCCGAATCAGCACAGAGGGCTGCACTTGGAGCCGGCGCTATCGTCATGGATACTCTCGCAATAAACGACGGAAGGCTTCCTCACGAAAAGATAGAGAGAATAAGAGCTCTCAGACCGGATATGATCCTCATCGCCGGTGAAACGGATCAGGCAAAACCGAAACATGTCATCGGAATGGCCGAGCTTGTTAAATCCGCAAGACCTACCGCCAGACTCGGATTAGGGTATGCTCTGCCTGTTATTTATGCGGGAAACCAGAGAGCCCAGGAAGAGATTAAAAATATTCTTGAAAACGATACCGCTCTGAGCATAGTTCCTAATCTGAGACCCACTCTGGAAAGAGAGAACCTCAGACCCGCATCTGATAAGATACACGATCTTTTCATGGAGCATGTTATGCAGCAGGCTCCGGGATATGACAAGCTCTTGAAATGGACTGACGCTCCTATTATGCCTACCCCCGGTGCCGTAGGTCTCATAATTAATAAGATCGCGGTCATGCAGAATAAGAATGTTGTCGGAGTCGATATCGGAGGAGCGACCACCGATGTGTTCTCTACCTTCAAACTCGAAGACAGGGACGGCAATGTTCACCAGAAATTCAACAGGACAGTTTCCGCAAATCTCGGAATGTCGTATTCTGTTTCAAATGTACTTCTTGAAGCAGGGCTGGATAACATAATGAGATGGGTGCCTTTTGAAATGAACGAGCAGGAACTCAGGAACAGGATCGGCAACAAGATGATCCGACCGACGACCATTCCGCAATCGAAAGAAGATCTCGATATAGAACAAGCCATATCCCGCGAAGCTCTCAGGCTGTCATTCATTCAGCACAGGGCGTTCGCAGTAGGTCTGAAAGGGATCCAGCAGGAAAAAGGAATATCCGAAGCTTTCGCATCAGGCTCGACAAGCGATTCTATTGTCAACATGATGAAGCTTGACCTCCTCGTTGGTTCGGGCGGGGTACTTTCGCACGCTCCTTTAAGAAGCCAGTCTGCCCACATGCTTGTGGACTCTTTCCTCCCTGAAGGTGTAACGGAACTCGCTGTTGACTCGATCTTCATGATGCCTCAGCTAGGTGTCCTGTCCGAAGTAAAAAGACCTGGCTGTGACCAGGCTGCCATGGAGGTATTCGACAAGGACTGCCTGATCCACCTTGCAATCAGCATCTGCCCTGTCGGAATAGCCAAAGAGGGTAAGAATGTTGTCAGGGTTAAAGCTGATCTCCCTGACGGTACAAAGTTAAACGAATGGATCACCGCAAACCAGCTTTTGAGGTATGATCTTTCACACGATGATGAAGTAGAATTTGAGATCGAACCTGCATCAGGATTTGATGTCGGAGAAGGCAAAGGCAAGAAGATAGTGAGAAAATTAAGAGGCGGAGTAGTCGGTCTGATTATTGACACCAGAGGAAGACCGTTCAATCTGGCTAAGGACGCAAAAAACAGGGTCGAACTCCTGCAGAAATGGGATATTTCAAAAAACTACAAACCGAAATCCCACAGGGACGGAGTTTAAATTAACGATAATGCAAAGGAGAATATAATATGGCTCACGCATATACACCAGGTTTAAAAGTAGCCGCCAGAACAGTGATCGAAAAAACGAGAAAACTGCCTCTTCTGGGTCAGGTTCTGGTAAAAAAGGGCGACAAAATACCCGCTCAGACGATCGTAGCTAAGACCGAACTTCCGGGAAAAGTTTACCCGATAAATGTTGCAGGCCAACTCGGACTGAGCAAGGCTAACGAACTTATTGACTGCATGCTCAAGAAAGAAGGCGACGAGGTAAAAAGCGGAGAGATCGTTGCTCAGAGCAAAGGCTTTTTCGGTTTTTTTAAGAGTGATTACAAAGCCCCGATCGACGGCACTATTACACAGGTATCTCATATCACAGGACAGGTGATTTTTAACGCGCCCGCCATTCCTGTGGAGATTGACGCTTATATTGACGGTGAGGTCAAGGAAGAGATACCGAGAGAAGGCGTCATAATGAAAACCGAAGGTGTTCACATCCAGGGAATCATCGGTCTTGGGGGCGAGACCTGCGGAGAGATAAAGATGGTTGCCGAGGCACCTGATAAGATCGTTGACATAGGAATGATCACAGAGGACCTTAAAGGAAAAGTTATCGTGTGCGGATCGAAGATCACAACAGACGCACTCACAAAAGCCGGAAAGATAGGAGTGGCAGGTGTAATCACCGGAGGATTCGATTACCAGGATATAAAAGACATTCTCGGCAGTGATCTCGGTGTTGCGATAACAGGACATGAAGATATTGGTTATACACTGATACTCACTGAGGGTTTCGGAACTATCCCGATGGCTGACAGGACTTTCAAACTACTAAAAAAATATGAAGGTTTCAAGGCATCAATAAACGGAGCTACACAGATAAGAGCGGGAGTTATGAGACCCGAGATCATTATAGTTCATGATCATCAGACAGAAGATACTACAAACAAAAATTACGCACAGTCAGGATTGGAAAAAGGAGATCAGATCAGGATCATCAGAGCGCCTTATTTCGGTAAGCTGGGAAAAGTAATAAGCCTTCCGGTAGAACTCCACAAAGTAGAATCAGGTACATGGGTAAGGGTGATGATGGCCGAGATCGACGGACAGGAAGTACTTGTTCCTAGGGCGAATGTTGAAGTAATTGAAAAATAAAATAACGGGGATGACCATGAAAAACTTATTGCTGACACTACTGATCTTCTCTGCAATTTTAACAGCACAGCAGGTAAGGACAAAGAGAATGATCGACATACCTACCGCTTTTACGATGGATCAGGCTGAGCTTGAGATCGGAGGAAGGCTTTATGCCGTTGACGGAATGAGCGGTGAAGTTAACATAGGTATATTCAATAATTTTTTCATTGGCGTCAGCTATGGCGGCACCGATATAATAGGGAGAGAAAAACCTGTCTGGAACGGACATCCCGGAGTAAGGCTTCAGTACAGGATCATTCCGGAAGATTTTTACTACCCCAATGTATCTGCCGGTTTCGACAGTCAGGGTTATGGTCAGTGGTATGATCCGAGGTATGAGATCAAATCTAAGGGCTTCTTTCTAGTGTTGAGCAAGAATTACTATGTCTCGGAAGGCGATCTCGGAACC
>DFZN01000031.1:82129-89067 GCA_002382735.1 bacterium UBP11_UBA4055
TCTGGAATTTGATATGAAAGATATTCTCAATAACATCAAAGGCACTGATAATTTCAGCAGAGAATTGAGGATAATATATAATTCAGCGTTTTTCACAAAATAATTTATTTTCGGAGGCTTAAAATAATGGATTTGAAAAAATACTATTCGAAACTCAATTCTAAAGTTTTAAGAAACTATGAAAAACAGGCTTCAGAGATTTCCGGATTAAGGTCGATACTAAAACAAAAAAGCTCAAGAGAAGCCCTTTTCCTTCTTAAAACGGCTGAATATTTGACAAAATGTTTTAAACTTGAAAAAGACCTTGATGAGAGTTTCTTCGAGAATAAAACGACCGCTCAGATCAAAACAATACTGAATCCTTTCTATTCAGAACTCAGACCCCGGAATTATCAGAAATCGTATCTGAATCCTGACTATGCAGCCGAGGTGTTCGGTACGAAGACTGGAAAGTATATTTACGCTCTTTATTATCATTTCATTCAATTCAAGAACTTCGCATTCGAGCACAAAATATATCAGATGGAAAAATACAACAGAATGTTCCTTGAAATGTATGCTCATTTTTCATCGGGCAAGAAATTCTCGGAAAAATTTCTTAAAGAGCTAACCGTCAGTTATGACGGCGTAAATGATCCTGACGAGATCTTTTATTCATACAAAGAAATGTTCGGCCGGGATTTCACAAACTATCGAGAAATAGTCCTGAATTCATCACCAAAAGACCTTAAGTACCTATACAGATACAATATAAACATAACCGAAAACGAGATCAGAACAGTAGAATTTTTCAGACATTATTCAAAACAGAAACTTGACGCGCTGGCAAAACAAATTGCAAAAGCTTATGCCCAGGGTTTTATAAACAGCGATAAAGACCTCAGCCGTAAATCTTCTGTTCTTATAAGGTTCAGTGCAGGTCAGGAAGAACTGATAAAAAGGCTTATCTTTTTCCTGAACAAGAACTACGGGCTTGAATCTATTGTCGGGCAGCCTTCAACAACACCGATCAACAAACAGGCACATCACGATCTTAAATTCATCAATGCTACTTATCTGAACAAAGAATTCGCCGACAGCAGACTATACGCAACCGAGAAAGCCATGAACAGGTTAAAGGACGATCTGGATGCATATTCCGGAATAATCCTAGTTGAAAGTTTCGGCGAAAAACCGTTCTCTCCCAGATCAAAGAAAACTGCATGGTCTTTAAGCACTGAACAGCAGCTTGTTTTCCAAAACCTTGTAAGCAGAAATCAGCAGCTCAGGCAGAAATTCATACCGCGTACAGAAACAAGTTTTTGCATTATAGCTTTCCCTTCTCCTGAAATCGGAAAGGATTTCGTATCTATATTTGAAGATATAATGGAAGTCAACATGCTCGATTCCGGAAAATACGAGAAGATCCAGAAGAACATAATAGACGCGATCGACAAAGCTGAAAGAGTTCATGTAAAAGGCAGGAACGGCAATCTGACAGATATAATAATAATGAATCAGAAACTGAAAAATCCTGCCAAGCATACAAATTACTGCAACTGCGGCGCAGATGTAAATATACCTGTCGGAGAAGTATTCACAAGCCCGAAACTCACAGGGACCAACGGCACACTTCACATTAAGGAGACTTTTCTGAACGGGCTCAAATTCAAAGAGCTTAGACTTGAATTCAAAGACGGATTCATATCAGATTACAGCTGTTCGAATTTTAATAAAAAAGAGGATAATAAAAAATTTATAAGAGAGAATCTTATCTTCCCGCATAAAACTCTTCCGATTGGTGAATTCGCAATAGGCACCAACACTCTTGCTTATACTGTAGCCAAAAAATACGACATTCTTGAAGTCCTTCCGGTTCTGATAATCGAAAAAATGGGTCCTCATTTTGCGATCGGGGACACTTGTTACTCACATGAGGAAGACAAAGCCGTTTTCAATCCTATCGACAATAAGCAGATAACTGCAAGAGATAACGAGATGTCCATAAACAGGAAAAAAGATCACTCAAAAGCTTATACCGGTGTTCACACAGATATAACTCTTCCCTACGAGGATATTGATTTTATTACCGGGCTCGCTCCGGACGGAGAGAAGACCGATATTATCCGGAACGGAAGGTTTGTAGTAAAGGGGACTGAAGATCTCAATATTCCGCTGGACAAAGCCGGGATTTAACCAGTAAATATACCCGAGATAACTCTCGGATTACCACCGAGATCCCTCGTGATACTTATATTTTCGAGGGATTTTTTATATATGCGGGTAACTTCATCTGTCTGATCATAACCGATCTCGAGAAATAAACATCCTTGCGGATTTAATATCTCCGGCAGCAATTCATTTATTCTCCGGTAAAATGTCAACCCGTCATTATTATCGCTAAGGGCATTGAGTGGTTCGTATTCCCGCACCTGTCTGCTTAGAGTTCCGATAATGTCTTTTCTTATATACGGCGGATTTGATACGATAAGATCGAACTTCCGGTTAAATTTATCAATTAGTATATCGTGCTTTATAAACTCTATGTTTTTACTCACATTATTGTTTTCTGCATTCAACAGAGCCGTTTTAAGAGCCGTTTCAGAAATATCTGTTGCCATGATCTTCACATTTCTGCATTTATGCGCTATCGAAACAGCTATACACCCCGAGCCTGTCCCGATCTCAAGGATACTGATGTTCTTATCTCCAATATTCTCAGCAGTTTTTCCTACCAATATTTCAGTATCCGGTCTCGGAATCAGAACCCCTGAAGCTGTTTTAAATTTCAAACCATAAAACTCTGTTTCCCCGAATATATACTGCAGAGGTTCATGAGCTGATCTTCTTGACAGCATTTCCCTTATCTTAGCAAGCTGATCTTCATTAAGTTCTCTGTCGAACTGAAGATAAATATCCAGTCTATTTATGCCTAGAGAATGAGAGATTATCAACTCGGCACTGAGCCTGGGTTCGTCAATGTCCTTTTTTCTTAGATGTTCTGCAGTCAGGTTTAATATATCTATCAGGGTTTTCAATTATTTCTGGTGATAGTTAACTGTTCTATTCAAATTCTCAGTTATTCTTGAATGATCACGGGCGGATATAGTTCTTAAGCTTAAATAATACTTGTCATTCTCAATATAACCGAAGACAGGGATTTCAGATATTGTGCGCATTTCTTCTGAAAGTTTCGTTAAACTCAAATCATGTGGAACTATTGAAACTGCTGCACCTTCAAGTTTTTCCGTAGGCATAGCCCCTGATCCTGCCTGATCAAAAACATCCTCTACTTCGACCTCCCAGTTTGAGGGAACTATCTTTTTTATCTTATCGCACAGCTCTTTTGCTTTTATCCTTAAAGACACCCGCTTTTCGGACAGCATTTTTAGAGTAACATGGCCTGATGCCAAAGGATCTGAAGTCATAAAATATTTTAAAGTCTCTTCCAAAAGAGCGAGCCTGATCTTGTCTGTTCTAAGAACCCTCATCAGTGGATTTATTTTTACTTTTTCCACAAGGTCTTTTCTTCCCGCGATTATCCCGCATTGCGGACCGCCGAGGACTTTATCTCCGCTGAAAGAGAAAAGATCTGCACCTTCATTGACAGCTTCAGAGACTGTCGGCTCATGAGGAAGACCGAATTTTGAAAGATCGCTGAATACTCCCCCGCCCAGATCATAATAAAGAGGGACTGAATTTCTTTTTGCCATTTCCGCAAGTTCTTTAAGGCCGGTCTCCTCAGTAAAACCGTTGATCCTGTAATTTGATGTATGAACCTTTAGTATGGCACCGGTCTTTTTATTTATCGCGCTTTCGTAATCTGAAAGCTTTGTTTTGTTGGTCGAGCCGACCTCCACCATCTTCGCGCCCGACTTTTTGATTATGTCAGGCATTCTGAACGAACCGCCTATTTCTACAAGCTCGCCCCTGGATATGATCGCTTCTTTTTTATCTGAAAGGGTATTTATACATATCATAACTGCAGCCGCATTGTTGTTGACCACCGTAGCCGCTTCCGCTCCCGTTATTACTGAAACCAGCTCTGATATCTTGTCTTCCCTTCTTCCCCTCTTACCGCTTTTTATATCTATCTCAAGTGAACAGTAACCCGACATCACTTCAACCGCCCGTTCAATTGCTTTTTCTGAGAGCGGAGCTCTTCCCAGTCCTGTGTTCATCACTATTCCTGTGGCATTAACAACGCTTTTCGTGAATGGTTCAAACGAAGTCGATATCTTTGAAGCTATATCAACTGTTAAAGAATCAGGAACTGATCGCAGTGAACCTTTCTGTAACATGCTCCTGCAGGTGTCGAGATGAATTCGTATGAGCCTTACAAGTACCTGATCGCTGTATTTCTGCCGCAATGGTATGAACTCGCTACTCCCGAGGATCTTATCAACTTTCGGTATTTCTTTTAAAAGATGATCAGAGGTCATTAAATCTGCCAGTTCTTATTTCTTTCTTCGAGTATGTATTCGTCTTTTTTTTCTTTTAACAGCTTTCTGTGGCTTTCCGTATCTGTTTTAAGATCATCGAGCACCTTAGTTATACCTTCCATATCACTTGAAAAATAATCAAGATAATGCTCTTCGATCAGTGAATTCTCCAGAGTATAAGCTATGTTTAAAGCTTCTTCGAGATCGAATTTATTCTCTTCAGCTTTCTGAGTATTTGATTCAAGGCTCCTTATAGCTACTTTCAGGCCTTTTAAAGTCAGATGGAAGTCAGTGAATTTTATTGAACCTTCATATACATTATTAAGTATTGATTTCAGCCATTCGGAATGTTTCAGCTCCTCACCGTACAGATAGGTCCATATTTTGCACTCCGGGAATTTATCTGAAAATACCGCATAAAGTCCTGCGATTGCTTCTTCATGCTTAGCCATAAGCTCTACAACTTCAATTTTTTCTGCAAGGTCAGACATAATAGAACTCCTTTTTTTGAAGAAAAATAAAGGAGGCGAGGAGCCTCCTTTATATATCTAAGAGATAATCTATTTAACCGGTTGATCACCTGTCTTATTTACTTTTATAAGTTTAGCGCTTGTGCCCACATTAGTTCCGACGATGAAACCGCCGTCCTTGGCCTGAAGAACTTTTACGCCTTCGTCGTTACTACCGGTAACCCCGAGGTTCTTTGACCAGATCGTACCCATTTGAGAATCAAGTTTGAACAGCCATGTATTCTTGTCGGTGCCTGTTGAATAACCTGTAACAATATATCCGCCGTCTTTCGTCCTGTCGATCCCGTAAGCCTTCTCGTTTTTTGCTGTTTCTCCGAAAGTATATTCCCAAATTGCGCCGTCTTCGTCACCGCTTATCGTGAATTCAACTACCCAAGCATCGTTAAGCCTTGCCTTGCTGTCTATCTGATTGGTTTCCCCTGCCATTACAACTTCACCGCCTAAGCCGCCTTGGGAAAGAACAAAGCCATAACTTATTTCTTCTTCTGCTAAATCACCAATGTGGTTGGCACCGATAAGCGAAATGTTCAGTACTGTTCCGTAAGGATCATCCTCGCTTGCCATATTGCCAAAATCTCCTGATCCCATTCTTGACCATGTCATTGTGCTGACATATCCGCCGAAAAAATCAATCTCTGCATAGAACATATCTTTTTTATCAGTACCGTCCTCATAATAGAGTCTCCAGTTATTCCATCCTGTCACCAGATAGTTCCCGTCGTCTTTTACGATGAGGTCCGTTATCATCTGGTCTCCCATTTTACAAACCCAAAGGACATCGTCGAGCTTGTGCAAAGATATATCCTGCCACATTTTCTGACCGACATAGCCCACATGGTATCCCCACACCTCGTTTCCGTTGCTGTAAACTTTAAGCATTCTGACATCGTATCCTGTTTCCCATGTTGCACCGGGAAGTTCAATGCCATCTATTAGCCCGGTTCCATTAATGTTATAAGTATAACCACCCACAATATATCCGTCGTCAATCGATTTTTTTATTACTGTTGCACCATCATCAACTCCTGGGTATCCGTAGGTTTGATTCCAGATAGGACTGCCGTCAGTCTGGTTGATCTTTCTTACCCATGTATCGTCATCGGTACCGTTATTTCTCCAGCCTGCAAGTACATAGCCTTTATCGTATTCGGTGTCTTCGCAAACACTCTCAGCTATACCTTCTGACGCTGGGATGTCGGTACTCCACTGTACAACTCCTTCTTTATCGTATTTAATTACCCTAGTTCCGAGTACATCACCGGAAGAAACAGCGAGGTAACCATTGTCATAGGTTTCTATGAGTGATTTAAGTTCGTAACCCGCTGTTCCGAGTGCAGTAGTGAATGTCGGAATATATTCGACTAGGGAGAAACCAAGTGATTTTGTCTGAATTGTTCCAGACTTAGTAGTAAGTACAATACTAAAATTATAGGATCCCGCACCATAACTCGTAGTTTCAAGAGAGAAAATTTTTGACACATCAGCTGTATTAGACACATAAAATGGAACTGATTCGCCTGTAACATAAGCTTCTAATTTCCCAAAAAGTGTTAGATCCCCAATTATTTCTATTTCGATTGTAATAGGTTCGCCAATGTTAAATTCCAAATTTGGAGATGGACTAACAATGTTCATAAATCCCGTTACTGCAATCGGAAGGCTGTAGTTGCCAAGATTTATATTAACATCACTTCTAATCTCCCTTACAAAAACCTTAGAAACATAATTGTTTGCATCAATAAATTGGTGTTTGACAATATTTATTGAGGTGCCTGTTTCAATAATATTACCCACATCGTCAGTCAGTACAGTTTCTTTTAACCAATCAGTATCGTAAACACCATTGCCGTCAAAATCCCATTTGTATTCAATAGCGATATCATTCTCGACATCGGATATTTCTGCTTTAAATTCAAACATATCTAAAATTGATGTTCCGGCATTGAGATATAAAACAGACACATCCGCAGTTATATTATTAACTGTT
>DFZN01000033.1 GCA_002382735.1 bacterium UBP11_UBA4055
GTTCTATGCTCATGAGAGCTGCGGAAAGTGTGTTCCGTGCAAGGAAGGTTCTTACGCCATAGTCAGAATACTTGAGAAACTTCTCAAGGGACAGGGTACCCAAGGTGATCTTGATAATATGATCAGGATACTGGCTTCGGTTAATGAGGGAGGTTCAACTCTCTGTCCTACAGGTCAGGCTTTTGCCATGCCGATCAAAGCCATGTACGAAAAGTTTACAGACGAATTCAAGAAACTTATAAAATAATAAAGCGGAGAAGACAATGAAAATTACCATTAACGGCAGAACCATCGAAGCCAAAGAAGGACAGACCATTCTTCAGGCTGCGCTTGCCAATGGAATGTACATCCCGCATTTGTGCTATCACGACAAAGTCGGGGCGGCCGGTAAATGCAGGGCCTGCGTCGTCGAAGTAGAAGGGATGAGAGGACTTCAAACCTCCTGTTCTGTTCAGCTAAGGGACGGAATGGTCATTACTACCGATTCTGAAACAGTCAGGAACGCTCAGAAACTCGTGATCGACCTGATGCTCTCATCCGGAACACACGACTGTCTTGCCTGCGAGCAGAACGGCAATTGCGAACTTCAGGATGCGGCATATTTCCTCGGAATTGAAAGACCTTCAGTTCAGTACGGAGAGATCAACAGAGAGTTCGACACATCCTCGGAATTCATCTATGTCGAGAGGAACAAGTGTATATCCTGCGGAAGGTGCGTGGCGGCATGTAATAACACCGTAGTAAATCAGGTACTTGACTTCGGTCACAGAGGTCACCACACTGAGATCGTTTTTGATACTGATATTCCGATGGGAGATTCGACTTGCGTCCAGTGCGGAGAATGTTCGCAGATGTGTCCGGTAGGCGCTATTGTTGATAAGAACGCTATCGGGAAGGGCAGAATTTGGGAGTTCAAGAAAGTCGAGACCGTCTGCCCTTATTGCGGCGTAGGCTGTAAGCTTGAACTTCACATTGACGAAAGGACTAACAAGATCGTTAAGGTTAAAGGTGTAGAAGATTCTCCGACAAACAACGGTATGCTCTGTGTTAAAGGAAGGTACGGATTCGATTTCGTGGCCCATCCGGAAAGACTTACAACTCCGCTTATTAAGGAAAACGGGCAGTTCAGAGAGGCTTCGTGGGAAGAGGCGATAGAGCTTGTAGCTTCAAAATTCAAGGCTCTAAAAGATGAATTCGGACCTGATTCCTTCATGGGTCTCGCATCTGCTAAAGTTACAAACGAAGAGAACTACACATTCCAGAAATTAATGAGGACAGCGATCAGGACTAATAATGTCGATCACTGCGCGCGGCTCTGACACAGCTCAACAGTGGCCGGTCTGGCCGCATCATTCGGTTCCGGAGCAATGACCAACGACATCAAAGGAATGAAAGATTCTGATGTTGCACTTATCATAGGTTCAGATACATCTGAAGCACACCCCGTCATTTCCGCAAGAATAAAACAGGCGGTAAAAGAAGGAAGAACAAAACTTATCGTAATAGATCCAAAAAAGATAAAAATGGCTGATTTTGCGGAAATCTACGCCTGTCAGAGACCCGGTACAGATGTAGCGGTGCTTAACGGAATGATGCATCTTATACTCAAAAACGGCTGGGAAGATAAAGAATTTATAGTGAACAGGGTAGATCCTGAGAGCTTCGAAGCTCTGAAGAAAGAGGTTGAAAACTTCACACCTGAATATGTAGAAAAAATATCTGGGATCCCGGCTGAGACTCTTGAAAAGATAGCAGAGCTCTTCGGAAAGGCTAAAGTAGCCGCCCTGTACTATGCAATGGGTATAACTCAGCATACAACAGGTGTTGATAATGTAAAATCAACTGCTAACCTTCAGATGCTATGCGGAAATATGGGCGTTCCCGGCGGTGGTGTCAATCCGCTCAGGGGACAGTCAAATGTTCAGGGCGCGTGTGACATGGGCGGGCTTCCGAATGTTTACACGGCATATCAGCAGGTCTCGAACGCCGACACTCAGGCTAAGATGGAGAAATTCTGGAATGTCCAGCTGAGCAATAAGGTCGGTAAACCGATGACGGTGGCATTTGATGATGCTTATGAAGGTAAAATGAAAGCTTTCTTCATTATGGGTGAAAACCCGATGATATCCGATCCTGACCTTCACCATGCCGAAGAAGCGCTGAAGAAACTCGACTTCCTCGTAGTCGAGGATATTTTCCTTACAGAAACCGCAAAACTTGCAGATGTAGTTCTTCCTGCTACAACATACGCTGAAAAGGAAGGAACTTTCACCAATACCGAAAGAAGGGTACAGAAACTTGATCCCGCTGTTAAAGCCCCGGGTTCTGCAAAACATGACTGGGAAATACATCAGATGATCGCGAACAAGATGGGTCTGTCATGGAACTATCAGAATGCCGAAGAGATATTCAACGAAATGGCATCAGTTACACCTTCATACGCAGGAATGAGCTACGAAAGGATCGGAAGGATGGGACTTCACTGGCCGTGCCCCACAAAAGATCACCCCGGAACACCTGTTCTTCATGCCGGCAAGTTCACAAAAGGACTGGGGACGATGTTCGCCATTCCGTTCAGAGCACCTGCAGAAATGCCGGATGAAGAATATCCGACATACCTGACTACCGGAAGGATCCTGCAGCATTTCCATACCGGAACTATGTCAAGGAAGTCTCAGGGTCTGAACAACCTGGCGGGACCGCATGTTATGATCTCCGTTGAAGACGCTGAAAGGATGGGCGTAGGAAACAGCGAGCAGGTAAAAGTGACTACGAGAAGAGGCAGTATTACCACAAAAGCCTTCGTTACGAAGAGAATTCCAAAAGGAACAGCGTATGTTCCGTTCCATTTCTGGGAAGCTCCGGCGAACATACTGACTAATAACGCGCTTGATCCTGTGGCAAAGATACCTGAGTACAAGGTCTGCGCATGTAAACTTGAAAGAGCTTAAACGATAGGAAAAAACCAAAAACCAAAAGAAGGAGTGTAGTATGTCAAATTTCAACGCCCCGGCCAACATCGCTGAAAGTGTTATTTCGCAGGTTGGAGTAAAAAAATGTCAGCTTGGCACCATGCAGTTGATGATCCTCGGAATTCTCGCCGGAGCATTCATTGCTTTCGGAGCGCAGCTCTCAACCAGGATAATGGCTAATGTCCAGGATCCCGGACTTAGCATTCTTTTAGGCGGATCAGTGTTCAGCGTAGGACTTATGCTGGTCGTTATAGCCGGAGCCGAGCTTTTTACAGGCAATAACCTGATATTCATGTCAGTCCTTGCAGGGGAAGTAAAATTCACAAAAATGCTTGAGTACTGGTTCTATGTTTATGTTGCTAACCTGATCGGATCATTACTTCTTGTATGGTTCATGTCTCAGAGCGGCCTCGTATCAGGCGGAGTTGCTGCCAAGGCTATTGCAATAGCTGAAGGTAAGGTAAACCTTCCTTCAATGCAGATATTCTTCAGAGCAATAATGTGTAACTGGCTTGTATGTCTGGCTGTCTGGCTGGCGCTTGCTGCCCACGATGTAATAGGAAAGATATTCGGAATTTTCTTCCCGATCATGATGTTCGTCGCTTCAGGATTTGAGCACAGCGTAGCCAACATGTATTTCATCCCTATGGGTATGGTGTTAAGCCCTGAAACAGTTTCGTGGAGCGGAATGATCAACAACATACTTTGGGCAACTGTAGGTAATATCATTGGCGGAGCTGGCTTCGTTGCATTTGTCTATTACATGGTTTTCAGAAAGTGCGCCGTGCCCAAGAAGTAAATTTTTATAATTTTTTTCTAGAAAAGCCTCGATTATTTGGGGCTTTTTTGTTTATATTACAACCGGTTTGGTGTTAGAGAATAAACGGTATAGGAAAGTAGATGAAAATCAAATATATTCCAATAGTATTAATTCTTCCAATTTCACTTCTTTTCTGTTCGGAAGGGGCAGCAGGTTCTGAAGATATTACTCACAGGATGACGATGTTCATCTTTCAGCTGGGTGTAATTATTTTCGCCGCCAAATTATCAGGGATGTTCTTTGAAAAAATAAAGCTCCCCAGTACGCTTGGAGAGATCACTGCAGGGATTATACTGGGACCTTATCTGCTCGGATCAGTATCGCTTTCATTTCTGGGGTTCGATCAGGGTCTTTTTCCTGTTTCTGAAGGATCAGTCCCGGTCACACCTGAACTTTATGCAATATCGATAATAGCTTCGATAATGCTGCTTTTCATTTCAGGACTCGAGACTGACCTCAAACTTCTGCTCAAATATCTGTTCAGCGGCGGTATAGTCGGACTTGGAGGAGTAATATTTTCTTTTTTCCCCGGCGCACTGGTCGGAATGTATTTTCTTGATCTTCCTTTTATGAGCTCACCTGTCTTGTTTCTCGGAATAATGAGCACTGCGACTTCAGTCGGCATAACTGCAATGATCCTTTCAAAAAATAAATATATGGAGTCACCGGAAGGTGTAACCATACTGTCAGCAGCGATAATAGACGATGTGCTGGGTATTATCATTCTTGCCGTTGTTGTGGGAATAGCTTCAGTTTTAAAAACCGGAGGTTCGATCGACTGGGGAGGAATAGGTTATATATCTGTAAAAGCTTTAATCCTATGGCTGGTTCTGACTTCGGCCGGGCTTCTTCTGGCAGGTAAGATCAGTACTTTCCTAAAAAAATTCGGGAACAAATTTTCATACGCCATAATAGCTTTCGGGCTATCAATGCTCTTTGCAGGAATATTCGAGAAAGCTGGACTTGCAATGATAATCGGGGCTTATGTAACAGGGCTTACGCTGTCCAAAACAGATATCAGCTATGAGATACAGGAAGCTATTCATCCTCTGAAAGAATTTTTTGTTCCAATCTTTTTTACGGTCATGGGTATGCTTGTAAACATTAGGACGATATCTTTAGGTACATTAGCTTTCGCGACCGTATATTCGGTAGTGGCTCTGATGGGAAAGATATTCGGATGCGGACTGCCTGCTCTCTTCACGGGGTTCAACAAAAAGGGCGCGCTGAGAATAGGTCTCGGCATGATGCCCAGGGGAGAGGTCGGCCTGATTATAGCGGGTATAGGACTTTCCAACGGATTTATAAATGATGATATTTACGGCGTAGCCATTATGATGGTTCTGTCCGGTATAATCGTTACCCCTCCTTTTCTGAACTACGCGCTCCAGAAACCGGGGCGCGGCACAAGAAAAAGACTTATTGACAACGAAATTGAAAGCTATCTGATAGAGATGACAAATTCGGAACAGGCGGATATCCTTATAAATTCGATCGTGGAATATTTCGACAAGGAAGGTTATTTCATTACGAAGCAGATACTTGACTACGATATGTATATGATAAGAAAAGACGATATATTCTTCAAGCTGCTCAAAGGCTCAAAGATCGACAATTCGAACAAGATCAATATTATTTCTAAAGGCGAGAACATGGACTTCGTCAAAGAGCTGGTATATGAAGCAACTGTAAAGATCGAGTTCAACTCACAGGAGATACTAAAAAAAATAGACCTTAACGAGATGAAAAAAACTTCGCATGATTCCGACTCGTCACAAGTGAAAATAAATTTCGATATCTCGACGATCCTTGATCCTGCATGCTTAGTCCTTGACCTGAAGGCTAAAACAAAAGATGACGCGATCAGGGAACTTGTTGAAGTCCTCGCGAAGAATAAAAAGATCACACAGAAAGAAACGATATTAAAAGAAGTGCTTACGAGGGAGAGCATAATCAGTACCGGAATGCAGAACGGCATCGCCATCCCTCACGCAAGGTCGGAAGGAGTCGAAAGCACGCAGCTGGCTGTCGGGATCAAAAGATCAGGCATAGATTTCGGCTCAATGGACGGGAAACCCGCAAAAATAATCATGCTCATGGTCTCTTCCACAAAAAAAGATGACCCACATATAAATGTCCTTTCATCGATCTCGGCATATTTCAGAAAAGTACGGGATATTGAGGACTTCCTGCGGATAGAAAATAAGGAAGATATAGTAGATTTTTTCAGGATATATTCAGATGACAATACATGGTACAGAAGAGTCGTAAAAAAGATCAGTATTTAAAATGACAGTTAGAAAGCAGGAAATATCTTGCGCGATCTTAGCAGGCGGTAAGGCCAGCAGGATGAACGGGGAGAATAAGGGGCTTCTTCAGGTCGGGGAGATGAACAATCTTGAAAGGATTCGGGAAATATGCTCAGGGCTATTTGACGATCTGATGCTCATCACGAACGAACCTGAGAAATTTAGCTCAGTTGCAGGTTTCAGAATATTTGAAGACATCATTAAAGACAGAGGTCCGTTGTCCGGGATCCACTCCGCTCTTGTTCACTCAGAAACGGCGGCAGTATTCTTTCTTCCCTGTGACATGCCGTTCATAAGCAGGAAAATGATCGAAATGGAAATAGACAGTTACCGGAGTTCATGCTACGATGTTATTGTACCCAGGATCAACGAATTTCTTGAACCTCTTCATTCGATCTACAGATCCGGACTGGCCGCTGAAATAGAAAAACATTTTATTTCAACTCAGGAAAGATCGGTAAGAAGCTTCTATTCAAAAGTAAAGATATGCTACTGGGATCTTGAGGATAACGAAGAGAACAAAAAGATATTTTTCAACATAAATACTCACCACGATCTGACCAGCGCAAAGA
Organism: bacterium UBP11_UBA4055; assembly: GCA_002382735.1. Lineage (GTDB taxonomy): Bacteria > UBA4055 > UBA4055 > UBA4055 > UBA4055 > UBA4055. The sequence continues at coordinate 6,674 of DFZN01000033.1, forward strand.
AAATGGCGGGAGAATAAATGACTGACTTTACATCAAAGCTCAACATTATCAGGTACAGGAACGGCGTAAAAGAGAATACAGATGACAGCGTAGTAAACGAGATCACGCTTGATCTGTCAATAAATTTCAGAAACCTTACATCACTTTCCTGTTCTCCTCAGCATCTTGAAGATCTGGCGGCAGGCTATCTGGTATCCTCAGGAATTATCTCGGAGACAAATCCGTTAAAAGAGCTCAGGTTCGAAAGTGCTAAGAACATCATGCACATAGATCTTGCTGATAATTCCGTAATAAA
>DFZN01000008.1 GCA_002382735.1 bacterium UBP11_UBA4055
GCTTGAAATCGTAAAAAAGAACAGAAGCTACAGAAGGTTTTATCAGGAAATCAAAACAGATGTTAAAACACTTAAGGAACTTGTTGAGCTGGCTCGTTTTTCTGCATCGGGAGGTAATATGCAGCCTCTGCGTTTTGTTTTATCCTGCAATGAAGATAAGAACGAAAGGATATTCTCATGCCTGAAATGGGCGATGTTCTTAAAGGACTGGGGCGGACCTTCGGAAGGAGAAAAGCCATCTGCCTATATTGTTATGTTAAAAAAGAAAGAACTTAATACTCCAAATAATCTCGATGCCGGAATAATGGCTCAGACCATGCTATTGGGAGCTGTTGAAAGAGGTTTGGGCGGATGTATGTTCGGATCCGTGAACAGACCTTTGCTTTCCGAACTTCTCGGTATAGGTAATGAAAAGTACGAGATCGCGCTTGTTGTCGCAATAGGCAAACCGAAAGAAGAGATAGTTATTGATGATATCACCGAAGGCAACGATACAAAATATTACAGAGTCGGGAAAGTCCATCATGTACCGAAATTAAAGCTTGATGACCTCATAATAGGGTAAGGAGAGATTATGAATGAAATAATGAGATGCATAAGGTCACGCAGGAACTGCAGGAATTTCAAGCCGAATCCTTTAAGAGAAGAGGAGCTTCAACAAGTCATCGAAGCTGGTTTATGGGCACCCAGCGGGAACAACAAACAGCCATGGTATTTTACCGTCATAAGAAATAAACGAACGGTTGAAAAGATAAATAACGATGCCAAGAAAAAAGCGGTTAATTATTATAATCAATAACAGATATGAAGTTAATTTTTCTAAGTTTATTTCCGTGTTTTAATCCGTTTTGAGCGGATAAAAAACTTTGTCTTACAACAATTTAAGTTGATTTTATCGAGCTTAAATTGTATATTATCACTCTTATCAGTCTAAGTAATCTGAAAGCGGGTTTTAAATGGCGAAAATTTTAGTAATAGACGACGAACCGGAACTGAGAGAGTTCGTTGTAATGAGCCTCGAACTCAATAATTTTGATACTGTCGAAGCGGATAACGGTAAAAAAGCTCTGTCAATACTGGAAGAAGAAGATTTTGACTGCATAGTTTCCGATGTTGAGATGCCTCATATGACAGGGCCGGAGTTCCTGAAAAGTTTTAGGGAGATAAACAAAGTTATTCCCGTTATCATGCTGACCGGAGTTAAAGACCTTAACACGGTAGTCGATGTCATGAAGGCCGGTGCTCAGGATTACCTTGTGAAACCAATAAATGTTGACGAGCTTCTGATATCAGTCAGAAAGTGTATCGAGTTCAAAAAGCTCATAGAGCAGAACATCAGGCTTCAGAAGGAGAACGAGAGATATCAGCAGCATCTTGAGGAAATGGTCGATAAAAGATCTGTCCAGCTTAAAGACGCTCTTTTCGGATCTCTGATCATTATCGCTTCTTCGATCGAGGCTAAGGACGAATATACGAAAGGTCACAGCAACAGAGTAAGGCTGATAAGTGTGGATATCGGAAAACTGATGGGACTTGAGAATAAGCAGCTCCAGATACTTGAATACGGAGCTATGATGCACGATGTGGGGAAGATAGGTGTGCGGGACGCGATACTGAACAAGAACAGGTCACTGACCGAAGAGGAATTTGATTCCATCATGTCTCATCCGTCCATAGGAGCGAACATCGTAAAAAATATCTCATTTTTCAATCCGATGATCGACTGCATCAAATATCATCATGAGAAATACAACGGCAAGGGCTATCCGGAAGGAATTAGGGGTGATCAGATACCTCTTCTCGCCAGGATCGTGGCTGTTGCCGACACATACGATGCGATAACGACAACAAGACCCTACAGAAAGGAAAAAACAAGCATCGAAGCAGTGGAAGTGCTTATTGAAGGTAAAGGATCCCAGTTCGATCCCGATATCGTTGATGTTTTCGTTAACAACAGGCTTTACGAAAAGAATTATATACATATAGACAAAGCCGAAGCCGAATCAGGCAATATTAAACCGTCCACGATCATACTTGACGATGAATCAAGCCTAAAAATATTCCAGAAGAGCAAGAAAGATAATTCTGCAGAGCCGTATCTACATGACGAAATGTAGTCTGTTAATATTCTTCCTGGCAGTGTTTTCATTATCGGGAAAGGACTTTTACATCGGCCGTCTTAAGTATGACGGGGGGGGCGACTGGTACAGCAGTCCTTCGGCAGTAAATAATCTGCTGGAATTCGTTTCAGACAATACGGGGATCGATTGCGCGGAAATGGAAACTGTCGTAACAGTGAATGACAACCTCAGTTCGTTCCCGTATCTGTATCTCACAGGTCACGGGACTATAGATATGACTGATAACGAAGCTCAGACCATAAGAAGCCATCTGATAAGAGGAGGCTTTCTGCATGCCGACGATAACTACGGCTTGAATGAATCGTTCAGAAAAGTCGTAAAAAAGATATTCCCCGATAAAGAACTGATACCTGTTCCGTTCACCCACCCTATATATAACATAAAGTACAAATTTCCCGAAGGACTTCCAAAGATCCATGAACACGACGGAAAGCCTCCTGAAGGACTGGGTATTTTTCACAACGGCAGGCTCGTCCTGTTCTATTCCTACGAGGCTGATCTGGGTAACGGATGGGAGGATGCGGAAGTTCATAAGGATCCTGAAGAAAAAAGGCAGCAAGCTCTTAAAATGGGCTGTAACCTTGTATTATATTATTTGTCGGGATCAGAATGAAAAGATTGTTTAAAAATCAGATCAAGCTTTTAAAGTCACTTCAGACAAAAAAAGGAAGGGATGAGGCCGGTCTTTTTACTGTAGAAGGAATAAAAGCAGTTACAGAACTTATAAGATCTCGGATCAGTACCGAATTTTTGGTATTCGATCCTGATTTCGATTATGAGGATTTTCTGTTGAAAAATAAGATCGGATCGGGTACAGAAAAATACACCTGCGATATGAGCATAATCTCGTCAATGTCCTCCAGCGAAGGGATAATTGCGGTAGCCAAACTGCCTGAAGCAGCTGACATTAATGGATTTTTTAACCGGAGCAGATACCTGCTCGGATTATTCGGCATCGGAGATCCCGGGAATCTGGGAACACTGCTCAGAACAGCGCACTGGTTCGGTTTTGACGGAGCCGTTTTGTACGAAGACTGCGCAGATGTTTATTCACAGAAGGTGATCAGGGGAAGTATGGGTGCTGTCTTCAATATGAGCATTCTGGTCGCTAAAGAATATGAAAAAACGGACAGTTATCTGAAGGGTTGGAATAAGATAGGGACATTTCTTGGCATGGAAAACACATTTAAGCCTGTTAAAGATAAAGCTGTAATTCTCTTTCTCGGTAACGAATCGTCAGGACTGAAAGAGGAAATGAAAAAATATACTGACATGAATTACAGAATAGCGGCCGGAAGCGGTTTCGATTCGCTGAATGTTTCCGTGGCGGGCGGAATAATTATGCATGAACTGTTCAGGAACGGGGGTTTAAAATGATGATCGTAATGAAGATCGGAGCAACGAAGAAACAGATACTTGAAGTTGTCCAGGGTATCGAACAGATCGGATATGAGGCTAAAATAAGTAAGGGTGCTCAAAGATCAATCATACTTGTTCACGGCAATATAGGCTATATTGACGAAGCCTATTTCAATAAATTCTCAGGTATCAGGGACATAATCCACATATCAAGAAGACTCAGGCTTGTTTATAAAGAGAATATGGGCGGTAGTAATACAATTGTTGATATCGGCGAGGGTATAAAATTCAATGAGGATTATTCCCAGATTATTGCAGGTCCGTGTTCGATTGAAAGCAGGGATATGGCACTTGAAACAGCAGATTTCTTAAGTTCAAGAGGCGTGAGGATCATGAGGGGTGGTGTCTTTAAGCCCAGAACTTCCCCCTACAGTTTTCAGGGATTGAAGGAAAAAGGTCTGGAGTTTTTGTCAGAAGCAGCAAAAAAGTATAAGATGAAAACAGTTTCAGAGGCTGTTGACGAATATTCTTTAAGTCTTTTAAGTGAAGTTGTTGATGTAATCCAAATAGGCGCAAGGAATATGCAGAATTATTCCCTTCTTAAGAAATGCGGAACTATAAACAAACCTGTACTGTTGAAGAGAGGATTCACGGCGTCTATTGAGGATGTCTATATTTCTCTTGAATATATTCTCTCTGAAGGTAATCAGAATGTGATCGTGTGCGAACGGGGTATAAGGGTGTTCGAAGGCACAAAGCAGAGATCAATAATAGATTTCCTCGGAGTAAGTGATTTCAAGGATGAGTGTCATCTTCCTATGATAATCGATACAAGTCATGCCACCAGGGATAGAAAAAAAGTTCAAAGCCTATCAAGAGCCGCTATTATTTACGGATGCGACGGTCTTATGATCGAAGTTCATCCTGATCCCGACAAAGCCCTGTCAGACGGACCTCAGTCGCTTTCTTTCGGCGATTTCGACCTTCTGCTGATAGAACTGAAGAATTTATCAAAATTCGCGAAAAAACCACTTAAACTATATGGCACTCAGAAGAAATGAACATTAGAATAGGATTTTTACATAACCGGAGAAATTTGAAAGTAAAGTTCAAAGGAAACTACTCAGTAAGCGGATTGGAAGGAAGAGTAACGGACAGAACAGTCGCAGGCAGGTCGTATGAGCTGAATCTGTTAGACTCAGTACCCGCGGAACATCAGTGGTATGAGAAGTTAGATACTTTTTTCGACATTACAAAAATGGAGTCTTACAGGCAGAAGTACGACCCTGACGAGATAAGCACAAGAACTGTTAAGGCGGGGAAAAAAATAGGATTATCAGACAATTTCGAATACTGGATTATGAAGAAAGCGCCCGACATGAGCGGAAAGATATATCCTTCAGGGGATTTCAGGTACAAAAAGCTTGTGAAGAAAGAAGCAGACGGTGAGATAGGGTTCTCTGGGGCTCGTTATCGGAAAAAGATAGTATTTATTCCTGAAAACAGAAATTGTTCATTCTCAGTTGAAGGAGTAAGGGTCGGTATCGACTTCCACTGGGACCATACGGAAGACCTTGAATACAGTGGCGGACTCGAGGTCATGATCGACAATTCCGGCGGGCTGACCGCAATAAATATCGTTGATCTCGAAGACTATCTTGCAAGCGTGAACTCATCCGAGATGAGGAACGATAACAATATTGAGATGCTCAAGGCTCAGACCGTCGCGGCAAGAAGCACGGTACTGGCCACAATGGGAAAACACCACTTCGAAGAAGGTTTTGATCTGTGCTCGGATGACCACTGCCAGTGCTATCAGGGTATCGGCAAAATCTCTGAGCTGTCTTTGAGGGTCGCAGAGGAAACAAAAGGCGAAGTGCTGATGTTCGATTCCCGGTTTGCTGACGCAAGATATTCAAAAATATGCGGTGGTGTGACAGAAAGGTATTCCGCATGCTGGGAGGATCGCGATCTTCCTTATCTTGCATCTTTTTACGATCGTCATAATGGAGAAGAAGTTGTTTCAGAGATGTCTGAAAACGAAACCAGGACCTTCATTGACAATACCGAAAATGACTGTTTCTGTAACACTTTCAGGCACAAGCTTCCCAAGTCTCTCTCTTTCTGCAAAGATCTTTTCAGATGGGAAGTATCGGTAAGTATTGTTGATATTGAAAAGAACCTGAAGATCAAATTCGGAAAAGAGATTGGGGAAATAAAAAACATCGAGGCTGTTCAAAGGGGAAGATCAGGCAGAATAATAAATTTAATTGTTTCAGGTTCCGACGGAGTGGTCATTATAGGTAAAGAGCTCAATGTAAGAAGACTTTTATCAGATACTCATCTGCCGAGTTCAGCGTTCTATATAACCAGAGATCATGAGTGTTTCATTCTGAAAGGTGCCGGATGGGGGCACGGAGTGGGTTTATGTCAGATCGGAGCTCAGATAATGGGCGAATCAGGTTATGACTATAAGCAGATACTTAAACACTATTACAGGGGGGCTTCTGTCAGAAGAACAGACGGGATATGAGAGATATTTTTAAGGGCATAGATCCGGGAATAATTATTTCGCTTACGGTTCTTACGGGTATAGGATTACTGGCGATTTATTCGGCGGGAACAGCCCGCGGAACTGAAGATCTTATCATTAAGCAGTTACTTTGGTTCATAGTCGGTATCGCTGTCATTTACTCCGCACAAATGATCCCGGTTACTTCATTGTTGCCTCTTTCAAATCTGTTTTATATGATCCTTCTTCTGATGCTTCTGCTTGTTCTAGCTATCGGATCAGAGAAAATGGGTGCCAAAAGGTGGATCGAATTCGGCTATCTGCAGTTCCAGCCATCTGAGATCGGGAAGTTCCTTCTCATATGTACTCTGGCGAGATATTTTAGTGCCGGAAGAATTCAGTGGAACGATAAAAAAGTCATTGCCACAGGATTCATCATCGCAGCAATACCGTCTTATCTGATACTTAAACAGCCTGACCTTGGTTCGGCAGTTATCTACATGGTGATATTTCTTTCGATCATATATGCCGCAGGTCTTCCGGGATTTTATCTCTTCAATATATCCGCGATGTTCTTTTTTATTTTTGCAGGATCTCTGGGGATACAGCTTTTTATCAGTGCTCTAATAATTTACGGGCTGATCGTTTTCAAGTTCTCGAAAAGATATTATAATGCGATAATCCTTTTTCTTTGCGCGATCGGAGTTTCTTTAAGTTCAAATGCTTTGTGGAACAATTTGAAACCTTACCAGCGGACGAGACTTCTGACATTTCTTGATCCTGAAAAATTTTCGAGGGAAGGCGGATGGCAGGTCGTACAATCAAAAACGGCAGTTTTCAACGGCAAATTTGCCGGTATGGGATTTTTGCAGGGCAGTCAGACCCAGTTGAGGTTTCTGCCGGAAGGACATAATGATTTTATATTCAGCGTTATAGCGGAAGAATTCGGCATAATTGGCATAATACTGCTCTTTTCAGCTTTCTCCTATTTGTTCTTCCGGTTAGCCAGGACAGTTTCAAAGACCGGAAGCCGATACCTTTACCTTTTAGGGTCGGGAATAACTGCGCTCATCGTATTCCAGACTGTGCTGAATATCTCAATTAGCGTCGGTTTAATGCCTGTTACGGGACTCCCCCTCCCTTTTGTTAGCTATGGAGGCACATCCCTTATAATAAATATGTTCATGGTGGGAATCGTTATGTCACTCGGAAAACATAAAAAGAACATTTGAACGGGAGTTATTATGAAAAAAATAGTTTTATTCGAAGACGCAGGCTACAAGAACTTTGTTCCGTTAGTTAAAACGAGGCCGTTATTTGAACTGAGGAACGGTATTTTCAGCATAAGGGAGAGATTTGAAAGAATATTCGGAGAATATGAGATCTATTATTTTTACAGGAAGAACTTTGATCCGATTATGAAGAAGATGGGTTTAAAGAAACTTACTGATCTCGGAGAAGGCGCTCAATTCACAGCCGTAAACGCCCGCATAGTACCGGAAAAGAACTTCATAAAATTCTTTGAGGTTCTCATAAACAAGAGAATAAAGCTGGCGGCGGATGATAACGGAGTTCTTCTGTGCGGTACTTTCACTTCAAAGGAAGAATTCGTTGAAAGTGTTAAAAAGGGCGTAAAAACAGATATCGAGCCTATCCTTGAAATGATAAAATATCCGTGGAATATTGTGAACAGTGCGGGAGAATGGATCAGACACGATTTCGAATTGATCAGGAAGGAAGGCAAGTGGGCCATTCCAAAGGCACAGGGCTTAATTATCGAGAACAAAGATAATGTGCTCATCAGTAAGACCGCGGTCATAAGACCCGGAGTTATTATAGATGCCTCGGAAGGTCCGGTCGTAGTAGATGATGAAGCAGAGGTCATGCATCACAGCGTGCTGCTCGGACCGGTGTATATAGGTAAAAGATCTGTCGTGAAGGCCGGTTCAAAGATATATCATAACACTTCGGTCGGAGAGTACTGCAAAGTGGGCGGAGAAATTGAGGACAGTATAATCCACGGTTTCAGCAATAAGCAGCACGAAGGATTTCTCGGACATTCATATATTGGAGAGTGGTGCAATTTGGGTGCCGATACAAACAATTCCGATCTCAAGAACAATTATTCGAATGTAAAAGTAGAAATAAACGGCACTTTAACTGACACAGGTTCAATGTTCGTAGGCATGTACATGGGTGATCATTCCAAAACAGGAATAAATACAATGATCAACACGGGTACGGTGATAGGTGTGGCTTGCAATGTTTACGGAGAGGGATTCCCCCCAAGGTATATAGAGGACTTTCACTGGGGAGGAAAGGAAAAACTTGTTAAGTATCCTTTTAACAAGACTTTAGAAACGGCCAGAACTGTTATGTCGAGAAGAGGCAGAGAGCTCGATAAAGGGGAAGAGGAAATTCTGAAAAAAATATTTTTGAAATTAAAATAAGGAAAAGATCATGTCGGACAAGAGGTTTTACATTATTTCAGTGATAGCACTGATAGCAGCAATAACATTGAGTTACAAATACGAGAAAGCTGATGCGGCTGGAGGGAATTCACTTCAATATTTCCAGAAAATGAACTATATACTCAGAGTGGTTGATAATGTCTATGTCGATGAGCCTGATGTTGATAAGATGATGGAAGGCGCTATTGAGGGGATGCTTAAAAAGCTTGACCCGCATTCGTCCTATATATCTGCTGATAAGCAAAAGGAAGTAGAGGAGGATTTTAAAGGTGAATTCGGGGGCATAGGAATCGAATTCGAGATAAAGGATAAATATATTACTGTGATCTCTCCCATACCTGACACGCCTTCAGAAAGACTGGGTCTTATGCCCGGGGATAAGATCATAAGGATAGACGGTAAAACCGCATACGACATTACTACTGAAGATGTTTTTAAAAGACTCAAGGGTAAGATAGGTACAAAAGTCAATATTACGATCGCGAGGACAGGCGCTGAGGAGCCTCTTGAATATGAAATAATCAGAGCGGCGATACCTATTCACAGCGTTACTGCCAAATGTATGCTCGAAGACAGCAGAACGGGATATGTATCGATCAACAGATTTGCAGAAAAAACATCTCAGGAGCTTGAAGAGGCATTGAATTATCTCGAGAGCAGCGGAATGGAAAGGCTGATCCTTGACCTGAGGGGAAACCCCGGAGGTCTGATGGACCAGGCAATAGAAATATCCGACAAATTCCTGGATGAAGGTAAGCTTATCGTCTATACAAAGGGCAGATTCCCCGATTTCGATGAGGAGCATTATTCCACGAATTATGCGACTCATAAAAAAATGCCGATCATAATTCTTATTGACGCAGGTTCGGCATCGGCATCAGAGATCGTCAGCGGCGCTTTGCAGGATCATGACAGAGCATACATTCTCGGAGCCAGATCATTCGGCAAAGGGCTGGTGCAGAGACCCTTCGAGCTGGGTGACGGATCGGTGGCAAGAATAACGATCGCCAGATACTACACTCCGACCGGAAGGCTGATCCAGAGACCTTATGACGAAGGGGCGGAAAGCTATTTTCTTGACAGGTATCTCGATCCCGAGCTTTTGACAGAGGAAGAAAAAGTAAAGCAGGATTCCATTAAAGAATCACAGAAGTTCCTGACTCTGAATAAGAAACGGGTAGTTTACGGCGGCGGAGGAATAACACCCGATTCTCTTCTTACATACGATCTTCTTTCAGGGCTGATGACTGATCTCTACAGGCAGAGAGTATTTCAGGACCACGCTATTGACTTTTTCAATAAAACGAACGGGAAACCGGCTTTATGGAAGGATGATTTCGATGTTTTCTATAAGGAATTTCAAGTTACGGCAGATATCGTGGAAAATTTTAAAATGATAGCTGAACAGAACAAGGTGCACATAATTCCGGAGCTTCCTGAAAAGAACGAAAGGAACAAAAAAGAATATTACCATACCGTTCAGCAGTTCGATGAAGACGAACAGAAGATAAAAGATGAGATCAAATACAATATAGCGAGACAATTCTTCAAGGAGAAAACGCAATATCCGAAGGTAAAGGCCATGAATGACAAATTCGTAAAGACGGCACTTACACTTTTCGATGAAGCAAAAAAACTCGCTGACATTAAGTAAGAGGAACAGATGTTCGAAAGCATTTACAGGGATTTTGAAGAGTATTTCCTGATCGATTTTAACAGGATAAAATGGGATTTTGCAAAAATAAATCCCGAAGAAAGAGCTTCACTTCTCATTGTTGAGGATGAAAGTTCTTTCAGAGAAATGCTCAGGGAATTCTTTTCGATGCAGGAGATGTATAAGATAGAAACGGCGCAGAACGGGCAGGAAGGTCTCGACAAATATCTCAGAAGCAGGCATGATGTGATCCTAACCGATGTAATGATGGACGCGCTTACCGGGATCGAAATGGCCGAGAAAATAATTTCAATAAATCCTCATCAGAAAATATTTTTTGTGAGTGCATGGTCAAGCAAGAAGATGATGTTCGATATATTTGAAAAACAGTTCATGGAAGGTTATTTTCAGTTCATAGACAAACCTTTCGACCTGAAAGATTTTCAGAACAGGGTTTTTCTTTTTACGAACGATAAATTATCCGGTATAGTTTTCCATCTGCTGGACAAAAAAGCTCTCGAAAGAACTATTACGCAGCTTGAACCATATCAGATACTTGTCCTTCACGGCGAGATACTTAACCGCTGCATATACCTGGCGAGAGAACTTCTCGGAAGAGAATATACAAGAGAAAGTATATCATCGTATTTTCTGAAAGATAAAGACTATATGAAAAGAGTGAACTGTAAATTCGACGAAGTTTACTGCAGAGGCAATTTCTGTATAAAAATAGCTCCGGGCTGTATGGTTCAGAAACTCAAAAAACAAATTGAAATAATTGTTGACTTGATAGAAGAAATTTACGATTTTTATAAGAGATTTGAATTGAGGAAAAGATTATGAAAAAAATTCTAGTTGTCGGATCGGTCGGAATAGACGATATTGAAACTCCAAAAGGGAAGGTTGAAAGAGTACCCGGCGGATCGGCAGTTTATTTCAGTCTGGCCGCTTCAATGTTCGCACCTGTCAATTTTGTGGGAGTAGCCGGATCTGATTTCCCGCAAGAGATAATAGATCTGATGCAGAAAAGAAACATTGACACCAAAGGTTTCGAGATCATTGAAGACGGAAAGACTTTCAGGTGGTCAGGCAGATATCATGATGATATGGATAACAGGGATTCTCTTCTGACAGAGCTGAATGTCTTCGAGAATTTTGATCCTAAGTTGCCTGAAGAATATAAGGAATCGGAGATACTGTTCCTTGCGAATATCCGTCCTGATCTTCAGCTTAAGGTCCTGGAAAAGATGGGAAAAAGACCGGAACTGGTAATTTCTGACACAATGAACTTCTGGATCCACAGCGATCCGGTAAAGGTTGCGAATGTCGTAAGAAGATCGGATATTTTTATTATAAACGACTCGGAACTGCTTCTGATGACGGGCGAAAATAATTTCCTTTCCGCGGCAGACAGGATTCTGGAGGAATGCTCTCTATTGAAAGCGCTTATCGTTAAGCTGGGCAAATACGGACTGTACGCTACTGACGGCAAAGAGGAGTTCTTTCTTCCGGCATTTCCTTTGAGGCAGGTCGTTGACCCTACGGGGGCGGGTGACAGTATGGCAGGCGGATTTGCAGGATATCTGGCTAAGACAGACGATTTCAGTTTCGATAATATAAGAAAAGCATGTGTTTACGGTTCGATAACGGCATCATACTCGGTAAATGATTTCTCGATAGAAGGATTGAAGGAATTTGACGCGGACGACATTCATCTGGAGTTTGAGACCTTTAAGAATCTAACGAAATTTTAGATCGTTCAGGCATTCCAGCCTTTTCTTAAGAATTTCTTTTTCTCTTGATGTCAGATCAAGATTGAGTGCGTTTTTTTTGAATTCAATGCATTTTTCATGATCGGATGTTTCGTAATAAATTCTCGAAAGAAAATAACAGGAATTGAAAAGGTCAATATTTGAGTGCTTTTCCTCCATATTTTCGATCTTTGATAATAGCTTTAAATATAATTGTTCAGAAGCATCGAATTTATTCTGTTCGAACAATGCTCTCGCTTTGAGAAATAGAAAAAGATGTGACGAAGGATATTTTTCAAGGGCGAGATCTGCCATTTCTTCAGCTTTCCCGAATTTTTCATAATCGATATAGATCCATCCCAGAGTCGATATAGCAAGGTACTTGCTGAAGTTCGATCTTTCAATACTTTCAGAGACGATCTTCACAGCCTCAGGTCTTTTATCCCAAATCCAGCTTATCATATCACTTCTGTAGAACAGGTAAGTGCCGTACAGAAGTTTTGCGTCGCCAATCTCTTCTCCCTGCACGAGAGATTCTTTAATATATGAGATCCCGTCAAGTGTTTTTGACAGAGCCGAAAATCTTCTGCCGTCCTTGCTCAAAAGATAGCCTCTGTTTATCAGCGATGCTCCTTTATAAAAGTTCATCCACGGATCGTTCTTATCGAATTCGAGGTGAAAATCAGCTTTTTTTTCTGCTATATCGTAGAACAGGACAATTTTCGAATCAAACTTATCGGTCTCGTAGAAAGATGCAAGAAAATTATAATAGTATCCCATAAAGAAATGTCCGATCGGGTGATCGGGATAAGTTTCATTTATAGAGCTGAAAACAGATAAGGCATCCTCAAATTTTTCCAGATACATCAGATTTACCGCTGAGTTGATTCTGTTTAGCTCTTTATTTTCTATATCAGATGCTAAAACGGGTAGAAAGCATAAAAAAGACATCAGTATCATTCCCGTAAATTTCATTTCAGGATTCCTCTCAATGATCTGATATCACTGCTTGACGGCGACTGATGCATTTGAAGATCGAATTGCGGTATCACGGCAATAATATGGTCGAAGATGTCAGCCTGTATTTCTTCGTACTGGACCCAGCGGTTGTCGTTCGCGAAAACATAGATCTCGATCGGCAGTCCTGCAAGTCCCGGAGGCAGCTGCCTTACAAGAAGTATCATATCTTTATTTATTTTAGGATGGTTTGACAGATAATTTTTAAGATATGCCCTGAAGGTACCGATATTGGTAAGTTTTCTCTGGTTTATCAGGTTCTTTTCAGGTTCTTCGAAATTCTTATTGTATTCAGCTATTTCAGTTAGCTTTCTATCCATATATTCCTTGAGAACCCGGATGTTTTTGTACTTATCAATATCCTGTTGATCAAGGAACCTGATCGAAGACACATCTATGTTAACCGCTCTTTTAATTCTTCTTGAGCCTGATTCAGCCATCCCTCTCCAGTTTTGGAACGACTCCTCTATGAACTTGTATGTAGGTATGTTTGTAATCGTCTTATCGAAATTCTGTATTTTAACAGTATGAAGCGCAATATCTATTACATCCCCGTCCGCATCGAATTTGGGCATTGTTATCCAGTCGCCGATCTTAATAAGTTCATTAGTTCTTATCTGAACGCTCGCGACAAGAGAGAGGATCGTGTCCTTGAAGATCAGGAGAATGATCGCTGTTACCGCGCCTATACCGCTCAGCAGAAGTACCGGGGATTTGTCCATCATGACCGAGACAACTATCAGAAAGGCTGTAAGGAATACGACCAGCTTGAATATCTGAAGATAACCTTTGATAGGTTTGTCTTTTGAGAATGAGTAAGTATTATAGATGTCGTTGGCAGCGTTTGTTAATGAATTTATAAAAAATACGAAAAGAAGGATTATAAAAGAGACCACGATGCGTTTAACAATATTTTCTGCCGACAGGAAGAGTTTAGATGAATTGTATATTATTATTGCGGGGATCAGAGTAATTAATTTTTCGAAGACCTTGTGCTCAAAAAGTTTATCATCCCACTGGTTTTTTGTTCTAGAGACAGTTTTTTTGATTATCCCGAGAACTATCTTTTTTAAGAAAAGGTCAAGAAGATAAGCTCCCATAAGTAAAATCGCAATGTCCACAAAGTGCCTGATGTTCTCGTTCTCTGATAAAAATTCTCTGATACCGTCCATTATTAATTCCTCTTTATTATAGACCGGACACAAAATACGAAATTATTTGTTCTTTTTCAAGAACTTGTCAAGACATTCGTACATTTCGGCAAGTACATGGAGAAACTGTCCCGGTAAGGCACTTTCTTCTTCGGGTCGCCGTTATCATTGGTTTCGATCCAGCAGAGCATCGAGTTCTCGGCATGTATCGAGCGGGGGCTTTCAAGGCTTTCATATCGCTCATAGGCATACTCTAGGGCTTTATCTGTTCCGCTTATCATGGACAGAAGCTGCTCTTCAGGCGCATCGAATACTTTAAGAATTTCATCTGGCGGCAGTTTATAACCTTCTGCGAGTAAGGCTGAAATTATCATTCCGACAGCCAAAGTCAAGTGCCTAATTCGTTTCACATCAGAGCTCCTTTCAGGTATTTTCTTTTCTTACAAGGGGTATCAGTAATATTATCGGTATCGATCCTACAAGGTAAATTCCGGCTGTCACCAAAAAACACAGCCTGAAATTATTGTCGCCGATAAGGAATCCGCCTATAACAGCAGATGCGTTCCAGAAAAGTCCCCATGATATAGTTTCGACCGAGTTCCATTTTCCTCTGTGCTTTTTAGGTACCGTATCCATAAGTATCGATCTGCTCAAAGGCTGTGCCGAGTTCATCAAAGAGCCCCTAAGGACGAAAAGCGGCAGGAGAATTATCAGCGGGGGATAGTAAGCGATTATAAAAAGGCAGACTGTAGCGAGAAGTTTTACTGCCAGCATGATCTCGACCCTTCCCTTGCTTTCGGAGAATTTCTGGGCTATAACCCCGAAAAGACCGGTCATGATCATAGTTGTTCCCATTACGATCTGAACCGAGATAGGCTTCATTTCATATACAGCCCTGAAGAATATGGGAAAGAATTTTACTGTCATTCCTGCACCCATACCGATTATCAGATTCGATCCTACAAGCAGATAAGCGATCTTTTTTGCCCTACCGTTCGGGTCTTTATCTGAATTCGCCTGATCTTTTGTTGTTAACATGGATTCGCTTTCGTCCCCGAGCGTCCTGCTGTCCTTGAAGAGCTGAAGCATTACGGCTGACAGTAGAGAGAAGAAAACGCCGAAGTACATAATGCTTCTCAGCGTGACGATGTTCCATTCGTCGCCGAGGATGAAAAAAAGACCCACATTCATGAACGGACCTACGGCCATCGCGATCTGATCAGTAAGATGGATCTTTGCGTAAACGCCTGATCTTTTTCCCG
Source organism: bacterium UBP11_UBA4055 (assembly GCA_002382735.1). Classification (GTDB taxonomy): domain Bacteria; phylum UBA4055; class UBA4055; order UBA4055; family UBA4055; genus UBA4055. Next base: position 15,319 of record DFZN01000008.1, read on the forward strand.
ACGGGACGGAATCGGCGAATATTGCCTCGAAAGCCGGCCTTGACAATCCCTGGAAAGCTCCCCATAGGAACATGGCGATAAATATTGCATATATGCTGCCGGCGAACATCAGAAGAAGCATGGCCGCGGCTCCGATCCAGGAAGCTGCTTTGAGCATAGTGTCGCGGCTGTATTTGTCGGCAAGAAATCCTGACGGGAAAACAAGGGCGGTCATCGCGATCCCTGTTATGCCGGAAGTGATGCCGAGAAGCTCGTTCGGCGCAAGACCGAAAAGAGGTTCGCTCTTTTCAGCAAGTATAACAATATACAGGCTCAGGATGTTTCCCATCCATACGCCGCGCCCGAAACCCTGGAGTCCGGTAAAGATAAAAGCGAGGTGGACATTGTTGTCAGTGATCTTTCTTAACCGTTTTCTCATGACATCCGCAATTTGATTTTCAAACTTCTGAATATAAAACAAAAATCGAAAAGTCGCTATTAAAAATACCGCTTGACTTTTTAATTTAAGTGTATTACATTACTGATACACTAATGCAGTTCGCTGCCGATAAAATTTAAATAGGGAAGAGTATGAGCGATAATAAAGAAATATATTTTCAGATACAGCCGAGTTCGGGTGTTCCTATATATAAGCAGATCGTGGATCAGGTCGAGCGGCTTGTTGCGAGCGGTTATCTGTCGCCGGGAGATGAATTACCGTCGGTAAGGAAGGTCGCCGTTCATTTTGAAGTAAATCCGATGACTGTCTCCAAAGCATATTGCTTGCTTGAGAACTCGAACATTCTTGAAAGAAGAAGAGGCCTCGGGATGGTCGTTTCTACCGATATTAAATCGAGCAAGACATTAAAAGAAAGAATAGAGATCATAAGACCCGGGCTTGAAGAGATCGCGGAACAGGCAAAACAGCTTGATCTGTCAAAGGAAAAGGTCATTGAACTGTTATCAAAAATCATGGAGAATAAAGATGGAAAATAGTGATGTAGTGATCAGGCTTGATAAAGTCAGCAAGAGCTACGGGAATAAACAAGTACTAAAAGATATTGACCTCACGATCCGCAAAGGAACCATAATGGGACTTGTAGGAAAGAACGGCGCCGGTAAAACCACGATGATAAAAGGGTTATTGGGTTTGCTAAAGCTCGACAGCGGTAAAGCAACCATCTTCGGTGAAGATTCATGGGATCTTCCCGGCGAAGTAAAGCATAGGATCGGATATGTGCCTCAGAAAACTGATATGTTCAGCCGATGGATGAGAGTAAAGGATCTTCTTGAGTATATCGGGGCTTTTTACAAGATCTGGAACAAAGATAAGATATCAAAGCTGGTCAAAGAATGGAGTATTGATCCTGATGCCCGTTTCAGAGACCTGTCGGAAGGGGAGAAGCAGAAGGTTGCTATAGTCGCGGCCATGGGGCATGATCCCGAACTGTATATTTTCGATGAGCCCGTCGCAAGTCTCGACCCGATCGCCAGAAGGGATTTTATCAAAGAACTGATAGACTTGAATCTTGACAGTAGAAGCACGATGCTTTTCTCTACTCATATTACTTCCGATCTTGAAAGAATTGCAACAAACATAGCTATTCTTAAAGATAACGAGTTGAAATATTCCGGCAGCCTTTCTGACTTGAAGGAACAGTACAGCGAAAAAATGAATCTTGAAGATATATTTATCGAACTTAACAGGTAGGAGTGTGCGATGAGTAAATATTATAAAATATTCAAATTCAATTATAGGATAATGCCTCCTGCCATGCTTTCTTATTTAGCTATAATATTCTTGACAGTTCTAGTTAAAATATTTGGTTCAGAAACATATGTCCTGTTCGGTAAGATTGATTCAGTTTTTGTGCCTGTTTTCGTTAACCTGTTTGGTATTGCTTGTATATTGAATTATATTATTCTGATTTTATGTTTGAAGTTGTCTTTGAATACTCCGATTTTCCATTCTGTACCCGAGATCAGAAACAAGATAATGAATTACAGTCTGTTGCATCTGTCTTTTTATTTTGCCTGGTTCGTTTTCATTGCAGGCGGATTGAAAGAACTTAAACTGATATCATTTCTGGTTTTCCTGAATTTGTGCATCCTTTCGTTAATTGTAACAGCTTTTTTCTTTGATTCTGTTTCGGTTTATAGAAGCCGCAAGTACATAATTATTAAGATATTGTTTTACATATTTGGCTTGATCGGCATCTTTGCACTTCCTGCAATTCAGGATAAATATCCTCGATCAGCTACTTTGTTCTATGCCGGATTCGCAGCGGTTATAATCTATCAGGCTGTTAGCTTCCGAAGGAATTATATAAATTTCAATCTGAAAGAATCTTCAGAAAAGGGATTTGAGAATACGATAAGGTCAATAGAGAAGTACTTTGAAAGTATGCCAGAAAAATCTCTGAGAAAAAGGATCACGCATTCAGAAAAGAGCAGTGATAAATACAGAGAGCTTTTTCAGATCACAATTTTCGGTACATATCATTGGCTAGTTTATTTATGGTATCCATATATTGCATGGATAGTATGGGGATTAATTATCTACCATGAAGATATGAATGTAATTATAAGCGGAATTCCTATTTTTTCAGGCTTTTATCTGTATTCTACTATCGGAAACAAAGATAAAATAACCTTCCTGTATATGACTTCGGGACTTTCGAGAAAAGAATTTGTGAATACTGTATTAAGAACAGTCCTCAGGAAATATTTTATTGCTTTCCTTCCTCTTATGCCATTCATGATCCTATACACTTATATTTATAATGTTTTCTACGGTACAATGGAATATCATGTGCCTGTTATATTATTCACTTTCATACTCGCAGGATGGTTGTTCTTAACATGGATAGTATGGATGGCTACGCTTCAATTTGCAGACTTTGATAAACTTCAAAGCATGAACAGCGAGTCACTTTTCAGCAGAATGAGATTTAGAAAATAAGTATCCTTGGAGAATATCATAAAATAGCAAAAAATATCTTTGGATTTTATCAAGAATATCATTATATTATCCTTGGATTTTGACATAAACGAGGCTAAAATGATAAAAAGGGATATTTACAGAACTTTGCTCGAATGGAAGAGTGAAGAAGGAAGAAAACCGCTCCTGCTTCGAGGAGCAAGGCAGATAGGCAAGACTTACCTTATCGAGCAATTCGGAAAGAATGAGTTTGAGAATATTGTTGTTTTGAATTTAGAAAAGAATCTGGAATATGAAAAATTCTTTACTTCTCTGGACCCGAAGGAGATGATAGAAAAAATAGTATTTACTACACGCGAAAAGATCAAGCCCGGAAAGACTCTTCTTTTTATTGACGAGATACAAAACTGTCCGAGAGCAATAGTGGCTTTAAGATATTTTTATGAAGAAATGCCCGAACTTCATGTGATCGCAGCCGGATCGCTTCTCGAATTCGCGCTTACAAGGGCAAAGATAAGTATCCCTGTCGGCAGGATCCAATATCTGTTCATGTACCCTTTATCTTTCAAGGAATTTCTTTTAGCATTAGGATATGACGCTCTGCATGATCACCTTTACGGTAAAAAGGATATTGAAAAGGACAAGTGCTTCAGCCATTCCTCTTGAAGCGGGAGTAAAAAGCAGTTACTTTAAACTTTTATTTCTCGATATCGGACTTCTTCATTCAATAAGCGGATTATATCCCAAAACAATGATGGTTTCAGATCTTAACACTGTATATATGGGCGGAGTGTCCGAGCAGTTCGTCGGGCAGGAACTTTTAGCTTACGGAGATCCTTTCCACAGAGATTCATTATACTACTGGCTCAGGGAAAGCAGGAACAGCAGTGCCGAAATTGATTATCTGATTCAGAGGGGCGGTAATGTTTACCCGATCGAAGTCAAATCAGGCTCAACGGGAAGGCTGAAAAGCATGGCAATATTCATGGAGCAGTTCAAGTCGGAAAAAGGGTACAAGGTCAGTCAGGCACCGTATTCGGAAGGGAGGATCACGGAAATACCGTTTTATCAGATTGAGAAACTATAACTATTCCTTTATCTTCTTCGCCAGCTCTTCATTTATGCCTTTGACTTCCATGAGTTCTTCGAGCGAAGCTTCTTTGATGCGCTTGAGCGAGCCGAATTTATTTAAAAGTTCTTTTCTTTTTGCGGGGCCGATTCCTTTGATGTTCTCCAGCTCGGATGAGATAGATCTTCCGCGCAGGGTCTGATGATATGTGATCGCGAACCTGTGGGATTCATCTCTAACCTGCTGAAGGAGTTTAAGGGCTGATGATGTGCGCGGGATTATTATAGCTTCGCTTTTATCGGGCACGAAGACCTCTTCGAGCCTTTTTGCGAGCCCGATGATATGGATCTGCGATAAATTCAGCTTCGCGAGGATTTCGACTGCGGAGGAAAGCTGGCCTTTTCCGCCGTCAACCATGATGAGGTCAGGCCAGACGGGATCGGGCTCCTCTTTGAGCGAGCTGTACCTGCGCTCGATCACTTCGCGCATGGAGGCGAAGTCGTCCACGCCTTCGACGGTGCGGATCTTGAATCTGCGGTAGCCGGACTTATAGGGTTTTGCGTTCTTGAAAGTCACCATTGAGGCTACGGTCTCCTTGCCTGCGAAGTGCGAAATGTCGAAGCATTCGATAATGTCCGGCACCTTGCTCAGGTTCAGGTCGCGCATCAGTGATTTCAGGCTGCCCGGAGTAAAGTCGCGCTTCATTTTCTCAAGCTTGAGATCATTGAGCAGCAGCTGAGCGTTCTTCTGCGCGAGGAAAAGCAGTTTCGCCTTGTCGCCGATTGATGCTGAAAGTATGTTCACTTTCTGCCCCGAGAGCACTTTCAGCCAGTCCTCGATGACCGCGTAATCTACAATGTCTGTGTTAAGCACGATCTCGGTCGGAACATCGTGCTGCGACATATCGTAATAAAGTTTAATGAACTCCTCAAGCACTTCCTCTTCGGTTTTCTGCCAGACTCCCTTCAGGAAAAAGTGGTTCCTCGCAACGAGCCTGCCGTTACGCAGCTTGAAAACCACGCAGCACGCATCGTTGTCCTCGATCTCGACGGCGAAATAGTCCCTCGGAGTGGATACGGCATTTTCGACCTTCTGCCTGAAAGTGAAATCGCTTACGGACTTAAGTGCGTCTCTGAATTCGGCTGCCTGCTCGAAATTCTTATTTTCGGCCGATTCCTTCATTTTAGATTCAAGCATATCGGTGAGATCATTTTCCTGCCCCGTAAAGAACGCGGCAATATTTTTCACCCTGTTTTTATAATCGCCCGCCTCTTTTTCGTCAGCGCAGTAGCCTCCGCATATTCCTATCTGATAATCTAGGCACGGTCTGTACTTTTTATCCTTTATTGTTTCAGGTGTAATATTATGCCTGCAGTTCCTTATCTTAAGCAGCTTTTTCAGTACCGAAAGGATCGCTCTGATCGTTCTTACATGCGTAAACGGGCCGAGATATCTTGAGCCGTCCTTATCAAGGTTACGCGTGATGAAAACCTGCGGGAAAAGTTCTTTTGTGATCTTTATATACGGGAAAGATTTGTCATCCTTAAGGTCAATGTTGTATTTGGGTTTGTGTTGCTTGATCATATTAGCCTCAAGAAGAAGGGCTTCAAGCTCATTGTCNNCCGATATTCATAAAATAAGACTTTACGCGGTTTTTTAAGACCTTAGCTTTGCCGATATAAATTATCTTGCCTTCTTTATTCTTAAAAAAATAAACGCCCGGAGAAGCGGGCAGGTTCGAGAGAGTATTTTCGATCTTTTCGTTCATGACTGAATTATTCCGCCGCCGATAACTGTGTCGCCCTTATAAATTACGCAGGACTGACCGGGTGTAACGGCGAAAACGGTTTTTTGAAAGACTGCTTTGAACAGGTCGTTCTCTGTTTTTTCAAGAAGGCATTCCGCAGGCTGTGTGTTATACCTGATCTTAGCGGTGTAAGCCTCTCCGAAAACAGGTTCTTCAAGCCAGTTCGCTTCTGAGAAAGTTACAGTGTTGTGTGAAAGGCCGTTCCTTGCAGAGATATGGACTTCATTTTTCTCCGGATCGGTTTTTGAAACATACATAGGTTCAGCGTACCCTCCGCCGAGGCCTTTTCTCTGACCGACCGTGTAGAACGGATATCCTTCGTGTTTATTGACAGACTTTTCACCGTCGTTGCGGATTATCCTGCCCGGTTTGATCTTCCTGAACTCTTCAAAATTATCGAGAAGGAATTTTTTATAGTCGTCATCGGGGATGAAACATATCTCCATGCTTTCTTTTTTCCTTGAAAAGTGATCCAAACCTTCCCGCGCACAGATTTTTCTCGCGTGATCCTTGATCATTTCGCCTAGAGGGAAAAGTATTCTGGGCATGAATTCTTTTTTCATAACATAAAGGAAGTAGCTCTGATCTTTCTTTTCGTCCATTCCCCGCTTAAGGTGATATCCTTTGTCGTCCTGAACTATCCGGGAGTAGTGCCCCATTGAAAGAAATTTACAATCGAGCTCGTCTGCTTTTTCGAACAGCTTGTCCCATTTGATCACCGAATTGCATAGAACGCAAGGATTGGGCGTTCTTCCGGCAAGATATTCATTCCTGAAGTATTCGATCACCGTGTTTTTGAAATAGTCTCTAAGATCATAGAAATGATGTTCCGCGCCGATATGTCTGCAAACTTCAACGGCATCCGCGTATTTTTCTTCATTGTCCGAAGGGGAGAGCAGCATCGAGCAGCCGACCACTTCATAACCCTGTTCCTTTAGCAGTATCGCTGATGCGGAGCTGTCAACTCCGCCGCTCATTCCGACTAGGACTTTTTTCAATTCATCATCTCGCGCAGTCTTTTAACATTCTCGACCACTTTCTGAGCGGCGAACTCGATCTCTTCAAGCGTGTTGAAGCGCCCGACCGAGAGGCGGATCGAGCTCTGCGCCTGTTCTGCCGTAAGCCCGATTGATGTGAGCACCCTGGACGGCGTGACATGGCCCGTCGAACAGGCGGAACCTGTGGAAACGGCTATTCCTTCAAGGTCAAGTGAAAGTAAAAGTGCTTCGCCCTCGATGCCCGGAAAAGTAATGTTAAGTATTCCTCCATAGCCGTTCTCAAGGTCGCTGTTGACGATAATGCCGTCAACTCCGGCGGAAATGAGCTCGTAAAGCCTGTTGCGAAGTCCGGTAATGCGGGGGATTTCCTCATTCATATCAGTGTAAGAGATTTCCGCCGCCTTAGCAAAACCGACGATGCCGGGAAGATTTTCGGTACCCGTTCTCATATTGCTCTCCTGATGCCCGCCGAACTGATTGGGCAGAAGCGCGACCTTCTTCCTCAAATACAGCATTCCGACACCTTTCGGCCCGTAAATTTTATGTGAAGAAGCGGAAAGTATATCAATGTTCATGGACTTAACATCGATCGGGACTTTAGTGAATGACTGCACAGCGTCAGTATGGAAGATAATGCCTTTATCTCTGCACGGCTTTCCTATAGAACCGATGTCGTTAATGACCCCGATCTCGTTGTTCACATGCATCACAGACACAAGCTTCGTATTTTCGCAGACGGCTTTTGAGACCATTTCGGCGGTTACGGCTCCTTTTGCGTTCGGCTTCAGGAAAGTAGCTGAGAACAGTTCCGGATATAATTTTGTATAATATTTACACATTTCGTAAACCGCGCTGTGCTCGAATTCGGTGGTAATTACATGAACCGGCTTGCCATGATCAAGGTACTGGTCAGCGATCCCGCGCAATGCCCAGTTGTCGGCTTCAGTTCCGCCTGAAGTAAAAAAGATCTCGCCGACAGACGCGCCGATCACTTTCGCTACCTTCTCTCTCGCGTCGTCGAGAGCGTACTTAGCCTCCTGTCCGTAAGAGTGCGCCGAGCTCGGATTTCCGAACTTTTCGGTCATATATTCATATACAGCGTCGGCTACTCTTTTGTCCACTCTCGTCGTCGCGCTGTTATCAAGATAAATTCTGTCCATTGTATTGTTTCCTATTATTTTTCGAATTCAGGAATAAAATCGGGATCGTTCAGGTGCTCAAGCTCAAATTTTGCAGAATTGGTAAATTCAGAGTCAGGATATTTGTTGATCAGTTCACGGAAATACTTCTCGGCGGCCATAATGTCGTCTCTGTAATCCTTCGAGATATAACCTCTGATGAAAAGCGATTCGGCTTTGTAAGGATTGCCGGGATAGTCAGAATCGAGTCTGTCGTACCATTCGATCGATTCATCGAACTTGCCTGCGCTGAAGCTGTTCTTGGCGTATGCGTAAATCTCTTCCATATACAGAAATTCTTTTTCGGTAACGGGCTGTTTGGGAACAAGCAGTTCCTTTTTTGCGCATCCCGCAATCAGCAGAACGGTAATGACAGATATAGCGATCTTTTTCTTCATAAAGCGGAATATAAGTAAAAATATGATGAATTAGAAATAAAATTTATCACTATAATATTAAAATTTTCAAAGTTGCTTTTGGCGCGCGTAAGACTTATATTCATCTGATTTTAATTAAAAAGTGGGATGATGAATGGCCGTTAAAATTATAGTGCTTGCGTTATACACCCTGACAATTATCGCTTTCGGTATCATCGGGGCAAAGAAAACAAAAACATTTTCGGACTTTCTGCTTGGTGGGGGAAAGGTGGGACCGTGGATGAGCGCTTTTTCGTACGGGACAGCTTATTTTTCGGCGGTAATCTTTATCGGTTTCGCGGGAAAAGTTGGCTGGGGATTCGGTTATTCAGGCGTATGGATAGGGTTCTTCAACGCTATAGTGGGTGTTTTTCTCGTCTGGAAACTTCTTGCATGGAGGGTGAAACAGGCGTCGGTGAAATATAATGTGGCGACGATGAGTGAATTCCTTGAAGCGCGTTACAATTCCAAAAACATTAAACTCTTCGCCTCAATAGTCATATTCGTGTTCCTGATACCCTACTCTGCAGCGGTCTTTCAGGGACTTTCATACCTGTTCGAATCATCATTGCCAGGTCTTGAATACTGGCACGCGGTAGTCTTTATGGGACTTTTCACCGCGCTCTATCTGAGCCTGGGGGGATATAAGTCGATGGCATCGCTCGATACCTTCTTCGGCATCGTCATGGTGCTCGGAGTGATCATGATGATGATCTTCACGATCTCGGGTTCCGGGGGGGTTGCGAATATCACGGCAAAGCTGAATTCGATAAACCCGAAGCTCACTTCGGTAGTAGGACCGCCGGGATGGTGGCCGCTGTTCTCGCTGGTGTTTCTGACCAGCGTCGCGCCGTTTGCAATGCCTCAGCTGATCCAGAAGTTTATGGCCATCAGGGACGAAAAAGCTGTCAAGACAGGAATGATCGCGTCAACGGTCTTTGCGCTGCTTATAGGCTGCGTGGCGTATTTTGTGGGCTCGACCGGCAGGTTTTTTATCAGTATTGAAAATACGCCTCAGGCTTTTTCTGGCGGCGCGCCCATTTTCGACAAGCTGATGCCGGAGCTTCTAATGAAGATAATACCTGATTCGCTTTTTATTATTATACTTGTGCTGCTCCTTTCGGCATCCATGTCCACTCTTGCGTCGCTTGTTCTGATATCCAGCTCGACACTGTCAAAAGATTTCTATCAGGGCTTTATAAATAAAGATGTAAGCGACGGAAAACTCACTCTGATTACCAGGGTAGCAAGTGTTGTTTTTGTGCTCCTTTCGGTCGTCATGGCGCTTTTTAAGATTGACACGATCGTCGCGATCCTCGGTATATCATGGGGCGCGATAGGTTCAGCCTTTCTGGGTCCGTTCCTGTGGGGTATCTTAGGCACAAAAGCGAATAAATACGGAGCTTATGCCTCGTTCTTTACGGGGCTGGGGACCTCTTTAGCTCTATATCTTTATTTCGGACCGTCATATTCGCCTCAGGCCGGAACGATAGGCATGCTTGTTTCATTAGCCGTCAATCCGGTAGTCAGTATGATCATAAAACCAAAGGTTTAAAAATGAAAGTTCTTTTGTCAGGCTATAATTTCGATGCCGATATCATAAACGAGCTTAAGAAAAAAGCAGGCTGGGAAAAAGATAATGTCACTCCTGAGACATTAAGCGCGGCATACGCAAGGATAAGCAGAGATCCCAGGGACATTGAAGAACTTCGTAAAGAGGCCAGAGAAGAAGTGGATAAAAGCAGAAAATCGAACGAGGCTATAATCTTTGGTCTCGGGCACTCATCTGTAGCTGAACACGCTTATTTCAATTTCGACATAATCGGACTTTCCAGGCTGGCAGTCGAACAGGTGCAGAAGTTCAGAATGGCCTCGTTCACGGAAAAATCGCAGAGATACATTACTCTTGAAGGCGATTTCGTGATCCCGGAAGAGATAAAAGAGCTCGGATTTGAAAAAGAGTTCACCGGTCTCGTGAAGGAGCAGAACAGGGTTTACAAAAAACTTTATGACGCGCTTATAGAATACCTGTTCGACAGGAATTCGGATATCATCAAGAAAAAGAACGGCAAAAGAACAGTTGAAGGCTGGGCTAAAGAGGATGCGCGCTATGTGGTTTCCCTTGCTACGGAAAGCCAGTTCGGTATGAGCGTCAACGCGAGAAGCCTGGAGAACATCTTGAGGCAGCTTGGCAACTCGGAGCTGAAGGAATGCAGGGACCTTTCAAAAAAATTGTATGAACTCGTTAAAGACCTTTCACCGTCCATCATCAAATATATAGAACCCACGCTTTATGACCGGACAGGGAATGCGGAACTAATTGATCTGTTCGGTAAAACCGGAAAAAGTCCTAAAAGGGCATCTATTCCTGAAGTCAGGCTTGTTGATCACACTTCCGATCCGGACAGAGCTATAACGGCGGCTATCTTATCGGATGTGAAAAAAATGAGCTACAAAGATGCAGTCAAAGAAGTCCGCTCCTACGACGGGGACAAGATCAGGAAGATTTTCATTCAGGTATTGAGGAACAGAATGTCCTATGATTCTGTAAAGAGATATTTTGAATTCGCCGACGCTGTTTTTGAAATAGTCTTAAGCGCTACAAATTATGCTCAGATGAAGAGACATAGAATAGCTTCATTCATAACAGAAAATTACGAGACTGAGCTCGGGTTCACATTGCCTCCCAATATAGACCGGATAGGTATGAATGCCGAGTTCAATGAAATCATGAAGAAAACAGAGAAATTGTATAAAAAGATCGCCGCATCAAGCCCGTTACATGCTCAATATGTTCTTACTAACGCGCACAGAAGAAAGATATTGTTAAAGATGAATTTCAGAGAGCTTTATCACTTTTTCAGTTTAAGGCTTGACGAGCATGCTCAGTGGGACATCAGGAATACGGCGGAGAAAATGCTCGCGGAGATCCGTCACGCCGCACCTTTATCGGTCATGATGTGCTGTGGGAAAAATGATTTTACGGCACGGACCGAAGAAATATTCGGCTAAACTCTAATCGGGAAAAATAGGACTGAAATTAGTTTCGCTCATCCACGCGGACACCAGAGGCTCTGTACCGCTCTCATCGATATTCTTAACTGACAAGAGCAGATAAGACTTATAATCCTCGGCGGCTTTTTCGTCTTCGGATGATTTTCGTAATGCTATAGCCCTGTTGTAGTAAAGTGCCGGTGACAGTTCGTCGAGATATAGTGCTTTTGTATATGCTTCGACGGCTTTTTCATATTTGCCTGTCAGATAATAAACAATGCCTGAATTATAATAGGGTTCGATATTTTTCGGATTGATCTGAGCGGCTTTTGAATAATCCAAGATCGCTTCATCGTATTTTCCGTTCTTTCTGTAGAGGTTGGCTCTATATATGTAAGGAAGGAAATAATTAGCGTCCGTCTTAATGGCGGCGGCAAATTTTTGAAACGCTTCGTCATTCTTTTTCTGGTCGGCCAGTACCTTTCCCAGTATGCATTCTGAGTAAGCAAATGACGGCTCGATAGCGAGGGATTTTTCGAGCTCTTTGACAGCGGACTGATACTGCTTTTCCTGATAGAACAAATAACCTCTGACTGAATATGCGGCGGCAAAATTCAAAGGATCGATATTTATCAGTCTGTTCATCATTCCCATCACAAGTGAACTCTGACCTGTTTTAACAAGAGATTCCGCAAGGTAAATATAAGAAGACTCATAAAGTTCATCTACATCGACCGATATAGAATAATATTCGATCTTCATTCCTTCCTCGTTACTCAAATGAGCTTTGTTTGCCCATTCTGTCGCGGTCAGGTCAGATGCGAGATCAACAATGAAATTTTCTGGAAGCTTATTTGTTGAGATTTTCAGGAAATTAATATTCTTGATCAGCTTTTTAAACCTGTTATATTCAAAATCCATCAGATATCTGAGTTTGTTGTCGGTCTTTGCGGCGAAAAGCAGATCGTTGAGTTTAACTCTATGGATGTCCGTAGAAATATAAGTAACATAGGCAGGATATCCGTCTATGTCCTCTTCGCCTTCACGATATACAAGCACATCAAGCCGGTTGGTCAGGCATTTTACGATATAGTTCTTTTTTGCAGGCTCAATAATGAGAGAATCGTTATCCTCAAGAAAAGTTCCCAAATCGTTCAGCACTTCATTAATTGCATCATATTTGGAAAGTAATTTGGCATGGTCGGGACTGATACCGGGATCGAGATAGCAGACCCCGGATGATCTTAATTTAATAATTTCGCCAGTCACATTGATCTCACTTTTTGAATAAAGATCCGGGCACAGAGCGATCAAAAGCGATGCGAGAACAAAGTTTAAAAATGTTTTCATGATAATATCCGAATTAATTTTACTACAAAATCGACTGCTTTAAATTATATAATTTTTTCCAAAATCACAAGACAAATTCTTAAATAATTATTGCTTCTTTCTGCGCAGATTGTAAAAAAGTTTGATAATAACGAAAATTACCACCGAGCTGAAAATGATCGACGCGCCTGACGGGATGTTGAAATAATATGATATTACCAGTCCGGAGAAGCTCGATATTACCGCAATAATAATGGAAAGAAATATCATTGTCCTGAAATTCTTCGTAATTACCGAGGCGGCTGTCTGGGGTATCGTGAGCAGTGACATGACCAGAATGATCCCTACTACTTTTATATTGAACACTATTGTCAGGGCAACAAGAGAGATGAGCGTATAATTGATCAGATTAACTCTGATACCCTGAGTTTTTGCGAATTCCTCATCGAAGGCTATTGCATGTATCTCGTTGAACAGGAAATAGAATACAGCGGAGGCGATTATGCTCAGACCGGTAATTATATAGATATCCGTCATTGATACCATCAGAATGTTTCCGAACAGATAGGTCATCAAGTCGGGTGCGTAACCGGGGGTAAGGTAGATGAATATTATTCCTAGAGCCATCCCCAGAGCCCAGAATATTCCGATAGCGGAATCTTCACGGATGTCAGCTTTATCCGAGGCAGCTTTTATTCCGATCGCGGACAGAACTCCGAAAACTGCAGCCGTTATGACCGGATTTATTCCGAGATAATATCCCAGTCCGATCCCGCCGAAAGATGTGTGGGTAATTCCTCCGCCGATGAAAACGATCCTTCTGCTTACAATGTACGATCCGATAAGACCGCACAGAATACTCGTCATGAGGGCGGTCAGAAGTGCTTTTAAAAAGAACGGGTACTGAAGTATCTCTATCATTTTTTTCCTCCGTTCTGATGAGTCCTGAGAACCCTGTGGGGAAGAGGTCCGTGCATTATAAGCTCGACAGGGCATGAGTATTTATCGAGCATCTGGGAAGTAATATCGCTTCCGGGATGATAATGCAGAGTTTTGTTCACGCAGGCGATATTTTTCACGTATGAGCTTATCACGCCCGTATCATGCGAGACCATCAGGATCGCCATTTTACTGTTTAGCTCAAGAAGTATCTTGTAAATATCGCTGCTCGTTCCCTTGTCAACAAATGAATTAGGTTCGTCCAGAACGAGAATATCGGGATTGGATACCATCGCCCTGCATAAGAACGCTCTCTGCATCTGGCCTCCGGACAGCTCGCCGACCGGCTCTTTCCGCATATCGAATATCTCCAGTTTTTTCATGAGCAATTCCGCATTTTCAAGGTCTTTCTTTGCAAAAGATCTGAAAAGTCTCTTGTTTGAGAGGAGTCCGGATACGACCGTTTCCTGAACAGATATGGGGAATTTCCTGTCCGCTGAGGTAAACTGGGGCAGATATCCGAATTTCGATCCTTTTCTGATCTTAAGTTTACCTTTATAAGGCTTGATAAGGCCGAGTATTACCTTGATGAGAGTGGATTTTCCGCCTCCGTTAGGCCCGATTATCCCAAGGAAATCATTTTCTTTTACGCTTAGCGAAATGTTCTCGATTATCTTAACTCCGTTATATCCCGCGTCAATATTTTCTAAAGTGATCAGATCTTCCATGACTTTTCTCCGTTCATTTTAGCTCGAACTGGAAATTTCTTGCTATGACTATCATATTGTCAAACCATTTTTCTTCAAGCGGATCAAGCTGGATCACTCTTCCGCCCGTCTCAGCAGCTATATTTTCAGCCAGTTTACTGTTGAACTGCTTCTGGACGAAAACAACTTTTATATCTTCAGCACGCGCCTTGTCGATAAGGTTCTTTATTGCGCCCGCGGAAGGTTCTTTACCGTTTATTTCGACGGGAATCTCCTCGAGCCCGTAATCATGAGCGAAGTATGACCATGCGGGATGATAGACAATGAATTTTCTGTTCTGAACATCTTTAAGCATCACGCGTATCTCCATGTCGAGCTTTTCAAGATCAGAGGTAAAGGCCTGGTGATTTTTTCGGTAGAATTCAATATTACCGGGATCGGTCTCTTCAAGGCCTTTGAGAATATTGTCAGCGATAATTTTTACGGCTTTAGGGGAGAGCCAGATATGCGGATTTACGCCTGAATGACCATGATCATCTTCTTCATTGTCGTGCTCAGCTTCCTCATGGTCATGATCGCCGTAGATCAGTTCCACTCCTTCGGAACAGTCATAAATTTTCATTTTTTTATTCATTTCACCGATGTCTTCCATTTTTGATAACTCAAATCCGATGTAACCGATCCTGAAATAGGCTGATGTCTTATGGAGATTTATAACATCCGAAGGAGCAGGTTCATAAGTCGCAGGGCTCGCTCCCGGTGGTATCATTACCTTTACATCAACCTTATCTCCCGCGATCCTCTCAACAAAATATTTCTGCGGCAGTATGCTCACCATTATTACCGGTTTTTCGGGAAGTGCCTGCTTTGAGCAGGACATTATTAATCCCGTCATCACTACAAAAAGAAAAAGCTTTTTCATAAATTCCTCACCGTATATTTTTCAAGAATAAATATAGCTTTAATCCGGCGTCACCGCAAGATGTTTTGTTTGGTATAGGAATAATAATTGCACTTTATATTGCCGTTAAAGAGCTTGCGTTTTTTCTCTGCTCTGCCGAAAAGCTCCTGGAAAGCGGGATGAGCCGTGATTATATTAGCTGACCAGTCCGGTTTTCTCTCCAGAACGGTCTTCAGGCTCAAATAGAGTCTTTCGGCCTCATTACGATCCGACAGCCTTTCGCCGTACGGTGGATTAGTTACTATCACACCGGGCTGCCCTTTCAGCTTGAGCATTTCCACCGGGACATTTTTAAAAACGGCGCAGTCTTCGACTTCGGCGTTCTGCGCATTGGCTGAAGCGGCGGCTATAATTTCGGGATCTTTGTCATAACCGTAGATCTCAGCTCTCTCACACGACCTGATCATATCCATCGCTTCAGAGGCCGCTGAATTCCATACCTTTTTGTCAATAAAGTCCCATTTCATTGAAAGGAAATGCCTGTTCAGGCCGGGAGCCATGTTCTTCTTTATCATCGCGGCCTCGATCGGTATTGTGCCAGATCCGCAGAACGGATCGACCAGCGGTTCGCTGCTTTTCCAGCCGGACAGCATTATCAGTCCCGCTGATAGGGTCTCCTTCATCGGCGCGTCACCTGTTGTGCTCCTGTAGCCCCTTTTGAAAAGCGCTTCCCCCGAAGTGTTCAGCATCAGCCTTCCAGTGTCGTTGTTAAGTTCGATCTCTACTGGATACAGAACGCCGTCCTCGATTATTTCGTTACTGCCTGTCCTGTCTTTCAGGCGATCGATTATCGCTTTCTTCGTCATGGATTGGGCTACGGGAACTGAATGGATCTTTGAATTGGCCGATCTTCCTTTAACAACGATCTGTCCTCTTTCGCTGATGAAATTCTCCCATTCAACAGACCTAACGCCTTCGAACAGCTCATCAAAATCATGCGCCGGGAATTCGGAAAGTACGATATGAACTCTGTCCGCAGTGCGCAAAAATATGTTCGCTCTGGCTAAAGCCAGATCATCCGAACTAAAATAAATGCGGCCGTTATCAGTACTTTTTATCTGATAACCAAGGGAAATAATCTCTCTTTTGAGCACTGATTCAAGGCCGAATGTGCATGTTGCGGCGAGATTTAATTTCATTATATAAAATTACCGGTCTTGGATTCGATCTTCACCATTATTTCATGAGTACACTTCATTGATTCAAGGTGTTCCATCACTTCATCGTGAATGTTTGAGGCGTAAATCTCCTCATCGGGCTCTAAAGTTATTATTATGAATATATCCTGACCGTCGATCCTGATCCTCTGAATGTTTTCGTTGTCAACGAGATTTACACCGTTTTTTGGATGAATGACATCCCTGAGTATATTAAGAAGAGCTTTTTCGGTAATAATCCTTTTCTCGTCAAGTATCCTGCCGATCTTTTTTTCGAATTCTCTTATCGCTGCTTTTATGCCGTTTATCGCGAGGACGCTGCAGTGCATCTTTACGGGCGGCAGTCCGCCGAGTTCATTCGCGGCCTCACTTGTTCCCATTTTCTTGACTTCGTCAATGTGTTTTCCCAGTACCATCTCGGTAGCAATGGAAGCAGTGGCTATATTTGAAGCGCAACCGTACGACCTGAATTTGATATCCTCGATTATAAGCGTTTCGGGATTTATTTTAAGCGTGTAATTGACCATGTCTCCGCATGCGGGGCTTCCTTCCGTCGCTTCCGCATTCGCATCAGAAATAGTTCCCAGATTTCTCGGTTTTGTGAAATGATCGATCGTTTTTTCAGTATATTTCAGTGCCATTTTCTATCCCTCATTATTTTTGTTTTTGTAGAAAGTCTTTGCGTTTTCGTTCAATAATTCGCTGTGTTCTTCAGGTATGAAGGACGACATGCTTCTCAAAATACCTACAACTTCAGTAACATTTTTTATCGTTTCGTCGATCTCATTTTCCGTGTTGTATTTGGAAAGGGTAAATCTTATTGAACCGTGAGCCTGCTCGTGTTTTAGACCGATCGCTGTAAGGACATGCGAGGGTTCAAGCGTTTTGGAAGAACAGGCCGATCCTGAAGACACGCATATTCCTCTAAGAGAAAGGTGCATAAGTATAGCTTCTCCTTCTATGTAATGAAAAGTTATATCTACATTGTGGGGAAGTCTCATGCCCATACTTGATCCTTTCGGCCCGTTGAGCGTGATATGATCTATCTTTGTAAGACCTTCAATAAGCCTGTCCCTTAATTTGATGATCATTTTGTTATTTGCTTCAAGATCCATGTAAGCTGTCTCTGCAGATTTTGCGAACCCCATTATAGCAGGAAGATTCTCGGTTCCCGGTCTCAAATTGAATTCGTGAGATCCGCCCTCCATCAGTTTCTTAAGCTTCACGCCCTTCCTTATATATAAAGCTCCTATTCCTTTGGGTCCGTGATTCTTATGAGCGTTGAATGTCATAAGGTCGATATTTTCTTTTTTTACATCTATTTTCAGCTTGCCGAAAGCCTGAGCAGCGTCGGTATGGAACAGAACTCCCTTTTCTCTGCATATTTTACCGATCTCTTCAATATTCTGGATCGTTCCGATCTCGTAATTGGCGTAAATTACTGATACTAGTATCGTTGTCACCTTGAACTTGCTTTTCAGGTCTCCGATGTCCAGAAAACCTTCAGTGTCCACCTTAACTTCGTCCACTTTGTATCCTTCGTTCTTAAGCCTGAGAGCAACTGCTTTTACGGAAGAGTGTTCAATCGATGAAATTATAATATGGTTGCCTTTGTTCTTTAAATATTCAGCCACTCCGTTAATAGCCATGTTGTTCGATTCGGTAGCTCCGGAAGTGAATATGATCTCTTCCGGTCCGGCGTTGACAGTTCCGGCTATCGTCTTTCTTGCCTGTGATAGATCCTCGTCCGCGTCGATCCCCAGACTGTGCAAAGAAACCGGATTTCCATAGGAATACCTGTAATACTTAAGCATGAGATCCAAAACATCATCATCGATCCTTGTCGTGTCTCCGTTGTCGAGATAAATTATATTCTGATCCATATTAATAGCTCCGCTAATTATTCTTTACGCTAAATTTAATGATCTATGTGTTTTTTTGCTATGATTTAAAGCATTCATTCAATTATTCGCTCCAGCAGTTCCGCATATGAATTTATTATTCTTTCACCCCAGAGAAGAGATATCATTATTCCCGCTGAAAGAAAAGGCCCGAAAGCCAGCCGCTGTTTGAAGAAGACCAGCCTGAATAGAGCGATATTATAAATGTTCTTAAGAGAATCAAAGCTAATTGGACTTTCATTTGCTGTTCTTTTGAGTTTTTCAAGCGCGATTTCACTTTCCTTAAAAAAGAAATCCTTGTAATAAACCAGGGCTGTATCGGAAAGGTATTTCTGCATAAGTTCAGCGTCACCGGGATCGATTGCCTTCTCTATCATCTCGATCATGTGTTTCTGTTCGGAAGTGTATCCGTTGAACTGGAAATATCTGTTGTGAAGTAAAAGAAAATCAAGTCTGTCTGCCTTGTTTTTGATCTTATCCGCCTCCGAACGGATCTCGGGAAGGGAGTTAAACATTTTCACACTGCAGTTCAACCTGATCATTTCAGTCAGCGATGATGAAAGTTTTTCCAGCGAGTTCTCGACAGCAAATTTATGCATGAGCTTAAGATTGTCAATGTATGAATCATAACCGATCAGGTCTTCACAGAGAACTTTGTTCAGCATTTTCGTGTCTGAAATGCCGGCGGATTCGATCTTTTTGAGCATTTCAAGAGCATTGATATTGTCATCGATCGCGGCGAATCTGAAGAAAAGTCTTACGCAGACTTCGGGTACAGGTTCACGGCCTTTAAGTAATTCCAGAAGCTCTTTCTTAGCTTTTCCGAACATTTCTTTATTCAGGTGACGGAACAACTGAAGTTTGAGCCCGAGTATATCCGCATTGTTATCAGTATTTTTAATTTCAGGGCAATTCATTTTTTCGGCAATGCTTAGAAATCTGTGTGTTTCTTTCTTTCTTTTCATCAGGTTCAATACGGACGGAACAGCGTATGAAATTACTGCCAGCAGTGATCCGATTATGAAAGCGGCAAGAGTAAGTTTCGGTCCAAGCATAAGGCCGGCGGATCCCAGCAGAAAAAGATCACCCATTCCCATAGCTTCCTGTTGGTAAATTATCTTTCCGATCTTCTGTATCGCATACAGAATTCCGAATCCGGTAATCCCGCCAAAAAGTGAACCAGCGAGATCTACGGGCAGGAATTCGTTGACAAAAAGGTCTGCAAGTATAGCAAGTACCGAGACAATGAGCAGAGTGATATTCAATCCGTGGGGGATGCTGTATGTTTTAAAGTCGATGATCATGATACAAAGCAGTGTGTATGCAAGAGCGACATAGAATATAAGTTCAACAGAAGCACCGGCGTAGAAAAAAAGCCCGGCCGTAACAGCTCCTGAAACAAGTTCTACCAGAGGATATTCGAAAGATATAGGAAGTCCGCAGGAAGAGCATTTTGCTTTTAAGAATATCCAGCTTACGACAGGGATGTTCTCGTACCATTTTATATTATGACCGCATTTAGGGCAGGAAGAAGGCGGTGAGACAATTGAGAGACCGTTGGGAACTCTGTAGATCACCACATTAAGGAATGATCCGAATATCATACCGAATATAAGGTATATATACCACGATGAAAACAGCACTTTGGAGGCTTCTGACACCATTTCTCCCTGAATTACTTGCAGACCATGTTAAATGTAAATAAAAAAAAACTAAATTCAAATCAAAATTCTTGTTGGAATTTCCGAGTAAATTGCTTATTATAAGAATAATAAAAAATTTACTCGGGAGATTATATATGAAATCGAAGGGAACTGTGTCCCAAATGCGGGGAATATTCGTTGCTCTGCTTCTGACGATCCTGTCTGTCTGTTACGCTCAGGATCAGTACACAATAAATCACAGAGCATCGGGAGACAGAGGATCTCTTTCTGTTGATAAAGGAAGCACGGCCGATCCGAAAATTAAGATCAATGTTGAGGAGATCAGCGTCTCTGTTTCCGGTAAATCGGACAGGTCGGTGACCGCCACGGCAGAGATAAAAGTAGAATACCCCCCGGAGGTACCTAAAAATGTTAGAGCCGTTGTCAGAAGTTATGCTGATCCCGATTTTGAAAGACAGGTAGAATACGAGCAGAGTGAGGGAGAAGACGGCATTTATGAAGAAAAGATCGAGGATGTCAAGGAATCATCAGTTCCGACAAAATTGTATCTTGAAGTAACCGCCGAAGGCGAGACCGAACAGCATGTTTTCTGGGACAAGAACGATCTTGAATCTATCGTCTCAGGAATTAATAGCCAGTACGGCGTGAACCTGGAAGTCGTAGGCGAAGGAAGGTCCGTAGCTGTAAGAAATGCGGCATTTAATAAAAGGGTTGAAGAAAAATCTGTAACCAGCAGCAGATTATATGCTTCGAGTACAATGATAGGAAACGGGAGTTACACAGACAGATTCAAATTCGATGTTATAAAACTCGAGAAAGAGCTCGTAGCTGATGCGATCATGCCAAAAGAAAGGATCGGAAACTTTACCGTAATAATAGACAGCTCTGATATGTATGTTAACGGGAACAAAATACCGGACAGACTTTTGGTGAAATACAGGAAAATATTCAGTAAATTTTCTTTCGGAGTCAGTGACATATAAACACACGGTGAAAAATGCATAGAACAGTTATAAATACGGCCTTTTGGACATTGTGCCTGTTTATTTTGTTACTGTCGGGTGCTCACAATATTTTAACAGCTTACGAGAAAGGACAGCTGGTCATTTCCCATAATGTAAATAATCCTCCTTTCAAATTCACCAACGAATCAGGTGAGTCGGACGGGATACTTATAGACATATGGAGGCTGTGGTCGGAGAAAACAGAAATCCCTGTCTTGTTCACTGCAGATAAATTTGAAAGAACGATCAATCTTGTAACGAGCGGAAAAGCAGATATTAATGCGGGAGTTTTCAAAACTCCTGAGAGAGAAAAGATTCTGGAATTCTCGGAACCGGTATTGGAATTAAAGTATTTTCTATTCTGCGACAGATCATTGCTGAAAGCCGGACTGACATTAAGCGGCGTCAGCTCGTATGTGATCGGAGTTCCGGAAGGATTTTCAGCCTGCTTCGCAGAAAAGAGATTCCAAGAAGGAACTGTAAGGGTCTATCCCGATCTTCCGTCTGTTTACAGAGCCTGCGAAAACGATTCTCTCAAAGTTTTTATCTCACCCGGAGAGACTCTTGAGTATTATCTGGAAACTTCGGATAAGCGGAACAATTATGCATTGGTTGACAGCAGACCGATGTTCACTGAGAGTTACAGAGCTGCTGCGGCGAAAGGTAATAATGACCTTATTGAAACTGTCAATAAAGGTTTACAAGAAATCTCCGCTGAAGAGATCGAAGTTGTCAAAAAAAAATGGTTCGATAAAATAAAAACATCTTATTCTTTCCGTTCTGTCAAAGATCCTGTATTTTCAGCGGATGAGCTTGATTTCATTAATTCGGTCGGGGAAATATATATATCCGGTGATCCGGACTGGCCTCCGCATTCGTCCTATAATCAGAGCGGAGAGTATTTAGGAATAATTCCTGAGCTGTGGGAAGTAATATTAAAAAGATCAGGATTAAGGGTGGAAAGGATAAGAGCCGATAACTGGGCTCAGACGATTGATCTTATAAAGGGAAAAAAAATAGATGTCATCGACTGTGTATCCCGAACAGAAGAAAGATTAAAATATATTGACTTTACGGATATAATATTCTCATCAAGTCTGGTGATAATCGGGAGGGATGATACCGATTATATGAACGGATTGAACGATATAGGTGACCTTACGCTTGCTGTGCAGGAAGGGACATCCGAGATCGAATTAATAAAAAGAGATTATCCTTCGATCAAATTCGTGTATTACTCAGAACCCGATATTGCCTACAGAGATGTTTCTGCAGGGAAAGTGGATCTGTTTCTGCGTCACCAGTCTGATTTTTCATATCAGAAGAAGCATAAGATGCTATCAAATCTCAAAATAGTCGGCCCGACCGAATATACCCGTGATTACAGGATCGGGGTTCAAAAAGGAAACACAATACTTCTCGGCATCTTGAATAAAGCCCTGTCGCTGATAACAGAGGAAGAAAAGAACACGATATTCGATAAATGGATAGGAACTGAAAGATCCGTTATAGATTATGCGCTTGTCCGGAAAATAGTTCTGATCTCATTGCTGGTAATTCTGGTCATTATTTATTGGAACCGTAAACTCTCAAGAGAGATAGATCTGAGAAAAAAAGCAGAATTCGAACTCGTTAAAGCCATGGAAAAAGCCGAATCGGCAACTAAGGCAAAAAGTGAATTCTTAGCCAATATGAGCCATGAGATAAGAACTCCGATGAATGCGATCTTAGGTTTCTCTGATCTTTTGAAAAAAACATCCCTTTCTAATACACAGAAATCGTATCTGAACACCATAAGGTCGGGAGGAGAGACGCTTCTGAACATAATTAATGACATTCTGGATATCTCTAAGATAGAAGCCAATAAACTTGACATAAACAAGAATTTCTTCGATCTCTATTCTCTCATTTTTGAGTTAAAACAGTTTTTTAAAGACAAACTTGAAAGTAAAAATCTGGAACTTCTGATAGAGAACCAGCAGGATATTCCGAGGATCATATTCATGGACGAATTGCGCATGAGGCAAATATTTTTCAATCTTATAAGCAATGCGATCAAATTTACTGACCAAGGTTATGTGAAAATAATAACATCCTTCAGAGACAGAGGTAATGAAAAGATTGATCTGAGGATTATTATTGAGGATACAGGAACAGGAATAAAAATTGAGGATCAGGAAAGGATTTTCGATGCGTTCGAGCAGGCGGGAACTACGGCAAGATCGAAAAAATTTCAGGGTACAGGACTGGGTCTCGCAATAACAAAAAAACTCGTTTTACTGATGAACGGCAGCATAACTGTGGACAGCGAATTCGGAAAAGGCTCCAAATTCATTCTTGATTTTGACGGAGTTGTAACCGACGCAGATTCATCATCACTGACAAAACTTTCGGGTAAAAAGGATGAAAATGTTACTTTTAACGGTGCTAAAGTACTTATAGCTGACGACATCGAATCGAACAGGCTTCTTCTTAAAGAGATCTGTAAGGAAATGGGAATGGAAACGCTGGAGGCTGAGAACGGCCGTCAGGCACTTGATATAATAAAACTTCATGTTCCTGACCTGATACTGATGGATGTGAGAATGCCCGAAATGGACGGTTATGAGGCTGTTGAGATCATCAAGAACGATCCGTCTCTCAAAAAGATCCCTGTTATAGCCGTAACTGCATCTGTAATGTCATCCGATAAGGCGATGATAAATAAGGCCAGGTTTGACGGTTATTTAAGAAAACCCATAATCTTGAATGAACTGACTGATAATTTAAAAAAGTACTTAAAATATGAGACGAACAGGGAAACAACAGAATCTGAAACAGAAATAATCGATAAGATCAAAGATCCTGACGGGCTGCTACAAGTGCTGGAAAACGAAATTGCCTCAGAAATACTGACAGCCAGAGAGAAGCATAATTTTTCACAGATAAAAGATCTTTCCCGCAAGATCAGGGCACTTTCTGACAAGCACAATTCTTCAAGGTTGAGAATGTATGCAGATAAATTGTTAGCCTCAGTTATGAAATACGATATTGAGGAAATAAAGATAATGATAAATAATTTTGATGATCTTATCCGAACTATCAAAAACAACGGGGGTGAAAAATGACAGAAAAAAATCAGAAAATACTGGTGATTGACGATTCTCCGAAGAACATTCAGGTAGTAGCGAATTTTCTTCAGAATGAAGGCTACGACCTTTCTTTTGCTTCTGAAGGAAATGAAGCGATGCAGATAATGCAGAAAGAACATTTTGATCTGATACTTCTGGATGTAATTATGCCTGAGATAGACGGTTTTGAAGTATGTAAAAAGATCACTTCCGATCCTTTATATAAGGATATTCCAATATTGTTTCTGACAGTTAAGACCGATCCGGACAGTATAATCAGAGGTTTTGAAAGCGGAGGGGTGGATTACATAACCAAGCCTTTCAATCCGTATGAACTTTTGGCGAGGATAAGAACGCATTTGAGGCTAAGGTCTGCACAGATTAAACTGAAGAGCAATAATGAAAAACTGATAGAGGAAATGAGACTGAGGCATAAAACTGAAAGACAGCTGAAGAATCTTAACACCGAACTTGAATACAAGGTCAGTGAAAGGACGAAACACATCTATAAACTCGCAGGAATTATTGATCAGCTCTATGAGGATGTTATAATTACTAACAAGAAAGGAATAATCGAGTATGTGAACAAGTCGTTTGAAAGAAGCACGGGCTTTTCTTCAGACGAAGTAATTGGAGATATTCCAAGATTTTTGGAGAAAGGAAAATACTCGGAAAAATTTTATGACGAATTGTGGTCCATAATAAAAAACGGAAAAACATGGAGAGGAATTTTTGATAATGTAAAGAAAGACGGAACAGAATATAAGGAGGAAGTGACAGTAGTGCCTATTATGAACCATGGGGAAGAGCCTGAGGGTTATTTTTCTCTAAAAAGGAAGATATTATAATTATGGCACAAAATGGAAGATCGGATTTTGCAAAAAAAGAGGCTAAAAATATTCATTTGACATTGAAAGTTTTTTTATTTAACTATCTTAATGTATAATTAACCTGCAGAAAGGCATAATGACATTTGTTGCGGATATAAAAACAGGAGATCTGTTAGTTATTAAGGGTGATGTCTGTAAGGTATCGGAAACCGTTAAAGAAACAGACGGACACTATAGGCTGAACATGTTCAACTTCAGGGACGGAAGCGGATTTTATGAAATATCAGACCACGAAACTTCTTTCGATAATTTTAATCCTGAATCCGCAGAGTTCGTACTTAAAGAGAAAAAGAGTGATTCTCTGGTTTTCCAAAGCAGCTCCGGTGAGGAGCAGATCGAGGTGCCTGTCCATGTACTGGGAGAGAATGTCAAACTGCTCAGGAACGATGAAACAGTATTTATCAAGTATGTGAACGGACTGATCGCAGATGTCGAACTGCCCAAGACAGTAGTGCAGACAGTAGCATTCACGGAAGATATAGAAAAAGATACTTCAAGAACAGAATTCATCAAAGAGGCGAAACTGCAAAACGGGAAAAATATAACCGTCCCAGCGTTCATAAAGAACGGGGACAGAATAAGGATACACCTTGATACCGGTGAATATGTCTGCAGGGAATAGATTATTATGTCATAAAAAATAAAAGGGATTGAAAAATGGAAAAGATGCTTCTACTTGGAGACGAGGCTTTAGCACAGGGTGCCATTGACGCCGGATTGTCTGGCATGTATGGTTATCCGGGAACACCTTCAACAGAGATCATGGAATATGTCCAGAGATCAAAGACTGCAGCGGACAGGAACATCCACAGAAAATGGTCAGCCAATGAAAAAACTGCAGCAGAATCTGCTCTCGGTATGTCATACGCAGGAAAAAGATCAATGTGTTCCATGAAACATGTGGGACTCAATGTAGCCTCCGACTGTTTTATGAATTCTGCGATCACCGGAGCCAACGGGGGGATCATAGTTGCGGTCGCGGATGACCCTTCCATGCACTCATCGCAGAACGAACAGGACTCCAGAAATTATGGAAAGTTCGCTTTGATGCCGACTTTAGAGCCGTCAAATCAGCAGGAATGCTACGATATGGCTTTTCACGCCTTCGGGATGAGCGAGAAATATCAGATACCGGTTTTAATGAGGCTTACTACAAGACTTTCGCATTCTCGGAGCGGAGTACTTCCGAAACAGCCGCTGGAACAGAATGAGCTGAAGCTTCCTGAAGATAAAAGACAGTTCGTTCTGCTTCCGGCTATTGCAAGGAAAAGGTACAGAATACTTTTAGCCAACCAGGAGAAGTTCGAGCAGGAAAGCGAATCGTCGCCTTTCAATTCATATCATGAAGGCAGCGATAAAACTACAGGAATTATAGCCTGCGGCATCGCCTATAATTACCTTATGGAAAACTATATTGGAACGCAATGCCCGTATCCTGTTCTAAAGATCAGCCAGTATCCTCTTCCGAGAAATCATATCGAGAAGATCACTTCCGAGTGCGATACCGTTCTGGTACTTGAAGAAGGTTCTCCCATGGTGGAAGAAATGCTTAAGGGATATCTCGGCAGCTGTCTGAAAGTAAGAGGCAGGCTGGACGGTTCGCTTCCGAGGGACGGCGAGCTTAACCCGAATCTGGTTCTTCAGGCCGTAACCGGCAAGGATGTAGATGTTCTGAGCGTTCCTCAGGTCGTTGCAACGAGACCGCCCAAGTTCTGTAACGGCTGCGGGCACATTGACGCATACAATGCTCTTATCGAAGTAATGAAAGAATACGGCGACGGACATGTCCTATCCGATATCGGCTGCTACACTTTAGCCGCCCTGCCGCCGTTTCAGGCTATCAACTCATGCGTTGATATGGGCGCGTCCATCACGATGGCCAAAGGCGCAGCTGATGCCGGACTTTTCCCTTCAATAGCCGTGATAGGCGACTCTACCTTCACGCATTCCGGTATGACCGGGCTGCTGGACGCTGTAATAGAGAACACTAACATGGTCGTTATGATACTGGACAACTCCACTACAGGAATGACCGGCGGCCAGGATTCACATGCGGTTGACAGGCTTGTTTCTATTTGCGAGGGTCTCGGTGTGGATAAGGATCACATCACAAGGGTCGTTCCGCTTAAAAAGAACCATGACGAAATGGTTAAATTGATCAGACAGGAGATAAACTACAAAGGTCTGTCGGTCATAATACCTACAAGAGAATGTATGCAGACTTTGAAGAGAAAGACAAAAGCCAACAAATAAGGACGGTAAAATATGAAAAAAGACATAATTTTAAGCGGAGTCGGAGGACAGGGAATACTTTCGATTGCGACTGTAATAGGCTACGCCGCAATAGATTCGGGTCTGTTCATGAAACAGGCCGAAGTGCACGGGATGAGCCAGAGAGGAGGGGATGTACAGTCTCACCTGAGGATATCGGACAGAGAAGTGTGTTCAGACCTTATACCTTTCGGTGGTGCGGATATGATCCTTTCGATAGAACCTATGGAATCCTTGAGATATCTGCCTTATCTGTCTTCTGACGGATGGGTGATAACCAACAGCACGCCTTTCAATAATATCTCCAACTATCCTGAAATCGAAGATGTAATGAAAGAGATAGCCAGAATCAAAAATCATATACTTATCGATGCCGACGATATAGCGAAGAATATCGGATCCCCGATGTCTATGAACATGGTCATGATCGGAGCTGCTTCAGATTATCTCGGTCTGGATTTCGGCAGGCTTGAAAAGGGCATAAAGTTCATATTCGGAAGAAAGGGCGATGAAGTAGTGAACAAGAATCTTGAAGCTTTAAAAACGGGCAGGGAATTCACCGGAAATTTTCTAAAAAAATGAAATTTTATAAACTGCACGGCGCCGGAAACGATTTTATTTTCTTTACAGGGAGCAAGGTCATGTCCGGCGAGACCATACAAAAGCTATGCAACAGAAATTTCGGGATCGGGGCTGACGGGGTAATTATTATTAGAAAGTCAGCCTCCGCCTGTATCGATTTTACTATGAGGTATTTTAATTCCGACGGCAGCGAAGCGGATTTCTGCGCGAACGGTGCAAGGTGTTCGGTGCTTCTCGCGTCAAAATCGGGATATTTTAAAGGCAACCGGTGTTCATTCAAAGCAGGCGACGGAAAGCATGAGGCAGAAATACTGTCCGGAAACAAAATTAAACTTGAAATGAAAAAACCTGAAGAATACGCAGCGGGATTAAAGTTCAAAGGTATCAGGCAGGAATTATATTTCCTAAATACAGGTGTAGAGCATGTTGTCGGTTATACTTCTGAACTTGATAAACTCGGTGTTCAGAATTTCGGAAGTATTATAAGGTATGACAGTTTATTCTCAAACGGAACTAATGTTAATTTTGTTGAGAGAACAAGTCCCTGTAAGCTCAGGATCCGTACTTACGAAAGGGGAGTGGAATCTGAAACAAGAGCCTGTGGAACAGGTATTACGGCAGCAGGCTGGCTCGACATGATGCTGACGGGAGATCTGAGCAAAAGGGAAATAACGACAGTTGACGGAATAGAACTTACGGTCTCATTGGAAAATGAAAAACTGTTTCTCACAGGTCCGGCAGAGTTAGTATTTGAAGGCCGCATTACTGTTTGAAATCGATTAATTACCGTTTATGAAAATATTTTGTTTTTTCGTCTGATTTTGCTTGATAAAAAACATTAACTCGGTTATCTTTCGACTTTATTTTTTGCTTAATTAATATAGAATGATGAAGAATTAAAAATACGGGAACAAAATGAGAAGTATTTTTAGGATTTGCCTGCTGCTGGCTGTATTTGCGGCGGCTTTTGCCCAGGATAATGACCCTGAGGAATCAGGGGAAGATATTCTATGTAAAGAGGTTGCAGAGGATGTTGTCAGTATATACAGGAACTGGAGCCCGAAAAGAGATTTTGACATTCTGTACCCGAGAGTAAAAGGCTATGTTGATGATTTCTATTCAGATTATCCTGATTTTAACGAAGAGATAATCAGAAAAGACAAAGTGGACGAACCTCTCAACGATTATGAAAGAAGATCTCTTGTCGCCTACAAGTCGCTAAAGACTGATCTTATATTCGAAGAAGTCGCACGGTTCATTACAACAAAGGATTTCTACTGGGGTTATATACCGGATTCGCTGGACAAACAGATAAGCGCGGCCGCGCAAAAAGTAAAGGATTACATCAATTCCAGAGAAACTGAGCTCCTTCAGGCGCAGGAAATACTGGTTTCAGAGCTTCTCGATGAGACCAGAAGGATAGAAACCGAGCTTTCAGAAATGAAGAATATAACTGACCTTGAGGTAGTGAACGAGCTTTTGAACGACGAGCAGTATAACAATGAAATGTATCAATTCCATACAAGGCTCGATTCTTTAAAAAAGGATGACGGGCGGGAAGAAATAATTTCAGGGCTGATAAAAGAAAATTATGACAGGATAGAGTTTTATATTGATAAAAAGAAAAAAGATCTTATTGCGCAGAAGAGGGAAGAGTACATAGCAACAAGGGAATACTGGATCGAAATGAAGAGGATAACTCTTTTTGACCTGAAGGAGGAAGAAAGCTACAGGTTGAGCGATCTGATCGCCGAAGCTCAGATCCCGATGGTGGAAGATCTGGGCATCGCGTCTTTCGATGTAAGCGACGAGCTGATCAAAAAGATCGGGCAAAATGACCCTGCTGCTGAAGATGAGTTCACTTTTCAGATAAGAAATAAGTTTTTCAGCGGTCTTACAAGCACTTTCGGCACTTATGTTATTTATGATGATTTTCCGGTCTTCAGGACTTTCAGGCTGAATGTTCTGATCGGAACACTGCTGTTCATGATCCTGTTCTTCTATGTTTTCATTCAGGTGAAAAAAAGTAGAGAGGCGATGTATATAAGAAAAATACCCGGACTTGATGCGATAGATGACGCGGTCGGAAGAGCCACCGAAATGGGAAAGCCGATAGTTTACGATTCAGGACTTGGAGGATATACTCATATAGATACGATCGCGAGTATGCTCATTTTAAAAAGCATAGCTAAAAAAGTAGCCGAGTTCAAAGCGGAGATATATGTTCCTACATGCGACCCGATAATCCTTCAGATATCTGAGGAAATGGTGGCTTCGGGATTTCTTGATGCAGGATATCCGGAAGACCATAAAAAAGACAATATTTTCTTTATAGCCTACGACCAGTTCGCCTTCGCAGCCGGAGTGGCGGGTATTCTTTCAAGAAAGAAACCTGCTACCGCATTTCATTTCGGATATTACTACGCGGAATCGCTTCTTATATCCGAAGCCGGATTTACCGCAGGAGCCATCCAGGTGGCAGGAACTACGGCCGTTTCACAGCTTCCTTTCTTCATTACATCCTGCGACTACACTCTGATGGGTGAAGAGCTTTACGCTGCTGCGGCTTATATTTCGCGCGATCCGCAGATATTGACGAACCTGAAACTTTCAGATTACGCCAAGGTCGCGATCGGCGTACTTTTCATAATAGGAACAATATTATTAACGATCAATTCCGAGTGGACTTTCCTGCAGGATTTGATCCATACAAGATAATTAAAATTTGAGATCGGAGAAGCGATGAAAAAAGAAATACCATTATTGATCGGATTCATAGCTACAATAGGATGGTACCTCGAATTCTTCATGGCGGGGAAATTCTTTGAGAACTGGAAAATGATATTCACTACAGGATTCAGGAATGTGGCTATTGTCGGACTTCTCGTGGGAATGGTAAATGTGCTCAGAGTGAACTATAAAAAGATCAAGTATAATAACGACAGATGGTACTCGGTTTACCAGATGTTCATAATAGCACTTATGGTCTTTTTCGGATCTCTGAGAGGTATTAGCCCCGGAACGCCTTTTGACGCGATGTTCACTTATGGTTTCGTGCCTCTTGACGCAACGGTTTTTTCGCTTCTTGCTTTTTATGTCGCTTCGGCATCCTACAGATCTTTCAAGATCAAATCGGTCGAATCGGCTTTCCTGCTCGTAGCGGCAATACTGATAATGTTGTCTAAAATGCCTCTGGGTGAAGCGATGTGGAGCAAGATACCGGTTATCGGAGAATGGATAATGGACGGACCTACGAGTGCTGGGAAAAGAGCAATCCTTTTCGGTGCGTATCTCGGAGGTTTAACTATGATGATAAGAGTGGCTTTCGGTCTTGAAAGATCACATCTGTCGGAATAATAGGGGTTTGATATATGGAAAAATTTATATATACGCTCAAGAAACTCGATAAAAGATGGATATACCTTCTCATATTCCTGTCATGTATAATACCTTTCTGGTTCCCTGATATGTTCCCTCAGGAATTTTCCACTTCAAAGGAGACTCAGAGGGTATATGATATAATTAACGGCTTGAATGAAGGCGATGCGATATTCATCGACTGGGCTTTTGACCCCACTCTCCAGGCAGAGCTTCTTCCCATGGCGGAACAGACTATCAAACAGGCACTGGATAAAAAAATAAGGGTCTTTATTTACTATCCTCTCCTTACCGGTATAAGTCTGGGAGAGAACCTTCTGGAGAATATTAAAAAGGAACCCGGTTATGAGAATATAGAAAACGGGGTCGATTATATTCATCTTGGTTACCTGCCTATCGGGGTTGACATGGTACTGTTCTCCATGTATTCGGACTTTAAGGCCACATTCGGTAAAGAGGGGAAAATATTCGAAGGCATAAAGACTTTCGGAGACATAAAATACATGGTGTCTTACGCAGGTTCTGCTCATCCCGAGATATACATTTCTCTGCAGCCGAGATTCGGATTTAAGATGGGAGCAGGAGTTACGGCGGTTGTCGGACCTGACATGGTGCCTTATCTGCAGACCGGGCAGCTCGACGGAATGCTTTTCGGGCTTAAAGGCGCGGCGGAATATGAGAATCTGAGGATAAAGTCGGGTGCCGAAAAGAAGTATAATCAGAAAGCCAATGCCGGTATGGCTTCACTTAATCTGTCGCATATAATAATGTTCCTGTTTATCGGATTAGGGAACCTTGTATATTTTTACGAAAGAAAATACAAAAAAAGCATCTAGGGAGTAATTGATGGATACTGTGAATTTTATTATTGATAATACGATACTGAACCCTGTAGTTCAGAGGTGGATGAGCGTGCTTTTTACGATCATGATGCTTTCTTTTCTATACAGGGACAATCCGCTTTACAAGCTGGGCGAGAACACTTTTCTTGGCATTTCACTCGGTTTCGGATGGGTATGGAGCTGGAACAGGATAATCGTACCTTATCTTTTTGTACCTCTTAAAGACTCATATCTGGATTTTCAGCCATACGACCTTACGCTGGTACTCTGGGTCATAATCGGAAGCACGATGTTCTTCAGATTCTCCAGAAATAAAGGCTGGATAGCGAATTACTGGTTCGCTTTTGTTTTCGCTTATGTTGCGGGTTACAGCATTCCAATTCAGGTCCAGGCACTTTTCATTCAGGGCGCCAACATGATGAAGCCTCTTTTTGAGTACCCTACTTTCTTTGAAATATCGAAATGGTTTGTTATCATATTCGGTACATTCGCCGGCCTGATGTATTTCTTCTTTTCCAAACCTCACAGGGGGCTTCTGGGCAAAACAGCGAGGATAGGTATTCTTATTCTGATGATAAACTTCGGGGCTTCGTTCGGAGCTACAGTCATGGGCAGGATAGCTCTGTTCATCGGAAGGGCGCAGGTTTTAGCGGACAATATAGTACCCTCAATTGTTATTACTCTCTCAATTACGGTATATCTCTTCATTTACTTCAAATATATAAAGAAAGAGCCCGGTCTCGACGACGAGCTGATGCACTAAAATTTAAGGGCTGAAATTTCAGCCCTTTTTTATTCGTTTATTTTTGCGGTTATATAAGAAATGATATCATCTTCGGCCACCTCTGATCTGGTACCGAATTTGTTGTCGTAAAGCCAGTAAACATTATCGTCAACGAGAGCGGGGTCTATAGCCACATAGAACGGAACCCCGATTTCATTGAAATCCGCTATCCTCATTTCAAGAGTTCCTTTTTCTTCAATGACCGTATTGAAGTGTTTGTTAAAAAGTGCAAGTATCCTTTCTCCTGCGACCTTGGTTTTTCTGTCCACGATACTTAAGGGGAATACGGCGCATTTTACCGGTGCGAGCTGTGGAGAGAGTTTTAAAGTCGTAATGACAGATGTTCTTATCTGCTCCTGATGGTAATTGTTTAGAAGTACTGCAAGCAGCAGTTTGTTTACATCGATTATTATCTGGATAACATGCGGGAAATAGTCGGTATTTCTAAGTTCATCATGCACAAAGCATCTTGATCTTTTATTATCGGGGAATTTCTTTTCATAATTCTCGAATTCAAAATCGATCTTATTGTTGACCATGGCTATCTGTTCTACACCGAAATGATAGATATTTTTTATCGTGAATCTTTCAAAAAAATAATGCTCGGAATCCTTATCGTCTTCCAGGGTCTGAAATTCTATCTCAAGATCGTCTCTTTTCAGGTTCAGTTTGCCAAAAAGATCTATAGAAAAATCAAGCCATGATACAAGCATGTCTTTTGAGGTTGACGGGGTTGTGGCGTATTCGAGGATAAGTTTTCTGTCGTATTTATCGTTGAAAAGGAATTTCGGAGTAGTGAAACCAAGTATAGGTTCCTCGATTATTCTGGACACTCCAAAAGGAGCGTTCATTTCATCTTTGTCGAACATCTCAATAAAGTATTCAGTGCCTGATTTCTCAGATATCCCGGGTATGAATTTAATATTCCCCATTTTCATTGCAGTACTGTTCTCCCAGCAGTCGATAAGGTTCTTGCGCATTCTTATTCCAAGATCTCCCAGCCTCCAGGTAATTCTGCTGCGGTTCTCATAATCTACAACTTTTTCGAGAAATTTTTTCGAGATAAGGAAGTCAAGGATCAGCTCCAGGGGGTCAGAAGCCTCTTTTTGTTCGATCTTACGCTCAAGATATTTTATACCCCGGCTTTCATATTTATCTTTTTTTCTTTCAAGCATTTATTCCTCCCCGATCAGTGATGTTCTGATCTGTATAGGATTCCCAAAATGGTATCCGGTATATTTCTTATACATTTCGCAAAACTCGATAAATTCCCTCTCAGTAATGTAATCAATTTCGTTAATATCCGCAAATTTATGTTCAGAGAATTCCTTCATTATTCCGTGGAGCTTATTTGAGATCCGCAAATTATTAAGAGAACCTTCTTCGGCTGAGTCGAGATCGAACGATATTCCGAGACACCATGCGAGCCTGAAATAGAAATAAGCCGTAAGGGTCAGGTAGTGACTTGCGTCCGCGTTCAGGGCATAGAGAAACTTTTTAAAAAGAATGAATATCAGGCTGTAATCTTTTAAGTCATATACTTTCAGTCTGATTATCGAGTCCGCAAGCTCAAAAGCGCAGATTGTTTTTCTGTAATCTTTTTTTATGTTCCCGAAGCTTTCTGAAAGTACGCAGTCTTTGATCGTTTTTCTGTCCTGTTTAATCTCAAGATAAAGCTCTGTGAGATTTAGAGGCTGGAGGACGGACTTCGAGTAGTTTTTCTTTGAGTTATATCCAAATTTGGTTATTTCAAGTATGCCCGATCCCTCTGTGAGTACGGTGATGATCGCGGAAGTATCCTTAAGACGCGAATTCTTAAGTATGATCCCGCTTGTATTTATGTATTGTTCTTTTGTCACTTCTTTATTCTTATGATCGTTCCGGGAACAACTGATCTGTGGTGTTTTATTATTACGATCTGGTTCGGATTGGTTCTCTCAACCGGCTCACCGACAGCGTTCTTTATTTCGTCAAGTCTTACATTTAGGATTCTTTTTCCGGGAATAACTATCTCAATCTCATCTCCTCTGCAGAAAGCGCTTTTAACTTCAACTACCATATACTTTCTTTTTATGATCTCTTTTACAATACCCGCAACATCGTGAGTGCTTTCCGCTTTGCCTGAACGGAAATTCTGATCCGCAGGCACAGAAGGGTCATTGAACCGGAATGTTGTATAGCCCCTGTTCGAGATCTTTTTCAATTCGGTCATCCACCCGGGATCGGTTTTATAGGACTTTTTGTCTTTATAATACAGGTCGATCGCTTCTCTGTAAGTTTTTACTGCCGTCGAAAGATATCCCCGCGTTTTCATTCTGCCTTCGATCTTAACTGAAGCTATTCCGCTTTCAATAATTTCTGGAATGTGTTCGATCAGGCAGAGATCTTTTGAATTAAAGAAATATGTTCCTTTTTTAGCCTCTTCTTCCACATAAAAACCATCCGGAATATCGGCTGATCCCAGATCGTAACTGAACCTGCATGTCTGGTTGCATTCACCGCGGTTGGGGTTGCGCCCTTTTGTATGAAAGCTGAGCATACATCTTCCGGAATATGCCATGCACATCGCCCCGTGAACGAACATTTCCAGCTCAGCTTTGCTTTTTTCCTTTATCTCTCTTATTTCATTAATGGAAAGTTCTCTGGGCAGAATTATCCTTTCAGCTCCGAGGGCGTGCAGGAAATTGACAGTTCTGTAATTCATGGCAGAGAACTGGGTGGAAATGTGGACCGGAAGACCGGGAAATTTATTCAGGCACAAGTCAGCCAGCCCGAGATCTGATATGATCGCGGCGTCGGCTTTTATTTCGTTTAAAAGCACCAGATGTTTTTCTGCGCCTTTAAGATCGCCGTTGTGAGCGATGATGTTTACCGTAACATACATCTTAACTTTGTTCTCTGAGCAGAATTCCCTTGCCTGTCTGAGCTCGTCATCTGAAAAATTACCCGCAAAGGCGCGCATTCCGAATTCTATGCCCGAAAGGTAAACCGCGTCCGCTCCGTAAAGCACGGCGGTTCTTAATTTTTCAAAATCTCCCGCAGGAGCCAAAAGTTCGATCCTATTTTTCATCTTCACCCGATTTGAACTTATTTGAACTTAAATATAATTAAAACAGCGGTTAAATCAAATAGAAAAAGCCCCGTAAATGAGGCTTTTTTATAGTACACCATAGAGGGCTCGAACCTCTGACCTACGGATTAGAAATCCGTTGCTCTATCCAACTGAGCTAATGGTGCGTATCTATTTCAAAAACTGACCAAATATACTCAAAACGACCTTTAATGTCAACAGTTTTAAAGTCAAATTATAAGCATTCCCGCGTCGAACAGGTCATCCCATACCGCATTGCATATAAAATGAGTGAATTTTATACCTGAATTATCCGGAAATGATTTTTCGGCATCGGACAAGACAACACCTTCAGCATTTTTTACACTTGCCTTACCAGCCAGTTCTTTCAGCCACAAAGCGATCTTTTGGGGGAGCTCATATTCCGTATCTCCGTTAAGCCCTTTTATTACTGTGATTTTTCCTTTAAGCCGGATCTCTTTTCCGAGCCAGACGATCCTTTTGTTCATTCCGGGCAGGGGAGAAGGTGAGTTCAGTATATTTTTTACGAAGTTCTTGCCCGCTTTGGGCTCGGGGACAGGAAAACCGAACCATGTTCTTATATCGTTATCGAGGCAGATGCCGAGCATCCAGTTGTAAACCGATCTTTTGAGGCCGTCCGCAAATTTGTCGGGATCGTTCCCTGAACTGTCCGAATATGCGACCCCGTTGTTAGCGAAGGGGTTGTTCCTTCCGCTGACCGACAGTCCGTATTCTTCCGCATGTGCGTAAACAGGGCTGTGGACGGATAAGGCGAACCTGTGCCAGTACGCTGAATTCAGTATCCCCGCGGCGAACATCTGCCTGAGCGCTTCAGCCGAGTCGATCAGGTCGCGGTCAGTTTCGCCGGGGAACCCGCAGATCATGTAGGCATGAACAAGTATGCCTGCCGAACTAAAGTTCCGCATGACCTTTACGGCTTCAGCGACAGTGACGCCCTTGTTCATGCGCTTAAGCGTCCTGTCTGAAGCGGATTCGAGCCCGCCGACTGCTGCAATGCAGCCTGCTGCTTTCAGCAGCCTGCAGACATCCTCTGTGAAAGCCTTGTCGAACCTGATATTTCCCCACCATGTTATTCTGATCCCGCGCCTCAGGAGTTCAAGCGAAAGTTTTATTACAAGGGCGGGCGGAAGGGCTTCATCCACAAAGTGGAATCTCGTTAACCCTGTCTGTCCGGTCATAGCTGTTATATCTTTTATGATGTCGTCAACGGACTCCTGGGCAAAATCCTTTATGTACGGAAGAGAAGTGTCGCAGAATCCGCATTTGTGCCAGTAGCATCCTTTCGCCAGTCTCAGCTTAAGCGTGTCTTTCTCGGACCAGAGACGCATCATCGGGTTCACTGATTCGTAAACAGGAATATATTTATCCATTTCCAGACCGGAATAATCGGGCGTTCCTCTTATGATGCCGATCTTCAGATGAGAATTGTCCGTATATACAACTTTATTTCCTTCGCGGTAAAATGTCCGTACAAGCCCGTCATGCCCGATCTTTCCTTCAGCATAACTGCAGATCCTCAGCATCGGAATTTCCCCGTCATCGAGGCAGATGAAGTCTGCGTAATCGAATATTCCGGGATCGGTCAGACTTCGGAGTTCTGTATTTACATATCCTCCTCCAAGCACTATTGTTTTATCAGGATAGTTATTTCTGATAAACTGTGCGGCTTTAAGCGCGCCGGTAAGAGTACCCGGAAAAGGAACTGTTAAGGCTATAATATCAAAGCTTTCAATGGAGGCGGATTTCAACTCTTCTTCTATCATGTCCGATATAAGATCGTTCCCGGATATGATCTTTTTGCGTATGATCTCAAAAGAAGGCAGGCTCAGAGCAATTTTCTCGCCGTATCTTGAAAGTTCGTAATCGGGGCATATTTTATTATAATCGAGAAAAATATCCTCAAGGTAGAGCGAGCATAAGTATTTAGCATAGTCCGTGTCACTCATTTTCGCGGAATTTTTGTCCAGAGCAGTCCGGAGCATTTTCCCGTCAGGCAGAAAAGCGCCGGAAAGAACTTTTTCAGCAAGTCGGTCATCTTTTCCTCTTAAAAAATCAAGGACCTGAACTGGAGTTTCGGATGAGAAAAGCCTGCAGGATATTCTGATACCAAGATCGAGGCAGGAAACATCAATTCCGTTAGCCTTTAATGATCCCTGAAGAAATGGCAGAGATGCGTAAGGTGAATTAAGCTGCGTGAAGGGAGGTGACATAAGAAGTACTTTCATTTTCTGTCTTTCGGGTTCATTGGGTTCAGCAGGAATTTAACAAATAAAACAGGATAATTCAAACAATTAAAAGACTTAATCTTTTACTGTCATTTAAATCAAAAATTTATTAAATTCATTTAAGGATTAAAACGGAGGGCCGATGAAAGAGAAAGCGTCACCTATAAATAATATATGGCTGGGAATGATACTTATTTCGGTGGCGGTTGCGGCATTCACCGGAAATATGGAGGAGGTCACGAGATCGAGCTTCGATTCAGCCAAATCGGCTGTTACCCTTGCGCTCGGGCTGATAGGAGCTATGGCTCTGTGGCTCGGGCTGATGAAGATACTGGAGGCCGCCGGAGCACTGAATTTCATCTCGAAGCTGATATACCCGGTGATGAAGAGGCTGTTCCCGAATATTCCCGAAGGACATCCTGCGCTGTCGGCAATGATAATGAATATTTCGGCCAATATGCTGGGGCTCGGGAATGCCGCGACGCCGATCGGGATAAAGGCAATGAAAGAGCTTGACGAGATAAATCCTAAAAAAGGTACGGCGACAGATTCTATGGTGCTCTTTCTTGCCATCAACACATCAAGCGTGACCATTCTGCCGCTCGGTGTCATCACGGTCAGGGCGGTGGCAGGAGCTTCAGCGCCCGCTTCGATAATAATCCCCGCCATCCTCGCGACCGTTTTCTCCACAACAGTTGCGATCATAGCTTCAAAATTCTTTTCAGACAGATCGAATGTCGAAAATGTAAAGACTTTTAAACCTGATGAAGGGGGAGAGGGGGCGGGTGGGCAAAAAGAAAGATCCTCGTTCTTTAAACTGACAGTATTTTTTATTTTTTCGGCACTGATAATTTCGTCAATAGCCATAAATTTCGCAAATGCTGAAATAATAACTTTCGATTTTTTCTTTAAAGCATTCTCCAACTGGCTCATTCCGCTTCTGATAGCTTTCTTTCTTCTTGCGGGATATATGAAAAATGTGAAAGTTTATGAAGTGCTCACTGAAGGCGCTAAAGAGGGTTTCAATACAACAGTCAGGATAATACCTTTCATGGTCGCCATATTCGTCGCCATCGGAATGTTCAGGTCGTCAGGCGCTCTCGAACTCTTTACCAGTGTTCTGAGGCCATTCACGGACCTGGTCGGAATGCCGGCAGATGTTCTGCCGCTCGCGATAATCAGACCACTTTCAGGCAGCGGTTCGTTCGGGATAATGTCGGAGATAGTCGCGAATGACCCTAACAGCTTCTCTTCATATCTTGCTTCGATTATGCAGGGTTCAACAGAGACCACTTTTTATGTTGTTGCCGTATATTTCGGTGCTGTGGGCGTCATCAGGACAAGGCATGTGATAAAAGCAGCGCTTCTCGCCGATCTTGCAGGAATTGCGGCTTCGGTAGTACTTGCCAGGATATTTTTCGGATTATAACAAAATAGATTGTTAATATTAACAGATTAGCATAAAATAGCAAAAAACATTTGACAACCGGAACTATATTCGTTATATTTCTTAGCGAGTTTACTAAGTATTGGAAAATAATTATTGGAGGAACATATGTATGACCTTGTTATCATCGGAGGCGGACCTGCGGGGCTGACAGCAGGCATTTATGCCGCAAGATCAAAGATGAATGTCGTTATGCTCGAAAAAATGATGCCCGGCGGAAATGTTTCGATCACAGCCGAAGTGGAGAATTATCCGGGCACGCCCGGCATAAGCGGGCCTGAACTGATAGTGAATATGGAGAAACAGGCGCGCGATTTCGGACTAGAGATCAAAAGCGAGGAAGTGCTGTCGATCGAAGTGGGCGCGGGAACGAACGGCCACACAATCAAAAGCGACTCGGCCGAATATGTCACAAAATCAATTCTGATAGCAACAGGATCGTCGCCCAGACGGCTCGGCATTGACGGGGAGGAAGAACATATCGGCAGGGGAGTATCATACTGCGCGACCTGCGACGGTGCTTTTTACAGGGAAAAGCATGTGGCTGTTGTAGGCGGCGGCGATTCAGCGGTGGAGGAGGGCCTTTTCCTGACGAAGTTCGCAAAGAGGGTCACGATAATCCACAGAAGGGACAAGCTGAGAGCGACTAAGATAATCCAAGAAAAAGCGATGAAGCATCCTAAAGTGGATTTTATCTGGGATTCAGTGGTCGACGCTATAGAAGGCACTCCAACGGTCAACAATCTTAAAGTAAGGAATTTAAAAACGGAAGAGGTCTCGGATTTCCCTGTTGACGGGATATTCATATTCGTCGGTTATATCCCGGGAATCGAATTTCTGCCGGGAATAATAGACAAGGACAGTTCAGGCTATATAATTACCGATATGTTAATGCATACGAATATACCGGGAATATTTGCGGCGGGCGATATAATCGCAAAGAAACAGAGGCAGATAGTGACGGCATGCGGAGATGCTGCTACGGCAATTAAGTCGATCGAGCATTATAATGAATGGTATTACGAAGATGAACAGTACCTGTGATATTTAAAGGGCGGCAGGCCCCCTTTTTTTTATCTTACGAGCAGATCAATCAGATAGAACAAATAACTGAATCTGTCTGTGTTGAATTCAAAAAAGTAAAGCCATAGAAGCCCTATTCCCGATATGATTCCCAGATTCACCCAGATGACCCTGCTTAATCCTGATTTGAATGATACCGACATTATCAGGAAAAGTCTTGCTGTAAACCAAAGTATCATCATTGCGAAAATAAGCAGTACTATCTTTACTGAAAGAGGGCTGAAAATCCTCAAAAATACTGCAGAAAGAGGTACAAGCGGTAAAAATACGATGGAATTCCACAATATCATCGATATAGAGACGGATAAAGAAAATCTGTGATTAAAGAAAACCGAAACTGTTTTTACGAAAAATGATATAATTATGAAGAAAGCGAGAGTCAGGATCGTTGATGAGATTATGAAGATCATGGGTTCCCATGAAGAAAAGGTCAGAAATTTTTTCAGAATATCGTTCCTGATGAAATAAGTAAGGAAGAAATCGAACTTTTCGTTCTGTCTGAAAGAATAAAAAACAGTCGAGATCACAGCCGATATTCCGTAAGCCGACATTGCCCCCACGAAAAGAGCCTGCAGCACCTGGGTTATTCTTCTGTCCCTTATATCTATGAAAAAAGCGTCGGGATTTTTTATGCTCCTTATGCTGTTCACGAAAAGATAATGCTCCCTTTTGATCATATAAAGATAGAGTACTGTGAGGAACAGGCCTATAATGAAATAAATATTGACTTCAGGTTCTGTATATTCACCCTGGGCTATTGCAGGAGTTCTTCTTGTTTTGAACAGCGCGTCGAGAAACCTGTATGACAGTCTTTCATTACCTTCGTAATCAATAAGCCCGTTCCTGATTATGTACAGATCATCTTCCGGTTTGTTCGTCAGAAGGGATACATCGCTCCTCCTGTCTCTGAACGAGTCAATAATAATTCCGGCTATATTTTCATCTTCCGTAACGAATGAATAGGATTCCATTAACTGTTTAGCCTGTGAAGGTTCGCCATACGGATCTGAATAACCGTTCTGATTTCCCGGGTAAACCCTTGTCAGCTTATTATTGGCTATTACCGGCTTAAAGAGCGCTTTTCGGGATATATTTGCGATCGAGGTCTTGAAATCAGGGTCGAGAGTATTGCTGCTTATGCTTATAATATTAAAATCGGTCAGTTTGTAATATTCGTCGTATTCAGTAAATTCGGAAGTGATAAAAGTGAAAAGGTCATCGTTAAGCTCTTTTGATTTATCCGAAAGGTCTTTTATGAAGTCAACGGTCTGAAGATCATAAACATTATAGCCGGATCCGAGACCCACACCAAACAAACTGGGTCTGTCCCCGTCCCTTTTCACCGTTTCTTCGAGTATGTTTATTGCCCTTTCAACAAAATCCCTGTCCCTTAACGAAACAGCGGGAGCGGAGTTCACAGGTATCTCCTGAAGTACGAAAATCCCGAATTTATCGCAAAGGTCGATGAGATAGGGGTGAGGCGCATATGCATTACAGTATATTATGTTCGATCCGAGGTTTTTGATCTTCTCTATCTCTTTTTTCATCATTGAGTATGTTATCGAGTTTCCCATGCCCCGGATGTCTTCATAGCGTGATACGCCCTTAAGATAGAAATTCTGTCCGTTAAGCATGAACTTGTTATCTGTGATCTTCAGTTCTCTGAACCCGAAAGTAATGTCGTACCTGTGGAAATCCTGCTCGGATTCCATTTCGTCAGTGCTACCGAGATAGACGGAAACAAGATAAAGATTAGGTTCTTCGGGAGACCATAATTTAGGTTCGTTCATTTCGAAATTAAACTTGATCTGATCGTTCCGGTATCTTTT
This sequence comes from bacterium UBP11_UBA4055, assembly GCA_002382735.1. Taxonomy (GTDB): domain Bacteria; phylum UBA4055; class UBA4055; order UBA4055; family UBA4055; genus UBA4055. The sequence goes on from DFZN01000008.1 coordinate 57,916, forward strand.
TATCTCGATGTTCTTTTTTTCTGATCTGTGAATAACTTTTTTTGATCCGAGGTCAGTTATTTCGAAATAGGAGTATATCATATTTTTGTAGCTTATTGTGTCGTCATCCGAAATGCTGATAAAATTATTGTCGGTTATCTCAGAAATTATCTCCGCGTTGACTTTTGTGTAGTCCGAATTAAAATAATACTTGATATCAGTGTCCGAGATATAGATCTGCGAGTTAATGATAAGGAAGACATCTCTGAATATACCGCCGTAATTTCTCCAACCGTCAACCTGCATTAGTGAAGGAATTGTCGTTGAGGTAAGTTTATTGTTTACTTCAAGTACAAGAGTATTCGTCTCCGAGAAATTCAGGTCGTCTTTATTCAGGCTTATCTCAAATCCGTTGGGTGAAGAATGATTTTCAATAAATACACCATTTACTTTCACATTACATTTGTAGTTTACGCCGTAAAAGACAAGTTTATAACTTCTTTGAAGAGATTTTTTTCCGCCAATAAAGAAACTTGTCCTGAAATATATTTTCTTTTCAGGATCGAAACCGTCGTAGCATGAAGGTATATAAATGTCGTTCCAGTCATTGTCTCCCTCAAGCCGGAATTGCCAGTTGGAGTTCAGAGGGATCTTTTTTGAATAACGGTTCTCCGGATACAGACCGTTGCCGACATATTCGGAAAGGTCTTCAGGGTTGGAATAGAATACGACAGCCCACGAACCGGTGTTCAGAAGCAGGGTCGTAAGAATGATCAGAAATGATCTGTTCGTAAATGTCATTTATTCCGCCTGCCCTATCGGTCTCTGATATCTTTCTTTTTTCAAAAGGTCGTTCACTGTTTTTGCCGGACAGAAAGTCCCGAGCGGGATTTCCACAAAAGCGGTTATCCAGTCGCTCATAGCTCCGTTCCACAGCCCAGGAAGCTCAAGTGCTTTTATATCTCTTCCGTTAAAGGTTTTATTAGCAATAAAATATGAGTTCCTGTCCACGAATTTCTTCAGATCGAACCTTTCATTCCTGTAATCGCGGAGAGAGCAGGCTATCATGACAGGATTAAAATGAGTAGATCTTTCGAATACCGCTTTTTTGGCCGGATCGTTCAGATCTATTTGTGACGATTCGACTATCTGAAGAGATATTCCCTTCTCGTTTTTCACAAAAAAGGGACCGCCTCCAGGTTCTCCCGTATTTCTTATCATACCGCAAACTCTTATAGGCCTGTTAAGAAAATTGAAAAGAAAATCGTTCTTCTCGATGTTATTGAGGTACCCGAGCTGCTTTTCCAGATCTATATAGAAATGTTTTTTTGATAAAAATTTTATCTCCTCAATTGAATCCTGTGAAAGAATATCGATACCGTTAAGGAAAGATTTGACTTTATTTTCAATATTTATCAGATACCCCGTCAGAAGCTTCAAGTATTCCTCTGAGTCGGGTCTGTATTCCTTGTTCAGAACATTGTCGATATTCTTTACAATGACAAGATCGGCGTCAAGGTCATTAAGGTTCTCTATGAGCGCGCCGTGCCCTCCCGGCCTGAAAACAAGCTCACCGCCAGCGTCCTTGACAGGAGTGTTGTCGTCCGTATAAACAGCAAGAGTATCAGTTGACGGTTTCTGTACAGAAAAACCTATATCAAGGATAATGCCGCGCAGATTTTCTCTGAAATCGCTTATAAGATCATTGACGAGAGGAATATACTTTTCCGATAAAGTAAAATGTATCCTGACCTTATTATCCTTGTCCGTAAAGATGCTTATTGCTTCATAGATTTGTTCTTCGAGAGCAGTTCTCGTGTAACCGTCATATTTCGTGAATTTGATCAGGGCTTTCGGTCTGTCCGAATAATTGAGTCCTTTTTCATACAGTAAATGTCCTATTATCTCTTTCCAGTTCCCGTTCTCGATCAGTTTGTCAATATCAAGGTTCCTGAACAGAAAAAGTTTTTCAAGGTCCTCGTAGAAAGCGAAATCCTTAAGGTTCTCAAGTGATTTGAGAGCTTCATCGTTCATTTCACCCTGATATGCTTTTATAAGATCATTAAACATTCTTGTGGCTGCTCCGGAGGCGGGAACGAATTTCATTATTCTTGAGTCCAGTCTCGCCACATTGTACAGCTCCATATAATCAATCTTCTCCTCTTCGGAAATAACATTGATCCCGTTTCCGATAACTGCCGGTGCCGTAACCTCAGCGTATGGAGCTCCCTCCGATAAAATGTTCAGCTGTTCGTAGGCGGCGTATTCTATAATTCCTCTACTGTTAAGCTGTTCGATCTCAGGATCAGTAAATCTGTACATTTCAGGTCCCTCTGCTTTTTAAGTAATGTATCTTAGCCTGCGGCTTCTCTGATCTTGTTATTGATAATGTCATAAATGAATTGTTTTCGGTATATCTGTTCATCGTCAGGCTTCCGGGGTTCAGGATCAGCTTCCCGTTCAAATCCTCAATGAGGGGATGGTGGGTGTGACCGTGTATAATAATGTCGGAACTGTCATATTTGAGATGGATGTTCGGCAGGCTGCATAAGTGTCCGTGCAGGACAGTGATCTTTCTGCCCTCCAGTTCGATATGCGCTTCCACAGGCAGAATGTCTATGAGCTCATGATCATTGTTTCCTTTCACTGCCGTCAGTTTTCCCGAAGAGTTAAGGAAATTATAAAATTCGATACCGGTGAAATCACCGCAGTGGATTATCATGTCGGATCGCGGGATCTGTTCCAAAAACTCGCTGCCGAGAGAGAAGCCTTTTCTGAAATGGGTATCGGACAGGATAAGGATATTCATTTTTCCGACCCCGCGGCCTTTATGATCTCTTCTGCTTGAGCGACATCTTTTTTTAATGCACGGATCAGTTCCTGTTCGGACGCGAATTTTATTTCGTCCCTCATTCTTTTTTTGAAAGAGATATTAACAGTTTCGCCGTAGATATCTGTATTGAGATCCAGTATATGGCTCTCGATGTTCATGCCGCTTCCTCCTACGGTCGGATTCTTTCCGATATTTGTTACTGCGGCATGTTCTCCTCCTTTTTTCTTTACTGAAGTCAGATACACCCCGTCGGCAGGAATTACTTTTTCCAGAGAACTGACATCCATATTCGCCGTCGGAAAACCGATCGCCGCACCTAATCCTTTTCCCCTGACGATCTTTCCGCTTATGAAATAATCGTACCCCAGCATTTTTGAAGCATTCTCGACATCGCCGTCAGCAAGGGATCTTCTTATTCTTGTGCTTGAAACAGTTCTGCCTTCGAAATTTACGGGGGGCACTGAAATAAGGTTTACAGAATTTTGGGCACAGAGATCCGAGAGACTGGCGTTGTCTCCTTTACGGTTCTCTCCGAAGTGATGATTCGTACCGGCGACGATATTTTGCACATCAAGATAAGCGAATATGTAATCGGTGTAGAATTCATTGTATCCGGTCCCGGAGAATTCCTTTGTGAAATTTATAAAATGGATGAGATCAATGCCCATAGAACCTATTATTTCGATCTTTTCGTCCTTTGTATTCAGAAGTTTCATATCGTAATCCCTGTCAACCACTTTTCTCGGATGAGGATAGAATGATATCACTAAAGATGCGGTTTCTGACCGTTCGGCAACTTTCTTAAGCTCATTTAAAAGAAGAGTATGTCCGGTATGAAGCCCGTCATATGATCCCAGTGTAAATGAGACAGGGATATCTTTAAGGCTTGCAATGTCATGAACTATTATCATCAGTATGTCAATTCCCTGTTTCTTTTATCCAGTATTCCGCTTCAGTTTTTGTAGTGATGTCCTTTGAGGCTTCTTTCAGATGGAACACGGCCTCATTTTTTCTGTCTAATTTGATCAGCGCTTTTCCTTTTTCAAGATGCGCAATTCCGAACGGCTGAAATCTTGCCTTGTTCAAAGCTGTCTCTGCATGCTCAAGGGCACTGGATGATCTTCCCAGTATATTATAGACCTGACTCAATCTGGCGTTAAGTATGTCTGCATTCGCGTAATTATATTTATCTGAATTTCTGGCCGCTTTTTCCAGATAGCTCAGAGCAAGGTTGTAATTAGCGTTCTTTTCCTGACCCATTCTGGGTTTAAGCTCCATATAAGCCGCGCCTGCAGCCTCAAGCACCTTGGGGTCATCCGGATTGATGTCAAGAGATTTCCTGAAGCTTCTGATAGCGTTTTCCTGATCTGAAAGTTTTTCTGAATATGCGATTCCGATATAATAGTAAGCAAGCTCGGGTTTATAGAGATCCGCCATTTTCTCAAAATACCTGATAGCTTTTCCGGGGTAATTATCCTTTACAGACAATGCCCTTTTATAATAAAGTTTTCCTCTTTTTTCGTTATCAGTTATTTTGTCTATATAATCCCCGGCCTCTTCATCTTCATCCAGCCCGATAAGTATAGTAACGATCTGAAAATAACCTTCATCGAAATCAGGTTTAAGTTCGACTGCCTCAATCAGAAGTTCAAGCGCGAGATCGTATTCTTCATCTTTTTTCAGGCTGATTGCATCGTTATATAAGGCAATATGCTTGTTCCTGGAGTAAGTTTCGCATTTTGAAAAATCTTTTTTTATCACATTGATATCGGTCCATACTTTCATATACTGATCGTAAAGCCTGTTATATTCCTCCCTTGTGATCCTGCCTGTCATATCGCTTCTGATCTTTTCAAAGTCAGCCATCCTGCTGTCGAGTTTTGCTTTTATGGGCGCGCATTCATCTTCTTTTCCCTCAGCAGCCTCCTGAACCAGTTCCACCGTTTCTTTTTCGATCATTTCCTCAGCTTCTTCGCTCGCAGAGATCTGAAGCATCGATTCTGCCGCTTCATACCTTCCCAGTTTTATGTTTTCAAGAGCCATTCTGAGCTTATCAGCTTTCTCAGTATTATTGTTTAGATCCGAGAACGACCTTTTCATGGTCGTTTCAAGTTTTAATATCTGATCGCCGATCTCCTTGTCTAGTGTTTTCAATTCCTCAAGTTTGGTTTCCAGGGCGGCGAATTTTTCTGCCGCCATTCTTGTCTCTTCATCCTCGAGTGCCAGTTTCTCTGTTTTCAGTAGGTTCACCCTTTCTTTCAGAATGTTTCTTTGAGCTATAAGCCTGAATCTGTCAGTTTCGGCCTTTTTGATCTCTGCACCCTCAGTCATTACGAACTGCTCCATTTCATTTATCTTTGTTTCTATGCCGGCAAGTTCTCTGTCATAATCGATCTTTCTCCTCTCGAATTCCTTAGAAAAATACTCATAAGTTCCGCAGTCCGCGACCTTCACCCATCCGTTCCTGTATTCCTGGAATATACTGTTGTATATAAGCACATAATAAAAATCACCCCTCTGCTTTTTAGCCTCCATCTTCAGTCCGAAATAGATCTCGTACTTGTAATCTGAGGTGTGAGAAGGTTCATAGTACAGCTTTGTGACATTTTGAGTAATCCACACTATCTTATCTACCGGAACATCCTTTACTTCCGCGCCGTCTTCTGCTTCCACAAGAATAGTGAACGGTTCACCGTAATAGAAATTAAACATATCATTCTTACTTTCGACATTGAACTTGGTCAGCCATCCTTCAACGGGCTGGTTTATCCCGTCATAGGCAAGGACTTTTATATTTCTTCCGCTTCTGTCGAGATACTGAACAAAGGTTTTATTCAGAAGCGGGAGCAGCGGTTCTGCCATGTTGTCTTCCTTGTACATCAGCACTCCCGATCCTCTAATCCTTAAAAATTCGACCATAGCCTCGTTCACTTTAAATGTGTGGCATGTTTTTCCAAGATCATCAGTGACCTCTTTGGCAAAAACAGAATTTAATGCTAAAAGCATTGTTACTGAAACCATTAACTTAATCAATGTGTAATTTTTCATATCTGATCCGATCTCCCGTCTTTTCTCCATTATTTTTAAATGCGCGTCTAAATATAGCTCTCAAATTTAGATTAATCAAATACAAAGTTCACTAGTAACCGTACTCCCTTATAAGCGATATGATTTTTTTAATGTCTTCCGGCAGGCCGCATTCAAAGCTCATTCTCTTTTTAAGAACGGGGTGATAGAATTCCAGTTTCCTTGCGTGCAGGGCCTGCCTGGGAAGTATTTCGAGCATTTCCTTTATTCTGTTCACCTGATTCTTAGGAAGATTTATCTGTTTAAGGTTGTCTCCTCCGTATGTTCTGTCCCCGAAAAGCGGATGACCGAGATGTTTCATGTGAACCCTTATCTGATGGGTCCTGCCTGTTTCGAGAACGAATTTCACGATCGAGAATTTATTGAATTCCTCTATAGTTTCATAGTTCGTGACCGCCCTCTTTCCGTCGAATTTTGAGACCACGACGATCCTCCTGTCCTTCTGCCATCTTTTCAGAAATGTTTCGACCCTGCCTGAAGCAGGCTTTATCCTCCCGATGCAGATACCGATATATTCTCTCACAGCCGTCTTTTCCGCGAACTGCTCTGAAAGGGGGCTGTGGACCAGGTCGTTCTTGGCGACTACCATCAGGCCTGTCGTATCCTTGTCAAGTCTGTGAATTATACCGGGTCTGAGATCGCCGTTTATTGAGGAAAGGCCGTTGCCGAAATGGAACATCAGGGCGTTCACCAGCGTTCCGTCAACAGCTGAATATGTGGGGTGGACGACCAGATCGGCCTGCTTGTTTATGACGGCAAGATATTCGTCCTGATATACGAAGTCAAGGTCGATGTCTTCAGGCAGGATATCCTTTTTTTCAGCCCTTGGCAGATCGATGTGTATCTTATCGCCTGACGCCAGAATATAGTTCGATCTGACACTCTCGGAATTGACCGAAACATATCCGTTATCTATAAGCTGCTGTATCTTATTCCTGCTTACATTCTTGAGGAATGAGCATATATACTTATCAACCCTCTGTTTCGTTTTGACTAGGGGCACGGTCATTTCGATCTCTTCCAGCCGGTTATATTTATCAATATCCGCCATATACTTCCCAAATCGTCATTTTATCCTGTACGAATGCGAAATATAACAAATAAATCGTTAAATGTGAAACTGTATTTTTCCTTGACTAAAAGTCGCCGTCTGACTATATTTCCCTTTTTTAAAAAGTTAATTAAAATAGGGAATCGAAAGATGAAAAAAGTTTTGGCAGCATCAGTCTTAGTTTTAATCGCATCCTTTGTTTTACAAAGCTGCGCACCTACAGATCCGCATCTTACGGAAGCAAAGATAAGTATGAACAGGGATGACCTGCAGAAAGCGCAGAAAGAACTTGCGCTGGTTCTTGAAACACAGCCCGACAATGTCGAAGCATCCTATCTTGAAGGATACATTCATTTCAAGCAGGAAACATGGAACAAGATGCATGACAGTTTCAAAAGGGTCAAGCAGCTTGACCCGGAGTATGAGAAAGAAAATATCGGCAATATGTCGCTGAAGGCGTTCGGTGTTCTGAGAGGTACCGGGATCAACGAAAAATTCAATGCCGCAGTTCAGATAGTAAGCGCAGATCCGGAGAAAGCCGAAAAACTCTTCAAATTAGCGCTTGTTGACCTTGAGCTGGCCGATGACATCAAAAACGACGATTTCATCACAAAATACATAATCGGAATGATACATCTGCAGCTTGGCGACAAAGAAAAAGCAGAGGCACTTTTCCTTGAAGCATTAAAATACGGGGACTTCGCGGTTGACGGAGGAAATTATGTTTCGGCCTACATAAATCTGTCGAACATCTATACCGAAAGGAACGAAATGGATAAAGCATTCGAGACTCTTTCCAAGATACTTGAGTTCGACCCGTCAAATCACGATGCGCTTCTTCAGACCGCAAAATACTATGAGTCAAAAGAGGAATACGACAAAGTGCTTCCGATGTACGAGAAGATGCTCGAATCAGATCCTGAAAATGTTGATATACTCTTCAATCAGGGTATAATGTATAAAAAGATCGGAAAGATCGACGAAGCTATAGCCAATTTCGAGAAGATTGTACAGTTAAAACCGGAAGACGGCGAGGCAACATATTTTCTGGGTGAATTTTACAGTCAGAAGGAGGAATTTCTGAAAGTCGTTGATCTTCTTGAGCCCAAATTTGAAAATATGACACCCGAATGGCAGGATAAAGTAAGAGATTCTATCCAGATCGCGCTTGTTAAGCTTGGAAGGGCGAAAGACGCTCAGAAGTACATGAAAAAATAATTTATCGTCAGTGTTAATAAAAAGCAGGCACAAGCCTGCTTTTTTATTTTAAAACTTTTGGAATTGCCGTCAGTTAAAGAATTTGTTTGAATGTTTGTAAAAAATGTTTAAATTTAATCAAAAAATCAAAGAGGAAACCATGCAGGACGCAGGGGACAAGTTAAAGGTAATATTGACCAAAGGTAATATTCCTGCTCACATTGCCGTAATAATGGACGGTAACGGAAGATGGGCGAGAAAGCAGGGGATGGAAAGGGTCAACGGACACTTTGAGGGTGTGAATTCTGCACGCGATACAATTGAAGCCTGTGTGGATCTCGGAGTAAGATACCTGACATTATATGTTTTTTCAAAAGAGAATTGGAACAGGCCTGAATTTGAAGTCAGCTGCCTGATGTCCCTTCTCGTCGAGACCATATACAAAGAGATTGATTCACTAATGGAAAAAAATGTGAAAGTCTTTCCGATAGGCGAGACCAGTCAGCTTCCTGACAAAGCAAGGGAATCACTTGAAGATGTAGTCGGTATCACTTCGTCGAACACAGGTATGACTCTTATGCTTGCGATCAGTTACTCTGGAAGAGAAGAGATTATAAGAGCTGTCAACAAACTTATAGATTCCGGAAAGATATCAGTTACCGAAGATGATATAAGAAGCTGCCTGTACAACTCCGAAGCACCGGACCCCGAACTGATGATAAGGACGGGAGGCGATATCAGGATCAGTAATTTTTTGCTCTGGCAGTGCGCTTACACCGAACTTTATGTAACAGAAAAACTATGGCCGGACTTTAGGAAAGACGACCTTTTTGACGCAGTTATTAATTATCAGGGAAGAGAGAGGAGATTCGGCAAAACTTCTGAACAGATAAAAGGAGATCATATTGTTTAAAAAACTCATCGTTCTAATTCTTTCGGCAACAGCACTTCTGACTGCCGGATCCGGGATCTTAACATCAAAGCGGGGAATGGAAATTTATGACGATGCCGGTGCTTATTTAAAAAGCGAAGATATAAAGATCGGCGGTGTAAGATATAAGAAGCTTGTTCTTCCTGAAAATTATTCCCCGTCAATTGATTTTCCGTCAACTGAAACTTTCGAAAGAATATATACTTTCGCAATTCCTGACGGCGCTGTGCCGACCTTATCGTACAGAACTTCGGGGATCCTGAATTTCAGGACATCCGAACTTGTACCTTCAAGATCCTTCATTCCCGGTCCTGACGGAATGTCGGCCGAAGCATACATAATACCTGAAGAGAGGACGGATACCGAAAGGGAGCATGCAGGGATCGTGCGTTTCGGTCATTATGAGGGAATGGAGCTCTACAGGCTGATACTGAGGCCGCTGGTAATCAAAGGGAAAACGGCAGAGTTCGCGGGGAGGACAGATGTCAGCATCAAGTTCTCGAAAGAGTTCGGGAGCGAGCCGGCGGATGTGTCGGATATAAAAGCCGGATTTCTGAAAAGTGTGGTCAATGCAGGCTACGCGAAGGCTGATCCCGTGCGGCTCAAAAAAACTAAAGAACCCTGTTTCTTAGACATCGGGACCGAATGGATCAAAGTTAAAGTAAAAGACGACGGGATCTACAGGATATCTGGAGCCGCGCTGAGAAGCCTGGGACTTGACCTGAGCGCCGTAATGTGCTCAAGGATAAAGGTGTATTCGTCAGTGGGAAAGGATCTGGATAATAATCCGGCTGCTTTGCCTTATCACGGCGCACAGGAGATCAGCCGCAGGGTAGTCGATACCAACTTAGACGGCTATTTTAATGATAATGACTACATTATTTTCTATGCCGCTTCAGCACTGACGAGGGACGGTTCCGCGCAGAGCTATTATTATAACAAGTATTCCGGACACACATATTACTGGATCAATCCGGGAACAGACAGTCCCGGGAACGGCAAGGATATGCTACCGGCCGCACTTACAGGCACGGAATACTCTCAGGAAATTTCCGTTTTCACAAAACATATATTCAATGAAACAAGAAGCGAGAATTATTATAAAGATTACAACTACTTTCTATGGTACGGAAAGATCATTGAGCCTTTCTCTACATATTCAGTTTCTTTCAGCTTGAAGAACATGCTCCAGACTGATCCGGTGCTCATAAGGATCAAAAATTCAAACGAGATCAGCAACAACGCAAGGATCGAGTGCACTGTCAACGGCGAACCCGGTTCAAATGTTGTTTCTGTGACTCAAACATTCGAGCATGAATTCGATCCGTCTTTTTTTATACCGAACGGATCCAATACTCTGTCATTGGCCAACACCGCACTAACTACACCCAAATACTTCAACGGTTACGAAGTCCTTTATTCAGCCCCGGTAACAGCATCATCGGCGGATGAATATTTTTATGCTGAGGGAACGGCCGGGGTCAGGACCAGAATGGACATGGGAAGCTCTGAAGGAAAGGATCTTTACAACATCTCCGATCCGTACGATGTGATGCATACTACACTCAGCGGCAATTACTGCATAGCCGACATTGATTCTGTAAGCTCCTATATCCTTTTTTCGGGCACTTACAAAAATCCGGTTTCATTAAGTATTTATGATAACAGGAATTCGCAGTCCCTTCATTCTGTGAACAGGACAGCCGACATGGTTATAATCGCTCCCGATGAGTTCATAAATTTCTTTAAGAACGACGGCGATGGAAGAGAGTATATAAACACTCATATTCATTCCTATGACAACGGCGTTAATTCGATCGCTTTGGTCAGCATAGATTCGCTTTCAAACGAATTCGGAAGGGGGTACCAGGAACCGGCAGCCACAAGGAACTTCATACGGTATGCGCACGAGAACTGGGGAACGGAGTACTTTATCTTGGCAGGGGACGGCAATTATTATATCTACCCTGAAAACCCGTCGTCAGAAAAGAATCACATCTATCCGTCCGATCCTAATTACAGCAATTTTCTGGGTAAGGGTTCGGATGATTTCTATGCGAATCTTTCTTCATTAAGCTATGCGCAGCATGTTTCTTTAGGCAGGTTTCCTGCTTCGAACATCTCTGAACTGAGGAATATCGTCGTAAAAACTACTGACTTCATGAAGAACGGAAATATCGACAATCAGAGAGTAAAAGTGCTTTTAGTCGGTGATGACGAAAGAAGTCTGAACGGTGACGGGACATGGAGCGAAACATATCACATAGGTAATACTGAAACTTATATCGTGCCTTCCGTACCTGATTACTACTACACCGATAAACTGTATATGACCGAATATCCTTTTGAATACTCCGCCGCGACGGGTCTTTACTTAAAACCTAAGGCTGAACAGGATCTTATAAGGAAACTCAACGGGGGTGTTAACCTCTTCTGCTATATCGGTCACGGAGCGCCAATGCAGCTCGCCCACGAAAAGATATTTACGCCTTCAACATTTTCAAAGGTCTATAATACTGACAGATATTTTTTTATGTTCGGAGCCACATGTAAATTCGGAGTCTTCAATAATGTGGGAATAAAATACCTCGCTGAACAGATGCTCCTCAGCCCGGGTAAAGGAAGCGTAGGCCTGATCAACAGTGTAACGGATGTTATGGTTGGAAGTAATGAACCTTTAGTCGGTGCGATACTGAGTTCGGCTTTCAGCAATGAGCTGAACAAACTCACTATAGGTCAGGCTCTGAAAGAAGGCAAGAACGACAAACCTCAGGCAGGCAACAGCACCAGGTTCATGCTGCTCGGAGATCCCGCATTAAAACTGTTCGGCGACAAAAAGATCGTCAGGTCACAGAGTTCGGTCGAGTTATACACGCTCAAACCCGACTCGATCCTCTCGACACTCGATACTGGCATCGCAGGTATTTCCGGAAACGACGGAATACTCAACACGGTGATAGTCGATTCCGAGGTCAAAAGAGCTTATTACAACAGTGAAGAATGGCCTCAGTTCACATACAGCATCGACTCTTTGAGATATACTCTGCCGGGAAAGATAATACTGTCGGCAAGGTCAGAAATACAGGACGGATCATCTGTGACAAGATTCATTCTGCCCAAGGACCTTACATACGGCGACAACAAAGGCAGAGTGCATTTTTACGGCAGGAACAGTGACGGCATCGAATTCACCGGATCCATCGACAGCGTTTCAATAAAAGGTGACCCGGAAGTTACGGTCACTGACAGCATACCTCCGTCAATCAGGATATTATTCAACAGCGAGAATTACATCGGAGGAGACCCGATAGGGCAGAGTCCGGTGATCTACGCAAGGATAGAGGATGAGAACGGCATCAACACATCGGGCGGGATAGGTCATAAGATCATAATGGAAGTTGACGGGAACGCGGTCGATGTAACACCGAATTTCAGCTACGATCTCAATTCTTATCAGAGCGGGGCGGCTTTTTATCAGTTCGTTGATCTTTCAACGGGAGACCACATCGTTAAAGTCTCGGCGTGGGACAATTTTAACAACTACAATGAGACCCTTCAGAGTTTTACTGCTGTTAACGAAAGCACAAAGAACGAAAAATGGATAGGGAATCTTCTGAATCATCCGAACCCTGTAAAAAATAACGGAACTACTTTCGGGTTCAGCGTAAATCTTCCTTCAGAGCTCAGATCTTATTCTGTCACGGTCTATACTATTAACGGCAGGAAGGTAAAAACACTGGAAAGTTCAGCGGTCGATTATTCAGACCAGTTCCAGTCTCTGTTCTGGAACGGAAGGGATGCTGACAATGATATTCCCGCAAACGGTGTCTATATTTATGTGCTCAGAGCCAGATTCAACGACGGAAAAACCGTCACAAAAAAAGGCAAGCTGATCTTTGGGCGGTAGAAGTAATGTATAATAAAATAAAGCAATTCATAACTGAACTTAAAGAAAGCGGAAGGGACATGCGGACGGCGGTCTCTTTCAGCGGCGGAACAGATTCGCGGGTGCTGCTCGATGTTTTTATCAGGTTATGGAAAGACCGCATCATCCCTAAGCTTGAAGTGATCTATTTCAACCACAGATTGAGGGGAAAAGAGTCCGCCGCCGAAGAGAAATTCGTGAAAGAGACTTGCGCGGCCTGCAAAATTAAGCTCAGGCTCATAAGCCTTAATGTGAAAAAATACGCGGAAGAGAACAAGATGACCATCGAGACGGCCGCGCGAGAGCTCAGATACTTTCACTATGGCAGGCTCGCTGAGGATTACGGCTGTATAGCTCAGGGGCACCACGCCGACGATAACGCCGAAACAGTTTTTTTCAACATTATGAGGGGAACGGGGCTGGAAGGAGCCTGCGGTATAAAGAAGGTGCGTGATAAATTTATCCGGCCGCTTTTGGATCTCACCCGGCGGGAAATACTCGATTACGCAGAAGAAAATGGACTGAAATTCGTTGAGGATTCGACCAACGCAAAGACGGATCATTCCCGTAATAAGATAAGGAACATAATATTCCCGCTGATCGAAAAGGAACTCAAAAGAGAGATAAAGAACTCTCTCAATAATTTTTCTTCAAGCTTAAGAGAGGCTAAAGACCATATCGATAAAGAATCGGAGAAGGTGTCAAAGAAGTTGCTGAGATCGTCGGAAGGAATATCGGTAATAAAGTATGACGGTTTCAATTCTCTAGATCCATGCATGAAAACAGCGGTTTTCCGCCTCGGATTAAGAAAAGCTGGGTTCAGTTACGGCATAGACAGGGAAAAAACCGGTTCGATCCTCAAAAAGATCGCCAGCGGTTCCCGTTCGGATGCCGGCACTGGCAGGCTCTCGGTCACGATAAGCAGGAACAGCGTTGTGGTCATAAACAGAGACACATTCGAAAATAAGCCTGTTGTCACTATCACGCCGGATAAGATTTCAGATCACTACATAGATGCCGGAAAAACTAAAGGGAACATTACAGTGTTAAAGGTAAAAGCGGGGGACACTTTCATGCCTTTCGGCAAGAATAAGGCCGAAAAAATTAGTAAAGTGCTCAGCGACAAGAAGATACCGGTATTTTTGAGGAAAGATATTATGTGCCTCAAAGACGACGAAAAGGTGATCTTCATTCAGGGCTGCGGGATATCGGAGCAGGTCAAAACTGACAAAAGTACAAAAGAAACATTATACATAAATGTGAGTAAAGATATTTTAAGAAAGATGTACCAATGAAAGATATCCTTTCCCTATGCGGCAAAGCGGGGATAGCCGATCCCGAGATCAGAAGGCTGAAAGGTGATTATTCCGAGAGGAAGATCTTCAGGATACATTCAAAGACAGGTACAGTGATAGCGGTATCGGGATCGGACATTGCTGAGAACGAGGCGTTCTTAAGTTTTAGAGAGACATTCGAGCAGAACGATTTCAATGTACCAAAGCTTATTGCAGTCTCTGATAACAGGTCGGCCTATCTTACAGAAGATCTCGGAGACATTACAGCGAGCTCGTTCTGCACAAAATGCGCTGAGAACGGCGATATCGAGAGCATAAAAAAGATATATAAAGAGATCATGACACTTCTTCCAAGGGTCCAGACAGAGCTTTATGACAAGATCGATTATTCGAAATGCTGTCAGGATACCGTTTTCGACAAAGGGAACATGGAAAGAGATACATTCAGGTTCGAAGAGTATTTCCTTAAGGAATATTATAAAAAATACGATGCTTTTAAATTCCGGAATTTTAGAAATAAAGTTATTGATGCGGCTTCATCCATGGGCACGAATTATTTTATGTTCAGGGATTTCCAGTCGCGGAACATAATGCTTAAGGATAATAAACTGTATTTGATAGATTTTCAGTCGGGAAGAAAAGGTTCGTTCTATTATGATGCAGCCTCGTTCATCTACAGCTCCGGAACTGTGGATTATGAAGGAATGGAAGATGATCTGTCTTCAAATTATTACAATGCTTCAACGCACATCGGCGACAGGTTCGATGTTTTTATGCATTTTTTAAGTATTTTCGGCTGTCTGAGGATAATGCAGGCAATGGGAAATTACGCATATTATTATTACGAAAGAAAAGACCTTTCAATTGAAAAGAGAATAGAACATACATTAAGGACTCTTTATAAATTAAGTACCCGTGCGGAACTGGCTTCAGGCATTGAACTCTGAAGAATCAGATACCGGTGATGTTTTTCCTGAAAATAAAGAAAACTCCTATCAGAATGAAAACTGCTGCTATAAAATAATCTGAATTCAGTTTTTCTTTTAAAAAGTACAGCGAGAATGGAACAAAGACAAGTAATGTAATTGCCTCCTGAAGAATTTTGAGCTGCCCGAAATTCATTATTCTGCCGCCGATCCTGTTCGCAGGGACCTGAAGAATGTATTCGAACAGGGCAATGCCCCAGCTGATCAGGATAACGGTTAAAAGAGGTTTGGTGCTCATTTTCTTTACATGTCCGTACCAAGCGAACAGCATAAAGAGGTTGCTGAAGGATAATAGTATTACAGTTTTTAATATCTCCATTTTAGTACTCCGGAAAATTCGTGTAATTTTAAACAATAAAAAATAAAAAAGAAATAAAAATGTAAGAAATCACTTGACATCGCTTATTTTATTTGTTAAATTTGTAACGGTTGTTGAGTAAATAGTAACAAATAGAAAAAAGGAGAACAAAATGGAAAGAAAAAAAGCGCTGGTAATCGATGACGGAATAGACTTCATCGCAGCATACAAAGCGATCCTTGAAGCGAACGGGATTGATGTTGTTTCGGCAACGAACGGTTCAGAAGGTTTCGACAAAGTTAAGAAAGAAAATCCTGATGTGATAGTTCTCGATGTCATGATGGAAACACCTGATTCCGGATTCGAGTTCTTACAGAAAATGCAGCACGAAGGAATAAATACTCCTGTAATTCTGTGCTCATCGATAGCAAAGGCGAGCGAAATGAACTTCGATCTCAATTCTTTGGGCGCAAAAATAATCATGCAGAAGCCGGTCGATCTCGAAAAGCTCGTGGAGAATGTTAAGAAATACGCTCAATAATGATCTTAAACGGGAAGGAAAAAATGGAAAGAACAAAGAATTACGAAGAGTTCAAACATCTGAGTTCAAACCTGAAAAAAGAAAAGGAAGCCCTGTCGTCAAAGGTGGTCGTCAAGATCGCGATGGCCACCTGCAGCATCGCTTCGGGAGCAGGACCGGTCTTCGCGCTTTTTAAGGAAAAAATGTCTAAACTGCCAAAAGAGTCAGTTATCGTTCAGACAGGATGCCTCGGACTGTGCCATTCAGAACCGACAGTCGAAGTAACGCTGCCCGGATGTGAGCCTGTGGTCTTTGGGAAAGTGGATGTGAAAAGAGCGGAAATGATAATAGACGGGTATATAATGAAGGGCGAAAAGTTTGACTTTATAATAGAAGGAAATCAATGATGAAGAGCAAACAGATAAAGATAGCTCTGAGGAACTGCGGGCATATAGATCCTGAGAGGATAGAAGATTATATCTCGTGTGACGGTTATGCCGCACTCGGAAAATGCATTTTCGGGGATTCTCCCGCATCAGTTATCGATAAGATTAAGCTTTCCGGGCTGAGAGGAAGAGGGGGCGGCGGTTTTCCCACAGGGAAGAAATGGGAGCTCTGCGCCGCTTCAGTATCGGATAAAAAATATGTGATCTGCAATGCGGATGAAGGAGATCCGGGCGCATTCATGGACAGGTCTGTCCTTGAGGGCGACCCGCATTCTGTTCTGGAGGCCATGGCCATTTGCGGATACTGCATCGGCGCGGACGAAGGATACATATATATAAGAGCCGAATATCCGCTCGCGATCAAGAGGTTAAAGATCGCTATAACTCAGGCCGAAGAGGCAGGACTTCTTGGGGACAGGATAATGGGTTCGGATCTCAGCTTTAAGATAAGACTGAAATACGGTGCCGGGGCGTTTGTCTGCGGAGAGGAGACAGCTCTTATAAGATCGATGGAAGGGAACAGGGGAGAGCCGGTTATGAAACCGCCGTACCCCGCGCAAAAAGGATACATGGGCAAGCCGACAAATGTTAACAATGTCGAGACTTTCGCCAATGTTGCGGCGATCTTGAACCGGGGAGCGGAATGGTTCTCATCGATAGGTACCGAGGGTTCAAAAGGCACAAAAGTCTTCGCGCTCGCCGGAAAAGTTAAGAATGTCGGCCTGGTCGAGGTGCCCATGGGCACTACTCTGCGTGAGCTGATCTACGACATAGGCGGCGGCATTAAGAGCGGCAAACAATTCAAGGCCGTTCAGTCGGGCGGACCGTCCGGAGGCTGTCTTACGGTCAAACATCTTGATACTCCGATCGATTACGAGAGCCTCAAGGCCGCCGGATCGATGATGGGTTCGGGCGGTATGATAGTGATGGACGAGGATGACTGTATGGTCGCGGTAGCCAAATTCTATCTGGATTTCACCGTCGAGGAGAGCTGTGGAAAATGCGTTCCGTGCAGAGAAGGCAATAAAGTCCTTTATCAGATACTCAACAAGATCACGCACGGAAACGGTGAAATGAGCGATCTGGATAAGCTTAAGAATTTCGGGAATATAATAAAATCGACATCTCTGTGCGGTCTTGGTCAGACGGCTCCCAACCCTGTACTTTCGACTCTGGACAATTTCTACAATGAATATTACGATCATGTGGTGAATAAAAAATGCGCGGCTAAACAGTGCAGGGCACTGATCGAATACAGGATAATAGAAGAGAACTGCGTGGGCTGCGGAGCGTGTAAGCGCGTGTGCCCGGCTGAGGCGATTTCGGGTGAATTGAAACAGAAACATCTTATAGATCAGGAGACCTGTATAAAATGCGGCGCCTGCATAAAGAAATGCAGATTCAACGCCATCGTCGCGGAATAACAAAATTACGGAGATCGAAATGTCCTGCAGAGAGAAACAACAACAGATAAAAGAGACCGTGTCCAAAATATGCGCCGAATTCAACAATGATCCGAACGAACTGATAGCTATTCTTCACAAAACTCAGGGTCATTACGGATTTCTTCCAAAGGAAGTCCAGATCGCGGTAGCCGAAAGCGTAGGGGTTCCCGCGTCAAAAGTATTTGGAATTGTGACTTTTTATTCATATTTTACAATGGAGCCCAAAGGAAAACACCCTGTCTCGATCTGTATGGGTACCGCGTGTTATGTTCAGGGCGCAGAGAAAGTCCTGCGTGAGTTCGAAAGCAGGCTGGAGGTTAAAAACGGCCAGACGACGGACGACGGCAAATTTTCCATAAATACCTTAAGGTGTATAGGGGCCTGCGGGCTTGCGCCTGTCGTTATGATCGGGGATAAGGTTTACGGCAATGTTAAGCCTGAAGAAGTAAATAACATAATAAATGAATACAGTTAAAGAAAATGGTGCATGAAGATATAAAATACCAGACCGGAAAGCAGGTTAAAAAAGTCAGAAGATATTTCAGGAAGAAATTCATTAATTTCCCCACAAAGATCAGGATATTTCTGCCGATACTTTTGATCATCATCATCTCCATAGCGGTGACTACATACGCATCCATAGAGCTTTCAAAAGAAACACTTTACGAGTCTATCCGAAACAACCTTGATTCTGAAGTGGAATCTCTGATGAAGATGTTCGAGAGAGAATATGAGCTCAAAATGGAGAACGCAAAGAAAGATCTCAGGGTCAGTAACGAGATCTTCTACAGAAAGGGTTTCTTCATACCCGGAGAAAAGACCGTTTTTTCTCTGGCGGACTCTTCAGGCACGGTTCAGGTGGATAAGTGGTATCTGAACAATAAGGAGCTCCATAACAATTTCGATTTCGTCGATACTCTGAAAAGCATTCTCGGATGCAAGGCCACGGTGTTCCAGAAAACAGAAAAAGGGTATGTAAGGATATCTACGAATGTAATGAACGACAAGGAAAAAAGAGCCGTCGGAACAGTAATAGGATTCGATTCACCGATAGCCCAAAGCGTAGAGAAAGGCGAAAGTTATTTCGGAAGGGCTTATGTGGTCAACGACTGGTACATCACCGGCTACGAACCGATAAAGTACAGGGGAGAGACTGTCGGAATGCTCTTTGTGGGCTCAAAGGAAAAAGATCTTCCGGTGCTCTCAAAGAAATTCAACGAGCTTAGGATAGGCAGGTCGGGTTTCCCTTTCGTTTTCGATAAAACCGCCCAGATGATAATAAATCCCAGAGCTGATGGGGACGACTGGAGCCGGCTTTCTATAATACAGACGATACTGAAAGAGAAAAAAGGCGTTAAAAGGTTCGTTTCTGAGCTCGACGGGAAGCAAAAAATGATAGCCTATGATTATTTTCCGGATTTTGAATATTATGTCTGCGCAATAGTGAACGAGGACGATGAAACGGGGCAGCTGATAAGACACCTGCTGTCCGCTTCGGTATTAGTATCTTTCTTCATAGTCATGGGCGTGTCCCTTCTAGTTTATTTCATGACAATTGAAAAACTTCACAGCATGCTCGAGAGCCTGGAGAACAAGAACTCCGAGCTGGCATCAATGAAGGACGCTTTAAAACACTCGGAAAAACTCGCTACGATGGGGCAATTGTCTGCCGGAATAGCGCACGAGGTCAACAATCCGCTAGGGGTAGTTCTCATGTACAGCCACATCTTAAAAGACGAGTGCGAGCCCGGTTCGGAAATGTATAAAGATCTTGATACTATTGCGACTCAGGCCAACCGCTGCAAGACAATACTTTCGGGACTTTTAAATTTCGCGAGAAAGAACGAAATTAATAAGAAACCGGTCTCAATAAAGAATTTCTTAGATTCAGTCAGAACAAGCCTGATAATACCCGGTTCAGCGGATCTGAAAATAGACAGCGGAGAAGAGGATCAGACAGTCGAGCTCGACGAGAGCCAGATAACTCAGGTGATAGTCAATCTCGTGAATAATTCGATAGACGCGGCCGGACCGAAAGGAAAAATAAAGATAACCGGTTTTGCCGAAAAGGATCAGGCATATTTTATTGTGGAGGACGACGGGCCGGGTATAACCGAAGAGAATAAAAAGAGGCTGTTCGAACCTTTTTTCTCCACAAAAACGATGGGTAAAGGAACAGGGCTCGGTCTGGCGGTCTGCTACGGGATAGTCAAGATGCACAGCGGCAGGATAATCGTCGAGACCAATGCGGATGCCTCGAATGGACCGACATACACCAGATTTATAATTGTTCTTCCAAGGGCATAAACGGAGAATTCGATGGAGAAAATGAACATACTTGTTATAGATGACGAAGAAGGTATCAGAGAATCTGTAAAGAGAGTACTGAGGAATTTTACCGTAAGCTTAACTTATATTGAAGACGATTACGGGTTCGATATTGATACGGCAGGCTCGGCGGAAGAAGGGCTGGAAATGCTGAGATCGAAAGATTACGGAGTACTGCTTTTAGATAATCAGCTCCCCGGAATGAACGGAACGGATCTTTTAAAGATTCTTCATGACGAACAGAACCCCGTCATAACCATAATGATAACCGCTTTCGCGTCGATAGAGACGGCCATAAACGCCACAAAGAACGGGGCTTACGATTTTGTGACAAAGCCTTTTACGCCCCAGGAGCTCAAAGATTCAGTATTTAAGGCCGTCAAACATCAGATACTCAGCTCGACGGCAAAGAAGCTGCTCGAAGAGAAGAAGAAGATCAGATTCCAGTTCATTTCCGTTCTTTCGCATGAATTAAAATCGCCTATAGCCGCCGTGAGCAATTATTTGAAGCTGATGGAGAAAAAAATATCGGGGCCGGACATTTCATCTTACGACGAGTTCATCAAAAGATCTCAGATAAGGATCAAGGATATGGAAAAGCTGATCTTCGACCTGCTCGATCTTACAAGGATAGAATCGGGCGAAAAGAAAAGAGAGCTCGGCGAAGTGAGCATAGACGAAGTGATAAACGAGACGCTTGAAAATCTAACCGATGAGATCAGGAAAAAAAATATAACCGTTAAATTTGAGCCCGCCGGTATAACGATAAGAGCCGACCGCACGGAAATCTCGATCATAACTTCCAATCTGATATCGAACGCGGTAAAATACAACCGTGACGGAGGCGATGTGAGGATAAACACCGTTTTAGAAAAAGGCAGAGTGACTTTCTCGGTAGCCGATACAGGTATAGGGATAGCGGAAAATGATATTGGTAAGCTCTTTAAGGAGTTCTCAAGGATAAAAACCGAAGAGACAGCCGGAATATCGGGCAGCGGAATAGGTCTTTCGACCGTGAAGAAGATAGCGGGACTTTATAACGGTGATGTCAAAGTTGCATCCGTGCAGGGTAAAGGCTCGGAATTTACAGTAATATTAAGATCCGAAGGGTAAAGAAATGGAATTTATAAATGAAAAAACGGTAGAAAGGCTGTGTCTTTACAGAAGACTGCTCAAAAATCAGGCTAAAGAAGGGAAGATATTCTTTTATTCGCACGAACTTGCGGAGATGGCCCATGTTACTCCGGTTCAGGTCAGAAGGGATTTGATGTACATCGGATATTCGGGGAACAACAGGAAGGGATATGAGACAGACGGAATACTGAAGAGCATTTCTGAAATACTGGACACAAAAAAGGGTCAGGAAATATGTCTTGTGGGCGTAGGGAATTTAGGAAAAGCCCTGATCAATTTCTTTTCGGATAAAAGCGAGAATCTTCTCATAACAGCTCTCTTTGACATCGACCAGAAGCTGGTAGGCAACACATATCAGGGGATACCGTGCTATCATGTGAGCCTGCTGAAAGAGATAATAATAAAAGAAGGGATAACGATAGGTATTATTACCTCTTCAGGAAAAAGCGCGCAAGAAATAGCCTCCACGATGGCTGAAGCAGGTATAAAGTCAATAATTAATTACACGACGACTCCTTTAAACCTTCCGGAAACAACTCATCTTGAGGAACTCGACCTTACGGCCTCACTGGAAAAAGCCTCGTACTACGCAAAGCTGCTTTCAGAAAGATCGAACGGCAGAGCGGAAAAGAAAAAACTGCTCATAGTTGACGACGACCGCGACATAACAGCTGCCTACAGGGTTACTTTCGAGACTAAAGGCTATGAAGTGGTCTCATCACTCACCGCAGAGGACGGTCTGTTAAAAGCGGAAATTGAAAAACCCGATCTTATTCTGCTCGACATAATGATGGAACAGCCCGATTCGGGATTTTTGTTCCTCAGCGAACTCAGAGAGAAAAAACTGGACATTCCCGTCATTCTTTCGTCATCAATAGCAAAGGCAACTGCGGGCATAATGGATGTTACACAGCTCAATATAAAAAGCATTCTTCAAAAACCTGTCGATATTGACGATCTTGTCAGTACCGTCGAAAAATACATGAGGTGAAAAATGGGCGGAAAGATACTTATAATCGACGATGATACTGACATCACCACAGCCTACGGTGCTTTCTTCAGAAGCAGAGGTTTTGAAGTGATGACGGCTTTTAACACGACGGCCGCGAGAAAGGTCATGGAGCAGTTCACCCCCGACCTTCTGATACTCGATGTGATGATGGAGCACCCCGACGAGGGATTCGTCTTTGCTCAGCAGCTTCTCGATGAGAAGAACATGACGCCTGTCATCATCACCTCGTCCATAGCAAGCGCGGGAGCCGAACTGTTTGACCTTGACATCCCGAATGTCAGGTCGGTAATTCAGAAGCCTGCCGATCTTGACAAACTGTCTTCTCTGGTCGAAAAAATACTGGCGGAATGAGTATTATGGAAAAGAAAAACAAATATACTGATAAGCAGATCGAACAGGCTCTGACCTATGTCGAGATCTTTACAAAAAAGGAAGAGATCGACTGCGGTGGCTGCGGCTACGCCACATGCAGGGAATTCGCTTCTGCCATGCTGGACGGGAAAGCGAGGCCTTCACAGTGCGTGGTCCTGTCAAAGAAGATCATCGAAAAGCTGAAGAAAAAGGAAAAAGAGCTTCGCGAAAGCCTTTTTCTGAATCAGGAGATACTCGACGCAGTCCCTGCCCCGATACTTTATGAGGACATCGACGGTAAAGCTATCGGCTGCAACAGGGCTTATGAGGAAGTATCAGGCGTCAAAAGGCTCGACATCAAAGGTAAGAAACTTGAACAATATTCGAACAATAAAGATTACGATGCTCTGAATGAAACTGTTAACGCCAGCCTGTTGAAAACAAGAACGCGCAGGATAGTCGAGACTGTTATAAAAGACCCTCAAGGCAGAATGATGAACATCGAGCTTCATAAGGGTATATTCACGGACAGATCGGGAGAGCCGGCCGGGTTCGTCAGCGTGATATTCGACATCACCTCAAGGATCGAGACGAGAAAGCAGATTGAGACGGCCAGAAATACGGCGGAACTTTCGGTTTCACTGTTAAAGAAGAACCCGACCGCTTTCGTCATAGCTGACGGCGGCTTAAAGATAGTTGACTGCAATCAGGCTTTCGCGGAACTGATGGGAAGCGAGATAAATGAGATCTACACCACATCGGGAGGCCTGAAGGGTGCCGATCTGAGAACCATGTTCGAAAGCTGCGAGCTGTTCACCTCGGTCATGCAGAACGAGGACGGGACTTTGTCGAAGGATGTCGAGAATAAAGGCAAGAAACTTAAAATCACTCTTTTCTCGATAGACAAGAACAAAGCGGCGGGGGCGATTTTATCAGACCTTACTCTTCCATCGGTGAGGAACGCTGAGGTGAAAGAGAGGGCGGCGCAGGTCATAAAAGAAAACCTTGAGACAGTTCAGAAGATAGCGTATCTTTTGGGTGAGAACGCGTCGAAAACGGAAAATGTGTTAAGTTCGGTAATTAAACTTTTCTCTGAAGATGAATGAGCTTTTTACAGATACCGGTTATTTCCAGAAAGCGAAGCACGGGCAGAATTCGTTCGGGGATGTTATAGCCAAAAAATACATAAGGGAAGAGGACCGCAGGATAATTGTTCTTTCTGACGGAATGGGCAGCGGGATAAAGGCTAATGTGCTTGCGTCTCTCACGGCCTCGATGGCGCTTAATTTTACCGAAGCGAGAAAGGACATAGACAAAGCCTCGGAACTTATAATGAACATCCTGCCCAAATGCAGCGAAAGGAAGATAAGCTACTCCACTTTCACCATACTCGACCTCAAGAGCGACGGGAAACTGAGCATGATCGTTTACGACGCGCCTCTGCCTGTGCTCATCAGGGACGTAAGCGGAAAGGAAATAAAATGGAACTCCATCGAACTTACTTCGGGCGATCATAAGGGTAAAACGATATATACGGCGGTATTTTCTCCAAAGCTCAACGACAGGCTTTTCGCTTTCACCGACGGCATCTCGCAGTCGGGACTGGGCACGGGGGACGGCGAATGGGGGAGAGAGGCTGCCGCGGAGTACCTGATCAGATCGCTTCATGAAGATCCGGGCATTTCAGCGGCTGACATTGCCGAAAAGCTGGTCAATAAGGCTGAAATGAACGACCGGTACAAGCTCAAGGACGACGCGAGCGTTCTCAGCCTCTATTTCAGAGAGCCGAGAGAGCTGCTCATCTGCACGGGAGCGCCCGCCGATCCGCAGAAGGACCTCGCCTTCGCTGGCAAATTCAGGAAATTTGACGGCGCAAGGATCATCGCCGGCGGAACCACATCGGAGATCATAGCCAGAGAGCTCGGGCTCAAATTCACGGGTATGCATGATCTGAAGGACTCTCTTCCGCCGATAAGCAGCCTCGAGACGGTCGAACTTGTCACCGAAGGCGTGATGACCCTCTCCGCTGCGGAAAGACTGCTCCGCAGCGCAGTACCGCCCTCAACCGGGTCCGACGGCGCGGCAGTAAGACTTGTCAGGCACATACTTAATTCGGATCACATCACCTTCCTCGTAGGCACGGCGGCGAATGAATACCATTACGGACTGCAGTACAAAATGCGCGTTCAGCTCGTCAAAGACATAGCCGAGACCATCGAGTCATCACTCTTCAAAAGAACCGCGGTCGAATTCTTTTAATTCCGCTCTGAATACAACATAAAATTCCTTTGGTTTAATACAGTAATGAGATTATATTTAGAAATAAAACGAGTCGTCCTATGATCAAGATATTTATAAGCAGCGTTCAATCTGAATTTTCAAAAGAAAGGAAGATGCTTTACGATTATATTTCCAACGATGCCATGCTGGGAAGATTCTTCCAGCCTTTCATATTTGAAAAATTGCCTGCTAAAAGCAGAAAACCTGACGGTGTATATCTAAAAGAGGCTTCAAAAAGCGATATTTATCCGGTATATTCGGTCATGAATACGGCAGGGAAGACAAAGAAGGGATCTCAGCAACCGAAAGAGAATATGACGAAGCTGCGAAGAATGAAAAGTTTAGAATAATTTTTGTTAAGCATGAGAATAGCCGTAGCAAAAAAATGTCCGTGCTGATAAGCAAAGCGGAAGGGCATGTGATAAGAAAGTCGTTCTCTACTCCTTCAGAATTAAGATCAGCTGTTTATGCGTCGCTTGTAAATTATCTGGAGGAAATGGAACTGATCAGACTCGGCCCTTTTGATGCCGCGACATGTTTTGGAGCAAAGATTGACGATATAGATTTTCCGAAAGTTAAAAAGTTCCTGAATAGAGCTATAGAAAAAAGAGAATTTCCTCTACCTTACGAAACAAATGAAACAGACCTGCTTAAGCATCTCGATCTGATCAGGGAAGAAAAAGTATCGAATGCCGCGGTTTTACTTTTCGGCAAAAAACCGCAGAGATTTCTAATATCTTCAGAGGTAAAATGCGCACAGTTCTTCGGCTATGAAGTTGAAAAACCGATTGAAAATTATCAGATATACACAGGCGATCTTTTTGAGATGGTTGATCTTGCAGTAGCTTTTGTAATGTCAAGAATAGACCTTTGGGTAGGTACAAGAGCGGAAAGCACCAGCGTTCCAACTAAGTATGAAATACCCCGAGAAGTTGTAAAAGAGGCTATCGTGAACGCAGTTGCGCACAGGAATTACACAAGCAATTCAAGCGTACAGGTCATGCTTTTCCGGGACAGACTCGAAGTCTGGAATTCCGGATCACTTCCCGAAGAATTAACTCCTGCCATGCTCAAAGGCCCTCATAAATCCATACCGGGCAATCCGCTCATTGCTACGCCGATGTACCTCGCCGGATATATAGAAAAAGTCGGAACAGGCACAAGAGATATTTATAGATTCTGCAAGGAAGCAGGGCTTAAAGAACCGGAATTTCATTTTGACGGCGACTTCAGAATAACTATCTGGAGAAAAGACAAGAATGAGGGATTAAATGAGGGATTAAATGGAGGATTAAATGGAG
>DFZN01000042.1 GCA_002382735.1 bacterium UBP11_UBA4055
CCTTGAGGGCGTATCTGTATGTCATCACAGTTCTTATTCTGTCAAAGAAAGCACCATTCACTCTGATACTGTCAATCTTAAGTTCACTAAATCCCACATCGACCGGATCGGCTCCTATAAAATCGTGATTGTCTGAATATTTGTAGTCCGCATATTGAAGAACCGGATGGGGGGCATTCTCAACATACGCAGTCTTTTGCTCGGGAAAAGTCATTGCCGAGATCCCGAAATAGTCTCTGAAAAACTCTTCTGAAGAACCGCTTAAACCCTGACCGCTATCTTCAGTTCCGTCGAAAACATATGTGAAAGGATCTTTGTACTGATGAACGGGAAGCTGGGTGGGTGTAGTATAAATTTTACCCATAAGTACCGACGGACCCAAAATGAACTGTTTGCCTCCAAGATCCAGGTGGTCTGAAAGAACTTCATCGTAGCCTGTATAAGGAGGTGCTCCGGTAAAATCAACTCCCCTGTAATTGCTTCTGTCGTCGGAAGCTATAATGATTAGACGGTACTTAACAAGCTCTCTCAGATCCGGGTTGTACACCGCCCTGTAAACGGCTGTGGAATCTACTATAACATCAGGAGTTGCGGGATCGCTGTCATGGTCTCCCCAATAATAATCCCAATAAATGAATTGAGCACCTTTCTCGAACTTTCTGACCCTGTAAAGAGAAAGCGAATCGGACGCTTCACCTTCGGGCAGATATCCCGCATACCTCAATATTTCTTCGTAATGAGCTGAGGTCAAAGCAGGATCCGGATTCCCCATGATCTTCATGTCTGTAGGCGTAATTTCAGGCGGAATGTACATTACAGAGTCAGTATCGTCTATGAAAAGTATTCCTTTGTCGAAAGTTGGCTTATAAGTCAAAAATCCCAGCGAGAACTTTTTGTCGGATACTTCCATTGCATCGTCCCTTACCTGAACATCGAACCTGTATCGTGCCTCGGGTTTATGATCATATATCTCGTCGTTGACCGTCGTACTTGTGTAAGTGATCCAATCCGACGCATAAACCGGAACATCACCGTCCCCGGTCACCTCATAAAGTTCCCATTTGTACGAAAGCGAAGGATTAATGTCGGGATCAGCGGCAGTCCAGCTGAAGTCTATCGGCTGATGTTTAGGATGCGACGACGGCAGAATCAAAGCATCCACATCTGTCGCCGTAAGATAAGATCCGCCGCTCTCGTTCACCAGCTCGAGAAGATTCGAACTGAGTTTCGTAAGTTCCGGTGCCGCGTTGTACCTAAGAAAGAACCTCTGAACGACGGGTGTTTTAATTCCGACTTCGTTTTCTGCATAAAGAAAGAGCTTTGACCAAACTGCTTTGACCGGTATTGTGTCCTGCACCACGGTGTCTTTATAAAATATTTCCTCAGAGTTAAGAGGAGCGGCGGGAAAATACAGGCTCGCTGAAGTGCCCTGTACCATAGTCCATTTATCCCCTGAAAGACTGTCATGAGCGGTAATAGCAGTCACTGAAGTGTCTGTCGTAATGCAGTAAAAGAAAAAAAGGTCAGTAGTGTCACCGATCATTCCTCCCCAGTCAACAGTTACGGCCGTATTCGTGAGCACCGTGTCTGCGGAAACGAACCCGATCGTTATTTCCTCTTCCGGTGCAGGTCCGTCGTAATCAGTCGTACATGAAATGATCAGAATAAATAATAATAAACTGACTCCCTGTTTCATAGCAAACCTCCGCTTTTGGTATATTCACTTAGTAAAAATATAACAGCACTGCCGGTTTTGCGCAATCTAAATATTAATTATTTTTTCAAAACCCTTCCGATCAGAAAATATGTTGAGAGGACAACAAGGGTCTTTATTGTGCCTGTAGAGATAGTATTCAGAATTCCGTCAAATATATTTATCTCAGAAAAATAGTGAGATCTTAGTGCGAATATTAGTATAATACCTGCAGCGGCAGAAACCATTACATCCTTATTAAAAAATCCCTTCTTTCCCGGAATGAGCAGATCCTTCATCTCGATTTTGATGTACGAATTGAGCCTAACCATATTGTAATAGAAGGCGAGCGAAGTTCCGAGCGCGATTCCGGCGTGTCCGAGAGGGGTAAATACTGCGAGGATGTATGACAGCACAATGTTTATGCCTGAGCTGATGACCGAGACTTTGAGCGAGTGGATGTTTTTGCTGACCAGCGAGAGGACGCGCATATAGTATCCGGCGAAGCTGACAGGGATCAGGCCGAGGGAGTACATGATGAAGGCCTGCGAAGTCATTTTCAGCGAAGCTGCATCAAAGGCACCGCGCTGATATATTACTGATACGATCTCGTCCGAGGCTGCAATGCAGATCACCGTCACGGGGATGAGTATTCTATAGTATATGCGGCTGCCTTTCCCGAATATCTCGGTGAATTTTTCGCTGTCGTTCACGCTTTTGAGCCTGTTCAGCATCGGATTTATTCCGCGTGTTATCGGCAGAGAGATTATGGCGAACGGCAGCTGGAAAAGCCTCTGCGAATAGAACAGCGAGGAAGCCGATCCCGTGATGAGCCATGTCGCTATGAGCCTGTCGAAAAATTCAGCGCTCTTGTTAAAAACGGCGTTCAAGGTAATTATCTTCGATTCCCGCTTTATGACAGAGTAATCGTTCGAGGGGTCTGTGAATGCGGGGCTGTACGATATTTTTGTTTCGTCCCTGAACTTTTTTGAAACAATAAACGGTATGTGAACGATGAACTGGAGTAATGCGCCGAGCAGGTATCCCGCAGCGATAGAATAGTCGCCGATGACAGGCTCAAGCCACACGATGCCCGCAATGACGCCGACGCTGAGCATTATCGGGGCGAAGCCAAAGATCCAGTTCCGCTCGAAGAAATTTAAGAGGCTGCCGACAAACGCCGCAAGCCCGATGAAGAGCATGAAAGGCATAAGTATGAAGATCAGCTTAAGCGACAGATCGTAGTCGAAGTCCGCGCCCGCGTTAAATTTTTTGAGCACCAGAAAAATTAGCGGAGTGACCAGATACAGCAGCGTCATCACAATAAGGAGCGAGACGAAGAACCAGTTGAAAATTACGGACAGGAACTTCCATGACCCTTTAACATCGCCCTGATCGTACTTCGTCTTGAACGGAGGCATGAAGGCCCTTTCGACCATGTCTTCGCCGAGTATCTGCCTGAAAAGGTTCGGGAATATCAGGGCGAATGAAAAAGCGTCCGCAGTCCTCGAAGTGCCGAAGAACCACGCCACGACCATCTCGCGGACAAATCCGAATATCCTCGATATGAAAGTGCCGGTAAATATTTTAAAAATATTGCTTCTGATCCCTCGGTTTTGCGATCCCGAATTCATTTAAACCTCACAGAGCTTTGATAAAGACCTGAAGAGCCACCAGAATATATATAGCTCCCGCGATCTTCTTGAACGATTTATATCCGCTTCGAATGTTCATATTGGCACCAAGCTGGGCTGTGAACGATGCTCCCAGGGATATGAGCAGAAAGTCCATAAAGAAAAGGGATACCGGTATTGAGTCGAAGGCTCCGATAAAATATCTGCCGGCCAAAGAAGACACCGCGTTGAATATCATGACAATAGAAGCCAGACCGACCGCTTTTTTTATGTTGAAATGAAGTACGACAGCGAGCAGAGGCACAAGTATCGATCCTCCGCCTATGCCTGTCATGGCCGAGACGGTTCCCATAAAAAGTCCTGCCAGAAACATCACCGGAACACTGAACCTCGGATGTTTTCTGGGATTGCCGTCCTCATCCTCGTTGTCCAGAAAGAATATCCTGACCGCGAGAAGAGCCAAAACGGCCGAGAAAAAGAACATCCTTCCCCTGTCGGAAATGACCGCGCATAACCAGCTTCCCGGTATAGGTCCGAGAACTGAACCGAGAGCTATGGGGATTACGGCTTTTTTATAGTAGTTGTGCGATTTTATGTGTTTTATGGCGGAATTTGACGAAGCGAAGAAGACCACTCCGAGAGATATGGTTGAAGCTGTCAGGAACAAAATGTCGGGTTCTACCGTGCCGCTCAGAAAATAAACAAGCACGGGAACTGCGATGACCCCGCCTCCGATACCGAGAAATCCGCTAAGGAAACCTGCGGCCAGGCCTGTTGCGAACAATATCAGAATATCAATAACACCCATCAGCTTTCCTAGACTGCGTTCTCTTCCTTATCATTTATCCTGTTAATCTCGATGTTTTTAACGATCGAGTGAACGAATTTGTTCGCGCTTACATCGATCCCGTTCCTTTCGCCTATGCCTATTAATGCGCCGTTGATGAAATCTATTTCGTTCGGCCGTCTTTTGAAGTAATCCTGAAGCATTGATGTTCTGTTATCGCTTCTGATGAATTCGTTTATCTCTTTCACGGTTATATCTATTTTATGACCTTCCGATGCGGCGACTTTTATACCTTCCTGCAGGAGCTGGTCTTTAAGTCCGTTTAGCCTGTCTTCAGCTATGACTTTATTCTTTGCGCGGAAAATGACGGAAAGCGGATTTACGATCGAGTTTATGACGAGCTTTTTCCAGATCGCTTTTTCCAAGTCGGATGTGACCTTGTAATCGAGGAAGGTATCTTTGAATATCTCTCCGTAAACCGAATCCGCGAACGCTTTTTCCGCCTTAAGGCCGCCCGGATAAAGCTCCAGCTGACCGGGCGCGCCGAGCACGGCACCTAAAGTGGCGATCGCCTGGAAAATACTCTCAGGATCGACCAGTCCGAACAAGACCCTGTTCGCTATGTTCTTTACCCCGTAGCCGTTCTGGATGAGTAAGATCGAAGTAGTATCGGTTATGTACGGTAAAACTTCCCTGAGGGTCTTTTCAAGATCGGTAATCTTTACGGCTGCGGTCAGTAGAGTATTTTCCAGAAGGAAATCTATTTCCTCACAGGCTCTTGCTCTGACGGTCTTGTGAACCGATCCTGTGATCTCACAGCCTTTCAGGTTAAGCGCAAAGACATGTTCTTTCCGACCGATGAGGAGAGTCTCCTCATAATATTTCTCCGCAAGAGCCGCGCCGATCGCCGTCCCGACCCCGCCCGCTCCCAGTATGACCAGTCTGTTCATCATAGTTGTTAAATATAAAAAATTATTCCGTTAAAGAATAGCTAAATTTGTCAACGGGCGAATTTCTTCGACAGATCCATCAGAGGTTTTTCGAATATTCTGTAGCTGAGATATCCTGTGTACAAAGTCAGAACGAAAATCACGGGGATCATTATGATATTGTCGATTATTCCGTCCGACGCAAAATACGACCAGATCCTTGCAATGGCACTTATAGTCAGAACATGCGTAAGATATATAGAGTACGAAAAGTTGCCCGTGAACATCAGTGATCTGTGCAGCAGAAAGCCGTTCTTTTCCGCGTATATCATGGAGGATACAACAAGGAAAGCAGGTATCCCGAAAATGAAAAGCCTGTACCATGAAGGTATTTCGACCTCGCCTGTAGTAAAGTAATATGAGTAAGACCCTATAAGCGCAATGACCGTGACGGCTACGGGTACGAGGACAAGGAATTTCGTATTGAATTTCAGGTCTTTAGAAAAATATACCTTCGCGAGCAGGCATCCGGCTATGAACTCATACGAAAGCGGATGTGATATCAGTTTGATGAAAGGTATGTTCTGATCACAGCTCTGATTGACTGTTAGTATAGCTATGCTCCACGCGGATATCCAGCAATAAAAATACCTGCCTTTAAGGATCAGCAGGAAAAAGAAGAACATTACATAAAAATACATTTCATGAATGAGGGTCCATGCCACGATAAGCATAGGCAGGGTTCGTTCGGGAATAAGAAGAAATGATGAAAGCACATTGACCCTGTTATCCTGATAGCTGTTCACCCATTCTGGGCGGATAATAAAAACCGCTAAGACCGCCGCGGTGAATATCCAGTAGAGAGGATATATCCTGGAAACACGCCCGTACAGGAACCTGAACGCTCTTGCAGGACCTTCAGGTTTGCTCCTCGTTATAGCTATCATTAAAAATCCGCTGATTACAAAGAACATATCGACCCCGAAGAACCTGAACGGGTAGATATATGACAAAAACCTTCCCGAGCCGCCGAATTTCATCTCCGCGATAATAAGATGGGTAAGTATTACCGAAATGACGGCTATACCTCTTAACGCCTGTATGTTCTGAATTCTTTTCAAATTTTGTACCGAACGATATATTTGAGTGAATTATCCTTTATCTGCTTTCAGCTCCTCCACGACAAGCACATCGTTATTCAGAAGCGTCGCGTAGTGGGTAAATCCCTGATCGAGAAGTTTCTTGAGCTGTTTTCCGAGCTTTTTTTCCTGTCTGAATACGGATACATCTTTTTTAGAAATGGCCCCCGTGCTTTTTTCTTTGTGGGTGACAGCTATCGTTCCGCTCCTGTAGGCGTCAGAATAATAATAAATCGTTTTCGTATCGTCCCTCTCGGCGTTGAAAAGAACCGCAAGCCTGACAGGTTTTTCTGTCTGATCGTTCCTTTCGAGCATCAGCTCGATTATCCTCTCAAATCCGATCGAGAATCCGCAGGCCGGAACATCAGTACCCGTACGCTTGCCGATCATTTTGTCGTACCTGCCTCCGCCCCCGACCGAGCCCGGATAGTCCCTGTATTTGATCTCGTAAATCATGCCTGTATAATATCCCATTCCGCGTACAAGCGTCGGGTCGAACTCTATTTTGAATCTGCCCTGCGAGGCAATGCTTACCGTTTCAATAACAGCCCTGAGATCATCGCTTATCTTTACATTCTCAAATCTGCCGGCCTGAAAATCAGTGAGATCTGCGGTCATCGTATTGATCGCGTCATTTGAAAAGCGCTTGTAACCAAGCTCTATCGCCACACCGTCAGTGCCTATTTTGTCGAGCTTGTCAACTGTGATGAATACGCTCTCATGGTCACTCCTCTCGAATCCCCATTTTTCAGCCAGATCGTGAAGTATCATCCTGTCGTTTATCTTTATCACAAAATCAGAGAAACCGAGGTTTAAAAACGCATGTGACGAAGCTGTAAGCAGATCTATCTCGGCCACATAACTTTCTTCTCCTATAATATCGATATCGCACTGCATGAACTGCCTGTACCTTCCCTTCTGAGGCCTTTCCGCTCTCCATACATTATCGGTCTGTATCACCTTGAACGGCAGAGGTAATTCATTCTGGTTATTCGCGTATATCCTTGTCAGAGGAACCGTAAGATCGAACCTGAGGCCTTCTTCGGAGAGGTCTTTCTCTTCTGTGGCTGAAGTCAGGTCAAGTTTCTCTCCCCTTTTGAGCACTTTGTAGATGAGCTTTTCATTATCGCCCCCGCCGCTTCCGCTTAGAAGTTCAAGATGTTCCAGAGCGGGAGTTTCAATTTTTCTGTATCCGTAAGATGAATATGTGTCGATAATGGTCCTTCTGACCTTCTCTCTAAGTTCCGCTTCTTCAGGCAGAAAATCCTTCATGCCTCTTACCGGATTCGTGTTGACCTTCATAGCTTATCCGTCCTTTAATTCGTTCAGTTGTATAAATATAAACTAAATTACGGCGAATATAAACAAAAAAGGCGGAAAATATTATTCCGCCCTTAAAAGATTCATAGCCGTTATTTCATCAGCAACATTCGCTTTGACAATGTCATACCGTCTGTTTCAATAGTGTAATAGTAAACGCCCGAATTCAGGCTGGACCCGTCGAATTCGACAGAATATCTGCCGGCGTTCAATACTCCGTCAGTCAGTTCTGCTACCTTCTGACCGCTGATGTTATAAACGCTAAGCTTAACCATGCCTGCTTTAGCAAGATCGAACTTGATCTGAGTAACAGGATTGAACGGGTTAGGATAATTTTGATAGAGTGTAGATTTCTCCGGTAAAATAACGCTTTCCAGTCCTGCAGGTTCATCTTTACTGCTTCCGCTTAATCTTGACAGGAACCCGTCAAGTTCGCGCCTCCCGTTTACCTTCGATTTTCCGTTCTTTAAAATATTAGCAAGCACTATGTCTATGTCGCATAATATCTGCTCTTCTTCAGTTTCTGCCTCATTCTTCATTTCTTGGGATACATTTATTGCTTCATCGTACCGTTTGCTCTTTAGATTTGAATAGACTATCATCTCTTTGAAGAATTTTCTATTTACTGTTTCGTCTTCCGTTGATGCTAACAGGTTATAAGTGTCTATTAAGGCAAATGTTTCTAATCCTTCCATGGTATAGCTGTCTGACAATTTTGCGTAAGCGACAGTTGCTTCTTCGTTTTCAGGATATTTCTCAATAATTTTCGCGTAGATTTTAAGAGATTTATCATATTTACCTTCCAGTTCTGCTTCAATTGCCTTAATTAGAAGATCATACGATTTCGTATCCTGTTCTGGATAAAAAGTCGTAAGCGGTAATTCGCCGAAAGGTGAAGAACTGTATGGTTCATAAATGACTCCATAGCCTGCGCTTGTCAGAAAGTAGTCATTGTTCACCATGTTTGATCCCCAATAATTTCCCTGAACATAAAGTAATTGAATTCTATCCTCCACTCCTTCAGGTACAAGTTTAAAGGCAAGGAGACAGGGAATTTCAGGTTGTTGATTTATTGGATTTGAAAATACATTGTTCCATCCGTGTTTCATAAAAATATCACTGCCTTGCAGTACGCTTATCTGAGCTGACAGGCTTATTTGACCTTCTGCTGCCTGACCGTTATTGCTGATTATGTTATTCAGAACAGCATTTTTCTCTGTTGTAATAAGCTGCGGGATAGAATTCAGACCTACAGAATACACTCCGCTGTACCTGTTGTTTTTGATTATATTGTTTGAAATAAGAGGAGAGCAGGAGACTACCATTATTCCTTTATCAAAATTCTCTATGGTATTTCTCAGTATATATCCGTAGCTTTGTGTCAATGATAACCCGACACCGACATCAATACCGGTAAATGTGTTATCCGTTATTTCCATATAATCGCAACCTTCGATCGATACTCCGGCACGGCATCCTTCAAAAGTTGAATTCTGAATCACACATTTGGAAGGAGTACCCCTCACTCCCGTTCCAGTGTTAGTGAAAACGGAGTTCCTGATATATATACTGCTACCGTACTCGGCATAGATACCGATACCGTAATTTATCGCTCCGTCCATAACGAACAAAGATCCCCACTTCAGGCTGACTTCAGCCCCTTCGCCAAACTGAAGCACTGCATCAGGATCAATAGTCAGATTCGCACCTCTCTCTATTATCAATGACGCATTGTCTTCCAGGATCAGAGACGCTCCGGAAGGTATCCTCAGATTCGTACCTTTTTTCAGCACCAGCTCAGAATTTTCTCTAATTATGAGTAAACTGTTATTGATCAGCTCAAGATCAGAGTTATAGATCGACGAATTGCCGGAAACATTAATATCAAATCTGTTTAAAGTCTCTTCACCTAACGGACAGAACACAAAACCGTCATTGAAATTAAGTTCAGAATCTTCAAGTTCAATTTCAGCAACATCATTAGGCTGGTATTTCGAACCCGACAAAAAAGTAAGTTTAGAATCTTCCAGCCTTAACATAGTATTATTCGCAAGCATCAAAAAAGAATTCTCTTTCATTACCATATCTGTACCCGGAACAAGAGTTGCCTTCATTTCCTCAGTACCGTTCCCTAACCATATCTGAATACCGGGATCAACTGAAAAATTATCCCCGAAATAGCAGTAATCATCCAACCCAACTACGCTTTTTCCGTCATTATTAACAGCAAGATATTCCTCTGTAAGTGGTAATGACCAGTAATTCCTGTAAATCCTGAGATTTGCGTAATCATTTTCATAATCAATATTATCAATATAAACTCCGATATGCGTATCCTTCATTTTCCAGGAACAAGAACTTGGTCTGGTTGACGGTGTAAATTTATTTCTGACAGTATCATTGAAGAAATCAGTCGGCAGGCTGCATGACCCGTATGTTTCAACTTTTTCATACGCACTGGAACCACCTTGTGGTTGATATTGATTATAGTTAAAATCATCTAACCAATCGGGGCACTCGCGACCATTGTAGTACTCTCCATTATAGCTGGTTGATGTTGAATCGGGATTTCTGTATGGATCAATTCCATTACCCCATGTTTCAGGATAAGGTGTAGCTATTTCAACATCAATAATTGATGCATCTAACATTGCCGGGTAGCCTTCACCACCATCTTCGTTATTCACATGTGAGATCAAAATACCATTACATAGTCCTTCATTTCCCAAACTTGAAATTTTATCGTAGCCTTGTCCATTTCTGAATTCTATCAGAAAATGCTGTTTTTCTACCATTGATCCAATTGGATAAGCCCAATCATCAGTTTCATTAAGATCAATTTCAATAGGCACTTTAATGGCTCTATAAATATTTGGATCAGCTAATTCATCATCAGTTAGATTTGCTCTAATAGCTTTAATGCCTGTCTGATAATAATTCTGATTTGTCTGATCTTCGGGAGTAATCAATATTTCATCTTCTGTTATGTAGCCTTGATGCAACAAATCTTGAGTGTGGAATGTATTGAAATTAAAAATAGAGTAAGGACCTGTTTTCATTCCGTCGTGGAACATAAGATCATAAGGACATGTCTGAGAACCTGCTTGTCCCATAAAAACACCATCAATATTTCCATAATATCTTGCTCCTGTCTGACCTTTATCTCCAATTGCATATACAGTATGACCAAGTTCGTGAACTAATGTCATAACCCAGTCGTTAAAATTTAACCCACTGTCCATTTGAGTCCATGTATTATTACCCCAGACAACACCGCTATATCTATTAATATCAGGCTCAATGAAGTTTAGAAATTGTGTTTCCAAATAATCATCTTCTTTACTCCAGATTCCTCCTTCCCCACCGAATATCTCAGGTGCAATTGTGGTCGTAACATCTTCTAACTCATATTCTACTCTCGACTGTCTTACATCAGAATCAAGTGATTGGTAATAAGCTCTAGTACCTGTTAACTCCCACACTCCATTTCCATTATTGGGATTTTTTTGAAACTCAATCCGTAAATCCAGTTTTTCTTGTGACATTTTTGAAAAATAATGAGGTAAAGCTCTTTCTAAGTAATCCCAATAACTCAGTGTTATCGGGCTTCCACCATTATATAGGTATTCTCTAATTGGGACTTCTTCACCATTATCATCAATCCATGTAAACATCACCGGCATTGCTTTTGTGGGGTCAGTATCCTCGTATGTAAATTCCATTTTCATACCATCTACTTCACCTGCGTAATTCGTTATAAACAGATACACTGTTTTTTCTCCAAAAAGCGGTTCGAGGGGTGCACTTGCACTCGGTTCATTCTTAAAATCATGGACTGATAAATTTACCTGAGAAAACAGGCAGAAAGAAAGACTCATAACCACTAAAATAATTATCCTCATTTTTCATATCTCCAAATTAATTTAACTTGAGACATGCCGAAATATTTATTATCTTATATTGGGGATAACGATAATGCTATTCGGCATGTCTTTATCTGACCGGTCGTAAATACTGTAATGTTCTTACGGAGGATGCGACCGGTATTTTGTTTTACATTTCTTTGTCATTTTCCACTTCTCCTCTTTAACTTAGGATTTTAGTTGTATTATATATTTTTACTGGGACGAAAAGAAATCGACACCTCCTTTTATTTCAAATAAATCATCTTTTTATTTTTTACTTTTACCCCATCAACCTCCAATTGATAATAATAAACACCTGAATTCAATCTACTCGCATTAAACATCACAGAATACCTTCCTTTTCCCATTTTATTATTAATCAGCTCAGACACCTTCTGTCCCTGTGAATTAAACACACTTATTTTTACATCAGAGATATTATCAAGAGCATACTCTATTGTAGTAAAATTATTAAAAGGGTTAGGATAATTCTGTGCTAATTCATAATTATTAATTGTTAATTGTTCATTATTAATTATACCAGTACAATTCCCCTCTTCATCAACTTTCATTACCCAAACATCCATCAAATCTTCACCAGCTATTATATACCCACCATCAATAGTTTGTTTGACTGATTTAGCCCAACCCGGCAATGTGTAAATAAATCCGTTAGCTTCATTTGTATCAAGTTTAGTATGTGTCTTTGTCCATAAAGTATCTCCGTCAGTATTTAACTTTACGATGAACATACCTGTATTAAGTCCATATTCACTAGTTTCAATATCATTTTCTCCGACAGCTAGATAATTATCGTCAATTGTTCCTATAATTGAATTGATTGTACTTGATTCATATTCGCTACCAATTCCATGATCAGCTACATATCTTTTTTCCCAAATAACATTACCATCATTATCAATTTTTGAAAAATACGATTCCTTCTCTGAGCTACCGGCTATAATAAAGTTAGAGCTATCAGATGAACATATATTTCTGAAACCATGCAATTCGTCATACAATTTATTCCATACTTCATTCCCATTAGTGTCATATTTGACAGCCCAAGGCCATCCAAAAATAACAGGAGTGTTAAAATAAGAATACCTACCTACAACAATATAACCATTATTCGCTATTTCTAAATCATTATAATAACAATTATTCATTGTATCAACATTAGCTTCAAAAAACCATAAAGAATCACAATTCCGATCAACTTTCATCAAGCCAGTTGGATGTGATGTTAATGCAATATAACCATCGTCAATTGCCTGTTTTATTCTTCCGACTCCCCCTAAGCTTTCATATCTTTTGTGCCAAAGATAATTACCATCTGCATCAAGTTTTAAAAAATATGCTCCGTTTTCATTTCCACTTATTATAAAGTCTCCTTCGAGAGTCTCAATTACACCACCAGCTACTCCGTTTACATATAAATTTGTAGAAAACAGCTTTGTCCATAGTGTATCTCCATAAGCATCAAGTTTAAGTATCCAAGAATGTTTCAACCACCAGTCAGTGCTGTAAGGTGCAAGCTCCATTTTGTAGCCAGCTACGACATAATTTCCATCTGTAGTTTCTATTACAGAGAAACTTGTATTGCCACCAAGGTCTCCACCTTTGTATGTCCTACTCCATTTGACCAGCTCCTCTGCAAAAAGCATGTAGAATGCCGCTATCAGTGTTAAGAATACCGTAAATTTTATCTTCATGTTTCTCACCTCCTTTATTTTAAGTATAACATTCTTCTTGAATCCTTAATAATTCCGTTTATTTTTAACTGATAATAATAAATCCCGCTATTAAGCATACTCCCGTCAAATGTAATTCCGTAATTACCTCTATTCTGCTTCCTATTAACAAGATTTTTCACAAATTGTCCATTTGAATTATATATGCTTATATCCACTTCACAGTTTTCCCTCAAATTATATTCAATTGTTGTTTCACAATTGAATGGATTAGGATAATTCTGTTCTAGTGAATAATCTTCAACATTCCCGGCAAAATCCTGTTCGATTATGCCTACTGTGCCATTTTCATCAAGTTTCATAATATGAGTATAGTTATAAAAATCTCCGCCCGCAATATAGCCGCCATCCGCAGTCTGCTTGCAGCCACCCAATATATCATCTGAATCATGAACAGGATGCCCGTAGACATGCCTCCATAAAGTATCCAATTTTTGATCAAATTTAATAATACACCAGTCATAATTCGTACTGTATTCATCAGGTGTGTCAACTGTACCGGCACATATGAAATTGTTTTCATCAGCTATTCTAAATGATCTCATAGATATTATCAAATCAGTATCAAAATATTTTACTGAAATTGTATCTCCCAATTGGTTTAGTTTTGCAATCAAGCGCTTGCCTATGATACCACCACTACACATGTAAAAACTATCTGTTTTGCATATATCCGTTAATGACATGTTTTCATAAAGTTTATTCCTCAGTTCATTACCTGATGAATCTATTTTAACTAGTAGCGCATTTGATTGATAATCTGCTGTTTGAGAACTTCCAACAGCAATAAATTCATTATTATCTATTATAACTGATCTGAATTCAGAATTCACACCTATTTCGTTTGTGACTGTCCATAACGAATCCCCGTTAGAGTCAAGTTTTATTAAAGAAGCGACCGTTATAGAATCATTTATCTGCTCCCTTCCTGCTATTATGTATCCTTTATCAGCTGTCTCCTTTATAACACTTCCGCGGGTATCACTCCCCAAACTGCCGTAAAATTTGCTCCAAACATAATTTCCGTCTTTATCGTATTTCAAAACCATTACTGCTCTGGACCGGCCGCTATATTCCGTCTCACCGGCAGCAATAAAATCACCGTCTGAATTCTCGATAACCGAGTAAATTCCATTGCCAAGAACATCACTAAGCATGAAAGCCCGTTCCCATTCCATATTACCGTATGCATCTATTTTAATTATTCTGGCATGTATATTATACCAGTCGACACCGAGTTGGTAGTAATACCAACCGCCGGCAATATATCCGCCGTCACTCGTTTGCTCAATGCTGAAAATACCATCACCGTAAGGTAATGGATAATCGTTTTCCCATGTAATGTATTCTTGTGCGTAGATTAATAGTGCCGTAATGATTACAAAGATTATTCTTATCTTCATTTAAAGATCCTTAAATTGTTTATTGGTAATCATAATAAATAACATCCCATACTCACTCAAACTTAAACATAAAATATAGCTACATAGCTTCATATCACCGGATCCATTTCCCAAATATATTATATTATAGAAAAAAAATAGAAAGTCAAGTGCATAATTAATTATTTTTTTGAAAATATCACATTTCTAAAATTTATATTTTGAATGACATTTTAATAGATTATATTTGAACGGATGAAGAACAGGTATATTTTAATATTTCTGATAACCGCGCTCATGACCGTTTATTACGGCAGAATAGATTTATCATACGCACCGTGCTCGGACATCCCCGACATTCAGAACTACAGGCTGATGGCGCTTGCGTCGCCCGGATTCGATGAGACAGTTTCGAGGAATTTCGGATACAGGATACTTCTGCCTTACATCGCGGGACTTATGCCTTTTGATGTTGATCTGAGCTTTTACATTATCACGCTTATAATGGCGTTTATGATCCCGTTCGTATTGTTCAGATTCTTTAAAGTTTACGGGCTTGGAGATGATACTTCTTTCTACCTCACCGTTCTCTTTCTTGCAGGCAGATATGTTTTCGGTTTTGCCGTGTGGAATTTTTACGATGTTCACGACCTTCTGACACACATACTCATTCTGATCTTCCTGA
The DNA here is from genome assembly GCA_002382735.1 of bacterium UBP11_UBA4055. Classification (GTDB taxonomy): domain Bacteria; phylum UBA4055; class UBA4055; order UBA4055; family UBA4055; genus UBA4055. Next base: position 15,229 of record DFZN01000042.1, read on the forward strand.
TAGCTTTGAAGAAAAATAATTTCCTGATTATGGGAACTGTTCTCGCGGCCGGAGTTACGAACAGAGAAACTGTGCTTTTTCTCGTGCCTGCCGCTGTATGGTACTATTTTATGGTAAAGAAAGACAAACATAACGGAATAAGGTTTCTGATCTCAGTTATCCCCGCACTTATAATTCTTGCGGGTTTGAGGGCATTGATAGTTACCGAATCTGCTGCCGGCGAAGGACTGCTATATTCATTTGGAAAACTCAGGTTCGATGAAACGAATAAACTTTTTGATCCGGTCACATACTACAGGATAATTAATACATTCATACCGCTTACATTCATACCTCTTGTGTTCTGGAAAGAGACTAAGGATTTCTTCCGGAAAAACATGCACTTTCTGATACTGGTAATAACCTACTACGCGAGCTGTTTTCTGGCAGGAGACACCGAAAGACTTATCGTACCCGTATTCCCCGTCTTCTTTCTGCTCCTCGGCGTGATATTCGAAAAATATCGTTTTTATGAACTTAAAGGGCGTATCTTAGTATTATCCGCATGCCTGATCTCAATCCCGCACCATATTTATTTCAGGTTCAGACTGCCCCACAGGAACTGGAAAGTGGCTGTATCGCTTATCACTCTTTCTGCTGTCACATATTATTTTTACAGATTAAAAAAGGCGAAAAGCAATGTTCTCGATAGTCATTCCGACATATAACAGGCCCGAAGCACTCGAAAGAACGGTCAGTTCGATACTGCGGCTCGATATCAAGGACGGGTTCGAGATCGTGATAGTGAACGACTGTCCCGGATGCGGAACGAGCGGCTTCGGCGACACAAGGGTGACGGTCGTGAACAACGGACAGAATCTGGGACGCTCGAAGTCGAGGAACAGAGGCGCCGCGGTATGTAAGCACCCTGTGCTTTTCTTCATTGACGACGACATTGAGGTAAAAGAGAACCTGTTCGAGAAGCATCTGGCTGAATTTGAAAATGGCGCGGACGCCGTTTTTTCTAATGTCGTCAATGTAAGGACCGACGGAAAGTACTCGTTCCTGAACGAGTTTTTGAACACGCGCGGCGCCAACAGGTCCGGTTCCGTGCGCGAAGTCAGGAGCAATTACTTCACGACCGCGTTCTGCAGCATAAAAAAACCGTTCTTTGAGCGCATCGGAAAGTTCGACGAGAATTTTGAAGGCTACGGCTGGGAAGATCCGGAACTCGGCTTAATGATAGCTGCTTCAGGCGGGAAATTATCTTTCGTGCGGACAAAGAATCTCTTGCACTATCACGACAAGGATGTATTCGAGTGGCTGGAACAGATAGAGAATTCAGGAAAGAACCTGAAATACCTCATCCAAAAGCATCCCGGATTTAAAAAAATGATAAAATATAATATTCTAACTTCATTATTAGGAGCTGTTGCCTTCAATCCTCTTTTTATCTGGTCTGAAAGGCTGAAAGCGAAAAGTTCGAGAGGGTTTTTCGGCCGGATAAATTATTCCTACCTGTACTACTCGGCTATCAGAAAAAGCCTGATAAAATAGCCTGATCAATCGATCTCGGCGTCCGCAGAACCGTCCCTGAATTTTATCTCGACCTGCTGGCCGTGAGATGTTGTTTTAACATCCGGAATTATCTTTGAAGTTTTTTTGTCTCTGACGATCGCATAGCCGCGGTTGAGAACAGATTCAGGATTGAGCGATCTGAGGATCCCATCAAAACCTTCGAGCCTCATGTTCTCTTTATTCATTTTCTGCAGAAAATAAGCATCAAAATTATCCTCGAGATTATCCAGGCCGACCGTATAGTTCCTGATAATATCCGCAGGCATCTTAAAAGCATGCGAATTCTCGATACCCCTTATTATCTCTTTCTGGTAGTTGAAGTAAGATACGACGAGATTATTTATTCTTGATTCGTACTGACCTATCTTGTGCAGCTCCTCGCTCATGTTCAGACTGACCAGTTCGGCGGCGTGAGAAGGCGTGGCCGCCCTGACATCCGCCACGAAATCAGAGATAGAAAAATCTATCTCGTGACCTACTGCGGATATCACCGGTAAGGCGGAATCCCAGATCGCCCTTGCCACGGACTCTTCGTTGAATGTCCAGAGGTCTTCGAGCGATCCGCCACCCCGGCCTATGATGATAACATCGGCAAGTTCAGGGTGGCTGTTAAAATATCTGATGCCGTCAATAATCTCCGTTTCCGTGCCTTTTCCCTGAACTCTCGCATTAAACAGATTTATGTTCATGAAAGGCGATCTGGAACGGATCACTTTTTTGATATCCTGGAACGCCGCGCCTGTTTCCGCTGTCACGACACCAAGGTTCTTTACAAGTAGCGGCAGCTTTTTTTTATGCGCCTGACCGAAAAGCCCCTCTTCGAAAAGCTTCATCTTGAGAGCTTCGAACTGAGCCTGCAGATAACCTATGCCGGACAGTATCATCCGTTTTACATCTATCTGATATCTGCCTGCCGCTTCATAGACCGATACGCTGCCTTTGATCCTGATCTTCTGGCCGTTCTCAGGTGAAAAATCAAGTTTATCTCCCGTACTTCTCCACATTACGCAGCTGATCACTGCCCTTTCGTCCTTCAGGCTGAAATAGTGATGTCCCGAGCTGTGCCTCTTGTAATTGGATATCTCACCTTCCACCCAGATATCGTCGAATTCAGGCTCCAGAACTCCTTTGATCCTGATCGAGAGTTCGTGTACGGAATAAACCGATTCTTCTGCCGCTTTAGGCTTCTTTTCTTCGGCTGGTTCTTCGGACAGATATGAAAAAAGATCGCTCATTTACCCTCAGTTGCCCGTTATGCTAAGCATGGCTCTTAATTCGAATTTGTGGTTCGTGTTTATCACACTTCTCGCGTTATAATTCTTTGTCTCGTTGTAATTATATGAATATGAAAGAGTTCCGTTTAACTTTCTTGATATCTTGTATGTTATGTCAGGCGTGATCGTAATGTTATCGGACTTACTTCCGTCTTCTAGCCCCTCGTATTCTTTTGCTTCCAGATCGTATTTATGAGTGTCGTTCGAATTGTATGATACCGAAAGGCTGTAGTCTATGTCGTTATCCAGCCTTCTTCCGTTAAAAGGCCAGAAATCGAAAGGTACATCAAAACCGCCCTTCTGATTGTATCCTGCGGAAAATCTGAAATCCCTGGAATATTTCTTTTCCCCGGACTGGATCGACCTGTCATCTTCCGAATAAGTATAAGCTTCTTTCATATCGAAAGAATAATTGTAGCTTGCAGAGAAATTGAACCCGTTCTTCAGGTTCAGCCTGATGCCTGCCAGAGGAGTAAAACCTGTCGAGTAGCTGACAGATCTGATCTTCAGATCGGTGCCTGCGAGTTCAGGTATTCCTGTGAGGTACATTCCGGGTGAATCGCCTTCCACATACCACTGTGTTGATTCGGAACCTGTTTTAGAATGTGATATTGAAATACTGCTTATGCTTTCTTTTGCCTTCAACAATTCCTGAAGCCCGGATATAGTCACCGAATAGTTTGGGATAATGAACGGGCTTGCGCCGCTCTTACGGTGTTCCTCATCAGTGACCCACGGCCAGATAAATTTAGTTTCGCTGTCGCTTCCCGAGAAACCGTCGTTGTTGTTCTCCTTGTATGATCTTGAAAAATCGTATGAAATACCGTCAAGATTAAGATTTTTTGTCAATCCTAATTTCGTACTGCTTTTGACCGACCAGCTTCCGCTCCATCCCGATGAAGTATATTCGAGATCTTCCGGTCTGGTCGCCAAACCGAGAATGAACGCGGCATTGGCCTGATCAAGAGATTTGATATCGGAAAATGAATTTTCTCTTCCCTGAGAATAAGACAGTGAAATATCCGACATATTAGTTTTTAGAAAATCAAGCACCGATCTCTTTTCAGAACCCGAAACTTTTGTTCTCTGAAATCTTCCCGCTACGGCATCCTTTTCATTTTCCTTTACAGGAGCCGCCGTTGAATCTTTAACATCTGTAACCTTTTTTTCGGGCAGGATTATTGTTAATCCGCTCTGAATATCCTCGATAATAGTTTTTACTTTCAGGCGTGAAGTCAGTTTTGAATCGTATCTGTTCTTTATATTGCTGCTAGGCATTGTGCTTGAAAGATTTGAAGTCCATGTATAGCCGGTGTTGAAGCTTACATCGTTCGTTAAATATTTGTACATATTGAACTTGATGTTGTTCTTCAGTGAGTTGTCAAAACTGGAGAGTTCACCGAATTCGAGGCTGAAAAGATCACCGAGATCTCTGTCGTAGTCCGTGACTATTGATTCATTTCCCGAACTGTCCCTGACCGCGTCTTTATACATATCTGATCTCATCGTCAGAGCGTAGCTTGAATTAATGAACGGGAGAGGCGTCAGGCTTGTTGAAAAATTTCTCGTGAGCAAGAAGGATCTGCTTTCTGATTCGTTTAACTTTCTTGACAGTGATGCCGTCTCGGATTGCGATGTCTGTACTGAAAAATTGTAGCTGTTCGGGAAGAAGGCGAATTTAACACCGCTGATAGATTTAAAGAGGGACATATCCTTACTCCATCCAAACGGATTAATGCTGAACCATGAATCAGGCAGTGTCAGGGCATATCCGAGTGTATAATTATACGATTCCGTCTTTTGTGAAATGTAGCTCGGATTGGATGCTTCACTGAACGATGCGTTGCTTGTGAGGCTCAGATTATCGAGCGTATATTTTATATAAGGTCTATTTGACTTTGAATTCTTTCTTATCGAGAAATCGTAGGAATTCCTGGTCGTCTTTGTCCTGACAGAATCAGGAATGTTATTCTCGTCCACGAGAATATCTGTCGTTCCCTGGTATTTAGTGTAGGAGTCTGAATTGTTGTAGCTGTATCTCACAGGAAGCGTAAGTCCCCACTTTTTGGGGGTCAGTTTATCAAGATTCATTGAAGCGTTAAAGTTCGTGTTTAAACTGTTTACACCTGTTCCTCTAGTTTCCTCGATCCTGTGGAACTCCTGATTCTGTTTTGCCATTTCTGCATCAACAGTCCCTATATCGGCCACCTTGACCCGGGTTTTTGCCCTCATGGCAGTACCGGGTTCCTTCATAACTTTTGCCATCCTGAGTTCATCCAGCCAGATCTCGGTATTAAGCTCCGTATTCCCCATATCAAGTATTCCTGCATTGAAAAACTTGACCGACTGAAGCGTAGGATTCCCTCTGATCCCGATATACCTTTCAATGTTCTCATTTTTATATTCCGACATAAACAAAGAGTCAATACGGTGGCCTCCGTCAGACCTTGCGGTCTTAAGCCCTGTAAGATCGGACAGCTCAATTATCATCTGATTGTTCACATCATCGTTCTTCCATCCGTTTATAAGCTTTGACCGGTATTCGTAGAAATTGACCGAATCTGTTCCGAACCTGTATATAAAATACATGTCTCTGTCGCTATCCCAGGTGGGGTCGTTTACAGACTTTCCCCCGTGAATAAACATCTTGATCTGTTCATAAAGCAGATAATTCTCTCCTTTAAACAGCTGTTTGGTAAGAAATGCATATCTTCCGTTCACGAATTCATCCTGAGTAAGGTAGGAGCTGAGTGATATATTCATTGAAAGCGACTGTTCCGGTTCAGGATAACCGTCATCGTTGAGCTTTTTTACTCCCGGAGGCGAATAATAGTCTTCTTTGTCTTCTTCGTTATTTATAGTTTTAGCCTCGATCTTGCCGACATTATCGCCTTTTGCGGCCCATTCGTTCCCGACAAGATCGAAATTGACGAAATCTATTCTAGTTGAAAATACTGTGTCAGTTGAATTGTTTACCCACAGCTTAATATATTTCATTCTCGAAAGATCCGGCTCGCCGTTAAGTACAGAAGTAAACTCCTCCAGCGGTATCCTGTACAGTGCGTAACCTGATTCATACTCCGTACTTACGATATACCGTTCGCCCATGCTCGGGCTCGATTTCAGGTCCAGAGTATATCTGTAAGCATTGACTATTCTGTCCAGGTTTCCGCCGCCGTCAAGGTCTTCCGAATCAAGCCTGCCGTTCTTCTCTGTCTTACAGAAATCCCAGTACTTGTCTATCTGCGAATCCGGAGTGGGGTCTCCGTCAGACTCTATAGGATGGTTATCAAAAGAATAAAACTCATAGGGCTCTTTATCCCTCGGTGCATTCGGGTCAAAGATAAAGAGAGCGTTGAAATCACCGGTCCCCATAACTCCGTCAAGACCTGTATCCTCGTTGTCATCGCCAATATCGAGCACATTGTTCCCGTCCGCATCCTCAGTATTCAGCCGGCCGTCGGGTATAACATCTTCGCTTAATTCTCCAATATCGATGTTCAAAGTTATCTTTCTGTTTGATGAAGCGAGGAATTCAATATATTTTACATCCCTCATATCCTGATAACTGGAATGAAGATATCTCATCACGCCTGCCCATGAATCTTCAGACTCAATGACGCCGCCAACAACTGCCTCGCTCGTTACTGTAGGTTTGAATACCATGCTCAGAGTGTTCACTTTATCGTTCCTCTGATCTGCGGGGATATCCCTGTATATCTGGTCTTTCGTGAACCTGTCTTCATCTTTCGGGTTATACCAGTAGAAAGCAAGAGTATCTGTTCCTGAATAAGTTTTTAAGTAATACTGAGAAGGTATTCCCAGTATGTCTGCTTCAGGTATCAGGTTGTAGGATCCTGACGCCGCATAATCGTCCGGATATGAAGATTCTCTCCACGAGCCGTATGTTATTCCAAGGGATTTTTTTATTTTGCTGCTTTCAAAGTCGTCAATATAAGCGGCGCCCAGAGGGTTAGGGTTGGGGTATATCCTTGCTATTTCGCCTTCAAAAGATATCTCCGACTGTTCATCAGTTTCGATCAGCGGAAGCCAGTCTGCAGCTCTTGTTAAGTACGGAAGATCGAATTTCGTCTCTCCGTTCAGGTCGAGAACAAGATTCCTTTTCGGCTCATAACCCACATGGACGCGCTCCTCGTTAGTCTCCTCGGAGAGATAAAGAACTGTCGCTCCTATGTAAGAATTCTCCCCGAAACTGTACTCGAGTCTGTTTCCCAAAAGCAGTTTCTGGTCCATCTGGAATATCGTGGCCGATTCATAGAGAATGTCAATATCAGCCGTCAGGTATCTTTCGTTTATTATGGAAAGCTGCCCCGAATTATAATTGATTATATAATCTACATCTTTCTTGAGCGTCGTCGCGCCTGACCTGACCACTTCAGACCCTTCGATCACATTGAACCCGAGATCATAAGTGCTTGATTTGCTGGAGAACTCGAATTTGAGCTCATAATTAGAACCGGTGTATGAGTAATTATCATATATTTCAGGGTCAGAAAAAAGACTGTCAACCATCACCTCGTCATAGTGATCGTATGCGGTGCTGTTGAGGTCGGGATCGAAAGGACGCTGGTTGGGGAAAATGAATTCCCCGAATGCAGAATTTAAAAATATCACATCAACTTCATCCAGAACCTCGGTCTTATTTACATCATACCAGTAAAGATACGGCTTAGCCTGTCCCTGCTCATCATACTCTTCCGTACTCACGCCGCCCGATGCATTTTTCCTTATCGTAAGCTTGAAACCGTCTCTCGGAATATCCACGCCTCCCGGATTATAAACATTCTTCCATTCCAGATCGTCCCAGGGATCAGTCGGATTCTGACCGTATTTCGCCAGTATCTTCAGCTTGAGTTTCGTATTGTCGGCATTCGAACTTCCGACTGAATCGGTCTCGTTAGTAACCACATTCTGCTTTACATATCTGACAGCAAGTATATCTGAACCGGACAGGTACAGAGACCTCAGTCTTATATAACCGAGCTCATTGTTGATCTCGTACTGATCCTCTTCCACAAGTTTGACATACAGATTTTCCTCATATTTTACGCTGTCGATAAAATCAACATAAATATCCGCCTGAGCCTGACTTCCGGATTCCCTTCTCGTCACATAAAGCTGAAGTGAGTAGTTCTTGATCTTATACAATGGTGCCTGGATAGGAAGATGTTCCTTCAATCTTCTGTAATTTTCCTCGGTCGCCATGTTCTCTTTATACATATCTTCGAGGAAAAAATATTTGTATCTTGTGAAATCTCTGGCGTTGACAGTTTTTTCCTGCTTCTTGATCCCGCCTTTAACTTCTATCTGGTTCTTTTTGCCCTTTTCGAAGGACATTATTGATGTGGATTTAAGCTTTCCGAGTTTCGTTTGAGCTTTAAGTCCGAAGAGACCGTTGTTTACTCCGCTGAAACTCACATATTTAGTTCCCGGCAGGCTCAATCCTATATTACCGGCTTCAAGTTTCTGTATTATCTCGTCGCTTTCGCCCGTGTAAGTGATCTTAAGCGAATTCTCAAAATCAAAGGATTCCGTGTTCTGCGCAATATCCACATCGACTTTAGTACCTACTTTACCTCTGATCGAGATATTCTGGGTCTGGTCCAGAGTAAAATCAAAACTTTCGTTCTCGGCGTTAGCGGCATCTGTATAACTTTTCTGCCCGGTAATGCTTATTGAAAGAGAACCTTTTACTCTCAGACCTATATTGCTGCCTCCGAAAACCCTGTGGAAAGTCCTGGATTTGATCTTGAAGGGAATGTCTAACGCGATCTCGTTGCCGACCAACAATGTTGTGGACTCAATACCCAGATTCTTTAAAACCGAAGCCAGCCATAAATTACGGTCTTCATGTTTTAGCTTTGCAGATATATAGTCCGAAATATTCATGATCCTGGATGGTTTTATGTCCTGATCGTATATTCTCTCATAAATGATCGCAAACCTGTATTCCGAGTCAAATTCCACACCGGTTCTGTAGGCCAGCGGATCGGCGTTCAAAAGGACTGAATCTTTTGAGAACAGGGTCAGATAGTTCGATCTAGTTTCGGTAAAAATATCCGCAGTTCCTGAAAAATGAGCTTTTACGGGAAAAGAAACTGCAGACATCTTTGTAAAAAAGGACACCGCCAGTACCAGAAGTATTATCTTATGCCTTCCTATTCTCAAGACGGGTCTCTCTCCCTGATTATTTCTCTTATCTCAGCTTTTATTTCCTCACCTGCTCCGCTTTTCAGGATCGAAAGAAGAACGGGCTTCATTTCATCAGCATTACCGCTCTTTTTTGCGTATGCAGTTATCAGCCTGGCGAAATTATTGTCCATCATGCCTGAATCCGCTATTTTTACCGACAGCTCAAGAAGTTCTTTGTGCATCCCGTTGAGCTCAAGATATTTAAACAAGGTTTCCATCATAAGAAGCTTTTTCTGAAGATCGGTCTGATCTTCATATCTGAATTCAATGACACCCGTATCAGCGGTACTGTCCATATTTTTGGAGAGTGTCTTCAGATATTTCCTCAAAAACTCATCATCGTCACCTATTACGGAAATATCCTTTCTTATCCTGATCAGATCGTTATCCCTGTCTGAAGGAAAATTATCCGTGATCAGCACTTCAGATAATTCAGTGAACTTTTCCCTGTCCTCGAGAAAAAGATGTATTACAGCTTCGAGATATTTGAATTCCGTGAATATAAGAGGATCGAATACATCGGCGATATTTTCCTCAAATACTTTAGCGGCCGATCTTTTAGCTGCCTGATGATCACCTTTGGATATCAGAAGCAACAGATAATCTCTCCAATATCTGCCCTGCGCCCTTTCTGATTTGAGATTCTCTTTGTATAATTTGACGGCTTCGTCAGCTTTACCAAGCCTGTTGTGATACAGTTCTGCCAGCATCAGTTCGGAATTTTTGATCCCGCTTTCTTTGATGATCTTCTCTGCACCCGCATAGTCTGAAGACCCTATAAGGCTTGAAATAAACATCATCGTCACATTTTCGCCTGTCTCTCTGCCTGAAGTATCATGATAAAGTCTGAAAAAATATGATGCTTTCTCGTAATTCTTTTCTCTGTAGAGCTTAACCGCGAATTCTTTGATCAGAACATCTGAAGACTTGTCTCTGCTTGTATTCCTAAGTGTTTCATAGGCCTTATCATACTCACCTGAACTAAAATAAAGCTCAGACAGGATACTGCCTGCCTCCGTTGTCCCTGAAGCATACATGTTCTCGGCCGAATACAGAATGGAATCTCTGAACTGATCTACTTCGTATAGCCTGAACAACTCTGCTCTCGGATTGAAAGTACTCGAAAGAGCGGTTTTTTTATCTTTTGACATATCTGAAACCGCCGATTTTATCAGCTCCTCTGTGAATTTATTTATTTTTCCAAGCGAATAATTTATCGTAAAGAGTTCGAAGGAATAAGCATTCCCGTCTTTTTCGATATTTCTGAGTTCACGGAATATTTTTTCCGCTTCGGTGTAATATCCTGATCTTAAATAAACAGAAGCTTTTATCCCGGAAATCGTCTTGTTTGGTCCTGCCGAAGCATCAATTACCGCAAATATCTCCTGGCCCGATGCAGGTCTTTCAGTCCTGAAATACAACTCAGCAATATAACCCATGATCTCTAAAGGCAATGTATCGGTTTCTTTAACACTGCCCTTTTTGTCTGAGGCTAACGGATATTTTTTCGCCAGTCCTTTCAGCGTGACCTCGCATTCCTTGATCTTTTTGTTCTTAATGCTCAGATCGACATAACCGGCCAGGACCCGTCTGTCTGAATCGTGCTTCCTGATCAGCTGACTGTACGCGAGATATGCGGAGTTTATGTCGCCTCTTTTTTCTACAGCTTCGGCGTAAGAGAGCTGTCTTTCAAGTATGCGGTCCTGATAATCCGGGCCGGTGCCCGGTACTTTTGCCGTTCTCTGTTGTGCGATAAGAAAATTAATCGACAGCAGACAGGAAATTATTATAAATTCAGTTAACTTCAACCTGTACCTTCGGTAAATTTGTAATAAACTAAAAAGGTTCGTGTTTGTTCAAATCAGGCCCTCAGAAAGTTTATTTTCCGCACTGTTCAGTAAATATCTCGCTATGACCATAAAAATAAAAACCGATATGAGGAATAATATAAATTCGATGTTGGGGTAATCGATCCGAAATCCGGTCAGATAGTCATAATATTTCTTGAAGCTGACCAACAGGAAAAAATAAAACGCCGTTACGATCAAAGTGACTGCAAGCATGTATATCAGCATCGTTTTCACATCAGGCTCGTAATTACAGGAACCGCCGAACCGGCTGAACGCAAAATAAACGGTAAATGATGAAAGTCCCGAAAAAAGAAAAAGAAATGAGGCGGTAATGAATATTAAGAATCTGTAGTCCGGAAAAATGTCATGGCCGGCGGCGAATATAACGACGAGTATGTAAGAAAAACTCATGATAGCGGATAATATCATGCAGAACAGAGCCTTGCTTCTGACCATTATTGATTCTCCGTTCGGCAACAGTTTTGAAAGCATCGACGACTGTTTTTCTGAAGTGACTGAAAATGCAGCCGTCATAATGTTCACTAATACTGCCGGAAATATCATAAACATCACATGCTGCCGGAAATATTTGAAATAGTACGCATAACTGATATCTGATGCCGGAATGACCGAAACTGATCTTGATATCACCGTGATGCCTATGAATATTGTGAAAACCACAATCGTCAGAACAGTTCTGTCCCTGAAAAATATCCTGAATTCTTTAATAAGCCCGTTAATCATCATGTCCTATTCAATTTTCCCGTTCGAGATCTGAACTGTACGCACCGATATAACTGACAGAAGATCACTGCTTGACGAAGCGGCAATTACAGTTACATCTCTTTTTCCGATGTCTGTGAAAAGTTCTCTGAACCGGTCTGTACTTCCTGAACCCAGACCGTTGAAAGGTTCGTCTATAATAAGAACCGACGGGGAATGAAGAAGCCCTGCGAATATCTTTACTGTCTGAAGCTGACCGTCAGTAAGTTCGGAGATCTTTAGTCCGTCAAATCTTTTAATATCCCAGAATTCCGAGAACCAGTCCATCTTGATCCTGTACTCCTGCGGATCTGTTCTGTAATGGCTCAGAAGAAAGCGGGAATTCTCTTTTAGCGTAAGATTCCCGTACAGAATATTTCTGAAAGGCACATAACCCAGTTTCTTTCTGTAAAGTTTCTTTAACTCCGTGCCTGCAATTTCGACAGAACCCGAATAACTTCCCACAAGGCCCGTGATGATTTTCGTAAAAAGAGTTTTTCCTGATCCTGTGGTCCCGGAAATACCAAGCGGGTTCCCTGATTCTACATCAAGGTGTCTGCATTCTACGGCAAAACCGTATTTTCTGAATTCCTTTTTGAGATCTCTGATCTTAACCATTTGTCATATACTTGTATTTGTTCAGTATCCTCCGGTCCCTTTTTGTAGGTCTTCCCTTCTCCCGGTCATGATCGTTAAGCTTATCCTGTTCGTCAAGGATCTTTATGAGTTCATTTGCTTCTGCAGATCTTTTTTCTTCAGGCTCGTGTTTTTTATAAAGCTCCCTCGCCTTTTCCTTTGGAAGAGACCTGTCGGTGACCTCAACGACCGTGTATTTCACATAAGCGGAGTTCTGTTTGACGGTGAGAACATCACCGGGAATTACAGCTCTTGAAGGCTTGACTTTTTCTCCGTTTATCCTGACTTTTCCCGATTCCACAGCTTCAGCAGCAAGTTCTCTCTGTTTGAAAAAACGGGCCACCTTAAGCCACTTATCTATCCGTACCGCTGTTTTCTCTTCCATCATTATTCCAGAGGTTTAAGATTCTCCCTTCCTGTCAGGTCTTTAATGAACCCTGTCAGTATTTCTATCACATTCTCTATCTGATCCAGGCTTACCGTCTCGACCGGTGAATGCATATACCTGATCGGCAGGGAAACGAGCGCTATAGGCACGCCAGTGTTCGTGAACCTCATCCTGTCCGCGTCTGTTCCGGTGATTCTGGGTACGACCTCTATCTGAACAGGTATCTTTTTCTTTTCCGCCGATTTTTTCAGCATATTGTTTATCTTTACGCTGACAGGTGAACCCACGGCCAGGAGCGGGCCGCCGTCCACCCTGTAATCGCCGTATTTCGATCTGTTGACCGTCGGATAATCCGTTGCCCATGTGACATCGCAGGCTATGGCAAGATCGGGATCAATACCGGCGGCGGCAAAATACGCTCCGCAGAGCCCTATCTCCTCGCTCGTTGTACTTACCGCATAAACTCCGACATTCAGTTTCTGACCTTTGAGCCTTCTGATAACTTCAGCAACGATGAACGCCCCAGTTTTATCGTCCAGTGCCTTAGAGGATACAAGCCCGTTCTTCAGCTCGGTTATCTCAGATCTGTAAACAGCGAAATCTCCTACATTCACATATTTCTGAGCTTCTTTTCTGTTCTTAAACCCGCAGTCTATGAAAAGATCCTCATATTCGAATTTTTCCTTGAGTCCCCCGTGATGTTCCGCATTGACACCGATCACTCCGTCAATATTTCCCATTTCACCTAATATTTCGACCCTAAGACCGGGAGCTACTTTGTGGCTTATCCCGCCGACCGGTCCGAAGCTTATAAATCCGTTCCCGTCTATCTGTGTTACTATAAAGCCGATCTCGTCGCAGTGTCCGGCAAGAAGCACCTTGAACTTCGCTTTCGGGTTAAGTATCGCGATAGCGTTCCCTCCGATATCCGTTTCTACCCTGTCGGCGAACTTTTCCGTATATCCTATCCATTTTTTCTGAATTTTGAATTCCGATCCTGAAGGTGATGGAGTTCTGAGAAGTTCATAAAGAAATTCTTTCTGTTTCTTATCCATTATGCCGCCCTCCGTTAAATTAACAGATATGAAATATATTTTAATATCACGATTTCCGCAAACTAAAAAAGGCTCGAAAACGAGCCTTTTTTAGTATCGGTCTTTTATCCTAGTAACCCTGGTCCATCATAGCGTCCGCAACTTTTTTGAACCCGGCTATGTTCGAACCTTTTACATAATTTACGAATCCGCCTTTTTCTTTTCCGTATTTTACGCCTGCATCATGTATATTTTTCATGATAACTTTCAGTTTTTCGTCAACTTCTTCTTTTGGCCATGAAAGTTTCATTGAGTTCTGGCTCATTTCAAGCCCAGATGTCGCTACTCCGCCTGCATTTGCGGCTTTTCCCGGAGCAAAAGCGACCTTTGCGTGAATGAAAACCTCAACAGCGTCTGCGGTACAACCCATGTTAGAAGTTTCAACCACATATTTTACGCCGTTCTTGATCAGAGTTTTTGCGTCGTCGCCGTTGAGTTCGTTCTGAATAGCGCAGGGGAAAGCCATGTCGCATTTAACTTCCCATGGTTTTTTACCTGCGAAGAACTTTGCGCTTTTGAATTTCTTTGCGTATGGTGCTACGATATCATTGTTTGAAGCCCTGAGTTCAAGAAGGTAATCAAATTTTTCCTGAGTGTTAACACCGTCAGTGTCGTAAATATATCCGTCCGGTCCGGAAATAGTTACAACTTTTGCTCCGAGCTCAGTTGCCTTTATAACCGTACCCCATGTCACATTGCCGAAACCCGAGCAGGCCACCACTTTTCCCTTCATCGAATCTTTCTTATATTTGATCATCTCATTTGCGTAATATACTGCTCCGAAACCTGTAGCTTCAGGTCTGATAAGCGATCCGCCCCAGTTCAAACCTTTTCCTGTAAGAACTCCGGTGTTCTCGTCCCTGAGTCTTTTATACTGTCCGTACATATAACCGATCTCCCTTCCGCCTACTCCGATATCTCCTGCGGGTACATCCGTCTCCGGTCCAATGTACTTCTGAAGTTCAGTCATGAAAGAACGGCAGAACCTCATTACTTCGTTGTCTGATTTACCTTTGGGGTTAAAATCCGATCCGCCTTTTCCTCCGCCCATAGGGAGAGTTGTCAGACTGTTCTTGAACATCTGTTCGAAACCGAGGAATTTTAGACCTCCCAGTGTTACGCTCGGGTGGAACCTGAGCCCGCCTTTGTAAGGTCCTATTGCGTTGTTGAACTGAACTCTGTATCCCTTGTTAACCTGGATCTCGCCCTTATCATCTTCCCATTCAACTTTGAACATGAAAACTCTGTCAGGTTCAGTTATTCTGTCAAGGATTTTTCCTTTAAGATAACGAGGGTTCTCGTTCACCATGTCGATAACAGATTCCACAACTTCTTTAGCAGCCTGAATAAACTCAGGTTGAGCCGGATTCTTTCTCTCAAGTTCAGCCATGAATTCTTTTAGTTTGTACATCTTTTCCTCACCTTTTTTAATTTATTTCAAGTGCTGTTACTTTTTTCACAACACTGCTTATTTTTGAACTCAATATAAACACCATATAATGACCCGTCAAGACAAATTTTAAGGATTTTTAAAAGGATAAATCAAAATAAAAAAACGGCAACTCAGCCGTTTTTAGTGCGGATAGAGGGATTTGAACCCCCACACCAAAAGGCACCAGATCCTAAGTCTGGCGTGTCTGCCAGTTCCACCATACCCGCAAAACAGGGCAAATATATAAACTGACTTGTTGAATGTCAAGCGATTTTTCGTTAGTATAAAATTGATTGCAATTGATAAAAATATGATTTAAATTGTAATGCTGGGAAGTTGGCAAAGCATACTAAATAAGATCTTAGGAGGTATAATGCTTGAAAAAATAAATCAGCTTTTAACAAAAGCCGTGATCCTTAAGAAAGGGGGAGGCGAGGACAAGCTGATGAAGAGAAAAGAAAAAGGACTAATGAGCGCCAGAGAGAGGATAGAACAGCTTCTCGATAAAAATTCTTTTAATGAAATAGATCTTTTTGTTGAGCACCAGGGAAGGGATTTCGGACTGGACAAACAGAAGCTTGCCGGTGACGGTGTTATTACCGGATTTGGTAAGATCGACGGAAGGCCCGTCTGCATTTTCGCTCAGGACTTCACGGTCGCCGGCGGATCTTTGGGGAGAATGCACGCCGCAAAGATAACAAAAGTAATGGACATCGCTTCAAATATGGGAATTCCCGTCATCGGAATAAATGATTCGGGCGGCGCCAGGATACAGGAAGGTGTGGATTCGCTTGCCGGATACGGAGAGATATTCTACAGGAACACTATCAACAGCGGAAAAATACCTCAGATATCCGTAATAATGGGTCCCTGCGCAGGGGGTGCAGTTTATTCTCCGGCCATAACAGACTTCGTTTTCATGGTCGACAAGCTTTCCCAGATGTTCATAACCGGCCCCAAGGTCATCGAATCCGTTCTTAGAGAAAAGATCGACCCGGAAAGTCTGGGCGGTGCAAGGGTCCATAATGAGATTACCGGCAATGCGCATTTTTTTGCCGAATCTGAACTCGAGGCTCTCGGACAGATAAAAGACCTTCTCAGTTTCATTCCATCGTCTTGGGACAAACCTCTTCCTGAAGCCAAGCCAAAGCCTCCAAAAAGCAGAAAAAAGATCGAAAATATAATTCCGAACGATAATAAGATGGCTTACGACATGAAAGATCTGATCGGATATATCGTTGACGACTCTTATTTCCTAGAAGTTCAGAAATATTTCGCTCCAAACATCACCGTAGGATTTGCGAGACTTGACGGTAAACCTGTCGGAATAGTGGCGAACAATCCCAAATATCTTGCGGGTGTACTTGATGTGGACTCAAGCGATAAAGCAGCAAGGTTCGTCAGGTTCTGCGACTCTTTCGGAATACCGATACTCACACTTGTTGACCTTCCCGGCTATCTGCCCGGAATAGATCAGGAGCACTACGGAGTCATCAGGCACGGCGCAAAACTTCTTTTCGCTTATTCTGAAGCCACCGTTCCCACGGTAACAGTCATTATCAGAAAAGCTTACGGCGGCGGTTATATAGCTATGGCCTCGAAACACCTGAGGATCGATTTCGTTTACGCATGGCCTACAGCCGAAATAGCTGTTATGGGACCTGAAGGAGCCTGCAACATCATTTTTGCAAAAGAAATATCTGAAGCATCAGATCCGGAAAAAGTCAGACAGGCAAAAATAAGCGAGTACAAAGAAAAATACTCAAATCCGTATAATGCCGCTTCCAAAGCTTATGTTGACGCCGTGATCACTCCTGAAGAAACGAGAGAAAAGATCATAACTTCTTTCGAAATCGCCAAAACAAAGCAGATAGTCAAGAAGCACCATAAACATGATTCTATACCTCTATAAACGAAACCGGACGGATCAGAAATGGACGAACTTATAATAGACGGCGCAAAATACGAAACGAACTTCACGAATAAGTATAAGCTTTTAAAGTCGCTTAAACCACCTAAGCTGAACAAATCCGAGATCAGGGCATTCATTCCCGGCCAGATAACTGATATTCCGGCTGTAAAGGGAAAAGTTGTAAGCGCGAACACGAATATAATATCCCTTGAAGCAATGAAGATGATCAACGAGATCGTCCTTGATTTTGATATTCAGATCAGCGAGATATATGTGAAGATCGGCGACATTGTCGAGAAAAACCAGATCCTTATAAAATACAGTATTCCGAAAACGCAGAAAAAAAAGAAGAAATAAAGCAGTTAAAATGATGGAACTTATGTCCCCGGCCGGCAACAAGGATGCCTTTTTTGCCGCCGTTAAAAGCGGGGCAGATGCAGTTTATCTCGGTCTTAATATGTTCAATGCGAGGCGTCCCGCAAGGAATTTTAAATTCGATGAGCTTGAGGAAACTGTTGCCTATGCTCATTCAAAGGGAGTCAGGGTTTATATTGCCCTCAATACTGACCTTAAGTCATCAGAGTTAGCGGACGCTGCGAAGATCCTTATTTTTATAAAAAAGTGCAGGGCCGATGCGGTTATCGTAAAAGATCTTGCGCTGATCTACCTGATCGGAAAATATTTTGAGCCGCTGGAATTTCACTTGAGCACCCAGTTCGGGATAGCCAACTCGGCGGCAATGTCCGCCGCGGAGGCTCTCGACGCGTCGAGAGCCGTTCTCGCGCGCGAACTCGACAGTGGCGAGATAAGCGCGCTGGTCAGGCCGTATTTTCCCAAAACCGAGATGTTCGTTCAGGGATCGATGTGCTTTTCATTTTCCGGAAAATGCTTAATGTCATCTTGGTTCGGGGGAAAATCGGCCAACAGGGGCACATGTCAGGCTCCGTGCCGGTTCAGGTTCGGCCGTGACGGGTCTGATGATCTTCAGCCTTATTTTTCCATGAAGGACTTAAACCTGTCCGGAAGGCTGAAAGAACTTGAGAAAATCGGTGTAGCGGCGCTCAAGATAGAAGGAAGGCTGAAGAGCGCGGAATGGGTAGGCGGGATAACCGGATTTTACAGGAGCCTACTGAACGGCACTGAGCATGACGGTGCTGATCCGTCGCAGTTCACCGGAAGAGAGCAGGGAGAAGGATTTTACGGTTCCTGCGATAACCTTATCACTTCAAGGAATTCGGGAACGGTACAGACAGCCGTCAAGTCAACTTCGGAAGACAGAAAAGAAAGAATGAACTGGTATGACCTGAAGATCGTCTGCGCCGACAGGGTGAACATTTCAATTTCAACGGTTTACGGTGACGATCAGCTTGAAGTCAGGCTTAAAAAGCTTGTTGATGAAAGAAGGGGCGTTTATCTGTCGGAACTGCAAGAGAGACTGAGAGATGTATCCTTCGGCAATCTGTTCCTCGGCAGGTTCGAGCTCGACACAGATATATTAATCTCAAAGTCCCAGCTTAACAATATTATCTCCGGCCTCGGTTCTCTCATAGCTCCGATGTGCAGGAAAGAAATAAAATTCTTAAAAAGTATAAAGCTGCCGCATAAACTTGATCATGAATTAAGAAATCCTGAACAGGATCCCAAAAATACTCTCGATGTGTGCTTTGAGAACGCGAACCTGCTCAGAATAAGTTCAGGCGATATTGAACAGATTATTGATGATGTGAGGGATACCGGGATCAAAAAGGTCATAGTTACAGTACCGCTTTTAGATCGTGCGGAGATATACAAAAAACTGGCGTCGAAGGTCAGGGTCGAATTGTCGCTTTTCCCGGTCATGTTCGAAAATGAGCTTCAGGATATGAAAGATCTGATAAAGCTGCTCGAACACACGAACAATATTTCTTATGAGGTCAACGACATCGGCCACCTCGAACTCCTCAAAGGGACATCAAAAAAGATTGACTGCGGGCACGGGCTTTCGCCTTATAATTTCCTGGCTGTCAAAAAGCTGAAAGAGCTCGGTCTGGCGTCGGCTCACATACCTTTTGAGGCGGATGCAGAAACTCTCGAAGGTCTGAGATCTTCTCCGCTGCCTCTGAGGATGACGGTATATTCAAGGATGCCTCTTTTCTATTCCAAAGCCGTGTCGGAGAATTTCAAAGAAGGGGATTCTTTTACCGACAGGCAGGGTTTTAAATTTTATGTAAGAAAATACAAAAGCATCAGCATTTTCACTACGGCTGAGCACTTTACCATAGAAGGCACAGACCTGAAGGGCGTAAGGGCTCATGAAATCATAATAGACCTCACCGGAGAAGAGGACATACTGAAAAAATTCAGGGAACTTAAGAAAGATCCTTCCGCCTTCCCGGGCCGCACATTCAACCTGAACAGAAAATTATTTTGAACGACTATTCCGATATGATCACACGCGTAAGCGACCACTGGAAAAGAGTATTCGGTAAAAAAGTCTATAAGCTCAACTTCCACGGTGATTTCACCTGTCCCAACCTCGACGGAACTATCGGGAGTGAAGGCTGTGTTTACTGCAATATGAAAGCTCTCGAACCATTAAAGGACATTGAGACTGACAGCGGCATCGAAGATCACATGAATTATCTTAAAGAAAGGAACGGGGCCGAAGCGTTCATCGCGTACTTTCAGGACTATTCCTCGACCTATCCTGCGCACGGAGTGAAGAACAGGCTCAAGTACCTCAAAGAACTGTACAGAAATGCAGTTTCGCATCCCGGCATTGTCGGGATATCGGTCTCGACGCGGCCTGATGCGATAACTAAAGCCGAACTCGACATATTAAAATCACTCGACACGGATGTTACGATCGAGCTCGGGCTCCAGACTATAAACGAAGAAGACCTTGAATGGATCGGCCGCGGGCACACCGTCAAACAGTTCTCATCCGCCGTCGAACTTGTCTCCTCATACCGATTCGAGACGGTGGCGCACATCATTCTCGGCCTGCCGAACGAGACCGATGCGGGAATTTTTGAACTTGCGCAATTCCTGAACAGCTCAAAGATCAGAGGACTGAAGATCCACCAGCTCATGATCCTGAAAAATTCCCGGCTGGAAAAGCTTTATAAAGAAGGCAAAGCTACGGAAATACTTTCGGAAATCGAATATTTCCGCAGGCTCGGAATACTTGTTTCGCACCTTAAAAAGGATATAGTTATTCACAGACTTTACGCAGACGCACCGAAAAAAGACCTCATCGAACCTCTGTGGTGCGCAAATAAAACAGGACTACAGGATAGAATATTTAAGTATTTTAAAGAAAATAAAATAAAGCAGGGATACAGAATATACAGTTTCAGCAGTGGGAAGCAACCATAGGCAAAGAAGTGAAGGTCGAAGTGCTCACTCCGGTCATGAACGGCGATGATAAGTGCAGCTTTAAGGTAATACTTGCGGAGTAGCTATTTGACCATTAACATTTTCTTACTCAGCTTTGTGCTTCCTGTCTCAAGAGTGTAAAAGTAGATCCCGCTGTTGAGATCGGATGCGTTGAATTCGATACTGTGATTTCCGGCAGATATCTTTTCGTTTATAAGCTGTTTTACAAGCTGGCCGTTCATGTTGAAAACCGACAGCGTGACCTGTTCTTCCTTCGGAAGTGAGAAACCGATAGAAGTTTCGGGGTTGAACGGGTTCGGGGAATTCTGGTGGAGAGCAGTTGCCAAAGGAAGTAC
>DFZN01000051.1:0-7323 GCA_002382735.1 bacterium UBP11_UBA4055
AGTTCGTTTATGTGGCTAAAGACGGTGCTGCTTTAAAGAAAGAAATTAAGACCGGTGAAAATATTGGTAACACTGTCGTAGTAGAATCAGGACTGAATGAAGGCGACAATCTGATCTCCGAGGGCAGAACTCTTTTGACCGACGGAGCTAAAATAAGGATCGTGGAGTAGAAGATAAAATTTGGAAATTTACGGAATAATTCGTATTTTTCATATCTGAATATCTAAAGGCGGCAATTATGCTGAAACTCGCGACTGATTTCAGCTTTGATCAGGCAGTTCTTTGGGCTAAAGAAAAAATGACACTGCTCGATTACGAAGGACTTTCCATAGTTTTTGCTGATAAAACTCTTGAAGGCGAAGTTCTATTAACTAAAAATATCAACGATGATGATTTCAACTCATTCAAAACAAAACTGATAGGTCATCTATTTCAACATGCTGAAAATACCAGATAAATACCTCTGGGACGGAAAAGAGAACCTGTCCGATGACTTCCTCATCCGGAGAATGATCGAATACGCTTCTTTCCCCGAACTAATTAAAATTCCAGCGCGTCAGGTCTATGAGTTTCTATTCAGGAACGGTTTCGACAGGCTCCGCTGCGACGGAACTCGAAAGAAATATTTACAATTCATAATGCCGTATATTAAAAATACCGACGACTGGCACGAAGCTACGCTTGATATGATCAAGTAGCAAACTATAGAACTACCTTAAAACAGCTACTATATAATAAAATTTCTTTTCAAAACCAATAGTCTGAGTCCAAGAAAGATTTGTAAAAATACCTTGTTTACTTACATTGATAAAATCATTCTCGGGATCGTCAGATGCGTAAACATAATACCGTTCAGCACCGGGTACTTCATTCCATGTCAGTTTGATAAAATCGTCCTTATGCTTGATCTGAACGTTCTGAGGAGTAGAAAGAATAACGAACGACTTCTCAGGCGCGAACTCTGATCCCGCAAATGCGTGATCGATCGCTTGAACGCTCCAGTAATACTTCCCGTTCGGAAGAGCTTTATTCAGAGTATATGAAGTATTCTGCTGAGCGTTCCCCAGATCAACAACCTTCCTATATCCGGTTGCATTATCACTCATCGAAGCATTCAAATCTCCTCGTAACGATTCCGTACCAATACAAAGATTATAGGACAATCCGTTCTGAGGAGTTTCATTGTCTGTTGCTTTATCCCATGACAACACTGTACTTAGCGCACCCATTTGAGAAGACAGATTCGAAGGAGCATTCGGTTTTGTATTAAATGTTTGTGAATTGTTTCGATAGATTTTCGAAACATAACCAGCCCCTGTAGAACCTGACAGCAAAATATCCAGATCGCCATCGTTGTCATAATCACCCCAGGCAACTGAACCTTCTCTAACCCCTGTCAGTCCTGCATCAATATCCGTAAATGTCTGCCCGAATATTATACTGATGACGCATAAAACCACTAAAATCACATAAGCTTTCTTCATTACTTAACCTGCCCGTATTTTTTCATCACTTCCATTTTACTTAAATTATGATTTTTTTGCAAGTGAATTATTTATTTTTTTCTCATAGCAGGATCAAAGTATTACCGATTGATTCTCTTAAAGATTTATCTACCTTCGTTTTTTCAGCGTATTCGTTCCAGTTCCCGATAACTGAGGATATCTGTGATATGATCTTACCGGCTTTCTTGACATTCATCTGTCTTGCGACTTCGAGCAAGTCTTGTCTAGTGATGTCTTTTCTTTTGCCGTTGATGCTTAATGAATGCTGACTGACCCAATCGCTTCCGGGTCTGTAAGCATGGCTCATGTCATAAGCAGGAGAAAGGTTCCAATTGCCTGATCTGTCCATTACAAATGCAAAATTCTTTGAATGGTCATCACAATTTCTGCTCATTACATTAAAAACCATCCTCCTGTAAAGTTGTTCCGCCTGTGGGTAAGCTAAACTCAAAAAACGAATCGTTTCAAATAATTGCTCATAGCTGTACGAAAAGACATCGTTAAAGTCATAGTGCCTCATACCACAAAATGTCTGAACATGTAATTTTTCATTGTTTTCGAAGCGGTCGAACCTTTTTGTCATAAAATGCGCTCTGCCGTTTTCTTCAAGCAACTTACATTCAGTCATTTCGATCCCGCAATCTGTTGCCATATAATGATAAGCCATTTCAACTCGCCCATAACCGCTTGAAACACCAAATTGTCTATCTGTGACTCCGTCAAATTTTATTATCCAGTGGGAAAATCCCTTTGGGGCATTCGTCTGACCGCTTCGAACTTCGCCTGTTTTGGGATCATATGCTATAACTGCTTTAGCTCTGGCTCCCCCTGCGGAGCTGCCGATCTTTAATATATCGACCAAAGCCTTTTCTTCATTGCCGGATACCTGTGTAATAAATTCGCTCCTGCCCGAAAGTATCTTTTCGGCAATCTCGACCAGACTCTCGATTTCCACTGCTGATGAACGTTTATCAGACTTGGGGTATGCAGGTTCGATCTCAATTGCTCCCATGCCTCTTGTTCCGATAAAACACAGCATTTCGACAGGGTTCAAACTGTCCGTCGGGCGGCCATGCCTTGTCAGCCATGCGTTGATCAAAGCATTTCCATATCTGTCAGGTAACATATCTGCCAGTAAGCCCGGAAGTCCTTTGAATGTCTCATTATTCCTTAACTCAGGAAAGCTGAATATTCGACCTTTCGCTTCTCGTACCGGCATTCTGACCGGTGCGAGATTGAGGTCGTTTTTCAAAAATGAAGGATCGAACTCAAATGAAGCCAATCCGGTTTGACTGTTCCATGAAACAGCACCTGCCCGATTGTTCCAGATATTAATAAAAGCTGTTGTGATCATTACCAATCAGACTTTTTAGTTTTTGAAATTTTACTTTTAGATGCTCTTTTTCTTTTTGAAATCTCCATCTCAGCCAGCTTTAACGGACTAATATGCTGTTCTTCCTTAAAAACATTTAGAATGCTGAGTTTATCTAAAGCTCTGAGTATTTGAATAAGAGTAAGTGTATTAGACCGGCTGCCCTTTTCAAATTCATTAAGCGTTGACCTGCTTATCCCTGCTTCTTTTGCCAATTCAGCCTGCGATTTATTCTGCTCAAGCCTCTTGTGTTTTATAAAATATCCGATCATTTCCAGAAAAGCCAGATCTCCTGCAACTTTCATGTTGTCATTTTTATCAGTCATTGAACTCATTTATGAACCTCATTGTCTGTTTTATACTACATAATATAACATATTTTTAATCTTCTGTCAATAGAGCAGACTTGCTCTAAAGATTTATTTTTCTGACCGCAGCTCCGACCTGAATTCCGGCGTGCCGTGCGGCGATATCGATCCACATCGGATCGAAACAAAAGACGCGGCATCCCGTTTTTAACAGCCTGCCGGTCTCAGCCTGATCTTTTGGAAGTTCCTTTGCACCGTAAAGGACAGAATCCCCATAATCTATGCCTCGTGTGTCGAGCATCGACCTTATCGCCGAGTTCAGTTCCTCAGAATACGCGAAGGTCATGTCGGGAAACCTCGGTCCGGCTTTGTCGTCGTTCGGCCCTATGAGTGGATTGCCGCCAGTAGCGTTGATATGGTCGGTGACTATAAAAACCGCCTCCTTCGCCGCAGGATCAAGTACACCGCATTCGTCGAGTATGAGCAACTCATCGACACCCTCGTCCTTTAGCATAGAGATCAGGTCACGGACTTTTGAAGGATCAACCTGTTCGATCTGAATATAGAGCACTTCGGGATCCGCCTCGATCAGATTTTCCCAGGCTTCAGAATAAAGTACAGCTCTCAATCGTCCTCCTATTTGTCGTCCGTTATGACTTTTTCCTTCTGGAACGCTTTTATGGATTCAAGCTGGTCTTTCAGGTAGGTCTGGTATCTTCTTACGAATGAATTTTTGATCTTCTGGAGACTGTCGATGTCCTTTTTAAGGTCTTTTAGCTGTACATATGAATCTTTGAGAACATCCTTGGCTTTCATCTTTGTATCGAGCTTGAGCTGATCGCAGTATTTGTTCGTTTCCTTCTTGATCCTCTCTATCTCCTGCTTAGCCTTCTGCTGCTCCTTTCCGAATTCTTCCTTTTCTTTAGCGAATTTATCGTAATCCGAGCCTATCTGATCAAGCTTTTTTTTAAGTTCCTGATTCTCGTTTATGAGCTTATCGGCTTCAGAACCGATCCATTCGAGATATACTTCAACTTCTGCTTTATCATAACCTCTCATCGAGCCTGAAAATTTCTTTGATATTATTTCTTTTTTATTAAATTCCATGTCCCTGTCCCTCTATTTAGAAACTTGTGATAATGCGTTGAAGAATTATCCTTACAGCGATCAGAATTACGGCAGATGCCCAGAATGAATATTTTTTGTACCCGAAAGGCAGTATCTTTCTAACTTTTGCTGTCAGGGGTCCCGTAGCCTCCTCTAAAAGAGCGGTCAGGCTGTAGTTGCTTCTCCCGGTCAGATCGTTAAAGTATTTTACAATAAAAATTATGATGAAGAAAGTCGTGATCGATGAAAGAGTTGAAAGAAGGACATAATACAGAATGAAAAGTGCAGCACCCCATTCTCCTCCGACAGCTGCGGTAATGAAAAGCGGCAGAAATTTAGCCATAAAATCAAAAACGATCAGAACTATAAGCGGCGACCAGTCGATCCTTGAAGCCGGCAGCCTTTTCCTGACAGGAGCCAGTATTTTTTCAGACAGGCCGAAAACAAAATCGTATATCGGACCGTAATTATAGCCTATAAATGAAAAAATGACCCTTGCAATGATAACTATTGACAGAAAAGTAAAGAATATTCCGATCATACTGTTCTTGCCCCGAAGATGGCAGTTCCGATCCTGATAATATTTGCCCCTTCTTCTATAGCCACCTCAAAATCGTTGCTCATTCCCATCGAAAGATATTTAATTTCAATATTCCCGCCGTCATGCTTTTTGGCCACATCGAAAAGTTCTTTCATCTGCCTGAACTCAGCCCTTGAATCTTCCGGGTCTTCGTTAAATGTTCCTATCGACATAAGACCTGATATCCTGATACGGCTAAGTTGCTTGAGTTCTTTCAAAAAAAGGTTGAGTTCACCGGGATTGATGCCGGATTTACTGCTCTCTCCGCTTGAATTGATCTGGATGAGGCATTCAAGGTACTTTCCGGCCTTTCCGCACTCTTCGTCGAGCTTGCCGGCAAGCTTGGTGCTGTCAAGGCAGTGAAAAAGATCAGCATTAATTACTGCCTGTTTTGCCTTGTTCGTCTGAAGATGACCTATCATGTGCCAGCGGGTTTTTGTCATTCCGTTAAGGTAGAGATATGATCTCTTCCTGACAAGTTCCTGGATCTTGTTCTCACCGAAATCGAGCTGACCCGCATTGATCGCATCAAGATTGGACGAAACAGGGAAAGTCTTACATACCGCGACCAGAGTAATATCCTTCCTCTGACGGCCGGTCCTTTTGCAGACTTCCGTGATCTTTCTGTTAATGTATTCAAGATTACTTTTTATCATTTCCCGTTCCGTTTTAACGCTTATTTTAAATATATACACAGATTTGTGTTAAGGCAAACATTTTCATTAATAATTTATTTTGCCGAATTGATAAAATTCCGTATATTCACACTATGAAGACCAATGTGAAAAATGTTTCAAAAATATTTCCTGTAACGACCGGTAAAAAAACAGAACTGCCGTTCTACACGGAAAAACTTTCCGCAGGATTTCCTTCTCCGGCGAGTGATTACATGGAAAAAGCTCTGGATCTTAATGAATACCTGATAAAGAACCCTTCGGCAACTTTTTTTGTGGAGATCGCCGGAGATTCGATGACAGGCGCAGGAATTCATTCGGGCGACATACTTATCGTTGACAGGTCTCTCGAAGCAAAACACAACAGAATCGTCGTCGCTGTAATTAACGGGGAATTTACCGTAAAAAGACTTTCGTGGCAGAAGGGAAAAATAAGACTCATCCCTGAAAATCCCGCCTATGATCCGATCGAGATAAAAGAAGGCACGGAATTCGAGATCTGGGGCGTAGCAACCAATGTTATACACAAACTTTAAAAGAACATCTGTTTTTGAAATAATTCATTGCTTGACATTACAGGTCCGATAATTTAAATTTAGGCCGTCCGTAATAATACGGTCATAAAAATAAAACAAAGTTCTGAAGTCTTGTCTCCTAAAGCTCACCTGCCATGGAGAAAGACCGATGGGTCGTCTTCGAAAGGAAACGGTCTCCCGTGCTTGGAAAGGAGCTGAAATTGAAATCTAAAACTAAATATTGCGTTATTACGCCGGAAAAAGCACGGACGGACTTTTGTTTGGAAAAATCAACAACTCAAAACTAAACAAAAGGAGTGGCAAATGTTCAAAAAAATGATCAGGGTGCTGGGATTGTCTTTACTGGTTATCTCGGTATTCACAGCGTGCAGTGACGACGACGATCCTGCAAGCCCGACAACTTACGAAAGTATATTCGTTCACTGGATGAATGACTCTACTGAAGTATCTTTTAAAAACATGACTACAACGGACTTAAACAGTGAAACTGTCATCGGTCTGCAGAATTTCATCACGGACGCTAATGTACCTCAGGACGCGGACGCTACTTTCTTCACGGCTGTTGATGAATATGAAGCCCGTCAGCTGTACGCATATCACATCATAGGGGAAGACGGATTTTCAGCATCAGGTGTAAAAGGCTATCCGAACAATACCTGGTACGAACTTGGTAAAGGTTATATCAATTTCGAATCAAGGGATGTATCCTTCCCTGATGTTCCGGAAGAAAATTTCGATATCGCGGGAGCTTATAATGTAAAAGAAACCAGACATATTGCCATCAAAAGGAAATTCGACATGGTCTGCAACGACACAATAAACTTCTTCTATGAACTCGACGGTATGCCGACTGTTGAGGTCGTGAATTTTGATGGTGTAAATGAAAATGCGATCGCACTGACCAGTTTCTTTGCCAAAGCCGTTGAAGATTCGATTAATATAGGGGTTATAAATGACAATAATCTTCCCAGTATGATGTTCAATATCCGTTCAGCCGACGACTGGGGCCCTTCTACTGAGCTTACATGGACCCAGCTTCAGACAGGATACTGGCTGACAAAAAGTCTGAAGACCATTTTCACTGATCCGGCGCTTACAGGCGGAGCTTACAAGCTGAAATATCTTGAGAAAATAACTGCACATGAATAATACGCTCACTTACATTCTTATTTCTCTGCTTATCATCTCAGGGTCCGTTTTCGGTATTGATGAAGACGGGCTTGAGATGACCTATGACGCTG
>DFZN01000051.1:7457-17061 GCA_002382735.1 bacterium UBP11_UBA4055
ATCAATCCCGGATATTACGGAAAAGTAGATCTTTCAATGATCCCGACTGATAATATAGCAAAGATCAAGATCATAAAAGGTCCTGCCTCTGTAGCTTACGGTACAAATAATAACGGCGGTGTCATCAATATCATCACAAAGAACGGCAATGAAAAACCTCAGACTAAACTTAGCGGAATGTTCGGCGATAACGGGTTCAGTCATTTAAACTTCAATCACTCATACAGGATCGCCAATATAAGTTACTGGGTCTCGGGATATTACCAGCACAGAAACGCTTTCAGGCTTTCAGAGGATTATGTACCTCCGCAGATACAGCCGACAGAAGACGGAGGGCTCAGGAACAACAGCTTCTATGAGAAATGGGGTACTGACGCTAAAATATCATACACAACAGCCTCAAAAAGTGTTTACTCTCTGTCTCTCGGATATAATTCAGCGGAAAAGGAAGTGCCGTACGCATCTTCATATACTTACGATCCCAGATTCTTCTACTTTCCGGAATGGTACAGATATCATGGAAGCTTAACAGGATACTGGGTGCTTAACGGTAAATCTGACCTTAAAGGGATCATTACCGCAGATTCTTATCAGGACAGGCTCTTAAGTTATTCAGACGCGGAGTTCAATGAAGTTGACCGGGATTCATGGCTGAAAAATTATACTGTAGGAACTCTCTGGTCTGGTTCTTATGTTGTTAACAGTACTAACGAACTTACATACGGACTAAGCACTTTAAGATATTACCTTAAAAAATGGAATGTGGGCGAACCTAAACTTATAAGAGAGGTTCAGACAGGTAACACATACGCTGAGTATTTATTTAAACCCCGTGATGAACTGAATTTTAAAGCCGGTTTGTCGATGAACAGTTTTTACAAGAACAGCGACGGGATTACAGATAATAACCTAGGTTACTCTGTTTCTTCGGAGTGGACTGTTTTTAAAGGTCTGAGTACGGAAGCCGGTGTTTCGCAGACATACAGGTTCCCGACCATGCACGAGCTTTACAGCACTACCGGCGGCAACGAGGAACTTGATCCGGAAAAATGCCTGAAATATGAACTTACTCTGAAGGCTGAACGCCAATTCACTGAAGCTCATTTGAAAACATCTCTGGAAACATCCGTATTCCTGAACGATATCGAAGACCTGATCGAGAGACAGGCTGAAACTGATATTTATGACAACATTGACGCCAAGATCGCAGGCATAGGAATAAACACTGAAACTGAAATTGCGGAGAAACTGACCGTCGGATTAGGATATACTCACCTTGAACCTTATGACTGGGGTATCGGGATGCTCTATGATTCGCCGAGAGATAAATTCAAAACAGACATAAAACTTGAATTTCAGGATTTTATAATAAATTACGAATTCAATTATAACGGTGAAAGAGATACGGAAGGGACAAGAATTCTGTCTCCGTATCAGGTTCATTCCGCCGCTGTTCACTATATGCCGGTCAAGATGCTCGAACTTCATCTTAAGGCTGATAATATCTTTGATGAGAATTACGAGGAAGAAGTCGGATTCCCTGCACCGGGAAGAATGATAACAGGCGGCATTACAATCATGTTTTAGGGAGAAGTCATGAATTTTTTCAAAAATACAATAGTACTTATATCGGTCGTGCTGGTTGCACTGACCGGATGCTCCAAAGTTAAGGAAACTAAAAAAAACGGGAATGACAGTTTCGTGATCGCTGCCGGCGGTAAAGAGATCACTGTAAATGTATCTGAACTTTCAAGCAGTTTTGCCCCTGTAAACACAGATGTAATTTCGATCAACTCGTCAGGCGAAGAAAATAAGATGAATGTTACGGGCGTACCGCTGATGGAAGTGCTAAGGTCAAAGGGGATCGACCTGACTTCGTTTAATTCTGTCAAACCGGTTTCCTGTGATGGATATTCGATCGAAATACCTGAAGATATCCTTAAGAAAAGAGAAATCCTGCTTGCGTATAAGATCGATGGACAGCCCATTAATGATAAGAGTAAGCCCGTTAGGATAATCGTTCCGGATGAAAGAGCTATGTACTGGGCAAGAAATGTGGTAAAAATTGAATTGCTCGATAAAAGAGAAACTGTTGAAACGGGAAAAATAGTTTTTCTTGAAACAGCCTACAAAAATCTTGAAAAGACGAAATACATGTATCAGGACTCGTATGATCCCGCTGTAAAGATCAGCGATCTGCTCTCGAAATACGGTTCTACAAGCGGTAATGAGCTGTATTTTGTTTCAAGAGACGGTCTTAAAAGAACTGAAACCAAAGAGAACGCGCTTGTATCTCTTATTAAAATAAGCGGAAAGGCAAGCCCTCTTTTTCTTTCTCCCGATCTGCCGGGCGGAATGTTTATTAAGGAAATAATGACATTCAAGCACGATAATATTTGCTTTTTCAGCTTGGAAAGTTTCGGAAAAATAACCGAAAGCACAGACGGTTCTTTAAATGTAAATGAAGTTATAAAAAAAACCGAAATGGGTGAAAGTGAAGCTTATCAAGTAACATCTCTTGACGGAAGCAAGACTGCGGTTTCAGCTAAGGAGCTTGATGTCTCAAAGATTTCTTTAAATGACGGAATATACAGCCTGATAAATTCTGACGGTGTAAAAACTGTTAATAACATTATTTCAATAGAAAAAGCGGAATAAATTGAAAAGGTTCACAATAAACCAGCTCGTAATTATCGGTCTCGTAGCTGCTCTCGGGATAGCCACAAAACCAATAGTAGTGCCTCTTGTTCATATTATAACGGGGCCGCTTTTTATTCCGGGAGGTTCTCTCGCCGGCGGATTCTATATGCTGTGGCTGGTGCTGGGCGCAGGCATGATAAAAAAAACAGGCTCCGGAACTGTGATCGCACTGACGCAGGCACTGCTTGCCATAGTACTCGGAATCTACGGCACTCACGGAATTGTCAGTTTGCTGACCTACACATTACCGGGAATTGCAGCAGACCTGGTTTTCTTTTTCTCTGTAAATAAGAAATATAATCTCATACACTATTTTCTGGCAGGCGCGCTTGCAAATACATGCGGAGCGTTCACTGTCAATCTTTTCATATTCCGGCTTCCTCTGATACCGCTGATTCTTTCACTGAGCATAGCCCTCTTTTCAGGCGGACTGGGCGGCATAATCGCTTATAATCTTAACGGTAAACTGAGTAAACTCAAGGTGCTGAATGAAGGATAACAGAATAATCCTGACAGTTATTTTTTCCCTTTTAACTGCAGCTCTGATCTATTTGCTGTTGAATCGGCCTGATCGCGGATATATCCCCTATCTCAAAGTGGCAGGCGATGTTAAAAATGTTCTGTATTTCAATAATTTTGAAAAAAACGAAAAGCAGGTTTTAAAAACAGTTATTGAAAAAGCTGTTCCTTTAGGTGAAGAATATGATGTTCTGCTAACGGGCAGCGACGGACTAATAGCAAAGATCGATAATAGAACTGACGGGACTTACCTCAATTTTTCAACCAGGAACGGATGGGAAATACTGAACGAAAATCACCCTGTAAGCAGCCAGATAAAGCATTTGAAGGAAATTATCGTTATAAACAGGGAGGAAAATGCGGAAAACTCATTGTTTATCTTCGATACGGAAAAAAACACTGTGTCAATAACACCCGGGCAGCTTTATGAGAAATCTCTGACCCGAACTCTTAATTTTAAAGGGAAATCGAATATAGTCAGAGAAACAGGCGAATATTCGGTATCCGTCTATACAACAGAGTTTTTATACCCGCTCGAAGAATTCATCGGCAAAAAAAATGCGGCTTATATGATCATTGACGGCAGCGGAAAAAATCACTACATCCGCAGTCCCGGATATTTAATCTATAAGGACAACCGGATAGATTACCTTGACCCCGGTAAGAAGAATGAAATAAAAGATATAAAAGGTATCCTGTCTGATCCCCCGTCTGTCAGCAATACAGGCGCATATCACGATGCGTTAAAGTTTATCGGAGAGGGTAAAAAAGTAATGGTTATATTTCTTGACGGCTTTTCCTACTCTCAATATGACTATGCTCTAAAAAACGGTTACAGTCCTTATCTTGCGTCACTGCCTAAAGCTGAAAAAGCCACGACATATTTTAAACCGGTCACCAATGTCGGTTTTGCTGCAATGATCACAGGTACGGGGCCTGATGAGAACGGCATACATGATCGCAGCTATAGAAATTTAAAATCATCTATCTTTACCGTGCTGAAAGAAAAAGGCCTTAAAAGTCTGCTTGTAGAGGCTGATGTCAGAATACTGGATCACGGGGCTAATGAAATTCTTAACATTGACAGGAATAAGAACGGCAGCATAGACGATGAAGTCTTTGAAACTGCGGTGAAAGAACTCTCCATCGGATATGATTATATGATGGTCCATTTTCATAAAATAGACGACTGCGGACACAGTTTCGGACCATTCGGGAAAGAAACTCTTGAGCAGATAAGAATTTCAGACGAATATGTTGAGGAGTTGGTTAGAAACTTCAACGGTAAAATAATCATAACCGCTGATCACGGTATGCATAAAACTGAAACGGGCGGATCGCATGGTCAGGCAAGATATGAGGATTTTATTGTTCCGTACCTAACTATTGACGGAGGTGCTCAATAATGAAAAAAACAGTTATCGTTATTATGTCAGTTTTGGCTGTCGTAATCGCTCTGACCGCCTATCTGAACAAAGAATATGCTTCAAAAAGAGCGGATATAGAGAATAAGGCGGGATTTTTATTAAAGGAAAACGGATCGGAAGTTTCAACACTCTATCTTGACGACATCAGATCGGCGGGAGCGGAATCTTTTAAAGCTGTTCTTAAAACAAGCGGAAAAGAACCTGAATATCACGATTACGAGGGTACTCAGTTAAAGAACCTGATCAAGGCCGCGGGCATAGAATTAAGCGGCAAAACGACCGTTGTTGTAACAGCCGTTGACGGTTATTCGATAGCATATCCTGTTGAAGATATCCTGAGCGAAAAAAACGCATATCTTTCATACGCAAGCGACGGTGAACTTTTAAAGAATAGAGAGGAAGGCGGGAGAGGACCGTATCAGGTCATAATTCTAAGCGACAAATTCAGTAACAGAAGGTGCAAGCACGCGGTGGAAATGGATGTCAGATAAAAAGTACATTCTGACAGCAGAAAAAGTTTCTTTCAGATACAGCTCTGAGAAAGAATTTATTTTTCAGGATATAGACCTTAATATCTCCAGGGGAAGCATAGTTGCGATAACCGGCAAAAGCGGACAGGGCAAAACTACTCTTTGTTATCTTTTGAGCGGAATAATACCGCGTGTTTATAAAGGTGAAATTACAGGAAGTATCAGCCTTTACGGCGAGAATGTTTCAAAGATGAAAGCCGAGTCGATCTCTTCAAAACTCGGAATAGTTTTTCAGGATCCGGAAACTCAGCTTTTTATGCCCGAAGTTGAAGACGAACTCGCGTTCGCTCCGGAGAATTTCTGCTTTGACAGAGATGAGATAGACAAAAGAATAAGCGGATCATTAAGAGCGGTCGGAATAGAAAATTTCAGGCATCACGAGACAGCCACATTATCCGGCGGGCAGAAACAGCTGGTGACAATAGCGTCAGTGCTGACAATGAATCCGGACTTACTTATCTTTGATGAAATTACTGCACAGGTGGATAAAAGAAGTAAACAGGCTGTAATGGATGTTATTTCTTCACTGAAAAATGAAAATAAAACGGTCATTATGGTGGATCACGACATTACCAGTCTCGAACTCGCTGATGAAGTGTATCATATTCAGAATCATAAACTGAGCAGAACGAAATGAATTCTCAGACCTATATAGAAGTTAAGAATATGAGCTTTTGTTATCCCCGGTCGCAGTTCAGGCTGGAAGATATCAGTTTGCAGCTTAACAGAAACGATATTACCGCTCTTGTCGGAGAGAACGGCAGCGGGAAAACAACGCTGGGAAAGATACTGACCGGGATACTGAAACCGGCAAGCGGTGAAATACAGATCGGCAAAAAGGATATCAAAACGCTTGATCTCGGTGAGATCGGGAAAAAAGTAGGTTACCTTTTTCAGAATCCCGAAAAGCAGATATTCGCGGCTTCTGTCTATGAAGATGTCAGCTTTCCGCTTGAGATCAACGGTGTATCTCCGGAAGCAATAAAAGACAGGACCGAAAGCATTCTGAAAGAACTTGAAATAGATCATCTCAAAGATAAATACCCATTCAATCTCAGTCATGGCGAAAAGCAGAGGGTCGCTCTCGCGGGGATTCTGGTTAACGAAACGGAATATCTTATACTCGACGAGCCTACTACGGCTCTCGACACAGATAGAAAGGAGCTGCTCGGACGAATGCTTCAGAAACTTCACAGTCAGGGAACCGGAATTCTGATTATCAGCCATGATGAAATTTTTATAAATAAATTTTGCGGCCGTGTGTTAAAAATGAAACAAAAAGGCGGGATTACAGATGAAAAAGTTTGACCCGCGATCAAAGCTGATATTCGTTATAGCCGTGTCTTCACTCGGTGTATTTATCAAAGACCTGTATTTACTTTCCGCAGTCACGATCCTCAGTTTAGCTGCAGCTCAGATGACGGGAGGAAATATTATCAGAGGGATCAGAAAACTAAAGACTCTGTATGCCATGATAATTGTGATCGCGGTTCTTCAGAGTATTTTCAATAATGAAGGCAGGGTACTTTTTGAGTTATTTGAAATTCCGCTGATGACTACAGCCGGACTTGAAAGAGGAATTGAATTTATATTGAGAATGACTATTATTATAATTTCCGCTACGATCATAACCACATCAACAAGCAGGGAAATGATACAGGGACTTGTGCAGCTCAAAATTCCTTATGAAATAGCTTTCCTCGTGTCTCTCGGCATAAGGTTTCTGCCTATGCTGACAGAAGAGATCAAAGATTCGTTTACAGCTTTGAAATTGAGAGGCGTAGTGCTTAAAAATATATCTTTGAAAAAGAAGATCAGGATTATTACATATTTGTTCCTTCCCGTCATAGCGGGTACTATAAAAAAAGCTGAAAAGATCGCGCTCTCGATGGAAACTAAAGGCTTCAGAGCAAAAAAGCACAGAACAAGCTACCTGATCTTAAAGTACTCAAAATCCGATTATTATTTGATTGCGTTCAGCATGATAATTCTGTTAACTTTCACATATTTGAACAACAAACTTAAATGACCGGAGGAAAAATATGAAAATATTCTCAGTTTTCGGAATAACAGGTTCTGGCAAGACGACTACTGTCGAGCATATCATTAAGCAACTCGTAAAAAGAAAATATAAAACTGATTCGGTAAAAGACATACATTTCGAGGCTTTCAGAATCGACACTGAGGGAAGCAATACCGACAGACATTATAAGGCCGGCGCGAATATAGTTACAGCGAGAGGTCATTATGAGACCGATATTCTTTTTAAAAGAAAGCTGAGTATGGAAGAAATTTACAGATTTTACGACAGCGACTGGCTTGTCTGCGAAGGAGTGAGAGATTCAAATATACCTAAGATAATTTGCGCTCATAACACTAAGGAAGTTGACGAAAGGCTGGACGGTTCTGTTTTCGCAATATCTGGAAAGCTGAGCAATGAGATGACTGAATATAAAGGGCTGCCCGTAATAAACGCAACTACAGAGACTGAAAGACTTGTTGATCTGATCGAAGAACTCGTGCCTGAAAAACTGCCCGATCTCCCTTCTGAATGCTGCGGAGAATGCAGGTTCAAAAGCTGCGAAAAACTGCTTGAAGCCGTCTTGAAAAGAGAAGCGAAACCGGAAGACTGCATTCTTGTAAATAAAGATATCAGGCTCTATATCGACGGCAAAGAAATTGAAATGGTGCCGTTCGTTCAAAAAGTACTGAAAAACACTTTACTCGCGACCGTAAAAGAACTTGACGGTTACAGAGAGAACGGCAAAATTGAGATTAAAATTTAGTCATGCCTGAAGATAAAAAATATACATTCAGCGGGGTAGAATACAGAGCAGTAAAAGAATATTTTTCCAGAGTTAATTCTGTCTTTCTGATCGAAAGATTAAATGAAAAAAAAGAGCGTCTTATACTCAAGGATTTCGGGAATAATTCAGAAAGGATCAGAGCAGAACTCAACGGAATAAAAGTTTTTGAAAGGATCAGCCCGAAAATCTATTATTCTGACAGCCGTTATCTTGTTCACGAATATATTCCCGGAGCCACATTTCTTTCCTGCTTCGAAGATGCTGAAAAAACTGATTCCGATCCCGGCGAACTGATCACTCACTTGATCGAATTCCTTAAATCGGCCTATGATAGCGCACCCGGATATATTCTAGGAGACATAAACTTCAATAATTTTATAATCATGGAAGGGAAATCTGAGACCTGCGACCCTTTTCCGATCAGTTTCATTGATTACGAAAATGTCAAACCCGGTGATATTGAAGAAGATCTCGGCAGAATTATCGCATTTGCACTCACTTATGACCCTCCTTACACAGAATGGAAACAGAGATTCGCCGGAAGATTCATAAGCCATTCAGTTAGTATTCTAAAAGTTTCGGAAGATAAGATTTGCAGACATATCGAACTAGAGTTCAAGGCTATGAAAACAAGAAGAAAACTGAATTTTGATATCTCTGAAGTAATCAAAAGACTTAAAATTAATACGCGAAATCAAAAACAAGATTTTTTTTTCTGAAAAATCTTTTTTATCCCTTGTTCTGACATTATATTTCTTTGTAAAAATTAAAATTTCGGAGCCGGTTATGGATAAGATCTACGCGCTCATAGACTGCAACAGCTTCTACGCCTCGTGCGAGAGGGTCTTCCGTCCCGAACTTAAGAATGAACCGGTGGCTATCCTTTCCAACAACGACGGCTGCGTGGTGGCTCTGACAAAAGAGGCCAAAGATCTCGGAGTCAGGCGAGGTGACCCGTATTTTAAGATAGATAAACCGATACTTGACAAACTTCATGTTTTTTCTTCGAACTACACCCTGTACGGGGACATGAGCCACAGGGTAATGAGCATCCTTTCGGAATTTTCGCCGGACATGGAAATTTATTCTATAGACGAGGCTTTTCTCGACATGTCGGGAATGGATATTGACAGGACTGATGTCGCAAGAACGATCCGCGTGAAAGTGATGAAGGACACTGGAATACCGGTATCTGTAGGGATAGCTGAGACGAAGACTCTCGCCAAGCTGGCGAATAATATAGCCAAAAAGTATCCTAAGTGCGAAGGTGTGCTCGACCTGACCGGAAGGGAAAATATCGACAAATACCTTGAGAAAGTGCCGGTCGAAGACATCTGGGGTATCGGCAGGCAGAATACACTTAAGCTGAACAGAAAAGGTGTAAAGACGGCTAAAGACCTGAAATATTTTCCCGACGGCTGGATAAGGTCGAACATGGGCGGCGTGACCGGCCTCCGCACAGTTCTCGAACTGCGCGGCACCGCCTGCATAGATATGGACTCCGAGCCCGAGCCGAAGAAAAGTATAGTAAGCTCGCGCTCCTTTGGCGAACGGGTCGGCGATATTGACGGGCTGAAGCAGGCGGTTACCAGTTACATCTACACCGCCTCAGTCAAGCTGA
>DFZN01000055.1 GCA_002382735.1 bacterium UBP11_UBA4055
CTTGTATAAAATGGAAGATCCGTTTTAGATAGATGCTTCAGGTTGTATTTTTCATGTGATTTCTTTGATTCAACACTGTTTATAAAACTCGCTGATATTCCGGTAATACTTGCTAAATCATTTGGCGTATATCCATATTTTTCTCTTAATTCTCTTACTTTGTCAGTTATTACAGAATCTAACTTCGTCATTGTACCTCCTTTTTTGATGACAATATAGCCAATATATCTTAGGCGATAAACAAGCTATAGATTTATTTCTCTATTATTTTGTAAGTATGATTATCAGTTATTAAATATTTTTACAATTTTCTTAAAAATATTATATTTTCTTTAAGCATAGTATCGCCGTAAACACCCACTTCGTTTGTAGGGGAATTTTTTGCGGGCATTCTCTTGTTGATTATATTTCTGTATAATATTTTTTCTGTTGTAAACCCCATTGCTCCGGCAAGCTCGCTGATAATAAGGTCAGTTCTTAAAAATATATTTTTAACAGTTCTATTGCCTGACACAAGCACAAAATATCTATCCTTTTTTAAATATTTATAAGCCTGAAGAAGAGTCAGATTTAAATCAATGTAGAAAGATAATACATCTTTAGCTCTGTTCGAACAGATAGTTCTTACAAGTTCGAGTTGTTCTTTAAGCATCGGGGAATTGTTCAGGATTTCATGTTCCAGATTAATTTTATTCTTGCCACCTAAGAGATTGTCATCAAGAGAAAAAATATCGGTTTCGTCGCTTATCCATTGCCATGACAGCCTTGAAAATTGTCCGTAAGCTACAGTCGTTCTTGAATCCCCGTAAGGCGGAGATGTCAGAATAAAATCAACTGAGTTTTTGGGAATCTTATGCTCTAATCTGGAATCACCGTTAATGATCTCTACTTTTGTTTTTGAGTCCTTTACCAGTTCATAAAATTGAGCCATCAATTTAATGTTCTTATTACATACTTTCTCAAAATCTCCGATTACATCAGGATTAAAATCTCCATTAATTTTATTCTTGGCTCTGTGTAACTTAAAACCGCCGTGATTTGTAAAGGATACTTTCCTTATCACATCACTCAAACATAACAAGAAAAAGTCCGTTACTTTTACATCTCCAAGGTCATAAATAGCTGTCCTTAACTTTGATAGCTCTTTGATCGTATCTTTTTTGAACCAGAAATCAATGTTGTAAAAATCATGAATTTTATGCTTATAATCAGGATTTGAATACAGCTCAATAATTTTACTAAAATTCTCCTTCAATATATTTGACTTTATCGGTGTTGTTTTCACCTTTGACATAAAATTTGCGAAAGGATTAAGTTCAATCCCCAAAGCTTTTTTCCTATTAAGCAGCATACACTCTATTATGGTTGTTCCCGAGCCTGAAAAATTATCAAGCACAACACTGTTTTCATCTGTAAAAACCCTCAATATCTTTCTTGCAAGCTGCGGAATAAATTTGGCAGGATATTGATGAAATCCGTGCGAATAAATATTAGGATTAAATTCTTTAAAATCCCATTCGTAGTACCAGTCTTTAACGCTACCGGCTACATAATAATATCCGTCCTCTATATCTTTGTTAAATCGCGAACCAACCAAATTGTACATATCTTGTACAACAGGCTTGACAACTATATTTTCCACTTCTGCGAGAGCTTCGTATGTTGCGCAATCTTCTTTTACCATTTTTTTCTTCAATTTTTGATCCCTATTTTTTACTCGTAATTTTGCCAAATCTCATTTGGTATTATCTAAACAAATTCATTTATTTTCAAGTATTGTTTCATTTATTGCGGATTCGATTGCATCAAACCAATTAATTTTTTCTGCAATTACATCTTTTATCCTTGAAATTTCAGATGGATTTAATTTTCTTCCTAAAACTTCTTCAGATACATTTTGAACATCTTCATCGATTAATTCATAAACAACATTCTTTTTCATATAGATATTCACCCCTCATTTTTCAATTGATTTTCCTATTATTTATTTCCTCCTTACCCCTTCCTCAACATGACTACTGCTTCCGCAGCTATGCCTTCGCCTCTGCCTTCGAAACCGAGTTTTTCGGTGGTAGTGGCTTTGACTGAGATGTTCTTGATGTCGGTATGGAGTATGTCGGCGATGGTCTGTCTCATTTTGTCGATGTGGTTCTTAAGCTTGGGTTGTTCGCAGATGACTGTGGAGTCTATGTTGTTTATTTCGTAGCCTTCGGATTTGACGAGTTCGTAAACTTTTGCGAGGAGGACTTTGCTGTCGATGTTCTTGTATGTGCCGTCATTGTCCGGAAAGTGTTTGCCGATATCGCCAAAGGCTAAAGCTCCGAGCATGGCGTCCATTATCGCGTGGAGGAGCACATCCGCGTCCGAGTGACCGAGCAGTCCTTTTTCGAACGGTATTTCGACTCCGCCGATAATGCATTTTCTGCCTTCGACCAGCCTGTGTACATCATATCCTATGCCTGTTCTATACATAGTTCCTCCTATTCTTCCTTGACATACTTGTCAATATAAAACTTAAGCGACTGCTTTGAAAGTGAAATTCTTTCGGGCAGAGGGAAATAAACGAGATACCACGGTTTTTTGAGCTCGATCAGGGTGTAGATGAAATTGTTCTTGATAGTGAACGAGAAGAGGTCAACCTTTATGCCGGGGAAGGCGTTGAGCATATTCTTTACCATTCCCGCAGTCTGATCACCAGAGTTCTTGTTCAAAAATTCGAGCAGGTATTTTGCGTCGTCGTCGGATATTTTCGATATGCTGATCTCACCGTTCAGGTCGGGTTCGTTAATGACATCGAGACCTTTTGACTTCATCTTGACAATGATGTTCATCTCGGTTGACGGGCTGTGCTTTGATTTTTTACGGTTGAGGTAATAAGTGTTGAGCCCGGTCATGGTCAACCCCATATCGAGATCCGACCGGTTAATAATGTCGTCGAAGCCGCCTTCGCCCAGATCGAGTCTGACATAGCCTGCCGCGTTCCCGTCGAAGAGTTCGTAATAGAACCTGTTGAGGCAGAATTTATTGTCGTCGAAATAAACATCAAGGCTGATATTCCTTATATTGTTCTTGAATATCTGATGAGACACAAGCACGCTATCGATGGTCAGGTTCGAGACAGGCAGGTCGTTGAGCTTATAGTAATTCCTGTTCGCGCTGTATTCCAGAAAATCAAAAGTGTCGAATTTTTCGAACTTACTCCCCGCGAGAAGCTTCATATCGCTTATATCAAGCACGGCGTTGAAAGGAATGTCCGCATTAAGTCCGGCTATTCTGACATTATTGTTCAGGCTGTCGAGTGTGAGCTTAAGTCCGAGCGAGTCGAGCTTCTGGCTGTGTTCGATCTTGACCTTTTCGAGGTTGCCCGTCAGCTTCGTAGTGCCCGACACAGTTCCTTTTATACCGTCTATATCTTTTACGAACGGATATTTTTCCTTAAGACCGATTCTGTGAGTTACTTCGACCTCGAATTTCTTGAGGCTGTCAAGAATGTCGGTGTTTCCTTTAACACTGGCTTCGACCCCGGCTGACGGGAGTGAAAATCCCAGCTTGTGTATCTTGATTTCGCCGTTCTCGGAATATCTGAAATTGTTTTCGACCTCCGCATTCCCCTCGATGCCCATTTCTGCCAGCATTCCGGCGTAATCCGCGCCTCTCACGGTCACGCCTCCGATCAGAGATATGTCCTTGCCGATCAGATTGACGGTCTCGTTTATTCTGATCCCTTCCCGGATCGAAGTGTCTTCGTAGAAGAGCGAATCGATGTTCATGTTCAGCCTGACTTCCGAATTAGCCGACTGATCTGTTATATTGCCGCTGCCTTCTGCTGATACTACGAGCGTTCCGTTGTACAGGCGTACGGGCTGAATATCAGGTATTCCGGTCGCCTTGCCGATGGCAAGAAGTCCGTCGAGGTCCGCGCTGACGAGGAGCTTAGCGACGCTCAGCGCGCCGGTATTAAGATCGGCGGTCAGGTCATTTATTTCCGCGGAAAGAACCTCGTTAATTTTAGCGTTCAGTTCAATAAGTCTATACTGCTCCTCCGGATGACCGCCGATATCGGCTTTCAGGTAAGCCGACACGAGCCTGCCGTCCGCCGCCGAGAAAACTGATGCTGTGTCGCTCTTGAATTCCGTTGTGACGGATAAGGTGTTCTCCACGAGGCCGGCCGAGTAAGCGAGCTTCTCGTCCAGCGACACGAACAGACCGGCGGGAGCGCTTTCTTCAAGCGTGTTCGGGTGTAGTCCTTCAGCCTTGAAGTCAAGGCTGAGTCTGGTGTTCTTTATCAGCGCGGGCAGGGACATGTCGGTCAGGTCGATTGAGGCGTCAAGCCCGATGCTTATGTTCCCTTCCGCTATATCTGAAATTGTGTGCCTGTATGAAATGCTCTTCGGCATGAAATCGCTTTTAAGCACCGGTCTGACCGATATGTCCTGCCTCCCGACGCTGTATCTTTTCCCCGACACGCTTGAAATGACATTTTCTATCCCGATCTCTGCGCTTATGTCTGAAAATGTCAGGGCGTTGTCTTTTACAGACACCGCAAAAGCGCTCCCGAGCTCCAGGTCAGTGACCCAGGCGGATATGTCGGGCTGACGGTAACTCACCTCGCCCGCAGATAACTCCAGCGATCCTTCCGCGGTCGTCTCGTTGTCCGGTACAGAGTGCGTTACGCTCAGATCTTTCATCCTGAGCGTAGCGTCCTTGAGCCCCGCGCCATGAAGGTCGGCCAGCTTATTATCTTCCGCAAACCGCGCAAGTTTGCTCAAGTCCGCAAATATCTCCGGTATCGCTATTTCCGCCCTCTGCTCCGATGTTACGCCGGTCACTCTTCCGACCATGTTCAATTTTACCATATCGGCAAAAGCGAAAGCGAAGTTCTTTATATCGAGGCTGTCTGACTTCATGTTGTAGTACGATACCAGATCGATCGAGATGTCGCCCGGCATACTCAGGTTCGCAAAGCCGCTTTTAAGCTCAAGATCTTTTATCTTATGTGAAAAATTGACATCAACATCCTGATCGACAGCACTGATCTGAATGTCAAGCTCCTGCCTGAACTTTACATCGTTCTCTTTATCTTTGTACGAAAGTACATTTTCCGTGCCTGTCTTAAGGTTGACATCCGCTTTATAATTATCAATGTCTTTGAACTCGGCACCGCTGACCTTCAGGCTGTAAAGCGGAAGTTTAGCCTTCATCGGAGTTTCAGGCGACCTGTCTTCATAGATGATCTCGATGTCATTTACCTCGAAATTCTTAAGGTCGATAATGAACTCTGACGGCTTTTCAGACTTCTTATCCGTCTTTTCCTTTGGTTCGACAGGCTCTTCAGGCTTCATTTCCTCTTCCTTGCCCGCGAATTTTTCAATGATGCCGTCGAAATTGAACCTGCCGTCTTTATCCCTGACCACATTTATCTTGGGATGTTCGAGGATTATCTTATCCGCCACAAGTTTTCTCTCAAGAAGCGGGAGTAGCTGATATTTAAGCGTGAACGAATCCATGCTGAAAAGCGAATCCGGCATGTCGTTATCAGTAAAAGTGAATTTGTCGATCGTTATTCCGCTCAAAATACTGAAGTCCAGACTTTCGATCTTAAGTCCAAGATTGTAATTATCCTTCATGTAGGCTTCGATCCTTGAGATCA
Organism: bacterium UBP11_UBA4055; assembly: GCA_002382735.1. Taxonomy (GTDB): domain Bacteria; phylum UBA4055; class UBA4055; order UBA4055; family UBA4055; genus UBA4055. Next base: position 5,651 of record DFZN01000055.1, read on the forward strand.
GAAATGATGAGGGAAAAAAGTATTGGAGCATCAGAAAAACAGCCGCGATGAAAAGAATTACCGAACCTGTCAGGTAAACCAACCATCTGAATATTTTATTTTTCCAAATTCGCATCAGCCCTATTTCTTGAGAAGTTTTATCTTAAATTCCGTCCGGCCGCCGAGGTCTGAAAGTTCGTGCTCAAAGCCTTCGTATTTATCTAATATCAGCTTTAAAAAGAACATGTCCGGGCATGAACCTTCAATAGCCTTATCCTCTAAACATATTTTACCGTTCGTCGATATTCTCAGCAGGACAGAACTTTCGCAGTTCTCGGTTTTATATATTATGCTGTTCTCCTTAGAATGTTCCGGAAAAGAATCGATGATATTTTTTGTTACCGCGTAGAGTATGAAAAACAGGTCTTTGTATTCCATTTTGATGAAAGGATTACCTTCAAGCTCTGTTTCGACCAGAGTATCGTGCTTGAATTTTTTTTCGAATTTGAAGAATTCGCAGAACGATCTGACCGCTCCGTTGATGTCGATCATCTGGATACCGGGCGTGTTCTCGTTATAGATCTTGCCGTTTATGGTCTTCATGAGAGCGTTAAGTTCGGCCATCGGTTCTTTGAGCTGCTCGGACATCCTGAGCATTTCGTCATATTCTGCTTTTTTGAAATTGTATTCAGCCTCGTTCATGCCTTCCTTTGCCGCTTCGAGCTTTTTTAGTTTCATCTGCATTTTCATATTGAACAGCTGGAGTTTGGAATCGACAGCAGTGATCTTGCCGTTGATGTTATGCACAAATCCGGGCATCAGACTGCCGTACTGTATGTAGAAATATACATCCTTCAGCGATTCGATCAATTCTTTTCCCATAGTACTTCACCCTAAAATTATTATTTATGGCACATGTACATAATATAGGTTTGAAATATCTTATATTCAAGGAAATAAAAACGGAGGAAAAAATCCTCCGCCTAAAAATATTTGGTTCTATGCCTAGAAATTATACATATAGGATAACTGGAACTGGTACGGGTTCTTGCTTGAATCGAGCCTTTTGTGGACCGAGAACATATAATTATCGCCAAGTGTCATTCCGATACCGAACGATGTCTTCATTGACCTGATCCCGAAGTCGCCGATGCTTTCAGCAACTCCTTTTTCAGGATCGACCGTATATGCTTCACCCATGTCGAGAATAGCTCTGAACTCTGTCAGGTCAATCCCGGTGAATCCGATGGTGAACCTGTCGTAAAATCCCCTGTTGCCGGCGAACTCGTTGAGCTTGTAGCCCGGAAGAGTCCCGGTACCGCCCATGGTAATATATTTGAAGTTCGGGACGATGCGGCTGTCCGGCCCGTCGCCGGCTGAAGTTGATTCGAGCCTGAACAGGTTCGAGAAGACGAACATATTCTTTACCTTGCTCTCGACGAACAGGCTGAACAGACCTTTTTTGAACGAGAAAGCCTGGTCATACTGATCCAGCGTCTGTTCATAAGTGTAATAAGAATCGACGAGGGTGTTCAGGCTCTTTATATCTCCTTTGTATCTGACCGTAGCGACCAGCTCTACCATATCGCCGTCATCAGCATCAAAGTTCGGTATAAAATCCCTGTCGTTGAAAAAAAGCGCCCACTGCGTCCTGTTCCTGAGCGAATCTATGCCCTCACTGTAAACTCCCGCCCTGACCCCGAATTCGTGCCTGTCATCACCATGTTCAAGCTTATAGAGCGATCCCGCGAACAGCCCGAAGCCCTCGGTCATGTAGTAGTTGTAAATGTCCTGATGCAGAAAGAAGGCCGAAGCGGAGTTCATTGACGAAGACAGCTTTCTCTGATCCTCCGAAGCCACGCTTTTATATTCAGCCCCGCCAATTATGAGTTTATCGTCGAACAGAGAAATTTTCTGATCGAAATAGTATTCCCACTCCTCCATCCTGAAAGCATAGCCTCCCGAAGCGTTCATTTTAAGATCAGCATACTTCGTGTTTAAAAGATCAAAATCGGCATTTAGGCCAAGATACAATCCCTCTACTTTGGAATACGACAGAAAATCTTTTCTTATTATCGAATTGTGGAAGAAAAAACCTTTCTGATCGTCGTTATCTATAGTAAGCGACCTCTCATGACCTCTGACACCCATCCCGATCGAAACGGAACTTTTTCCGTATTCTTTTCCGAGTATCAGGCTCTTAAGCTCATCGACAACGAAATAACTCGCTTCGTCATCCAATTCTCCAGCTCTGTAAACCTTGCCTGCGTAAGCTTTGACTTCGCCCGTTACATTGCCGGTCTCTGCAATCTCAACATCACCGGAATATACATCCAGGCTGCCGTCAAGAAGGCCTTTTATCTCCGCATCACCGTTATAGACTTTCACATCCGCTTTCAGAGTATCTTTTTCAGCAAGGGTGAAATCCTTGAACTTTGATACGGTGTCTGCGGTAAGTATCCCGGTAATTAAAAGTGTTATCATCATAATATTCTTCATTTTTTATCTCCGTTAAGGCTATTTTACCGTTATGCTGCCCAGATTAGTGTCGATCCTCAGGCATTTTTTATTTTTTCCGCAGATCCTGACATCGTCGTCTATCGCCATCCCCGGTTTATAATCTATCTTCTCGTCCTTGACCGATCTCAGGAAATCGTAGAGTGAAGGATCCTTGAATCCCAGTTCAATATCGCCAAAATTGACCGAAATATCGGAAATTTCTTTACCCTGCATCGTAAAACCGCTCAGCTCTATTCCGCCCATGTTCAATTCAAGATCCAGATCTGCAGTGACATCCTCAAGCTCAAGGTCTCCGGCCGAAAGTTCGATGTCAATTATGTTGAGTTCAGCATTTTTGATCATAATGTCGCCGAGAGAGGATCTTAGTGTGAGCTTATCGCCTTTAACATCATATATACTTACATCCCCACTCTGATTCTCTATTCCGGCATCCGTAAATTTTGAAGATGTAATCTCTATGTCTCCGACCTGGAACGAGCCCTTAAACTTCCCGTCGAATTTCTTAAGCTCAAAGTCGCCTGTAGTATTCTCTACGGTCAGCGAGCCGGTTATTTTTTCCAGATCGATATCACCTGAAAATGTTTTAATGTCCATCACTCCCTCAAAATCGCTGACTTTAAGGTCGCCGGATTTATTCCTGTAATTTATTACTCCCGAAACACCGTTTATATCGGTATCCATGCTCTTTCCGTCGAGCAGAAGTTCGCCTTTGATGTTCTTTACGCTCAGATCGCCGTTCTCAAAGGTTACTATTATCGACATGTCCTTAGGCGTGAACAGTGTCAGATATTTGTGATCCTTATTCTTTTTTTTCAGCTCGATCTTCAGCTCTTTCTTTTCCACGGTAAGCATTTCTCCGGAAGCCGATCCTTGTCCGGGCTCGAGCACCGCTTTTCTCAGCTGGTCTTCTGTCATGGGATCTTTGGTAAAATAGAGTTCGATGTTCTTGTTCGCTGTGCCTACAATATTTGTATTGATATTTTCGCCTCTGCAGGTTATCTGCCTGATATTCTCATCCCCTACCTCGATCTTCCTGATCCCTTCGCCTGTAAGATCAGAAAAGCTTACTGCCCCGGACAAGCCTGCCGTAAGGCATAGGGTAAGCAGAACGGTCATCATCATTTTTATATTCATTTTATTGTCCTTTTTTTTCGTTCAGATCTAATTCTTCGGCTTTAAACCTGAAATAATCGCTGCTTTGAGCAGACACGGTCCTTAAAGCCTTTCCCGCATAATCGCTTCCCGTCGTTTCGAGTATTCCCAGAGCTTCGATCCTGTTGGTCTGGTCGCTGTCGTTCAGCACCACCTTGTACAAAGCCTCTCTTACCGCCTCGTCGTGCGACCTGTCCTCAATCATCTTCATTGCTTTTCTTCTGATGATCGGATCTTTGTCGTTCGTCATTACTTTTAAAAGGGTAGCGGTATAGTCACCGTTCTCAGAAATATCCATCGCCTTCATTGTCTTATACTTTACGCCTGAATTATTCTCGTGTTCGACCAGATATTTCAATGTGTTTATAATTGCAGGATCGTTCTTTGCGCCTCTGATGACTTTATTTGTGCTGACATCGAAATTAATAACGAGCTCACTGCCCGATTCTTCAATATTTAAATTCTCTACTTTATATTTGCTCATATCTATTCCGCCGAAAACCGTTCCCCCGACATTGGAGACCGTCTGATAACTTCCGTTATGCGGGACCGTATTCCCTTCAGAAACAGCCTTTACTGTCCTTTCCCTGTTGAAGTGGAACATAGTGGCGTAGAATGTAAGAAGGATCACTGCGGCGTACTGCAGGAACTTCTTTCCGTATATATTTAAGGTCTCTGAAAAAATTATTTTCTTATCTGCTCCGCCTGTCATTCCTGATATGGAGGCTGAAAGTCTTGCCCTGTTGGCTTCGAGAAGATCGTCCGGCGCCTGAACGAAAGCGTTTTTGTTCAGAGCTTCCTTCTCTTTTTTAAGCATAAGGTAATATTTTTTGAGCTCAGGATCTTTTTCGATCGCCTCGAAAGTGTCTCTGACCTCGATAGCGTCTTCGGTCTCGTCAAAGACCATGTCGAATATTTTTTCTTTCATTTCATTCATAGTGCGCCTCTCTTTACAGGTCAATACTGTTTCTTATATTTTCAACGGCCCTGTGAAAATATTTCTTCACGGTACCTTCATTTAAAGACAGCACATCGGCTATCTCTCTGAATTTGAGACCCTCATAGCTTTTCAGATAGACAACCGTCTTCTGCTGCGCCGAGAGCTTCTCGATCTCCTTCTTCACCAGCTCGCTCTTTTCCTCATCGCTGAGTTCGGTGTCCTCCGCGGCCGGATTTATGTTTTTTTCGTCCGAATGCAGGTTCTCGTCGAATTCGGAGTGAACAGGCCTCTTATTATAAAAAGAATATGCCGTGTTCACAGCTATGCGGTAGAGCCATGTGTAGAAGGAGGATCCCTTCTTGAACTGACCGAGGCTGTTATACACCTTGATGAAAGTGTTCTGATAAGCGTCTGAAGCATCATCGGGATCTTTCAGTATGTTCAGCAGCAGGTTCATAATTTGTCCGTCATACTTTCTTATCAGTTTCTCAAAAGCTCTTCCGTCGCCTTTGACCGCTTTGTTTATCAGTTCGTTCTCAATTTTTGTTCTTTCGTTCATTCCTTTTCTTTTCTCCCGGGGTACGGAATGCCGTTCTTTTCAGCCGATGATAGGCTCGGGTCGGTCGTCACTTTCCTTTGCTTCTCAACCCTTAGACCCCTGTTATTTAAAAAAGTTGTCATTTGAAAAATAATTTAAAAAAAAAGCAGATTCGTTAATTTCATTCTTCTTCATTATCGATTTGTAATTTATTATCTAAATCTAAAAAATTATCTTTTGAAACAATACTTCTTTTCAATTCCTTCTCAGTTTCTTTTCTGGCATTACCCGCAACTTTACCGCCTCTCTTCGCGACTTTTCTATTATCGGTGAAAGTTTCTGGTTTTTCCTTTTGAGATATTTCAGTCGTAACTCTTTCACCAAGCATCGTAAAAATCAGCTCCAGATCATTCATGTGATCACGCAAATTAACTTTTGACTTTTGAGGAAGATTTTTAAACTCTTTGTACTGGCTTGGGGTCATTCCGAATGTAGCTTTGGAAATCTCTGCTGTCAATATAGCAAAGTCACTTTGACTTTCTATTCCTCTTTGCTTCCATTCTTCTGTAAGGTTTTGACGGACCGCGATTCCCCTGAGCCGTTTATCTATCCAATCTTTAGGATAACCTTTCAACTCATACAACTCTTTCATTCTGTCTTGAGCAAGTTCCGGATTTTCTATCTCCTCAAGTCTTTCATAGCCAATCTTAGCCAGCCAGAGTTTGAATGGCTCGGCTTTAGGTGAAGGAACAGACTGAATTATTCTTAATAAACCTTTCGTATCAGCGCAGTCTGTCACTCGCATCTTTCCATCAGAAGCAACCATTTTCAACTGTACCCAAATTGGGGACAGTTCATTTTTGAAGAATTCCCGATCTTTTATTTTACCCCAATACTGCCTCGGTGTAGGACTTTCAGTAAGCACTTCGATCACATCCACGACCGAAAAATACCATTTCTCTTCTTTCTCGTCCCAGTGAGAACGGATTTTTTTTGATTCGAACAGTTTGATATTGCTCATTTTTCCACCTTTTCATTAACTTTATCAATTTAATAAAATATCCGAAGATATTCCACCATCTTTTCCCGCAATTACTTTAACTTCCCCAACCTATGCAGCATTTCTACAGCTTCAATTTCCATCTTCGAGAACCCGAACCACTTCTTACCAAGATCCTTATATGCATCGAGCACCTGCTTATCGAATAAAATACCCTGCTTGGGCTTGATCTCTCCGCTTTCCATTAAGGAAAATATTTTATCGAATTTCTGATCATTACCGTCTAATCTTGAAATTGCTTCTATCTGCTTCAACTCCGTCTTATCCAATCTACAACGGATCTTCCAGAAAAAT
>DFZN01000017.1 GCA_002382735.1 bacterium UBP11_UBA4055
ACACAAAATTATTTACACGCCCTATTTTTCAACTGCCATTACGGCCACCTTTATATTATTTCTCTTAACTCAGCATTGTTCCTGCCGATGAAGAACAGGTATTTTTTGATCTTTTTGTCGGGATAGATTTTTCCCAGAGCGTCTGCGTAAATATCTATCTGTGTTTTATACTTGCCTATAAGCTCATCTGCAGGAAAACTGTAAAGATAAGTCTTGTAATCGAGCACGATAACCTCATCACCGCAGAGTAGCACAAGATCGATATATCCCTGAATGTTCTTATCCGCCATCACGATATTCTTTTCGCACAGGACTTGCCCGCACTCAGCGTACTTTCTGAAAAGCGTATCGGACTTGATGCTCTCTATCATTTTTCTGACTGCCGCAAGGCTGACGGAAGAAGGCTCGCTTTCTTTCTTCTTGAACTCTTTGAGCTCTGTTTCAAGGTCGAAATCCGGCGCAAAGATATCTTTTATCTTTTTGCTCATGAACAGGTGAACGAAATTTCCCGTGTCGATAGCCGCAGTGTTATTCTTTTCGTGCGTGACTTCATCCTGTTCATGTGCTATTCCGGTAGCCGACCTCATTGAGCCTTCACTTATATGGCCGGTCAGGTCGTATTCAATTTCAGCTTCATAAGTACCATCTTCCTTACCTTGCCCACTGAAATATGCGCTAAGGTCAAATTCACCGATGTCCTTCTGAACGAAATTGAAGCCTTTAACATTATCTTCGCTCTCTGTCCCGAACTGCCTTAGGTACTTCGCCCAGCCTTCTTTCTTCTCGGTGTCCCCGCTTCCTGAATCTTCTTTTGTCTGTATGACGACTGTTAAGGAATTTTTGGATCTGGTCAAAGCCACATAAAGCAGGTTGGCTCTTTCAGTCTCATCGAAAGACTTGTTCCTATATTTGATGTATTCATTAATGAAAAAGTTTTTTTTCTCCCCGCCGCCGGTTGTCGAATATCCCGCCATCGAAAAATCTGTATAGCAGCTTCCGTCACCGCACAGATTAAGGTAATTGAAAAGCGATGTGAAGTTCCCGTCGCCTTCATCAATGTTCGCCAGGATCAGATCGTCGAACTCCAGGCCTTTCGCGCTGTGGACGGTCATGATCGTTACCGAGCCGGGATCTTTCACCTCGACTCCCGACGAATTAGCCTTTATGTTCTTTTCAAGCACTGTCAAAAACCTTTCTCTGTCATTATCGGACTTATCGAGAAAAGATATAAGCGTCTCTTTTAGTATATCTATATTGGCCGACCTGGTCCTGTGATCGTTAAAAGAAGCAAGATAGTTTTTGTAAATTCTGTCGTTCCTTATGCTGAATATGATCGAAAGGAGAGGGTCATCTTTTTTTATGCCTGAAAGCATTTCTTCATAACCCGGTATGAATTCGACATCCTCAGGAGCGGCCGCGCCCATAACGGCCTTTAATATGAGCACGAACTCTTTGACCTCGTCGAGCTTGAAAAGATCTTTTTTGAGTATAAGAGTGTAAGGAATGTTCTTATTCCGTAACGCCTCTGTTATATAGCCGATGTGAGTATATTTCCTTATCAGAACAGCCCATGAACCGAATTCTTTGCCCGATTTCGAGTTCTCAAGTATCGTGTCCGCAACAAAAGCCGCCTCGCACATTTTACTTATCCGGTTCAGCACTCTGTCTTTAATTCCCTTGTTGTTCTCTTTTGCTTTCTTAGTGCTGATATTGACAAAATTAACGGAACCTGAATAAACATTCTTTTTCTTTACCGGTTTGAGAAGTTCGTCTTCTTTTTTTATTATGTCATAACCGTTCTGCGCGTTCTGCGCAAATACTTTGTTGCTGAATTCCACGATATCAGGCACGGATCTATAGTTTTCGGAAAAATAAAGTGTTTTGAACTTATCCGACATCCCGTATTTTTCAAATATCTGAACATCGCACTGCTGGAAGCGGTATATGGACTGCTTTTTATCACCGACGAGGAAGAACCTGTTCGTTTTCCCGGTCAGTGCGCCCAGTATTTTATCCTGCAGCCAGTTCGTGTCCTGGAACTCATCTACTAGGACATATCTGAACTCTGCCTGCAGTTTTGTCCTGAGTTCTTCGTCGTCAAGCATTTCGAGAAAGTGTGAATGAAGATCGCTCTGCTCTAAAAGTCCCTTTTCGCGCTTGAAGTCTCTGATATGACCGTCCAGCGATTTTACGATTGAGAAGACCGCCTTCTTAATAAGCCATTCTTTCCCGTTCAGGCTGTGATCTACCGAACTTTCTACCATTATCTTGTATTGCGGCATCAGTTCGATCTTCTTCTTAAGTTCATTAATGTGTTTGTACGCTGCTCCTCTTATGTCGTTCCCGAAATTATATTTACTGTCCGTTCTTACTTTTTCGCAAGCAATTTGCAGTTTAGCAGCCTTCTCTTCGCTTCCGCATGAATCTGCCGCCTCTTCGAGCATATCAAGAAGATCTTTTTTATTTTCGTAAAATTCTTTGAGGAACTTATCCTTTATTTCTTCCACCGTTTTAAGATATTCTTCCGGCGGCTTTATCCAGTCTTTTTCATCAAACCGTCTCCCACTCAGTTTTATTTCGTCGTAGAGCTTGAGTATATCGGGTATAAATCCGCCTTGCTGATCGCCTGAATATATCAAATGCTTAAATTCAAGCCAACCTTTAAATTCATCGTATTCACTGCCGTTCAGAACGGAATTTAATATATCGGCATACTGTGTGTCAAAATGACTTTTCAGGAACTTTACAGCCTCTTCGCCGACCGTGAAATCTTCCGAGAGGTCCATGGCTATGTCGTAGCTTTTAAGGTTTTCGGAAGAATAGCCGTATTCAGCTATGAATTTATTGCAGAACGAATGGAAAGTAGATATCAGATTCTTGTCGTAGAACTCCTCTTTGATCTTTGACAGTTTTTCTTCCTGCTTTTCAGTTATTCTGTATGAATCAGGATCGGAGTTTTTGTAAACTGAGAAGAAATATCCGCTTTCGAGAATGTCGTTAAGCTTGGAGTATATTCTTTTCTGCATCTCCCCGGCCGCTTTCTTCGTAAATGTTATACATACGATGTTTTCAAGCCCTGAATCAGTATCGAGCAGCAGACTAACATATTTTGACGATAGAACTTCCGTCTTTCCGGCGCCTGCACCTGCAGAAATAACTATATTTCCGTCGTGAGCAAGTGCGGTTTCTTTGTACCCGTCGAAGATTATGAATTTCTTCTTTCGGGCTTCTTTATCTTCTTTACTCTTTCCGATCTCATCGAGCACGAGTACCTGCTTTTCAGCTTCGGGATCTTTTTTAAAATCTTTTATGTCTTCAAATTTTACATCCTCGAATTCCGGACAGGACTGAGACAGAGCGCAGTATTCGCATTTTGAGCACGCTTCGGGCTTGTATCTGCAGGTTGTACCTAGTCTTTCTTTGAGTTTATTTAAAAATTCATCGTAAGTCTGTTCACTGACGGGTAAAATGCATGGACTGTTCGGAGAATAATAATAAGCTTCGACTTTCGTTTCTTTTCCTAAGTTGTCGAAGTAATCGCTTCCGAGTATCTTGCAGTTCTTATCCTGCGGTTTATCCTCTTCCCTTTCGGGCATAAAATTCACGCCTGCCTCTCCCCTGATCCGCCTTGATACAGCCTCGCGGTACAAAAGTATCTGAACTTTCTGGTAATTTTTTATCTCTTCCTCGAATTTCTCGAATTTTTTGTTCGATTTTATGTCGATTATCCTGACCGTGCCTGTATTATCTACGAAGATAAAGTCGATATAGCCTCTTTTTATGCTTATTTCAGGATCTTTCGAGATCTCGAGATCTGCGAACTTGATCTCCGTCTCGAAAGTGTGCGTGACCGAAGCCGGAGTAGGCCCCAGTTCTATCATCAGCCATGCGAGGAATCCTATTATCTCGGATTTCTGCTTCTTTCTGGCATAATAGGAATACGGATCGTTCTCTTCCTGCTTTGACAGTTCTTCATCAATAACCGTTATAATTCCTGAGCTGTTTATTTTTCCCGCGAGCAGTTCGTAAGCCCCGGCGAACTTGTCGTACTCAACACCGAACAAAATGAATTCTGAGAACTCACCGAACCTGGTGCGGGCGATCTTTTCTTTTCCCTTTCCTCCGCTCAGTCCCGATACGGCTATTTCGAAATCCGTTTCATTCAATAGATTACTGCCCTTAAAATACATTAAGAACTTCTCGACTACGCTGTGGTAGAAATTTCCTTCAGTGAAAGGGAACTGCGACTCTATCGAGTCGTAATCAAGATTAAGATCGTGAGCGTGAGCCGCGGGGCAAGCCATGAAGCTTTCTATCTTTGAGGCGGAGACAAGCTTTTCTTTTATATTCCCGTCCTTCAGACTGATCGAAAACTCATCCTTCTTCGGCTTAGGCTTATTTTGCTTTATGTCCAGCCTGCCGAAATTTTCTTCCCCGAGCTTATCGGACATCGTAACACCGAATTTTGTCTCAGGCGGATTTTCTATTTTTTGCTTGGATATTATTTCGATCTCAAGAGCCTTTTTCGGATAAAGCCCTGTCACCCTGTCCAGCTTTGTGGAAGGAATAAATTCCTCTCCCCACTCAGGCACGAAGAAAGCTGTTCTTTCGATCCCGCCGGAAGTGATCATTCTCAGATTATCGTATAAGGCGGCTTCGGGATCAATTCCGTAAACACTCTTATAAAGCATGAAATAATTCTCTTTGCTTACGATCTTCAATGGGTTGGAGGCCTTAAGGAAGCTGTCCTCAGTCATGCCTGAGAAGATAAGATATTTTCCGGCCGGAACAGGCTCGTTTAACATTATTATACGCACGCCGTTAATATCCCTGTTCAGCTTTTGCGCGTTCGTTTTAGTGGCTATCAGGTACAAATATTCAAGGTAATCTGAAAATTTCCTTTCTGTATCCCCGAATATTCTCTTAACTGTTTCTTCGTATGTATAGATATCCGTTTCCAGGTCTTTTCCTGCAATTCTCAGAGCTACCTTCAGATCGCCAAGCTTTGCTTTTATGACCGTAAGAGCTTTATCGGCTCTCATCATTGTATCGCTGCCAATCGTAGCGTTTAAAAACTTTTTAATAAATTCCTTAACATCAGCTTTGGCTTTGAGCTTGTAATCGGAATTCTTCGTTCCAAACAGCTTCGCGATAAGAGTTTTTAAGTCCAGTTCAGTGAGATCGTCGAAAAGAAGCGGTTTTTCGGCTATGTAGAGATTAAAAAAATTCAGGATGCTCTGCGCGTCGCCTTCATAGCCGGCCATGAACAGCCTGAGAATGTCGGTATTTATATCATTACCCGAGAACTTGAATGACGAACTTGCTGGAACTTTTGCAGCGTAGAAATAATTGTTCATTATTCTGAAAGTCTCTTCGTCCGGGCACACAACGGTAAAATCGTTCAGGCTGTAACCTTCATTTCGTGTTAAAGTCTGAAGTATAAGATGCTTAATCCTTCTGGCTTCGTCCGGTTTAGACGACGACACGAAGAACTCCGCGCTTTCCGGGTCGAATTCAACACCGGTTTCGCCTTCGAAGATGTCCGCAAGAGCCGAGTATTTTCCTTCATGCTTAAAAATGAACGGCTTCGCTCCGAGACTTTTCAGAAACTCTTTTTCCACGAGGGAATATTCTCCCGCACCGGAATCCAGAGAATAAACGCTGTCACCCTGAACTGTGTTTTTAAGTGCTTTTTGAAATATCTGCCCTTTAAAATAATATCCCTGATCATTAATGAACTTTTTTACGGCTTCGAGAACTTCAGGCACCAGATTATTTTTCTCAAGATCGTCGAGGATCAATCTGTCTTTTATTTCCGCTTCTCCAAGTCCGACAAGATTAAGAAGTTTTAAGAGGCTTTTTTTATAGTTCCTAAAATGCGGTTTCCTGAATTTTTCTGACAGCCCTTCCGCGTCACATCTTTCCATGAGCACGAGGAAATCCTCCTCCCTGATCTCACCGCCGGTGCCTATCCCGGAAATTTCTCTCGCATGGTCATGAACAGCTTTGATCTCAGGCAGGAAGGACACAGCTCTGTCATGTGCTTTAAGCCAATCCATCATTGAAAGTTTAATACCCTGCGCCTGGCCTATGTCTTTGACGAGCAGAAGTGACTCAGCTATAACTTCAGGCTGTTTAAAGCTGCCGTCAGCGTTTAGGAATACTGGTGAAAAATCTATGTTCATTGCTTACTCCTTTTTTCAGGTAATATAAAGGATCTCAACGCCGGATAACGGCGTAGTCCTTTCCTTCAATGTATTTAAGTATAAATTATAAAGTTGGTTTAATCAATCAATTATTTAAAATATCTCATGCCGTTTTTCTCGGATTCCCAGACCTCTATCGCGTGGATCTTCAGGTTTGAGTTGTTGATCTTTTCGGACAGCTCTTCGAAGAGTATCCTTGCTATGTTCTCCGCGGTGGGGTTGATGTTATGAAAGCTCGGCTGCTCGTTCAGATAAACATGATCGTATTTGTCTATCTCTGCCTTTGCGATCCTCTTAAATTCCTTGAAGTCTAAAGAGATGCCTATGCTGTTAAGTTCCTCCGCCCTCGCGAATACTTTTACCTTCCAGTTATGCCCGTGAAGATTCTTACATTCCCCGTCGTAGTCGATGAGTTTGTGCGCGGAAGAAAAATGGTGCTTTACGATTATTTCGTACATTTCAGCTCCTCAGTTTCTTAAGAAGTGTATATATCTCCGACAGCCTCAGTTCGATCTCATTTATAACATCGTTCTTGTCGATTGCACCTGTTTTAAGGTCTTCCGTCACTTTGCCTTCGGTAGTCACATCATATTTTGCGTAAACCATCGAAAAAGTCACTTTTACATTCGTTTTACCTTTGCTCTGGATATCATAGACCTCGATATTCACTATCGGGGCGAAGGTCTCATCATCTTCAAGCAGAGTGATCATAAAGTTCTTGAGCGCGTTGTCCGAATAGGCTTTCCATCCCAAAAGCTCAAATCCGATCTCAGTGTCTGTCGAACTTTTACCGTCTTTATACTGCCTGTAATCTTCTGTCGGCACGGGTTTTTCGACGGATACATTCCTGATAGATACATCCATGTCATAGACTTTCTTACACTTCTCGATGAAATGCACTATGAATTTTTTTATCAGCTCATGCTCGTTATAGTTCATGATCAATCCTTATTCATTCTTAAAAATGCCGGTATTTCGTAATCCGTGCCCGATGCTTTTGTGAATTTTGGAAGAACGGTCTGTTCCCTTTCGGCGGCGGCGGATTTTATCTCCTTCTGCACGAAAGATTTCTCATATTCGCTCTTCTTCTCTTTCTTTAAACCTGTTTCGAACCCAGTGGCTATCACTGTTACGCGGACCTTGTCTTTCATTTCGTTGTCCGTAACGACTCCGAAAATAACATTGACATCGGTAGTTCCCGTTGCCTGATAAATCAGGTCCATGGCCTGCTCGACCTCGAAAAGCGAAAGCTCATCGCAGGCGCTGATGTTGACAAGCAGCCCTTTAGCTCCCTTGATGTCAATGTTCTCCAGAAGCACGCTCTGAATAGCGGTCTGAGCCGCCTCGATACAGGCGTGTTCGCCTTCAGATTCGCCGACCCCCATCATCGCGTCGCCCATTCCCTTCATAGTTGTTTTTATATCGGCGAAATCAAGGTTGATGTGGCCTCTGCAGGTAATCAGGTCGGCGATACCCCTGACGGCCTTGTAGAGCACTTCGTTCACCTGACCGAAAGCCTTTTTAAGCGAGGTGTTCGGGTCCGTCGTGGACTGTACAAGCCTCTGGTTGTGTATGATTATCATGGCATCGACATATTCCTTGAGCTTCTGTATCCCTTTATCTGCGTTCACGGTCCTCTTCAGACCCTCGAACTTGAAAGGCTTGGTCACTATTGCCACCGTCAGGGCTCCGATCCCGCTCGTTATCTCGGCGAGAACTCCTGCGGCGCCTGTGCCTGTTCCGCCCCCCATCCCGGCCGCTATGAATACCATGTCGGAATCAGACAGCATGTTCGTCAGCTTCTCCCTGTCTTCCTCCATAGCGAGACGGCCTATCTCCGGGTCCGCTCCGGCGCCGAGCCCTTTTGTGGTCTGCGAACCAATCTGGATCTTCGTGTTGGCCTTGGACTGCTGAAGCGCCTGGGCATCGGTATTGAGCGCAATGAACTCAACTCCCTTCAGGCCGGAATCGATCATGCTGTCAACGGCATTGCAGCCTCCGCCGCCCACGCCGATCACCTTGATCTTCGCACTGCCCTTTATTTCATTATCGAATTCAAATACCATTGACGACATATATTCCTCCGGATTTTATATACTTTATTAGAACAGGTCAGCTACGAACTGTTTTATTCTGCTCATGAAGCCGCCCTCTTCGGCTTCATCCCTGTCGCTGAAGATATCGTTCACAACTGCGTATTTCACAAGCCCCGCCGCGGTAAAGAAATCGGGAGTCAGCTCCTCTTTCTCCGATCTTATATCCATAGCTTTTCCGCAGGTCGTCTTCGAATTGTTCATTTCCGAGAAAAGTTTTTCTGTGCCTTTGAGGCAGCTTGCAGGTCCTGTAATTATCACCGGTGAGTGGATCATTCTCTGATAAGAACCTTTGTATATCTCCCTCGTTACGAATTCGAATATTTCCTTCAGCCTCGCTTCCGTGATCTTCGCTATGTATTCTTCGCTGAACTCAGTTTTCTGCGACGATGAATTCTCGACCTGTATCATTTTTTCAGGGTCAGCATCTCCCGGAAATGCTGTCGCGACCGTCTTCTTTATCCTGTTCGCTGTCGGATAATCGGTTTTGAGCAGTATCTTAAGGTCTTTAGTGATGTAATTCGAGCCGAAAGGTATCATTTTGGACATTCTGAGTATGCCGTTCAGATAGACTGTCAGCTCCGTGGTCTGATCGCCGAGAGAGATCACTATCACGCCTGCTTCCTTATCGTCCTCGTCTATAACGGCTTCGGCGGTCGCGAGAGGCGAGAATACGAGCCTGTAATTCTTTATCCCGAACGAATCGAATATGCTGCATATATTTTCCCTGTGCGATTTGTCAGTCTGAATAACATATACAGTACTTTTGAGCTTGATGCCCGACATATCTATCGGATTTAAAGTCGCCGGCTGATCGTCGATCTGGAATTCCTGAGGAATAGAATGCAGTTCAACCTTATCGTCTTTGTTGTAGGCTGTCATTTTAGCGGCCTTGAGAACTTCATTCACATGAGATCTTGTTATCCTGACCCTCCTTTCCTCGTTCTCCTGCTTCCATAAAGGGATCGTAGAGGTTCCGGAATACGAACCGACATTCTCGCCCGAAACATTTATCACATATTCGTCGATACTTTCATTAATGTCACACTTGATCTTTTCAAGCATCTGGCCGAAAACCTCTTTTGCTTTCACAAGGTCGATCATTGTACCCTGCCTCGAAGCCCTGTGAGGAAGTTTTACGGTTTTTTTAACACTGATCCCGCTGGTCTGATAATCTCTGACGCATAATGCCGCTTTCAAATATTTGCTTCCGAAATCTATCCCCAGTATATACATTGCGACTTCCCTCTTTATTTTTCCGCTATTGTTAATTCTTTAAGTACTGCCTGCTTGTCGAAACGGAGGTCGATATACTCGATCCTGCCGAATTCGAGACTGCTGTATTCGTTTTTAAGGAAATACTCGAGCACGATAATCTTTTTCTTAAACTCGTCTTTACCAATTATGACAGGCGCAGATGATTTGATCAGATAGAGTTCGATCCCTCTGTCTGTCCTTTCGATTTCCGATATATGATGGTAAGTGAAGGGACTTGAGGCCATGCATTCGTTCAGAAAACCCATAAGTCCGCTGTCGGGAGCATTAAGTATCACAGGCAGATCGTATCCTTCACCCGGCCTTGCTTTACCCAGAACTTTCCCGTCCGTGTTCACATATTTCAGAGTGCCTGATGAATTAAAATATGCCAAAGGTTCGTTCTCGACGACAGTGATCTCGACCGATGCGGGGTAAACCCTTCTTATCCTCGATCTTTTCACATAAGGTGATGAGTTGAGTTTGCTTTCGGAGGAACTCAGGTCCAGCTCATCTGTCCTGATGCCTCTTTTAATTCCTGTAAGTTCGATTACTTCACCCGGAGTAAGAAGCCTGTTGTTCTCAACGGTTATTTTCTTAAGATCGAAAACGCCCGTTGACCTGTAAGCCTGATACAAGTAATATGCCGAATACGATCCTGCGTAAATTATGCATGCGATCATGAACAGTTTAAAGACCCTTAGTGCCTTCTGAAACGCTTTTTTAATAAAATTCATTTGAGCTCCTCATCCGTAAATCCGAGATATATCACTTCTTCATGCAGTTCCATGCCGAACTTTTCTTTTACCGTCATTTTGATAATCTTAATGAGCGAAAGAACATCCTGCGCCGTCGCCGTGCCTGTATTTATTATAAATCCCGCGTGCAGATCAGAGACCATTGCGCCACCTATAGTTTTACCCTTGAGTCCGGCCTCTTCAATGAATTTACCGGCAAAACCTTCCGCGGGCCTTTTGAAAACGGATCCGCATGACGGATAATTGAGCGGCTGTTTCGATCTTCTGAGTGCAGAATATTCAGCCATTTTTGAACTGATCGCTTCGGGATCACCTTTTTCCAGTGCGAATACAGCTCCCGTAACGATCCTGCCCTTAAGGTCGGAATGCCTGTAGCCGAATCGTATATCATTCCTTTCGATCCTGACGATTTTACCTTCCGACAGAATATCGGCGGAAAGAACGAGAGAGGAGATCTCTTTCCCGTAACAGCCCGCGTTCATGACCAGCGCGCCGCCTACCGTGCCGGGTATCCCGGCGAGTTCCTCGAAACTGGTGAGCGAATTCTCCGCAGCCTCCTTTGCCACAGCGGAAAGCAGGCTTCCGGCACCCGCGGCGATCAGGTTCCCCTCCGCCGCTATGTCGCGGAAATTTTCAGTCATGTCTATCACGCAGCCGTCGAAACCTCTGTCGGAGACAAGGATGTTACTTCCCCTTCCCAGTATAAAATAAGGAATGTTATTTTCTTTACACACTTCAACCACGGCTGCGAGCTCATGCGCCCCGTCCGGCGAGGCGTAAACTGCGGCAGGTCCGCCGATCCTGTAATAGATGTGGGCGCTCATTTGTTCGTCGAATTTCACATTACCGCACGACTGTATGAAGAGTTCACTTCTGATCATTTTTTTAACAGAGCCTCCTTAAGCCTGTAAAGCACTTTATTTATCTCACCCGCGCCCATACTGACGATCACATCGCCCGGACGGACTGATACTGACAGCTCACCGTAAACTTCCTCGAAACTTACAAACACTCTTGTTCTCTTTTTCATCTCCTCATCCATCCTGTCGAAAATATCCGAGCTTGCTACTGAAGGATCGTATTTTTCCCTGGCGGGATAGATGTGCGAAATATAGACCAGATCTGCTTTACCAAAACTCTTTGCGAATCCTTCAAGATGGAATTTGGTTCTGGAGTAAAGGTGGGGCTGGAACATCACGATAAGCCTTCCTTCAATATTAGATCTGATATTATCGAGCGAAGCTTTAATTTCTGACGGATGATGTGCATAATCGTCTATAAGGATATAGTCACTGCTTCTGTAAATTATCTCCGTTCTTCTTTTCACTCCTTTGAACCTCAGCGCGAGTTCTTTTATCTTTTCTCCGCTAATACCGCAAGACGAGAGGTATGAAGCCGCCGCGAGCATGTTGAAAACATTATGTCTGCCTGTGAAATAGTATTCTATGCGGCATAATACAGTCCCGTCCTTTACAAGGTCGAAAGATGTGTGGAAGTCATTATATTTTACATTCGCGGCGGAAAAAGTGCATCCGTGCGAAAAACCGAAACTGATTTTTCTTGCGGCGCATTCTGATACCGCCGAAACCGTGTTATCGTCGTCGCCGTTATAGACGAGTACGGAGTTTTTATCCAGTTTCGAGGCAAGTTCCGAAAAAGCCTGTTTGAGACCGCTCAGATCTCCGTATATATCCATGTGGTCGTCATCAATATTCATAACTATAAGGTCTTTCGGATGCAGCCTTAAGAAACTCCTGTCGTACTCGTCGGCCTCGACGATCATGTATCTGCCTTCGCCCGGATAATAGTTGGATCCTGCGGCGACGGTCTCCGCGCCGACTATGGCGGCCGCTCCATGCTCATCCCCGCTCATCATATCGGCGAGCATCGCCGTTACCGTGCTCTTTCCGTGCGAGCCGGACACGAGCACAGTGTGCCTGTCTTTTGTCACCATATCCAGAAACACCGCCCGTTTTATAGCCGGGATGTTCTGATTCGCGGCTGATACCAGCTCCGGGTCATCCGCGGGCACTGCCGCGCTGTAGACCAGAAGATCAGTGTCGGGGCTGACGCTACCATGGCCTTTAACCGGACGGATGGAAGACTTTTGAAGAATGTGAAAATTCTCGCTGCTCAGGTCTGAGCCCTCCACCCTGCATCCGAGCGTGACCGCGTGCAGCGCAAGAGGCAGCATGCCAGCGCCTCCGATGCCTGTAAAGTGAAGCTTCATATTTTTTGAGAACTCAATCATCGATCGGAACCTGACTTTTAGATTTATATGAGATGTTGAGCAGCACACCCATGCTGAACATTGTCATGATCAGAGATGTTCCTCCATAGCTCACCATCGGCAGGGGCAGTCCGGTCGGAGGTACAAGTCCCAGCGTAATGCTCATATTAAAAATTGAATATATAACGACTGTCATGGTTATACCGGACGCCAGAATGAAACCGTAGTAATCTGGTGCACGGGAGGCGATCCTCATACCTCTGATCATAATTATTACATAGGCGGCTATAAGAAGTATAGTTCCCGCAAATCCCAGCTCGTCACCGATGATCGAAAAAATAAAGTCATTATGCGGCTCAGGAAGATAGAATTCCTTCTGCCTCGATTCGCCCAGCCCCACGCCGGTAAGACCGCCGTTGCCGAAACCGATCAGCGACTGTTCGACCTGCCAGCCCTTCCCACTCGTATCTTTTTCAGGCTCGAGAAATGTCGTGACCCTCGCCAATCTGTAAGGCTGTATCAGAGCTATTATGATTATTATCGGAATTATCAGTATCATCGAGGACATCAGATGCTTGAGTTTCATTCCGCTGATGTAAAGCATGGTGTAGCCTATGGCGAAGATCATCATTGAAGTGGAAAAAGCGGGCTGGAGAAGCACCATTCCCACAATTGAAGAAAGAATGACCATGTGATATACATATCCTCTCATGAACTGCTTGAGCTCGTTCCTTTTGCGGTTCAGGCTGAATGCAAGATAGAATACGATCATGTTCTTGGCGACTTCCGACGGTTGGAACCCGAAGATCCATCTTTTCGCACCCTTTACGCTTTCACTGTGATTCGATATCAATAAGTACATCAGAGCAAGAACGGTCAGACCCAGGCCTGCATACATGAGGTATTTCGTATTGTAAATTTTATAGTTAAGAAGCATTCCGGCAAGCAGTGCAAAAAATGCAATCATGGCGTTCTTTGTCTGATTTATAGTAAAATAGCTGTCGTTATTGAATTTTTCCGCCGCTATAAAAGAACCTGCGCTCATGACCATTACAGAACCGAACACGAGAAGCCCGAAGACCATTATCATGAGAACGATATCGTACTTTATATTGTCTTCAATCGCGTTTTTGACTATCATATTCCTTCCAGTAATTTTTCAAGTTCCATTCCTCTCGAGCCTTTAACGGCTATGCTAACTCCCGACTCCGCTATCCGGTCGAACCTTTTTTTTAGCTCCGTATTATCCCCGTAATGAGTGATATTGCCTTTACCTGCAAACTTATTGAAAGCTTTTTTCATCTCATCGCCGGTCAGGAGCACTTCCTGAAAATTCAGTTCTGCTGCCTTTTTGACGATCCTGTCATGCGAAATATCTGAAGTTGCACCAAGTTCCAGCATATCTCCGAGAACCACGATATTATAGATGCCGAGAGAAGCGATATCATCCAGAAAATTCTCTGTCGATGAAGGATTTGCGTTGTAGCAGTCGAGCAGTATCTTGGAATTTTTGTGGCGGACCGTTTCATATCGCTTATCCGAAAGTGTTACTGTCGAAAGTACCGACGCAATCTTTTCAGGGTCAATCCCCAGTTCCGAGGCCACGGCGGCAGCAGCGATCGCGTTCTTCAGATTAAGAGATCCGGGAATGTTCATCTTTACTTCCGCCCCTCTGAAAATAAATGAAGGGTATCCGTCAGGTCCGATCTTAATATCGCTGAAAGAATACTTCGCCTCATTTTCCAGGCCGTATGTTACGACATTTCCGGAATCCCAGCTTTTAAGAAGTTCGTCGTCTTTATTCAAAAATATTTTGGCGTTCTTATTCTCGAGAAGCCTGAAAAGTTTTATTTTTTCGCTATAGACGCCATGTTTGTCCGTGAATTGCTCAAGATGGCCTTCACCTATGTTCGTGATAAGCCCCATATCCGGATCAGCCAGCTTTGAAAGATATTCGATCTCTCCGAAATGGTTCGTTCCAAGCTCGACTATCGCGTATTCCGTCTCGTCTTTTATCGAAAGAAGCGTCAGAGGTACTCCGATATGATTGTTGAAATTCTTGAATGTTGATATTATATTGTATTTTACTGAGAGTATCTTACCGAGGATCTCTTTGGTCGTCGTTTTCCCGTTGGTACCGGTTATACCGATGATCTTAGCATTGTGTAGTTTTCTCCACTGCAGAGCTAGCATTCCGAGAATCTTTTCAACATCGTCAGTGTATATTATCGGATAATTCCCTTCATTAATATAATCATCTGCGGCCACACAGACCGAAGAACCTGAGCTGCACGCCTGCGGAATAAAATCATGTCCGTCAAAATTGTTCCCCTTCAGTGCGAAATATATATTACCCTCTTTTATGAGCCTGGAATCTGTATTTCCTCCGGTAACGAAAATGCTGCCGTCGGTATGATCAGTTTTACTGATGCCGCATGCCTTAAGAAGTTCTGACAGCCTGACCATCACATACCTCCTACTAATTTTTTAGTTAAA
>DFZN01000024.1 GCA_002382735.1 bacterium UBP11_UBA4055
TTCATAAACAAATACTCAAAAATTGTACGAATTTATTTTCTTATTTACGATAAACTTATTCAGCTCAAACGGTATTGTAATAATCCTAAATCCCATAAATCCTCAAAAAAATCGGGATCGGCTACGGCAGTTTCACGCCTGCCGATCCCTTAGCTCTTTGTCACTTCGTGACTTACAAAAGGTAAAAAGGTAAGAAGGCTAGAAGGTAACTTCCTCCACTCCCCCGCAAGTAAGTTCCCGTGTGCATCAAGGCGTCCTCGAAAGCCGGAATCCGATGTCGCGGAAGCCGCCGCCGTAGTACGGGCAGTCGCCGTCGCGATGTGCAACCCGGCAGTAGCTGGCAGGGGTGACCCAATAACCACCCCGTAGGACGCGGTAGGAACCCGTAGCAGGTCCGTAGGGATTAGTCTGTGCGTCACTCGTATATGAACCGTACCAATCCCAGCACCATTCCCACACATTTCCGCTCATATCATAAAGTCCGTATCCGTTTGCTGGAAAACTGCCTACAGGTGATGATGTTACATTATAGTCAGGATGAAAGCCCGTTGTGGGACTTACATCGTAGCTGTATGATGACGGATCTGCGTAATAATTTGCCTGCGTGTCTCCGTTTGTGCTGTGTGATATAGTAGCTCCGTTCGGAAATCTTTGTCCGGTCAGGCCTCCTCTCGCCGCATATTCCCACTCAGCCTCGCTCGGCAGTCTATAACCCTTAGCCGTAAAATCACAGATTACCGCGTCCCATAGCGGTGTATCACCTACAATAACATCATTATTGTAATCATAATAAGGAGCTTCGCCCCAATCAGCAGGATTTGTTGACCCGTTAATTTTATAGCAAGGTGTCAGTCCTTCTACTATACTCTTCAGATTACAGTATTTTATCATTGAATACCATGTTATGTAATATACAGGATAATTGTCGCCGATCCCGTAAGTACCCAAGCCCCAAGGATCAGAATTCCAACTCCCCATGACTGCAGTCCACTCGGCCTGTGTTACCTCAGTAGCTCCCATATAAAAATCACTTAAAGTTACGCTGTGTAACGGTAATTCACCTGAATTACCATCACCTAAATTGTCGCCCATTGTAAATGTCCCGCCCTGAACAAAAACCATGCCTGAAGGGACGCTGGTATCAATCAACTCTAAGTTGTCAATTGATTCAAATTCAAAAATCTGCGAATCGGTACCGTCGTTGAAATTTACATGCAGTTTTCCCGCGAATGTCAAAACCGTTAAAGTAATCAATAAAATCATTATCTTTTTCATTTCCATACCCCCTTATTTGACCAAAAGCATTTTATTGCTTAGAATGTTATTATCCTGACTTACTCTTACAAAGTAAACTCCCGATGTCGCTTTACTATTAAGAGCGTTCCATTTAACTTTATGATCGCCTGCATTAAGATTTCCGCTATGCAGATCAGCTACCTTTTGTCCTGCCTGATTGTAAACAGAAACTGTCGTAAATCCCGATTTTTGTGTCTTAAATGTAATCATCGTTTCAGGATTGAAAGGGTTAGGGTAATTTTTCAGAAGAGAAATTCCGATTTTTCCAAGAATTTCTTCATAATCTTCAATTCCATCAAGTTCTGAGAATGTAAGGTTTTCAATCTTTGACAGATCGAAATAAACTTCGGTGCCGTCTGTCTGCCTTATTAGTAGATCATGGCTGACGAAATCCGTGAAAGTCAGATTGTCGATCTTTTCGATCTTGTAACTCTCCGGCAAAGAATCATTCTTGTTCACGATCAGGTGAAAATCCTGACCGTACAGTGCTGTGATAGCTAAAATCAACAGCACCATCAGTTTCATTTTCATTTTTGTTCCTCCTTAATTTATTTTGAAAAAAGTTATTTTCCATATCTGAATTCAAGATATTCACACTATCTGATATTTTTCGCGGTATTGCGGTATTAATAATATTTTTTGGTTGTAGCAACAACTTTACCCTCGTATTCGTTACTTTTCCAAAATTTCACTCATACGAATGTAAAATAAACATGCAAAAGCGGGAAAGCAAGAAAAAATAGCTTGTATTTTTGTTCATAAAATCTTAAAATTCTTCGTTGTGACTATGTAGTCCGGTGAAATTACACACAGCCGTTAATATATGTAATTGACAAAGATGGTTTTATTGGGTAAATTTGGTTACTTTAATTGTAAAGGAAATTCATGCTCACTAAAGAATACATAAAAGAACTTAAAAATACTGGAAATGGAGATTTGTCCCACCTCGTAAAAGAGCAAAAAGATGTTGCTTCAATAAACTTTATTCTTGAAGGTCTGGGTCGTTTACCTGAATCATTTGACAGTTCATTTTTATATGACTTGTTACAACATAAACACGCTCAAGTTAGATTAAATGCTGTAAAAAACATTGGCAAATTGAATGGTAATGCAAATGTTTCGGAACTTATAAAATTATTCCATTCTGAAACTGATACAAGCGTGAGAAGAGAAATTGTATCTTCTATCGGAAGGCAAAGAAATTCTGCTAACAAACTTTTTTTATTTGAAATACTCGGAGATGCAGATCCAAAAATTGTTTGTCAAGCTATAAGAGGTCTTCTTGTTTTTAATAACGATAAATCAGTAAGAGACCGGCTTGAACCTCTAGTTAATCACCCTAATGAAATGGTTAGGAATGTAATTTACAAAGAATTTTTTTCAAGTAATACAAAATCTGAGAATCATATGAATCATGCGGATACTTATGATTTTTTAAAGAATGTTTTTGTTAATGCTGATGTATTAGAAACTTTGAAATATGTGCCTGATGATAGTGTCCACCTTACTTTTACTTCTCCCCCGTACTACAATGCCCGAGACTACTCGATATACCCCAGCTATATTGACTATCTTGAATTCTTAGATACTGTTTTCAAGGAAACTCATCGCATTACAAAAGAAGGTCGTTTTCTTATTGTAAATACATCCCCGATTATTATTCCACGAATTAGTAGATCTCATGCAAGTAAAAGGTACGGTATTCCTTTTGATTTACATCCTTATCTTGTAAAGAATGGCTGGGAGTTTGTTGACGATATTGTTTGGGTTAAACCTGAAGCTAGCGTAAAAAATAGAATAGGTGGATTTTTACAGCACAGAAAACCACTTGGGTACAAACCCAATTCTATTACAGAATATTTAATGGTATATCGTAAACAAACAGAAAAATTGTTAGATTGGAATATCCATAGCTACTCTGACGAAATTGTAAATGATAGTAAAATCGAAGACGGTTACGAATCAACGAATGTTTGGAAAATTGATCCTTGCTTCAGTAAAGTGCATTCAGCAATTTTCCCGGATGAGCTTTGTAAAAGAGTTATTCAATATTATTCTTACAAAGGCGATCTCGTTTTTGATCCCTTTGGTGGTAGTGGGACTGTAGGCAGGGTTGCGAAAAAATTAGGTCGATTTTTTTTCTTAACAGAAAAAGAATCTGTATATGTTGATTATATGAAAGACAAAGAAAAGCAAAATCTTTTCGAGCAAGACATGCAAATTCAATATTTAAATTTAGATGAATTTAAATATAAGGCTAATGAAAATGACATTAACTGACCAAGTAATGAAAAATATTATTAAGAGAGTAATTAAAGGACAGGATTATAGAATAGAAATTGTTGCATTAATAAATGCAGAATTTCTACAATTTGCTATGGATTTTTTCAAGAAAGTCGTTGTAGCCAAGTTAGATTGCAATGATATTACTATTGACTGGTACAAACAGGCATTTTTAAATCCTGAATTAGACTCTGATGATATTGCAATCAATTCCGGTTTAAATAAAAAGACCATTACAAATATGTATAATTCCGCAACAAAGAAAATTGTAATTGATGCCTCGAATGAGCATTATGATATTCTGTATCAATCGATTAGTAGTTTAATAGAAACTCAACCAGAGATTGACTTAAAACTGACTATTAAACTTAATGGCGTGAGTGTAGAACTAAACATCAATGAAAGTTTAATTGTAATAAATACACTTGCTGTAAAGAGGGCTGCTCTAAGAGGTGGGCTTTGGAGTACTGCAGGCAAGCGTGTTGAAAAATATTTAATGTCAACACTTTGTATGATTTTTGATGTACCGTATAAGCATTTTGATCAGTCAAAGATACCTACTAGCATGCGTGAAGTTGACTATTACATTATTGATAAAGATAAATTTTACCGATGCGAAGTAAAATTAATGGGAAAAGGTAATCCTGAAAGTGCAGACGCAATCTTTGCACGAGAAAGTGATATTTTTGTCGCAGATAAACTTTCAGAACTTAATAAAAGACAAGCAGACAAACTAAAGGTGAATTGGGTTGAATTAAGAGGCACTGATGGCTATTTGAGATTTGCAGACATCCTTAAAAAGCTTAATATTCCGCATAACAGAGATATAAGTGACCTTGATTCTAAGATAGACGAAGTTTTAAATGTACTTGTGCGTATAATAGAGGTTTAGAAATCTTTATATTTGTAAATAATTAATAACATAAGTACATAACCAAATTTACCCTTATATCTTAAATTGTAAAGGAAATTCATGCTCACTAAAGAATTCTTATCAAGTAATACAAACACACTTCTGATTAGTTAGTTATGAGATAGTATGGGATAATATAAATGAATTGATAATACTCAGATTATTTCGTATATTGTTTCAACATGTTGCCTAACATAGGAGGTTGGTTTATGAAATTAAAAATGATAATAAGAGAAGCTGAAGAAGGGGGGTTCTGGGCAGAGATTCCTTCGATTCCGGGTTGCGTTACTCAGGGTGATACCTTCGAAGAATTGTTAGAAAATATTTATGAGGCTGCAGAAGGCTGTTTGTCAGTTGAGATTGATAAAAAGGAACTCAACAACAATGACAAGATTATGGAAATTGTTGTATGAAGTGTCTGACAGGAAAAGAATTCTCAAAATTATTGGAAAAGAANNAAAAGAATTGTAAACTCACTGCCTCATATTTGTATTTAACATAAGAAATTATAGTTTAGCCCAACAAACTTCAAGTTATTAATAACAACGACCGCTAACATTGGCTACATGACACTGACTGGTTTTTACGACTTGTGTGGTGCTTTTTTCCATGACCGTTAGAGCCAAATAACAGAAAAGATGGTGCACAACCTATTCTTTCACCCTGAATATCTTCTCCATAAGCTCATAGAGATCGGGATGATTTGCTTTGAATTTTTTGGGATTTTCGAAGAAATATTCGCTGACGACCGCGAAGAATTCAGTCTTGTCGGTAGCTCCGTAGGGATTTATGTCCGACCTTCCCTGCATGATCTGTCCTATATTCTGATGTATAAGTTCCACCCATGGAACTATGTACTGATGCTCAAGAAAAAGTTTCGGTATTCCGTCAACCGAGCCGTCAGCCTTGTCGATCAGGTGAATGAACTCGTGGATCCCCACATTCGAGCCGTCCCATTCGTTCTTAAAGCCCCAATGCAGGTCGTGCTTTGAAAGTATCATCTTGCCGTTCATATAGCCGTCGCCGACCATGCCGGAAATGTCATGATCATGCATATCGTCACCTGTCTGGAAGCTGTCGTTGAAGCTCTTTTCATACAGCAGAACTTCGCTTAAGTTAAGGTACTGCCATTCCGGGAACCTGAAGATCGGTATGACAGCGCTTGCGGCAATAAGCAGTTCGTCGCTCCTTGTCACTTTTACTCCGATGCCGGTAATTTTTACATTCGCGAGAAATTCGGCAGTCTTGAATTCGAACAGTTTTTTTTCTTCGTCCGGAAGATCTTTATAAAATCTGACTTTTGAAGCCATTATAAGCCTGTCCTTTTTTGTCAGACCGCCCTTCGGGATCTTCCACCTTCCGGATTTACCGAGATACTTGAAAAACCAGATCAGAAATCCTGCGAAAACAACGAGAAATATTGCGGCGTACAGATCGTGCATGAGATAAATTTATGGAAATAAAATGCAAATTACTATACAAATCGTTATATTTCTCAACAATGTCGAGGTAAAGAAGATCCATGAACGGTTATTTTTATTATCCGATCGCTTATTTAAGAAAGACACTAAAAACTTAAATTAAAAAACACCGTAAAAGCAAAGTTACAGAACCTCGGGGCAAGAACAGCGCCATCACTCAAAGTGATTGATCACCTTTATGGAAAACCTTTAATCGGTGCAAAAAAAGTCTCGGAACTCACCGGACTATCATCACCCAGCTCATACAAGCTTATCTATGATCTTGAAAATCTCG
This sequence comes from bacterium UBP11_UBA4055, assembly GCA_002382735.1. Taxonomy (GTDB): domain Bacteria; phylum UBA4055; class UBA4055; order UBA4055; family UBA4055; genus UBA4055. The sequence continues at coordinate 6,248 of DFZN01000024.1, forward strand.
AAATATTGAAAGAGATCACCGGCGGCAAAAGGAAAAAAATGTATCTCTTTGATGACTATTTAAAACTATTCCAGAGATAAAATATTGAAAAATATCCTCTTTTCGAAGAGCGTATGATACCGTTTGTGTGGTAAAAGGAATAGATCCGCTGCTGTAATAAACTGTTGACATTTGCATGATTATGCATTACATTGTAAATACAATGAAAGGAGAACCTGAATGTCGAAAACTATCACAATGAGAATAGATGAAACAGTCCTTGAGAAACTGATGAAGTTCGCCAGGCTTGAGAATAGATCTCTTTCTAATTTCATCGAAACGGCTGCTTTAAAATACATAAATGAGATCGAATATACCGACGAGTTTGAAATGAACGAGATACTCAGCGATACCGATCTGCTAAAAAAGCTGAAAAAAGGAAGTTCGGACGCAAAGAACAAGCGGGGCCGCTTTGTCGAACTTTAGAATATTTGAGACAGATCAGTTTATCTCTGACATAGAAAGCCTTCCGCCTTCAGCTAAAGTGAAGATATCTAAAAAGATCCGCGAATATGTTTATAAACAGATTTCCGAAAATCCTTATTTCGGACTCAACATCAAAAAACTCAGGGATTTTTCGCCTGAAACATGGCGTTACAGGATCGGAACTTACCGTTTATTTTTTGAAATAGATGACTCTGAAAAAATCATTTACATTACCGCATTAAGCAAACGAAAAGACGCTTATTGATCTACTTTATCCATAGCCGTACTCTCTTTGTTTATAATCAAGTCGTCTAAAGATATTACAGGTATCAAAATATTGTCAATATTTCTATTCAGTTTTATTTTTGTTTCCATAATTTACTCCGTTTGATGCCTGTAGTTAACAATTTACTCAACCCACTGAGTAAATTTACTCAACGCGCTGAGAATTTTTACTCAATAGAAATATATTACCTATGTGCTATTCTCTTTTTAGTTATGAATATTTGACATTGACCGCTTAAATTATTAAATTAACTGTATGAAAGAACTTAAAACGCTGCTGAAACGACATATTGACCTACTCGAAAAAAAAGCTATAAAAAACCCTTACCTGATCAATCAGATCGAACAGAGCAAAGTAGCCATCTATGCAAAATGAAGAAGTCACTTAGTTTTTAAAACCCGCGCAAAATCTTTTCAGATAAAGCGGCATGGAATCAGCGGACAGCTTAGATCTTTATTATTTCTTGCGATATTATTTAGTCCGGATAGATTATAAACAGCTCTGAAAAGCACTTTTTGCGCGGGCGTCTTTTCTTTGCTTACTTTCATTTTGGACGCTCAAAAGAAAGTGAGAAACAATCACCTTACGCGTTTAAGCCTGACCGCAAAAGCACCCTCGTGCCCGTGAACCCCGGGAATGACGAAATAGCTGCCGTCGGGATTTCTAAACGGTTCGAGGTTCGGATCATTTACCGGATCGATCACAAAATCGGGATCGAATTCGAGAAACGCATTTACGATATCGATGTTCTCTTCCTTGAATATCGAACATGTTGAATATACGATATATCCGCCCTTTCTTACATAGGCAGCAGACCTTTTTAGAATGGCAAGCTGAAGTTTTGTAAGCTCGGCTATCATCTCTTCGGTCTTATTCCACCTGCTTTCGGGATGGCGCCTGAAATTACCGCTACCCGTGCACGGAGCGTCGATAAGTATCTTGTCGAAATCCTCGAACGCCTGGAATTTCTGAGCTTCCTGAAAGGTAAGTTTGTCGAATTTCAGGCCGAGGCGCTTAAAGTTCAGCTTGATAACGACCCGCTTCTTCTGCGAAATGTCGTTCAGCCATAACTTTGCCTTGTTCCCCGTGATCTCCTGAATGAACGAGCTCTTGCCGCCCGGGGCGCAGCACAGGTCTAGTATCTTGTCGTTCCTGACCGGCTGCAGAAGAAGTGCCGGTATCGAGTGCGGCGGGTCCTGAATGTAGAACCTGCCCTCCTCAAAGGCTTTCGAGCCGACCGCATTGCCGCTCTCAATCCGCAGAAAATCTGCGAATCCCTCCACACCCGCCGCAAGTACATCCTCGCCTGCGAGGATGAGAGCGAGCCCGTCCCTGCCGTTCTTCATCCTGTTCGACCGGACATAGACAGGCGGAATTGTCTGGTTGAACCTCATGATCTTTTCCGCCGTCTCTTTCCCGTACTGGCCTGTCAGCTTCGCCGTAATCCAGTCCGGGTGGGACGAGTAGAGCGCTCTCTTCGACGAACTGTCCTCTTCAGTCATCTCAAGCTCTGTCATTCGCCTGAGGATCGCGTTGATATATTTGAATTTCCCCCGCCCGAAAATATCCTTCGAAAGCTCAACATACTCGTTCACGATAGAATAATCCGTCGAGCTGTCGAGGAAAAAAAATTCGACTCCCGCGCACAGAATCAGCATTTCCGTCTTTATGTCCTGATCTTCAATGTTCTTATCTATCTTTTCGCACAGGAATTTTTCGACGAAGCTGAAATGCCTGAAAAACTGGTTGACAAGGTTTATCAGCCTTCGTTTGTCCCTGTCGTCAAGGTCTTTTAGTATTTCGGGATAAAGAGACTCGAGCGAAAGCCTGTCGTTGTATATCCGCATGACCGTATTGAAATATAGTTTTCTCAGATTCATTTTTTGTCTAAATAGATCGAAAGTGAGTTCCGTCTTAATATTTTCGGAAGGAAATGCAGCTTGACAGTGCATGATATCCCGTCATTTTCTTCAAATATCCCGTCGTTAGTGCCGGTCGTAATGGTAAATATCCTCTCTTCATCCGGGTCTATTCCGAACGAAGGCTCTTTAAGGTAGTCCGACGCCTTTATTTCGTATGATTTTAATGTAACGCCGTATTCGTTATTTATCTGAAGTATCACAAACCTGTTATTTTCGGTCTTGAAAGTTTTTACCGTTCTCGACATATTTTTCATTCTGAGCGTAAGATCAAGAGGTTTTCCCTTGACAAAAGTGCCGTTCACGGAAGTTAAAAAGTACGAAACGCCGTCTATTTCGAGCGATGCGAATTTAGGCTTTCCGGTGCCTGTCCTCTTATCGCCTGAAGTACCTGCGCAGCCGGAAAACAGCAAAAAAGCAGTCAGTAGCAGAGCCGATACTTTAAACATTGATATTTCCGTTATCTCTTGCTTCAAGATAAATCTGATAAAGATTTTCGTTTATGAACATATCCACTATCTCCTTATCCAGCTCGCCGTCCTTTGCCATGAATCCGAGTATCTGCCTTGCCTTATCGACCGGAATAGCCTTTTTATAAGGTCTGTCCGATGCCGTCAGCGCTTCAAAAACATCCGCGACCGCCAGTATCCTTGACTGTAGCATTATCTCCTCTCCGCGTACATTGAACGGGTATCCGCTTCCGTCAAGCATTTCGTGATGCGCGCCGGCGATCCTGGGAATGTCTTTCAGCTCATCAGTGAACGGTACGGTCTCGAGTATGTCAAGTGTATTGTTTACATGGCGTTTCATCTTCTCCCATTCCTCGGGCGAAAAATTCCCCTTAACGAAACTTGTCAGCATGTAGATCTCTTCTTCTTCGAGGTAATTATGCTCCTCTCCCTGAAAACCAACGAACTTCTTGTTCCCGATCTCGACAATCTTAGCTTTATCTTCATCCGAACAAGGCCCGGGCAGGTTCTTGTCGAGAATAAATTTGAGGTCGTCGTCTATCCGCTCTATAAAATCTTTCTTAAGCTGCTCGTCGTGTATGTGGAAATCCGTGGAGAATTTTATGACCTCGAACCTGTTCTTTATTATCGCGATGTCATCTTCTTCGAGCTTGTTGCGCTTTTCCAGAACATTTTCGGGGACAGCGACTTTACCTACATCGTGCAGAAGGGCGGCGTACTTGAGCTCTTCAAGCTTTTCGTCGCTGAAAAATATATTCTCGAAATTTCCGTCATCTTTATGATTGATGTGCTCGGCGATCATGCGTGATATATAAGCGACCCTCTTCGAGTGTCCGGCAGTGTGCGGGCTTCTCGCTTCGATAGCCTCGGAGAACGCTTCAACAAGAGCTTTATAAAGGTTCTTGTTAGCCTCGAGAAGCCTCGCGTTCGAGAGTGCTACGGCCGCCTGGCTCGCGAGAGAAAGGATGATGGCCTCGAATTCCTTTGAAAAAGGAACTATATTTCCGGCTGAGTCCATCTGATTAATAAGCTGTATCACTCCGAGAGTATTGCATTCGTTGTCCTTCATGGGAACAGAAAGCATGGAGACAGTTCTGTAGCCTGTCCTCTCATCGTACGATTTGTTGAAGGAATAAGGCTTATCCTCAGGAATTTTGTAGCAGTCTTCGATATTGACGGTATCGCCGGTTATCGCAGTATATCCCGCTATCGACCTCATTTCAAGCGGTACCGAGAATGACCTGAAAACACTTTCCTTCCCTTTCCTTGCGAGAGAAACGGTCTTGGTCGCCTGAAATATCAGTTCGGTTTTTTTCTCGTCCTTAATATAAAGCGAGCAGGCATCGCAGTCCGCGAACTCGATTATCTCGTCCACGATCAGATTGAACAGGTTCTCCAGTTTTGTCTCCGAGCTTAATGCTATCCCTATCCTGTTGAATGCGAAAACAAGTTCTTTATAATCCATTAAAGCCGCCTTTACTTGATTTCTTCGTATTCGGCCTCTTCTATTCTGTCGGTTCTCTTCTTTTTATCACGGCCTGTCTGCAGAATAACTTCCGCTTTTCCTTTTATTCTTCCGATCTGATATGCCATATAGACTATCACGATGATTATTAGTGTTCCGAGAAGCGGCATCTTACCTCTTTTGTTTATATTTTCAGATATTTGCTGTCATCTATACCGTTTTCGATCTCTTTGAGGATCACTTCGATATGTTCCTCATTTTCAGGATCGAGCCCGTCAATATTAACGATCAGCAGCGGACATTCCCTGAAGTGATCGAAAAAATACATATAGCCTTTATTCAATCCTTCAATATATTCGGCATTTATATCCTTTTCGTAGATCCTCTTTTTACTTTTAACCCTTTCATACAGAACTGCCGGATCATGAGCGTGGAGGTAAATAACGACATCGGGGGTTCTTATGTTCAGATTCATAACTTTAAGCACCTGATTGTAAAGGGCAAGATTCTGGTCGTCAAGATTGTACGATGCGTAGATCTGATCCTTGTTAAATATATAGTTCGCAACGATATTCGAGCTGAAAAGATCGCCGTAAGGTATTTCGATCTGCTGCTGATACCTCACTGTTAAAAAGAACAGCTGAAGCGGCAGCGCGAACTTTTCCGGGTTCTTGTAAAAATCGCTCAGGAACGGGTTCCCGTAATAATTATCCCTGATCAGTTTTGCCTTCAGCTTTTCGGACAGTTTCTGCGCCAGAGCGTTCTTCCCGCTGCCCATAGCGCCTTCTACCGCAATATATATCTGGTTAAGATTGAATTTCATTTCATGCTCATTTTACTTACGCCCGAACTGTCCGCGCACTCTGTTAAAAGCAAGCTGACCGTCTTTCCCGTCACCGGATCCTGTGCGTCAGGTTCGATCTCGCATACCGGCACAAGAACAAATTTTCTATTTCTGAACTCAGGGTGCGGTATCTTCAGGTCTTCAGTCCCGATCTTCCTCTCCCCGAAAAAGATAATGTCAATGTCTATCGTTCTGGGACCGTACTTTTCTTCCCTGACCCTGCCGAGATCGATCTCTATCGTCCTTATCATTCCGATAAGCTGCTCAGGCCCTCCTTCAAATGTGCCTGATACCGCGATATTGATAAAATCGTCCTGTTCCTTCAATCCCACAGGCTCGGTTTCATAGAAAGACGAGACGCTGTCGGCATCAAAACCCGACATCATCAGTCCCGAAAGAGCTGCATTGATATTTTCTTTCCTGTCCCCGACATTGCTTCCCAGCGACAGTATTATCTTTTCATTCATTGCGGCTCCCTGTGTTACTGTTTCGTAATATAAACATTAAATTATGTTTTATAAAGAGGTTTTATGAAGAAATTTAGTGAATTAAAGGATTGATATAATGCGAAAAAAAATGTATTTTTCAAGCTATGGTAAAAGTGGTGTTACTTATACTGGCATTGCAGAGCGCACTCAATTGCGGATGCGGAAAATGCGACAGCTTGCGGTTTTATACGGAGTCAGCCGTGATGGAGACTGATTCAGGGATCATTAGGTTCACTTTCTTTGAAAAAGATGCCCCTGAACATGTCGAGAATTTCAAAAACCTTGTCAGGATAGGGTATTACGACGGAAAACCTTTTCACAGAGTTATATCTGATTTCGTTATTCAGGCGGGCAGGGATTCGTCGAGTTCATATTCTTCCTTAGAGCCGGAGATAAACAGGATACACTTTAAAGGCGCACTTGCCGCAGCGAGAATGGGTGACGAAATAAATCCGGCGAGAAGGTCGGACGGCTATGAATTTTACATCTGCCTCAAACCTCAGCGGGAACTTGACGGTAAATACACCGTTTTCGGCAGGGTCGCGGAGGGATTCGATACCGTTAAAAGGATATCTGAAGCTGAAACGGACGGAACTGACAGTCCTTTAAAGGATATTCTGATAAAAAAAACTTATACCGAAAAATATTTTGATGCGGAAAAATACGGATTTTTCACAAGAATTTCGGAGAACAGATGAAAAAATCAGTCCTGATCTCATCAGTAAAAAAATATTGCATCCCTTTTCTGACAGCGGCTGTAATTCTGGGTGTGATACTTGCCGCATTCGCACTGTACATGGACAATGTCTTCATGCCCGATTACGCGAGAACGGGTGAGGAATTTCCGGTCCCTGATCTTAAGGGGTACGAGATCGATCAGGCTAAGATGATACTTGAGACCGAAGGGTTCAGGCTTTCGGACGAAGTAAACGAAAAAACAAATATGGACATCCCTCCCGGAACGATCCTTGAGCAGTATCCGAAAGCCGGAGCAAAATGCAAGCCCGACAGAAAGATATATGTAACCGTGTCAAAAGGAGCGCTGCCTGTTATCGTGCCTGATCTGATCGGACTTTCCCCACAGGACGCAAAATACCGGCTGACCGAGTCGAGGCTGGTCCTCGACAGCGTGCTGTATGAGTTCAGCACGGATTACCCTGAAGGAGTGGTAATGGGGCAGACGCTGGTTGTCAACGACACCGCCGCGATAGGCGACAGCATAATGATCGTGATCAGTGTCGGCAACCACCCGTCCGAATTCGTTATACCCGACCTGAAAGGACAGATACTGTCGGCGGCGGCGGAAACTGTCGGCAGGAGCGGTTTTAAGATAGCGGAGATCGTGTATCTGAAAAATGAGGATTATCTGCCCAATACGGTGCTGGACCAGAAACCGCCTGCCGGAGAGGTCGTTTATCAGGGCGCCGAGATCAGACTTCTCGTTTCCAGCCTGACAGACCCTGAGGAAAAAGAGGAGAACGGCGATGAATAATATGACAGTGAGGATACTTGTTGCAGTCATAGCGGGTCCTGTCATACTTTACCTTCCTTATCTCGGTCTGAGCTATTTCGCCGCGTTCATTTTCATTATATCGTTCCTCGGATCAAAAGAGATACTGAACTTTTTCAGGTCAAAGCACATTAAACTTACAAAATTATCACCTTATATCGTCTCGCTGATACCGCTCTTCTTTTTTTCAAGAGGGCTCTCCGGCGCGGCTGAATATTCGGTCATTATATTCACAGTTCTATTTGTTGCGGAAGTATTCAGGAAGAACGAAAAATCTGCATTTATAGTTTCGGGCTATTTGCTGATGGGTATCTACTGCGGACTGTTCCCGGCCATGCTCATCGGAGCCGTTGACAAGACCTCTCCCTCGATGTTTTTGTTCATTTACGGCGTCATAATAGCGACTGACTCCTTCGCCTATTTCGGCGGACTGGCCTGCTCAAAGATATTCCGCACCCACAAACTTCTAGAAAGAGTGAGCCCGAAGAAAACGGTTGAAGGTTCGGTCTCCGGACTGATCTTCGCCGTGACCGCGGGATATTTCATTGCAGAAAACACGGATATAAGGTTTTTCTTCGGCACAAAGACCGTTCTGATCCTGTCAGCGGTCATTTCCATTCTGGGTCAGGCCGGAGACCTGTTCGAATCCAAACTTAAAAGGGACTTCAATTTTAAGGATTCATCAAAAATAATACCGGGCCACGGAGGGATACTGGACAGATTCGACAGTCTGATATTCATTTCGCCGGCCGTTTACATATTTGTAACTTATTTCGTAAACTAAGGAGATATATGGAAGGCTATGAACTGGCTAAAAAGATCGCGGGACTTGCTCTCGAAAAAAAGGGAGATGACATTCTTATCATTGATCTGAGAGATGTTACTTCAAGTTTCGATTATTTCGTCGTCATTACAGGATCCGTCGATCAGCATGTAAAAGCTCTCGGCGACCACATCAGAAAAGAGCTGTCAAGATCGGGCATCAAACCTATCGGCTATGAAGGCGTCTCGAATCTGAAATGGGTATTATTGGATTTCGTTGATGTGGTCGTGCACATCTTCGATCCTGAAACAAGAGATTTCTACAAGATCGAAAATCTGTGGAAAGATGCTAAAACAGAGAAGGTGAATTTATGACATCAATTGTGATAGACATTGGCAATTCAGCCACTAAGATCTATAAAGTAACGGACGGCACTATTTCGGGCACCGGTGTTTATGAAAAAGATTTTGCGGGATGGATAAAGGCTAAAAATGCGCCGGCAGACATAATCATCGCATCAGTCGTACCCGAAAAAACCGCTGAAATATCGGCATCGGTCAAGAAAATCACTGGAAAATCCCCGTTCGTAATAAAACACGAGCACTACAAAACCCTCAAAAGCAGATATATCGACATCAAAGAGCTCGGTATTGACAGGCTGTGCAACATCGCCTATGCCGTAAAGAACTACAAAAAGAATGTAGTGGTCATAGACTTCGGTTCGGCTGTTACATTCGAGGTTATAAACGGTCAGGGTGAGTTCGAGGGCGGAATGATATTCCCGGGCGTGAAGCTTCAGTACGGCGCTCTTACCGAGAATACCGCGCTGCTGCCTGACCTTGAAGCAGAGGTCACGGACCTCTTTATCGGAAGATCGACAGCCGAGTGTATAAAGTCGGGCGTCCAGAACGGAATAGCCGGCATCTGCAATGATTTTGTCAGGGAGTTCGCGGAAAGACTTTCCTCGAGAGTACAGATAATATTTTCCGGCGGCGATGCGGAATTGATCGGAAAGCTTGTGGATTTCGACTTCAAGATCGAAAAGAACACCGTTCCGCTGGGAGCCTGGATAATCAGAAACATGAACAGGTAGAAAATGAGAAAAGCCGTCCTTTTCATACTTTCGCTCATTTTGATGACGGCTCTTGAGTCTCAGTCTCTTTTAAAAATACACCATGCCGACCTTCTCAAACAGGACATATACGGCGGTAAGATAATCCACGGGAATATAGACATCGAATATGATGTTTACAGAGTAAAATGCGACAGCGCGGTCATTAACAAAGATATGACCAACGCGAGGCTTTTTAAGAACATCCAGTTCTCCGACACCGCAAGAACGATAAAGTGCAGGACAGCGACTCTGTCAAAAACTCCAAGCGGAAATCTTGCTTACCTCTCCGGCGATATCAGCATAAAAGAGAAGGAGTTTTACATAACGGGAAAAGACGCCTCGCTGAACGAGATCAGCGAAAGACTTACTGTCAGTGATTCGGTCATGGTCAATTATTACAAATTCCCGTCGATACTGTACTGCTCCGGGCTCGAAATGGACACTAGGAACAACATCATCACTTCTCAGGCCGTTGACAGCGTACTTTCGCTTGACTCTTTAAGGCATTACAAGCTCTATACTAAAAGGTTCAGGTATGATCTCAACAGGAAAACTTTGACAATAGATACAAGAATGGTTCTTCATGCTTATGAATATGAAAACTCTGAACCAAAGTACCAGATCATAGATCCGGTAAAGATAGCTCGGACTGTAAAAAATCTGACCCCTGTTAAAAAAGGTTATTTTGAGGCTCTGGGCGGAAAATTCAGCTTCGACCCTTTCATTATGCAGGCTCAGGGAAAATGCTTCTTTCAAATGACGGATGACGATGACCCCGACACTTTAAGTCTTTCATCGGACAGGATAACTTATAACGAAACGACAGTTTACGGTACAGCTGAAGGAAAGGTAAAGATCAGAAAAGGCAAAATGAACATTAATGCCGGTCTTGCAAAATATTTCGGAACTGAAAGTATGGCGAAGTTCTATGATGATCCGGTCGTAACCTACGAGACACACACAGTTGAAGGCGACTCTATGACCGTCATATCTGAAAAAGGCGATATAAATCCTGAAAAAGCTGTTATATACGGAAAACCGCGATATGAATCGGCTCCCGATCCTCTAAGGCCTGAAGAAATGAATATTCTGACCGGAAAGCTGATGAATGTATGGTTTTCGGACAATGAAATTAACAAAATAATTGTTTCAAAAGAAGCGGAAGGTGTGTATTTTATCAGTAGGGAGAAAGACAAAGCGCCCGATGCCTCCAATTACCTTCTCGGTGACGAGATCGAGCTGAATTTCTCGGACGGAAAGGTGAAAAGCGCATCGATAAGGGGCGGCTGCGAAGGCATCTACTATCCCGACAAACTTAAGCTTGACGCACTCAAAAAGAAAAAGAAGTAGGTATGGAACAGATCTTAAAAGCGGAAGAACTTAAAAAACGCTACGGAAAAAAGGAAGTCGTAAAATCCGTGTCGATAGAGCTTAAAAAAGGCGAGATCGTGGGGCTTCTGGGTCCGAACGGCGCAGGAAAGACCACGACATTCTATATGCTGACCGGAATGATCAAACCGAACGGCGGAAGGGTTTTTTTGAACGGGAAGGATGTGGCTAAAATGCCCATGCACAAAAGGGCGAGAAACGGGCTTGGATATCTTCCGCAGGAAGCTTCGGTCTTCAGAAAGCTTTCCGTCGAGGACAACATCATGGCTATTCTGCAGAGGGTGGAAAAGAACAGAAAGAAGAGGTCTGAACGGCTGGAGCTGCTGCTTGACGAACTGAAGATCAAGCACATCAGAAAGAGCATGGGTTATTCACTGAGCGGCGGAGAGAGGAGGAGGGTCGAGATCACCCGTTCGCTTGTAACAGATCCTGACTTCATACTTCTCGACGAGCCTTTCGCGGGCGTGGACCCTGTGACCATCGAATCGATCCAGTCTATAGTTATGGGGTTGAAGAACAAGGGCATCGGAGTTCTTATTACCGACCATAATGTTTATGAGACTTTAAAGATAACCGACAGGGCATATATTCTTTTTGACGGAAGGATCATGATCGAGGGATCGTCGGAATTTCTGGCGAACGACCCTAATGCAAGAAAAATGTATCTGGGCGAGAATTTCAAGCTGCATCGTCCTGAAACCGATAAGGGGTGATATTATGCTGAAACATACATTGAACATTAAGTCCGAGCTTAATACCAAACTTGAGCCGGCTGTGATCTTAAGATCTGCGCTTCTGGAGCTTCCAGTGCTTCAGCTTGAAGAGAGGATCAGGGAGGAGCTTGAGGAGAATCCTTTCATCGAGGCGTCAGACGGACTTGAAACCGCAGAAGAGGGAAGCGATGTCTCAAAGCAGAACGAAGAGGATAAGAAGGAGAGCGAGTTCGTTGAACTTGTGAAGACCTTCTCCGGTTACGACGAGGAATACAGCGAAAGCTATAAAGAAGACGAGGACGAACGGGGGTTCCAGCAGGCCGAGAAACGGACTTTGAGGGATTCTCTGTACGATCAGGCGCAGGAGAATTTTTTTTCCGAGACCGAAAGCGAAGTCGCGTCATATATAATCGACAACCTTGACGAGGACGGCTATTTCAGGGTCGATATTGAGCTTGTGAAAGGTGAATTTCCCGATGTCGAGGAAAGGACAATTCTCAGGGTGCTCCGGACGATCCAGAGATTCGAGCCGACCGGCGTGGCCGCAAGGGACACGAGGGAGTGCCTGATAGTCCAGCTCAAATCGCGCGAACTCTATCTTGAGGACACTTTCATCGTCCTCCGCGACCACTATGATGATCTCGTAAACAAGAGGTATTCGGTCATAATGAAAAAGACCGGTATTTCGCAGGAGCAGATGCAGGAGATAATCGAAGAGGTAAGGTCACTTAACCCCAAGCCGGGATCATCAAAGGCCGCGGAGCTTTGGGAGAGCGCGGACGATAACACGGGGATCACGCCTGACTTCATCGTGCAGGAGATCGACGGTAAATTCGAGGTAATACTGAACAACGCCTCCGTACCCAACCTTTCAATAAACAAGAAATTCGAGGAGATATACCTTTCCAACAACCCCGATACAGTCGCCAAAGATTATGTGAGGAAAAAGATCGAGTCGGCTAAATGGTTCATCAATGCTGTCCATCAGAGAAGAGCGACGATGAAAAAGGTCATGGAATCGATCGTTAAGCTCCAGCACGACTTCTTTCTTTACGGTCCGGACAGGATAAAACCCATGATCCTGAAGGATGTCGCCGATGATATACAGATGGATATAGCCACGGTCTCAAGAACGACCAAGGACAAATATGTTGACACCGATTTCGGCGTCTTCGACCTCAAATATTTCTTTTCGGAACGGTCGGCAACAGCGGACGGCGAAGATGTCTCCACCCGCATCGTAAAAGAGCGCATCAGGGACATAATCACGCTGGAGGACAAGCGCAAACCCCTCTCGGATCAGATCATATCCGATCTTTTGACCGAGGAAGGCTATACAGCCGCCAGACGCACCGTCCAGAAATACCGCGAGCAGATGGAAATACCTCCGGCAAGACTGAGGAAGGAATTGTAGATATTCTTTGAAATACAGTAAAAATAAACGCTACAGAGGCGTCTATCTTCCAATCCCGTGGACAAACTTCACGGATATACGCCACAGAGGCGTATATCCGCACATTGTGGGACATCGCAATTTGAAGACTGGAGAAAAAACATTGAGCCAAGTATGAAGATTTTATTATGGTATAATTAAGTTGAAATATCTAATGTATTAAGGTAAATTATCAAATTATCATCAAAAAGTGATTTGGAGGATTGTATGGACAAAAATGAACTCAAGGCGATTTCAGAAAAAACAGAAAGGATATTAAAGCTCCTTAATGTAGGTTTATACGAAAGAGAAAAAGCAATAAATCTAAGCTACCTTTCAATGGTAGCTGGTGAAGCTATATTTTTATTAGGGCCACCCGGCGTTGGTAAAAGTTTAATGGCAAGAAGATTATCAAGAATTTTAAAAAGCGGAAAAGCATTCGAATATCTGATGCATCGTTTTTCAACCCCTGACGAAATCTTCGGGCCTGTATCCATTCAAAAACTTAAAAATGAAGATAAATACGAAAGATCAGTTATAGGCTATCTCCCTGATGCAGATATAGCATTCCTTGATGAAATTTGGAAAGCAGGGCCTTCTATTCAGAACACACTGCTTACGATAATAAATGAACGTATTTTCAGAAACGGAGACATTGATGTAAAAGTACCTCTGAAAGGTCTTATGGCGGCATCAAATGAATTACCAGCAAAAAATCAAGGGCTTGAAGCTTTGTGGGATAGATTTATTCTTAGATTGATGGTAACTGAAGTTAGAGATCAAGAATTCTTTAATGCAATGATCCAGGGAAAAGATAATCTATTGGAGTTGCAAATAGATGATAAAACAAAGATTACTGATGATGATTTAGTAAAATGGAAAAAGGCTATTGATGATGTAAAAATACCACAAGAGATATTAAATACAATAACAGCTATAAAACACCGTCTGAACGAATACAACAACACTTTAGGTGAAAATCAAGATTTAAAAATTTATGTTTCAGATAGGAAATGGAAAAAAATCATTAGAATTCTAAAAACCTCAGCTCTACTAAACGGCAGAGATGAGGCGAATCTGTTGGATGCATTCTTAATTTCAGATTGTATATGGAATAACAACACACAGATCGAAAAAGTCAATGAGCTTGTTGAGACTTCAATTCATGACTTTTCATTTAGGTATTCAATAGACTTTTCAGGTTTAAATGAAGAACTGGAGAATTTAAAGACTGAAATCGATAGGATTACAGTCAATAAAAACGAAAAGGAAACTAAAGCTTTAAAAACCTTTGTTAATAACGGAATAGATTATTTCAATTTTCAGAAGGTACCAGTTAGTTATGGTTATAATGATACGAGAAATTATGAATTTATTAAAGTAGAAGATTTCAATAATTTAACCAATAACATGAGAGTTCCATTGTTCTTAAATGACTTTAAATCTGATGTATTCACAGTATCTTCATCTAAAGGTTATAAGATTAAAATCCATCTATCTAATTCTGAAATCGATAGGACAATTAAATCTGAAAGTGTTAAATATAATGAATTTGTATTCTCAACTCCATCTGTTGTCCATGTTCAGGAATGGGACAAAACAATAAATGAAATTTTAAAAGAGGTTGATGATGATTTATTTAGATTGCAAAAGATAGAAAACGAGAAATTAGAGGGATTGAATTCAAATTACTTTGTAGATGCTCAAAAAAGCAAAATAATCTCAAGCAGCATTGATGATACAAAAAAATCACTATTAGATATCAAAACCGAAGCCAAAAGACTTCAAAAGCATTATAAAAGCATCAAAGATGGTGAAATTAAAGATACGAATTTACCAAAATTTGCGATTGATGAAAAAATAGAAAACGAGTCTTAGAAAAATAAACATCTATGATAAACTTCTACACTAACTATTTTAGAAAGCAACAGGCTCTGTTAAAAAAGCAGTTGAATAGATTTTTAAGATATAGCCTCTTCTCTGACAACTCCTTGAGATCTTCAATAGTCTCTTATTTTCAAAAAGGTACAACTACGCCAACTCTTCATAATTCACACTACTTAAGTTCTGTAAAGCAATACGGATCGAATCAAAGTATAAATGATTTCATAAATGAAAATCCTCAAATGCATGGTGAACTACAGAATGATTTCTTTTCATTTCTAGAAGAATCTGAAAATGAAGTCAGGAGAGAAAAATATTGTGACGAAGAGGAAAAAGCACTTAACGAGTTTGAAAACGAGCCTTCTGAAAGATTCAAGGACAGCATAAAAAAAGGAAGTAAATACGAAAACTATCTTGATACATATTCAAAAGAGCAGATAGACAAATATTTTTATGCTAAAGAATCAAGAAAAGTTCTAAAAGACCAAAATAATACTGCCAATAATACAGATATAGATGAGCATTCTCTAAAGCGGAATTTACTTACAAGATGGAAGGACGGCTTAACAAAAAAAGTATATAATCTCCGCGTTACTAAAATAATGAAGCTATATCAGGAATTCGAAGAAAAACAGATAAAAAAAATTAAAAAATTCAATACTCTAAAAAATATTTTTAAACCTTTCATGAACAGCATTGGTAAATTCTGGAACATAGCTGATGGCAATTTTGAAATGACTGATTTTAATGTTCTTAAAGAATATTCTGATTTACTTGAAAATGACAAATCTATTCAGCAATTATCTGATATGTTAGGTAAATTCAGAAAAATGGAACTTGAGGCAGAAAAGGAATACTACGAAAAAAAAATAATAGAATCTTCGTTTGTAATTAATCCTTACGGAAAAACTGAACTCGTAGGTGTGCATGAAAGCGACGATTTTAACCATATGATTCCTGCAGAAATGGCTTTACTTGCAGATGAAGAAACCGAAGTTCTATTTTATAAGAAGCTTCTAGAGAAGAAGCTTCTCACCTACCAGTTTGTTTCATACGATGATATTGAAATTGAAAAAATTGAAATTGATGAAAGGGAGAAAAAGAAAGAGACAGACAAAGGGCCTTATATAATATGTGTTGATACTAGCGGTTCGATGTCAGGAGAGCCTGAAAGGGTAGCAAAAGTAATAAGTTTTGCAATCATGAAGAAATGCCTTAACGAAGATCGAAAAGCTTATCTAATTTCTTTCTCTACTGGAATCGAAACATTTGAATTAACTGATTTAAATAAATCACTCGGTCAGTTAGCGGTATTTTTAAGAAAGACCTTTAATGCTGGAACTGATGCTGTCCCGGCATTGAAAGAAGCTCTATCTAAAATGAAAGAAAACAATTATAAAAAAGCAGACCTGTTGTTCATTACAGACGGTGAAGTTGATTATCCTCAGCAGGTTGTAAATGATGTAAATGAACAAAAAAAACATGAAAATAAATTTTATTCCCTAATTATAGGCAGTGCTTTTAATAAGAAATTTCTTGAAATCTTTGATAAAAATTTCACTTATAACTCTCAAAACATATACAAAAACAAAGGAATAATCGAAGAATTGTTGTATGCAAGTTAATAATGAATGTAGTTATAAGACTACTAAAAGAAGTTTAAAAGAGTGTATCTGTAAACTGCCAATTTTTGAAAACGGTAAGTGTATTTTACATTGTGAAAAAGATTCATGGGTAATTAATCATTCCCCATTCGTTGATTTCGATTCAGAAAAGCAAAGAGAATTCTGGTTGAAATTTAAAGAAGATTGCCATTGGAGACATAACATATATGGAATAGTCTTTCCAAAGATGTGTGAACCTTTATTTGTATATTCAGGAAGCAGAACAGAAAAAATATTCGATACTGTAGAAATTACTTTTCATAGTTGCGTCTTCCTAGGTGATATGAGCTTCCCCAATACAAAAAAATTAGAATTCATCAATTGTAAATTTTATCAAAGCTTGCAAATATCAAATTCATCAGAGGAAATAATTTTCTCTCGTTGCCCTAAAGTAAAAGATTTAACATTCTACCCTTTATCTCCACAAACACCTGAAAAAATTAAATTGAAGCTCTTAAAATTAGAATCTTCGCATTTTGAAAATTTATTTCTAAATAATTTTGAAATTGATGACTTCTCAGTTAAACAAGTTTATGTTAATGATTTTAGAATTTTAGATGGATATATTACAAATAAAATGGAATTTGATGATGTAAACCATCGAGAACACATTCTTGAACACGGCGATTTATTTTGGCTTAACAATGTAAGTTTTACTAAAGATTCTGAAGTTAAGATTGAACGGTTTTACTTTAAAAGATTTGAAATTAATTCAATCCGAGAACAACCAAATTCTTTCAAGATTATAACTAGTTCAGGAATGGAAAAATTCATTTTCAGAAATTCAAATCTGACGAATTTCTATTTCCAAAATTTAAACCTTAGCGATACCGAGATCGAATTCACAAGCTGTAATTTGATTGAAGAAAAACACTCAATATTTATACAGATCCTTTGGAGTAACAAAATTGTAGCTCACAGAGATATTTTAAGTCAATTTAAAAGTATATTCCAGAAAACTGGAAATAATTCAGAGGCTAATAGATTTTATTTACTCGAAATGAAATCACAGAAAAACGAATTAGACTATGAGATTAAAGACCGTTCGAAAGGGAAAGTGTTAAAGACCTTATTTTATAAATTATCCAGTAAAGAATACCTTTTATTGGCAATTACTGAGCGTACTTCTAATTTTTTCCAAAATTGGTTAATGCCTTTAATACTTTTGTTTTTATCTAGCATTATTATCTACTTCACACACCACTTAATTTTGAACTTAAACATCCCCAATTTTGGCCTAGATAATTTTGATACTCTAAAAGTATTTTTTCTGGATTACTTTAGATATATTAATCCTTTAGAAACTTCACCAAGGAATCCTTTTATTTTATGGATTCTGCTCAGATTATTATTTTACCCATATTTTTTATATCATTTTGTAACAAGCGTGAAAATAAAATTACAAACCAAATGAAAAAGAGGCATTTATGACATTATGCGTAGCGTGGAAAGAGAATAGTAACATCCATTTTGCTTCAGACTCTCGCTTAACTTTAACAAAATATAATGAAAAGAATGACGCTATAAAATTCCCAGTTGACTGCGCCATAAAAGTAATATCAATTCCATATAAGCTACAAAATGTAACAACAAAAATTATTGACCGTGAAGGCGAAATAGGCATGTGTATTGCCGGCGAAGCTATAAGTGCATTGTTTATAAAAGAAACATTTACCGAGATTTTAAAATTTTTACAATACATACCTGACCAAGCAGATTTAAGTTTTGACAATATTGCAAAAATAATTTTTCTAGTCTACGAAAAAATATCAAAAGAAATTAATTCTTTTCTATACAAGAAAGGAATTTCTGTGATGTTCATTGCAGGTAAATTAGACTATGATGAAGAAATAAAATGTTATAAAATCGGAACTGAACCCTCATCAAATAATCAATTTATGATTGAAGCACTAACCAATGATTATGAATTCTTTGGTAGTGGTCAAGTAAATGCTGAAAAAATATTCAAAGAAAATTATAATTCGGTTGTAAACAGAAATAATTTACTATGTGTTTTACAAGAAGTAATTGATAACGAAGATATAAAAGAAGTTGGTGGAGATATTCAATATGGCAGGTTTGAAGATAATAAATTTCGTATTTGCGGAATAATTAAACACAAGGACGATGGTACAGTTGAATATAAAAGGGGGTTGATTGATTTGAACTCAAGTGACTATCAAATGAGAGATGGCAATGATTTCTTTTTAAGTTTTGAATATCTAGTTAAAGAATTTTGATTTATAAAGAATTGGCTCAATGATGAAATGGACTAATTGCAACAGACCCACAACATTGGCTACATGACACTGACTGGTTTTTACGACTTGTGTGGTGCTTTTAGCCATGACCGTTGTGAGAAATTGCAATTAGAATACTAGTGAATCATTGAGCCAATTTGTTAAAAATAATTTATTAGATTAGTACACATTATGATAAGAGAGCAAGAAAAAGTAATTGAAGATATTAAAAAGTTAGTAAAGAAAAAAGGGTTCATTTATGCCCTTTGTATGATTTTAAACGAAGATTTTCGGATAGATATTGAATCCTCTCATAAAGTGGATAATTATTCTAGACTTAGCGTAAAAGAAACAGTTTTTTTACTTGGTTTTTTAGTTCAAAGTAAACTTGATTTTTCTAAACCTGATTCAAACCAAGATATAATATCGATAAAACATGAAATATATGTTCTGATGCGAGAATTACATAATTCGTTCCATCTACCTTTTATAGCTAAATTAAAGAAAGGTCTTGAGCAGAAAGATTATCTGAAAGAACCAAGAGAAGAAATGAGAGAGTTTTTTGGTACAGGAGATATGATTCAAGAACCAATAATGTATTCAGGTACTGGAGCTTATGATATACAATATTTGGAATATCTTAAAATTAAGTACAAATATGACAAGGATTGGTTGTTAGAGAATAGGAATTTTGACATCAACATGACCAAGTTAATACTGTCTAGGATTAAAGAAGTCCTTCAAGATAAAAAAAATAGCTTTACATTTTATGATGTAAGAGATAAGATGCCGTTACTTATTGAGCAGTTAAAAACAGATAATCCAGATGAAGATTGGGATACTAAAACTGAAGAAATTAAGCCTGTACTTGAGATGCATCAATATGTAGATTTGTTTTTCCCTGAGAATGAGGATTATACTAAAGAAATGACAACATTTGAATTGGGAGAAAAAGGTTGGAATTCCTTCTTCAGAGGCATAATTGATCTTTTTGTTATCGAAAAATCAGATTTCTCAGAGGATTTAGATGTTGATTCATTTCTTGATAATTTTTCAATTTCAAGTAATGAAACTCATAACTCACAATTCAAAGCAGTCGGTGATTATAATATCATTAATGCCAAACCTATAATTCAACTAGATCAACAGAGGTATTTCGTTCCAATAAGCTATTTAGTGTTTGAGGCAGTTTATGAGAGTCCTTTTTATTGGATGTATGAGGATAAATCTTATCGCAATCAATTAAGTAAACATCGAGGAGATGTAGGTGAAGAAATATCGCATAATTATTTGAAAAGTGTTTTTGGAACAAACAATTCTTTACGAGCTGTAAAAGTTACTAGAAAGAAAGGGCAGGATGATACAGATATTGATGTCTTGTGTATTTTAGGAAATAAAGCATTAGTTGTTCAGATAAAGTCAAAAAAGTTGACACTTCATACACAAGCAGGAGATACTGCTCAGTTGAGTAAGGATTTTAAAGGTGCAGTTCAAGATGCTTACAAACAGGGAATCATTGCAAGAAATAAAATTTTAGATAGATCAGCAAAATTCTATAAAAAGGATGGAAGCGAGCTTATACTTTCAGATCAAATTGATGAAGTATACATAATGGGAATTACAGCAGAGAATTATTCCTCCCTTACACATCAAGCTCATATTATGTTAGAGAAACAGGCTGATGATCCTTATCCTGTATTTATGACGATTTTTGACTTAGAGTTAATCGCTCATTATCTAAAGGATCCTTTCGATTTTTTATACTATATCAGACAGAGAATATCCCTGATTGAGTCTTTCAAGGCAGATGAAGAAATGGTTTACTTAGGATATCATCTGAAGTATAAGTTATCAAGGATATCTGAGAATCATCGTAAGGCATTATGGTCAGATTTTGGACAATTAATTGATAGAAACTACTATCCATACAAACTTGGAATAGAAGTACCTGATGATACAGATCCTTTAAAAAACTGCTGGAAAAATGAGGATTTTGACAAACTATTATCCAAACTCAAAACCATGGATTCCGAAAAGAGGACAGATATAATTTTTCATTTATTAGATTTCTCAGGGGATTCAAGAGATAATCTGATGAGGATAATGAAAAAACTTAAAAAACAAACTGAAATTGACGGTAAAGGTCATGACTTTACTTTGCCTCCAATAGAAAATATTTCTCCACGGGTAGGACTATCCTACATATCTGAAAATTCTAATGATCATAATGAATTAAGGCATAAGCTACTAACTTTTTGCCAATACAGAAAGTATGTAAGTAAAGGTGATGCTTGGATTGGTTTAGGTAGCTTGAAGAACAGCAGCCAAATAATAGATTCAGTAGTTTTTAATAACGATGAATGGGAGTATAACGAAGAACTGGACAAATTGACCAAAGTGTTGATCAAAGGAAAAACTCATGGCAGACAAATCAGAATAGGAAAAAAGGTCGGGCGAAATGATCCATGTCCCTGTGGTAGCGGTGATAAATATAAGAGATGTTGTGGATTCTATAAAAATAAAAAACAGGAAACCTAATGTTTGAAAATATAGGAGATTATATTAAGCAAGGCTTAAGTGACGGTTATCATGAAAGCGTATTTTTCCAGAGACTGATTGAATTTAAAGAAAATGTAAGAGAATACTTATTAACTGTAAGCATAGCGAAGAAATTATCTGAGTGGAATACGAGTGAAGGCCATGCTTATAGAATTGAATTAGGTAGTGTATCTTTCTTTCTGTAA
>DFZN01000067.1 GCA_002382735.1 bacterium UBP11_UBA4055
ATACCATGTCTATTTAGAGCCCACTGAGATGAGCAAGAAGGAAGTGATACAGACTTTACGCGATGAGATCGATGATATCGGAATCATGGCCTCAGTTGGCGGTACTGCTCTTCGTCAAAACAGGATACAGCGGATATGTGAAGAAGCATTGGAACAGGATGGAATACTGAGCCAGGAAGATCTGAGTCTGCTTCTTGATGAGAGCACAAGGACTACGGGATAACGGACAGCTCGGAGATAAGATCAGTAACAGGTCTGTCGGAATATCTTATATCACAGTACAAGGCAATAATAAAATCAGCCTCAAAAAACAAAATCAGGACTGAGAATCTTCAAATGCTTAAGCAGCAACTGTCATACAGGTACGGATCAAAAAAAACGATCGTTTACGATGGTCTGAGAGCGGAAGCTACGACAGGAGGCTTGAAATGAATCTGAACGAGATAAGAGACCGCTATGAGGGAATAAACAAACGGAACTTCAGAAGATATAGTGCTGAAAACCTCGCACTGTCAGGAAGCTGTTGACCGTTACATCGGACAGTATGATCAAATTAAAAAGCTCATTAAAAAAGGTCTGAATGAGCGTGAGATTAAAGATATTACGAGAAGGTCATTGAAAATCGTCAGGGAATATGTTAAATTATACAGACAACTAAATCCGGGAGAGGAGAAATGAAGCTTCAAAAACTACCGCGCTTCGCTTGCTTACTTCCGAGGGGACAAATGTCACTAATGTAAATAAGCGGAAGGGTAAATGGAGTTCACAGATTCAGCCTTGTTCGTAACGGTCGGCATTCCTGTGCTGATAGCTCTGGCGAGGATAGTAGATGTGTCTATTGGGACTATCAAGATCATCTTTATTTCAAAAGGCTATAAGTTCATGGCTCCGATCCTCGCTTTCTTCGAAATAATTATCTGGCTGATAGCTATAGGTCAGGTAATGAAGAACCTGGATAATGTGGGGAACATGATCGGTTATGCTGTCGGTTTTGCCATGGGAAACTTTGTCGGAATGGTGATAGAGAACAGGATCGCGCTGGGAAATGTCGTACTGAGAGTAATTACAAGGTCGGACGCAAATGAACTCATCAGCCATCTGAGGGAAGATACCAAATACGGTGTTACGGTAAGTCCGGCCGAAGGCTCCTCAGGTCCGGTGAGCATCATTTTTATGGTACTCAAGCGCGCGGATCTTAAAAGAGTAATATCAATAGTAAAGAAACATAATCCTCATGCGTTCTACTCAATAGAGGATGTCAGGTATGTTTCTGACGGAGTATTCCCTGCTGAGAGATCGAGATTCGCTGATTTTGTCAAGTTAAAAAAGGGTAAATAGATCAGAAGGACATGATCTCAGTCCTGTATTTTAGAAATGATAGGTCAGGCTGACGAGGGGCAGGATTATCCAGCAGCTGTCCTTGAAGTCGTTAATGCCCCCATGTAAAGATTCACGGTAAATCTTAGATTAAGGAATAGTAGCGTAAGATCCCATTATACTCATATTCATCTTGTATGGATCGCCGAAAATGTCTGAAATAACGGTAAGGACATTATCGTCTTTGCTTACGATATCGCAGGTAATTCTTTCTCCGCTCTTGAGCCCAATTATCTTTTTTGCAAAAGATGCTTGAATGAGAATAAATAAAACCGGTAAAAAAATAATCGTTCTTTTTATGATATCACTCCCTCTGTTAACAGCAAGTTACAATAAGAAACCTGAAAAAACAAATAAAAAAGGGCGGAGATATTTTATTAGAAAACTATCTCGGATTCGTTCTCTTTCATCTGAGTCGTCCAGAGCTTGTGATAGACGCCGTGTTTAGCGAGAAGTTCCGAATGGGTTCCGGTTTCAGCGACTTTACCGTTCTCCATAACAATGATCCTGTCAACTCCGACGATGGTAGTCAGTCTGTGGGCAATGATGATAGTTGTCCTGTCGTTCATTATCTTTTCTATCGCTTCCTGAATCACATTTTCCGATATCGAGTCTATAGAGGCTGTCGCCTCGTCGAGAATGAGGATCTTGGGATCCTTTAACAGTGCTCTCGCGATCGAAAGTCTCTGTCTCTGCCCGCCCGAAAGCTTGAGTCCCCTTTCGCCGATGACTGTATCGAATTTGAGGGGCAGTTCGTTTATAAATTCAAGGATATCGGCGTCTTTGCAGGCTCTCTCGACCTGTTCTTTCGTCGCGTCAAGGTCTGCATAGATTATGTTCTTCATGATAGTATCATTGAACAGAAGCGCGTCCTGGAATACTATCGAAATGTTTTTTCTGTACTCATCAACATCAAGGTTCGTGATCTTTTTGCCGTTGAAGCGCACGCAGCCTTCTTCAGGATCATAGAACCTCAAAATAAGATTGATTATAGTTGATTTTCCTGCGCCGCTCGGTCCTACGATAGCTACCGATTCCCCGTCCTCGATCTTGAAGCTGACATCATTTAAAGCAATTTTTTCCTTTTCCTTTTCGTACCTGAACTTAACATTCTCAAACTGTATTTCTCCCCGCGTATTATCAATAGGTTCGGGATTCTCAGCAACATGAAGTTCATCGGGATATTCAATATACTCATAGATCCTGTCGATAGAGACGAAAGCGGAAATAGTGAATATCATCGTGCCGGAGAGTTCAAAAATGGGCTCGAAAAGATTTCTGACGAGCATGATGAAAGCGATCAGGATACCAAGCGATATCTCACTGTCCGTCAGAAGTCTGATACCGTAAACGATTATCGTTACATAGAAAGCGTGCCAGAATATGGTGGCCACTACTTCGAACATTCTGTTGGTCACGCCGAGTTTGATGCTGTCCTTGATGTATTCCCTCGTCTTCTTCAGATGCCTCGATGCTTCATAGTTCTCGTTACCGAAAGCCATGACGATCTTAATGTTCGAAAGCACTTCCTGCAGAAATCCGAGCAGACGGCCCCATTTCTCCGAAGTTCTCTTACGGTATTTTTTGAAGAAGTTCATCACTATCGTAACGCACACATACTGGATTCCGATGAGTACAAGAACCGCAAGAGTGATCTTCCAGCTCAGATAGAAAAGCATCATCATTGAGAACAGAATTTTTAAGAAAGCGTTGAAAAAATCGAAAAATGCGTCTGAAGCAAGGTAGGAAACCGAACCAACATCGTTGTTCATCCTCGAAGTGATCTCTCCCGAAACCCTTTTTGAGTAAAATATCGGGGACTTCAGCAGTAGAGCGTTGAACAGTTTTTCCCTGATATCCTTTCTGATATTGTACTGAAGATACCACCTGATGTAGATATGTCCGAGAATGATACCGCTGAATGCAATAAACATTACAGTGATCGCCGCAAAGAAAATGTTCAGCGAATAAATATCCTTCAAAGGAATTATTTCATCCACAGCGTACTGGATAATAAGAGGCGGAAGAGTAATAAGTATATTGTTTATGATGTAGAAAAATATAAGCGTGACTACAAGCCATTTGTACTTAGCCATGAATCTGTAGAGTTTGGGAACTCTCGTGAGCATCTGCCTGTAGGAAATATCGTATTTGTTGTGCTCTTTATGCATCATGACCGTTCGGATGGTTTTTCTTTAACTGTTCGTTCCAGAGCCTGCTGTATTCGCTTGAAGGATCATTGAAGAGTGTCTCGTGATCGCCGGTTTCTACGATCTTGCCGTGCTTGAACACAAAAATTCTGTCTGCATCAACGACGGTCGAAAGCCTGTGGGCGATGATAATGGAAGTCGGTTTTTTCATGACCAGCTTCATGGTTTCCGAGATCATACTTTCGGATTGAGTGTCTAATGCCGAAGTCGCCTCGTCAAAGATAACAATATTTGGATTTCTCAGGATAAGCCTGCAGATCGATATCCTCTGCTTTTCGCCGCCCGAAAAATTCTTTCCCTTTTCCTCGACCATTGTACCAAGTCCCTGAGGCAGCTTGTTGACAAGTTCTTCGAGAAGCGTCGTTCGGACCGCGCTCATTATCTCTTCGTCAGTTACTCTTTTGGTTGCGCCGTAAGCAAGATTTTCCCTTAAAGTAGCCACGAACATGTCTGTTTCCTGAAAAACGACGCCGATGTTTTTTCTCAAGAGTCTCAGGCTGTATTCAGTCAGCGGTTTTCCGTCTAAAAGTATTCTGCCGTTATCGGGGTCGTAAAATCTGAAGATCAGGTTGGTGATGGTGGATTTACCGCTGCCCGATTCACCCACAAAAGCGATCGTTTCACCGGCCTCGATCTTAAATGACATATCGAAAAGTACCTGCTTATTCTTTTCGTAAGAGAAATTAACATTCTGAAATTCGATCTCGCCCTTTATCGCCGCATTCTTGATCGGATTTGGAACTTCCGTAACTTCAGGAACTTCATCAAGATAAGCCTTAACCCTCTGGACACCGACGATACTCTCCTGGAACCTGTTCACGGCCATAACGATCGCGAAAACGGGCCAAATATACTGGATAGAATACATCCACATCGTAATAAGTTCGCCAATGCTCATTTTATCTATTATGATGAGATAACTGCCTATCCATAGCACGAGAAGAGGAGTGAAATTCCTCAAAAACATTGTAATTGCCCTGAGCTGACTCCTTACCGAAGCTATATTCAGAGCCTGATTGATTATTGCGTCCGATCTGAAAGAATGGATCATTTCCTCATATTTTTTCTGTACAAATACCTGAATTACCTTGATCAGAGTTATTCGTTCCTGAAGATATCCGATCAGCTTTGATTCCTTTTCCCTTGTTTCCTTAATATCCTTATGCATTCTCCTTGTAGCAAAGAAAACAAATATTGACTGGAACATTACCATAATAAACATAGGTGTCGCCAGGATCGGGTTCAGGTAAAAGACCGCAACTGTAATGAACGCGAATTTTGAAACATTTGTCACTAGAGATATTATCTCGATCGTAAGGATGTTCTGGATAGCCGCTACATCGATATTGAGCCTCTCAAGTATCTCTCCGGAGTGCCTGTCGGAATAGAACTTCAGCGAAAGTCCTTCAAGGTGCCTCAGCAGATAATTCCTTATGTCGAAAGTGATCATCGAGCCCATATATGACATTATATAGCCTACGAGAAAGTCGATAAAAGCCATGATAAGCACCATGAAGACTATTATCATAACCACGAAATTTATGGATTTAAAATCATGGTTCGGAAGAAAATCATCGAGAATAACAGTAAATGTAAGATAGGGCAGAGCAGTACTAAGAACATTGTAGAACAGCAGGAAAATAAGAAGGCTGAAAAGCGATGTTTTGTAAGGTTTAACAAATCTGAATATGTAAAATATATCCTTCAAATCAGTTCATATCCGCGTATTTAACAACCTGTTCCCACAATATCCTCAGGATAGGAAGGTCTTCTTCCGTGATGATTATCGCTTCTCCGGTAACCCCGGCATGAATAAATCTTTTTCTGTCTCTGTCGAAAAATTCCTTGTTCGTCACTTCGATTTCTATCGGAAACGAGGTAATGCCGTTATAGGTTTCAGGCTTTAGTCCTATGCTTTTAACTTCGCCTTTAATAAAATCTTTTCCTCTGAAAGTATCGACATTGAAATACGATTTCTGGCCTTCCTTGACGCGGATGAGGTCTGTTCCTGTAGCGTATCCGATAAAATCAATTTCGTCAAAAGATACGATATCACCGATCTTTTCCCCTTTTTCCATATAAATGTTGAGATAATTATCAAGTTTGCCGGTTATAAGTTTTCCGTTCATTTTGGCAGTGACGGTCAAAAAATCGTGCTTCTTTTTTAAATAGGTGAGCTTATCTTCCTCAAGTTCAAGTTCTTTCTGCTTGAGTTTGTAGCTTAAATATGTTGATGCGTCGAGTTTCTGAAGCCTTTTACTGAGTTCACTGAGCTGAATCTCGATCGATTTGATCTCGAGCAGCTTTTGTTTATAAACTATATTCGCCCCTTCATACTCATCTTTCGAAATTATCTTTTTTTCATAGAGTCCGGCTTTATCCTTAACGACATCTGAATAATAAGAAGCTTCTTCTTTACTCACTCTAAGCTGTTCTTTCAGTTTTGAAGTATCGAATGAGGTCAGGCTCACATCAAGCTCTTTCAGCTGCAGTATCTCTTCGAGTTCGATCTTATATATCAGCACTTTATTACGCGTGTTCGCCAGTTCGATCTCAAGATCATCATTTCTCAGGATCAGTATTGTATCGTTCTCATTCAGTATGCTGTTCGCAGAAGCGTGAATTTCTGATACGAATCCGCTTTCCTCAACAACGACAGGAGATATCCTTCTGTATGTAAATGTGCCCGGTACTATAACTTTTCGGTCGATTTTCATTAATGTGAGTATCGTAACAGAGATTATAAGCAGTATGAGCATCGCTATGGCTATTAATATTGATTTGGTTATTGTAACTCTCATAATTTCGTCCGGATATTAGATTTTAAGTCTGCTGAAAAGTTTTTTTATGTTTTCGACAAGCTCTTCAGTACTGTTGTTCGTTTCGATGACATGATCTGCTTTTTTCTCAAGTTCGTCATATTTGGACTGGGCTTTAATTCTCTCTTCCGCCTGCTGTTTTGAGATCTTTTCTCTTTTAACGATCCTTTCAACGGCTGTATCGAAATCTGTTTTAACATAGATTATCTTGTCCATGAAATCGCTCAGGCCGGATTCGAAAAGAACAGCGCCTTCAAGTATGCAGTTATCCCTGCCTGACATTAGAAGCAGAGCTTCGTTCCTGATATATTTAAAGAAAATACCGTTCAGTTTTTCGAGCTCACTGCTGTTTTGGAAGACCAGGTCGCCCAACTTTTTCCTGTCCAGCTTTCCGTCAGGCACATACTCCGGTCCGAAGGTTTCAGATATTTCGCTTAAGATCTCCGGGTATTTCGTGACAACTTCTCTTCCTACTCTGTCAAGGTTAATATGGAAATATCCTTTACCTTCAAAGTACGAAGCAACTGTTGTTTTGCCGCTGCCGGATTTTCCGAATATACCTACCTTCAATTACTCTTCCTTCAAGTTATTAACTGATTAAATATAATCTTTTTCAAAGTTTATTCAAGAATTATATTGATAAATGTCGCTCTGCCGCCGACGAAACATCTTATTTTACGGATGAAAATTATTTTATTACATGATCAAAGTCCAGTCCGATCCCCCACGTGCTCTGATACCACTTCTTACCGTTCGCGCCGAAATGAGTGCCGTACTTGTCATCGCCGGACATTTCAAGGAATATGCTGATGTAGCCTGCATCGCGCCTCCAGTCCGACCAGCCCATTGTGCTGGGAAGGTGCGCCGAATACAGGTCATCGCCCTGTCCGTCGAAGAAGACGGATATAGCATCAGCATTTCCCGCGCCTATGGAGAGCGATTCGGCCTGATAGCTGTCGTTGCCGGAGAGGTCGAAGAACATCCCGCCGGCGTAATCGTGGCCGCAGCCTATCGAGACGCCCTTTGATTTATACGAATCGTCACCCGCAATGTCGATCAGTGTCCCGAAGGCAAGATGCACGCCGGACCCCATCGAGTACTGGTACGAGATGTAGTTGTCGTTGCCGGCAAGATCATACAGCGCGCCGTACGCGAGCCAGTAGCCGCCGCCCTGACCGAATATGTCGGAGATATAGTTATCGTTGTCCTGCCTGTCAAAAAGCAGTGCGATACCCCCGGCGGCGTGGTCTCTGTCGCCAAATGAGTACCCCTGACCCATCGACATGAAATGATCGGCGTATCTGAGCACATCCACCTGATTGCCCGAAAGCGTGTAATTGTCGTTGCCACTCTCATCATTCAATACTGAGTAGCCGTAAACTCCCGCATAAGCCTGAGCTTTCATTTCGCCGATATAAACATCGTTCCCGCTTTTATCCCACAGGCAGGAGTAACCGAATGTCGCGGCAGCCTGAGAATGCTTAAGCGAAAGATACCTGTCATTTCCGGCTTCGTCCAAAAGCACAGTGAAACCGAACAGGGAAGAGGCAAGCGAAAAATCCTTACAGTCGTAAATGTCATCACCGTTGCCGTCATAAAGGAACGATATCCCGCTGAAAGCCGAAGCAGGCCCGAACTCATCCGAAATATACCTGTCATTACCTTCAAGGTCGATTATGTATGAAAATCTCTGATCTTTATTATTAAGCCTGTAAGTGTCGTCCCCTTTTTTATCAATGATCAGAAAGTATTTACCTTCGTAAACATCATCGCCGTCGGTTCCGATAGCTATACGGCCATATGGAGTTTCTTTTGAGTAAGGCTGCTGAAGTAAGTTTTCTTTTACGAACCCGATCAGTTTAATAAAATCGAGATAAGACATTATGCCTGCATTTATCATGAATTCAGGCTTTATCCTGCTTAAAGTTTCTTTGTAGAACTGTTTGCTTTCCTCGTAATAATTTCTTTCTGCAAGCCTATTATTTATCATGACCGAAATGTCATCAGTACCGGATGCACTTTCTTCATCTTCAGATCCCTCTTCATCTTCGCTTATCGACCTTTGAAAAACTTTTACCAGTATTGAATCGGCTACAGTATAACCCGACCAGGTTTTATCAAAAGTTTCTTCTACGGTTTTATGACTTCTTTCAAATCCGTTCAGATCAATAATTTCTGATCCGTCTATTGGTAATTCTGAATCGAATTCTTTTATTAAGTTCGAGAAATCTATCAAAGGAAAATCAGCATAATCATCTTTGGCCTTATCAGGCAGAGAAATCTGAAGCATCGGATCTTTGAACATCTGGGCTATGGAAGGGAAGAGGAAAAGTTCTTTATCCGTTTTAACAGGCAGAAAAAAGTCATTTTTCGACATTTTAAGCTCATCGAGCGCGTTATAAATAACGGAATTGTCCGACACGATATCAGCGATCGTCAGCAATAGGATCGAATCCTTGACATCATGTTCTTCATATCCTTCAAAAATTATACCCGCAGCCTCACCGTCGATGTATTTTTTCTTCAGAAGCTCAAGAAGAGGCGAGTCCGTTTTTTTGTCAACTATCTTATGCCTGACCTTAAGCGTATCGGTTTTTAAGTGCGAGTTGAGATAATGTAAAGCAGTATGGGAAACGAGCTGAAGCGAATCATTCAGCATGGAAACAAGTTCTCTGTCGCCTTCGGGAGTATCCATTTTGCCCAAAGCTGCCGCGACCTGCCATCTGATCTTAAAATCGGGATCGTTCTTGAAAGGGCGGACAACATTCAGACTGCGAGGATCTTTAAGATCGCCGATGCCTTTCAGGGCTGAAACTTTCACCCATGCCGAGTCAGATTTCAGAAAACTCTCAAGAAATTCCAACCCTTTATCGTACTTCGACAGACCGAGAAACTCCACAGCTGTTCCGAAACTCTCCCTATCCTCAAGCCTGATCACATCCATCAAATACCGTGACGAGAGCTTCGGATCAATCTTCGAGAAAAGATCTCTCAGCGCATGGTACTCCCTCGGCTGCCTCGAAGAACTCTTCTCAGCAAGGAACGGGATAATATCCTCGCCGATATCGATGATCTTCTGTCTCGCCGGCTCAACATACTTCTGATGATTATGGAATGATGCAGATGCCTGAATGAACAGCGAATCATATTTCGAGGTCGTGTACTGGGCGGAGAGGGTCAAAAACATCGATAAAAGAATAAGAACCTGAATTTTCATAACTACTTCCGGATTTTTTTACAAAATTAAGCAAAATAAGATGGAAAAGCAAAAAGAATATTCTGCTTGCTAACTGATAAATATCAGGTTAAATTTATCTTCGTTAATACTACAAATGAACACTGCTGGGTAAGAAATGCATATTTATCAGACACCGGAACAGAAAGCGAGAGAACAGATCGACAAAATGCTTAACGCATCCGGCTGGACTGTGCAGTCTAAAAGCGAAATAAATTTATCAGCGTCTCTTGGAATTGCGGTTCGAGAATACACAACAGCGGTCGGACCTGCAGACTATGTTCTTTTCGCAGACAAAAAGCCAGTCGGTATTGTTGAAGCGAAAAAGGAAGCCGAAGGGCTGCATCTGAAAGTAGCGGAGGATCAAGCTGAATATTATGCGAAAAGTAAGCTGAAATATTTGAATAACGGTACGCTGCCTTTTGTTTATGAAAGCACGGGAACGGTCACTAATTTTACGGATATGCGCGATCCGAAACCAAGATCGAGGCCTGTCTTTTCGTTCCACAGACCAGAAACGCTTATCAAACTTCTGAAAGAAAACAATTCATTACGCGTAAGACTGCACGATCTTCCCGAGCTGAAACCAGACGGGCTGAGAGGAGCGCAGTTCAGAGCGATAAATAACCTTGAAGGATCTTTCAAAGATAACAAACCGAAAGCGCTGATCCAGATGGCGACCGGCTCAGGCAAAACTTTTACCGCCTGCACTTTCGTTTACCGTCTTTTGAATCATGCAAAAGCAAGCAGAATTTTGTTTCTCGTTGATACAAAAAATCTCGGCGAGCAGGCGGAACAGGAATTTCTGAAATATCAGCCGAACGATGACAACAGGAAATTTACTGAGCTTTATAATGTTCAGCGGCTAAGTTCAAGCTACATCGCTTCGGACAGTCAGGTCTGCATTTCAACCATTCAAAGGCTTTACTCGATCCTGAAAGGCGAAGAACTCGACGAAACACTTGAAGAGTCGAATCCGAACGAATCGGGAGTTTTTGAAGGCTGGCAGAAAAAGGAACCGCTTCCGGTGATTTACAACGAAAGAATTCCGCTCGAGTATTTTGATTTTATCATAATTGACGAATGCCACCGCTCGATATATAATTTATGGAAGCAGGTGCTTGATTATTTTGACGCATTCTTGATCGGGCTTACCGCAACGCCGGACAAAAGAACCTTCGGTTTCTTCAATGAGAATGTCGTCAGCGAATATACTTATGAGGATTCCGTAACAGACGGAGTGAATGTTCCTTATGATGTCTTTACTATAGAAACTGAGATCACGCAGAACGGAGCGGTATTAAAAGCCGATCAGTTCGTGGACAAAAGGGAAAAACTGTCACGAAAAAGCAGATGGTCAAGGCTTGACGATGATTATGAATACACTGCGAACGATCTTGACAGGGAAGTGGTCAGCATAAACCAGATAAGATGTGTAATTAGAGCTTTCAAAGAGGCACTACCGAAGATTTTCCCGGACAGATTCGATGAGAACGGTGAATTTGAAGTACCTAAGACGCTTGTATTCGCAAAAACTGACAGCCACGCTGACGATATAATTCAGATCATCAGGGAAGAATTCGCGGAAGGGAACGATTTCTGCAAAAAGATCACATATAAGGCTGAGGAAGACCCGAAATCAGTTCTCAATCGGTTCAGGAATTCATGGGCACCGAGGATCACCGTAACAGTTGATATGGTAGCAACCGGAACCGATGTCAAACCGCTCGAAGTTCTTCTTTTTATGAGGGATGTAAAAAGTCTCAATTATTTTGAGCAGATGAAAGGCAGAGGCACGAGAACGCTGGATTACGATAAACTTCTGAGTGTAACGAAGACCGCAAAGCACACGAAGACGCATTTTGTGATCGTGGATGCAATAGGAGCCGTCAAATCAAAGAAAACAGACAGCCGTCCGCTTGAAAGAAAGCCGGCAGTACCGTTAAAAGACCTTCTCGGAGCTGTAGCAGTGGGAGTAAAAGACGAGGATGTTTTCACTTCTCTCGCAAACCGTCTGATCAGGCTCGATAAAAAAATGACCGATACCGAAAAGACAAGGTTCGAAGAACTCAGCGGAGGAAAAACCGTCATATCTGTAGCGAAAAACCTTCTAGAAGCATACGATCCCGATGTCCCCGAACAGCAGAGAAATGACATACAAAATGCAGCAACTTCAACATTCAACGGCAAGCTCAACGAATATATAGATAATGTCAGAAAAGCGCACGAACAGATAATTGATAAAATAAATACGGATAAAGTGCTCAAAGCAGAGTGGGATACTTTCACTTCCGATAAAGCTCAATCAGTCATAAAAGAGTTCAAAGAGTACATAGAAGCGAATAAAGATGAAATCACAGCACTCGGCATATTTTACGATCAGCCTTACAGAAGAAGAGAACTCACATTCAAAATGATAAAGGAAGTCCTTGAAAGAATAAAGGCCGACAAACCGCTCCTCGCGCCGCATTATGTCTGGGAAGCCTACGCGCAGCTTGAAGAAGTCAGAGGAAGCAGCCCAAAAAATGAACTCACCGCGCTTGTTTCGCTCATAAGAAAAGTCACCGGAACAGACAAACTGCTCACGCCTTACGATAAAACCGTGGACAAAAACTTTCAGGACTGGGTATTCAGAAAACACGCAGGAAGCGGAGAAAAATTCACCGAAGAACAGATGGAATGGCTCAGAATGCTAAAAGACCACATCGCGCAGAGCTTTCATATCGAACCCGACGATCTCGACTTCACACCGTTTGACGCAAAGGGAGGCAGAGGCAGAATGTGGAAATTATTCGGCGACAAGACCGATGAAATCATAAAAGAACTAAATGAAGCGCTGGTAGCCTGATGAGAAAAGACTGGGTTGAAGTTGAGCTGATTGATGCATGTACTATTCACGATAATATGAGAAAACCTATCAATTCTCAGGAACGGGCAAGCCGTATAGCTGGGAAAGATATTTCACAGCTATTTCCTTATTACGGAGCTACTGGGCAAGTAGGATATATTGATGATTTTTTAACAGACGGTAAGTATGTTCTGATCGGTGAGGATGGCGCACCTTTTCTCGATTTTACGAAAGATGTAGCTTACATGATAAACGGAAAATGTTGGGTAAACAACCACGCGCATATTTTGCTATCAAAATTTAACAATAAGTTTCTTTTATATTATTTGAATCAAGTTAATCTAAAAGATTATGTGTCAGGCACAACGAGATTGAAACTTACTCAAAGCAGTTTAAAACAGATTCCTGTAAAAGTTGCACCGCTACCGGAACAACGGGCGATCGTATCTAAAATTGAATTACTATTCAGCGAACTCGACAACGCGGTTTCTAACCTGAAACAGGCAAAAGACAAGCTTGAAATATTCCGGCAGTCCGTTCTCAAAAAGGCTTTTGAAGGAGAATTGACGAAAGAAAGTAAAAAATTGGAAAAGAAGAAATTAGGGGATGTGATAAAAATCAAATCCGGAGATGGATTAAGCAAATCTAACAGGAATGATACGGGAAAATTTTTAGTTTATGGCGGCAACGGAGTTACTGGCAGGCATTCCGAATATATGTTTGAAGAACAGAGATTGATTATTGGTCGAGTTGGTGTGCATTGCGGGAACGCCTACATAACAAAACCCAATAGTTGGGTTACTGATAATGCCTTTGTAGTAGATTTTGATAAAGAAAAAATCTATATTATGTTTTTGCTATATTTAATAGGTAATTTAAACCTGAATCAATACTCTAATTCAACAGCACAACCTGTAATCTCAGGTGGAACTGTTTATCCAGTTGAATTTTACTTACCGAACTCAATTCAAGATCAGCAGGAAATCGTTAAAGAAATTGAAACGCGCTTTTCCGTGGCTGATAAGTTGGCTGAATCAATAGACGAAAGCCTTTTTAAAGCTGAAGCGCTTCGCCAGAGCATTTTAAAAAAGGCTTTTGAAGGCGAGCTTTTAAGTGAAGCTGAACTTGTCGCTTGCAGAAAAGAAGCTGACTGGGAGCCTGCGGAAAAGCTTTTGGAGAGGATAAAGAGGGAGAGGAAGTAAATTGATTGATGAAGAAAAAGCTAAAACATTAAGAGATGAATTTATAAAACTAACAGGTATTGATTGCAAAATTTCTCTTATGGGAAACGGGGAGTATCACAAACCCACAACCTTAAGAAAGGACGAACAAGGGGTATATGTTTTTTTTAATGAAAATTATTGTTTTAAAGTAGGCAAAGCAGGATCGAAGAGTAAGGCAAGGTGGAATTCACATCATTACAACCTTGATAATAAGACGCCAAGCACTTTTGCGAAATCAATTATGAAAAATAAAGAAAAGTTCAAACAATATTATCCTAAGAGTAAATATGAGGAAATAGATAATCTAAAAAAAGATAATATTAAACAGTGGATTCGGGATAATACATATAGAATTGAGTTTAAAATTTCAGCAGATAAGTCTAAGTATGCTTTAAATTTACTTGAAGCATTGTTACAATTTAGATTAGAACCAGTATTTGAAGGGAAATATGAATAAAAAAATATATTAAGTTTTTGCTTATGATAAACTTTAAGAGAGATTTATTAAAAGGCAAATAAATGAATGAATCGAGCATAACATCAAAAGTGCTGAGAAGCTTTTGGAGAGGATAAAAAGGAACTGGTTGGGAAAAAAAACAGCTTGAGTTCGTCCGAAAAATATGCGAAACTTCGGACAAAGGGAGGATGGGCTATGACTTTGAAGATTTCAGTTGATGATGAGCTTCTAATTGAAGCTCAAAAAATATCGGGTCTTTCTACAAAAAAAAGACACTGTTAACATAGCATTGCGCGAATTCATCCTTCATCACAGGCAGGAAGAGATTATTGATATGTTCGGTTCTGTCGAGTATGAAAAGGAATATGATTATAAGAAAATAAGAACAAAGCACAGAACAAGAACTAATATTATTGAGAAAGCTGTAGGAGCTTATTTCGATACATTGGACGAGGCGATTTCTGATAAACGGATTGACGAAGTAAATAAAGGTAATGCCGAAGTATTTACGCTTGATCAGGTTGCTAAAAGTCTCGGGTTGAAAAGAGGCTTATTGAAATAATGAAAGGAATAAAATAAATGAAGGATTGCTTGCATAATCGTAATAAATAGTTTATATTTGTTGCGTTAAATGTACTAATAGTAAATTACACGGGTTAAAAGTAAACTAAAATGACTAAAATAAGTAAATTGATATCGGGATGGACGAAGGGTACTATAAGGACTTCGAGTGCTTTTAAGAATGAAGGTGTGAGTAATGAGTTGGTCAGGCGTTATTTGCAGAGTAACTGGATACAAAAAGTCGGTAACGAAGCCTACAAGCTATTTGGCGATGAAATTGATTTTTTCGGAGCGACTCAGGCTTTGCAGGAACAAATGGGCAAGAGTGTCAGAATCGGTGGAAAGTCAGCTTTGTCAATTCTCGGATATGCGCATTATTTGCCTCAGAATAAGGTAATATCTCATTTGTATGGAAAGTATAAAGAAAATCTGCCGGCATGGTTTTTTCAATATGAATGGAAGGATAACTACAAATACCATACAACTAATATGTTCGATGTTGATTTAAACGGCTTTATGACGGAAATAAATCATAACGGACTTCCGGTTAAGATATCTTCACCAGAACTTGCTATGTTTGAAATGCTTTACCTTATACCTTCAGATCAAAGTTTTCAAGAGGCTTTTCTTATTATAGAGAATTTGAGGACTCTGAGAGCTGAAAAAGTTCAGACACTATTAGAGAAATGTAAATCTGTAAAGGTAAAAAGGCTGGTATTGTTTATGCTTGAAGAAAATGAACAGGACTATTTCGGCTCGATAGATGTCACTAAAGTTAATCTTGGTTCTGGTAAAAGGATGATAGTTAAAAGCGGCAAGTACAATTCCAAATATCAGATAACCATTCCGGCGGACTTACATGATTGAAGATACTTCATATATAAAGCAGGCAGATCTTCTTTTAGATGTGATTCCGTTTCTAAGAAAAGAAACAGATTTTGCGTTAAAAGGCGGAACGGCTATAAACTTTTTCGTAAGGAACTTGCCGAGACTGTCGGTCGATATTGATCTAACTTATCTTGTTATAAACCAGCGCGAGGACGCTTTGAGAGAAATAAGTGAATTTCTTTTGAGGTTATCTGATTCTGTTTTAAAAAGTAATTCAAAAATTAAAACGAAGTTTAAAAAATCGGCTAATCTGAATGAAAAACTATACTTGATATCAGAGGAAGCTACTATAAAGATCGAGCCTAATTTAATTCTAAGAGGCAGTGTTTATCCAGTTCAAATTTTAAGTCTATGTGATAAGGGTAAAAACGATTTTGAAAAGAATGTTAATGTACAATCACTTTCAACACCTGATTTATACGGGAGTAAAATCTGCGCTGCATTAGACAGGCAGCATCCGAGAGATCTTTTTGATGTGAAGCTTTTATTAGAAAACGAAGGACTCGNNTTAAATCCAAATCTGCGTGATATAAAGGAAGTATATGAGAATGAATTCACAGGAATGACGAATCAGGAAATATCTTACCAGCAATTACTGGAAGTTCAAAATATTTTAGCAAAAAAATTGTTAAAGGGCTTAACTGTTAAGGAAAAACAATTCCTTCTAAGCTTCAAAAATGTTACGCCTGATTGGAATCTGTTGGATTCGTATAAATCCGAAAATGAAGTTTTTAATATTGAAAGAATTAAAACATTACCAGCTGTAAAATGGAAGATGTTAAATCTAAAAAAGATGGATTTGAAAAAACATACGGAAGCGTATAAAAAACTGGAAAATTTGTTAAATAAATGACGAACAAGGAACAAAATAAATGAATGAATCAAGTATAATATCAAAAGTGTGGAGCTTCGCGAATGTTCTGCGAGATGACGGAGTGAGCTATGGGGACTATCTTGAGCAGCTGACTTATCTGCTGTTTTTAAAGATGGTGGATGAACTTTCAAAGCCGCCCTACAGCAGGCCGATAAATGTTCCTGCAGGTTATGGCTGGGAAGATCTTAAAAGCATGAAAGGGTCTGAGCTTGAAATTCACTATAATAAAACTTTAAAAGAGCTTTCTCAGGCTAAGGGTACTCTAGGGCAGATATTTACAAAATCCCAGAATAAAATTCAGGATCCGGCAAAACTTTATAAGATCATTGATATGATCGACAAAGAGGAATGGAGCGTGATGGGCTCTGATCTTAAGGGCAGGATTTACGAAGGGCTTCTTGAAAAGAATGCTGAGGATACCAAGAGCGGCGCGGGTCAGTATTTTACTCCGAGACCCCTGATCAGGACGATGGTGGAATGTGTTAAGCCTGAGCCGTCAAAGCCGATGTGCGATCCCGCTTCCGGAACGGGAGGTTTTTTTCTTGCTTTCTATGATTATATCGTGAATCATTTCGACCTGAATCGCGATGAGAAGGAATTTCTCAAGAATGATACTTTTCACGGCAATGAGATCGTAGCCAACACGAGAAGGCTTTGCCTTATGAATATGTTTCTTCACAATATAGGCGAGATCGGAGGAGAGACTCATATTTGTTCGGCTGACGCGCTTATCTCCGATGAGGGTAAAAGATACGATTATGTTCTTACAAACCCTCCGTTCGGTAAAAAGAGCAGTATGACATTTACGAATGAGGAAGGCGAGCAGGAAAAGGAAAATCTTGTTTACAACAGGCAGGATTTCTGGGCGACAACATCGAATAAACAGCTAAATTTTTTACAGCATATAAAAACTCTTTTAAAAGCTACCGGGAAGGCAGCGGTTGTTCTGCCGGACAACGTGCTATTCGAGGGCGGGGCAGGGGAGACCGTTCGTAAAGAGCTACTGAGAACTACTGAACTTCATACTGTTCTCAGACTTCCGACCGGTATATTTTACGCACAGGGTGTGAAAGCGAATATTCTTTTCTTCGACAATAAACCGGCTTCAAAGGAAGCTTGGACTAAAGATATCTGGTTCTATGATTACCGCACGAACATTCATCACACGCTAAAAAAGAAAACTCTTCAGTTTGAAGATATGGCTGAGTTTATCAAGTGTTACAATCCCGTGAACAGGCATANNAGAGACAAAACAAATCTAGATATTTTCTGGTTGAAAGACAAAAGCCTTGCCGATCTCGACAATCTGCCCGATCCGGATATACTCGCCAGTGAGATTATCGAAAACATTGAAGCAGGACTTGAAAGCTTCAAGACTATTATGGATGAATTAGGGAAATAAAACGGGGAGAGTTATTAAATGAAGCTAAAATTGTTGATGTTATTGGTAGCAGGATCATTATTCGGGCAGGATATGCTCCGCATTTTCATACTCTTGACGGGAATTATCAGGATTATGAAGTAAATAATATATCAAAATTGACTTTTACTGATTACGCAGATGGAGAATCATTATGGATGTTCGATATGAATGGTAATAAGACGGGTAATGATCTTGCTAATGTTGATAAACTGAGATTTTCCGACTGGTACGGTTATATTGCAGCTCCTTTAAATCTTACTATTCTTGCTGACTCTTCATCAGTATCACTTGACTGGGACACTGTCGCAACAGCAGCAGATTATCTGATTTTCCGCTCAGAAACGGATCCTTATTCAGGATTCGCGAAGATCGACAGTACTTCCACTGTAGGTTTTATTGACAACGACCTTCTTCCCGGAAACAAATATTTCTATCATATCGTAGCCCGAAACGGACTGATAACTAAACACTGAGGAAAAAATGAAAAAATTCTTTATGTTACTGATCGTTGTTCCAATTATATGTTTTGCAGGTAATCTAATAATAGATTTTAATGACACTACTCCAAGTTCTGAAATTAATTTCCTGGATCTTGACTATCTTGAGATCATACCTTCCGGATTTGTTTCTGTGCCTGCAGGTCGTTTCGAAATGGGTCAGACAGGAGTGGAAGAACCTGTACATTTTGTAAATATGACCCGTAAATACTTCATAGCAAAAAATGAAGTAACACAGAAAGAATGGTTTGACATAACTGGCGAACATCCTTCAATTAATTATGGTGTCGGAGACAATTACCCTGTTTATAGAGTGAACTGGTATTCTATATTGAGGTATTGCAATCTTAGGAGTATGGTGGAAGGGCTTAACCCGTGCTATACAATTAATGGAACAACTAACCCTGCACTTTGGGGTGGGGTTCCAACAAATTTACCTGAAGGTGTTGTTAATTCTGCTTGGGATGAAGTTATTTGCGATTTTGATGCGAAAGGATACAGAATGCCGACAGAAGCTGAATGGGAATATGCCGCCCGGTATAATGACGGTAGAACCTATCCGTGGGGAGAAGCACCATATTCTGATTCGTTGTGTAATTATTCAGGCACAACCACAATAGTCGGAAGCTATCCTTCGGGAAGCAGCAAACTCGGAATTAATGACATGTCGGGTAATGTTAAAGAATGTGTCTGGGATGTGACCGGCGGGTACACCAGTGCAGAAGAAACAGATCCGACCGGGGCTGAGTATGTTTTGGGATCTGAACGCGTTATTCGTAACGGCGGTTGTAATGCGGATATGTTGCATTATGATTTTATGAAATCAGCTGTCCGCAGTAGCCTTAATCCAAGTTATACAAGCGACATGTTCTTGCCGCATGATGTTTTCGGTTTTAGATTAGCAAGAACGAAGTAGAAGTGTTTATGAAAAATATAATTAATTTAATACTTAATACAGCAATGTTTTTTATTTTTATCTCCTGCAATAATTCTCCTAATCTTCAAGTAATCGACACATCCTCTTTCGGTAATATCAACATGATAAAGGAGATAAACGGGCAGGTGTATGTGCTCAATGCGACTACTTCGTCGGTGCATATTATCAAAGACGGGAGGCTTGAACTATTCAGAGATATCACGATCAGCGGAAGGGATTTTATTCAGGATTTCGATATGGAGGACGATACTCTGTATTATTCCAACACATACGACGAGATATTCATTTCATCAGGCAGTGAGATAGAGGATACCCTGAAAGTGAAAAATCCCGACAGGATCGCAGTTCTTGAAAATGAAGTATTCGTGACCTCGCGAAAAGCGGAGGACGGGTTTTATTACATAAAGAAGATCGATGTTGATACGAATATGATTCTAAAGACCGTGCGGCTTAACGACGAGCCGCTTCATGGTCTTGCGCAGGAGGATTACGGTCTGTTCATGTTCAAAGACAGTCTGGCGGTCTATAATCCCGTAAGAAGCAGGATAGAAAAGTACGACAGCGGTCTAGAACTCAGATTTACGGTCGATTTTAAGAAAGGCTCTGAATACGGCAATATGTACATTTCGGAAAACAGAATAAGAATTTTGTGCGTGAATGAAAGTAAAATATCAGTGCTTGAAGTTCATAACGACGGCAGAATGCAAATGTTCGATACCGGAATAGAATCCGAAAATATAGATATCGGCAGTTCATGCGTAACTTATAGTGCGGTATATCTATACGATTATATTGACGGTGAAATAATCATCCGCGATTTGAAGTAAAAATCCTTATATAAATACTATTTGACTTTAAAATTTAAAATATTATCTTTAAGGGAACTTTACGAAAAGTTGTAAAATAAAGTTATTAAATAAAATAGGAGACGGATATGCTTAGCACGAAACAGATAATCAAATTGGATGAGAAGTACGGAGCCCACAACTATCACCCTCTTCCCGTAGTGATCGCGGAAGCTAAAGGCGTGATGGTCAAAGATCCTGAAGGAAAAGAATATTTCGATTTTCTGTCCGCATATTCAGCAGTGAACCAGGGGCACAGACACCCCAAGATAATAAAAGCGCTTATTGAACAGGCAGGCAGATGTACTCTTACTTCAAGAGCTTTTCACAACGATGTCATGGGAAAATTCCTCAAGAAACTCTGTGAATACACAGGCTTTGAAATGGCGTTGCCGATGAACACCGGAGCTGAAGCGGTCGAAACGGCAATAAAATGTGCCAGAAGATGGGGCGTTGAGAAAAAAGGCATTAAGAACGAAAAGCAGGAAATCATTGTATGCGAAGAGAACTTCCACGGAAGGACTTCTACGATAATTTCTTTCTCGACCGATCCCGACGCGCGAGTGAATTACGGACCTTATGCTAAAGGCTTCAAGATAGTAAAATACAACGATGTGAAAGCGATCGAGAAAGCTATTACACCGAACACATGCGCTGTGCTGATTGAGCCGATCCAGGGTGAGGCCGGTGTATCCGTTCCGGACGCAGGATATCTGAAAGCGATAAGGAAGATATGTACCAAGAACAATGTTCTTTTCATAGCTGACGAAGTTCAGACCGGCTTTTTAAGGACAGGCGAAAAATTCGCCTGCGACCACGAAAAAGTAAGACCCGACATCATGTGTCTCGGCAAAGCTCTCGGCGGCGGGGTGATACCTGTTTCGGCAATAGTCGCCGATAAAAAGATCATGGAAGTATTCACTCCCGGAACTCACGGCTCGACCTTCGGCGGATACCCTATCGCTTCAGCCGTGGCAATAGCAGCGCTTGAAGTGCTCGAAGACAAAAAGCTGCAGAAAAGCGTTCAGGAGCTCGGTGATTACTTCAGAAAAGAAGTCGCGAAGATCAAGTGCAGGAAAATGGTTCAGGTGAGAGGAAAAGGACTTCTTAATGCCGTAGTTTTCGAGAAAAAATTCCAGGCATGGGATGTTTGCATAGCTTTGAAGGATGCGGGACTTTTAGCAAAACAGACCCACGGGAACATAATCAGATTCGCTCCACCTCTGGTCATTACAAAAAAGGAAATGGATAAAGCGTTAAAGATCATCAAATCCGTATTTGAAAAGATAAAGTAATCTTTCTCAATCATAATTAAGGGCGGATTAATTTCGCCCTTTTTTGTTTCAATCCGGGTAAATATTTCTTAAATTTACAGTTCATCGTAACAATTAAACCTGAGGGCTTAAAATGACAGACAGAACGACCTATTCCAATCCGCTGACAGAAAGATATTCATCAAAGGAAATGAGCTACTTATTCAGTCCGGAATTCAAATTCAGGACATGGAGAAAACTGTGGATCGCTCTTGCCGAGGCTGAAAAGGAACTCGGTCTTAATATCACTCAGGAACAGATAAATGACTTAAAGATTAATGCGAATGATATTAATTATGACGAGGCTGAAGCCAGAGAAAAGATCGTCAGGCACGATGTGATGAGTCATGTTCATGCGTACGGACTTCAGTGCTCAAAAGCTAAGGGGATAATTCATCTCGGTGC
Organism: bacterium UBP11_UBA4055; assembly: GCA_002382735.1. GTDB lineage: Bacteria > UBA4055 > UBA4055 > UBA4055 > UBA4055 > UBA4055. Next base: position 21,913 of record DFZN01000067.1, read on the forward strand.
CACTTCGGCCTATGTCGGAGATAATACAGATCTCATACAGTACAGAGAAGCTCTTAAAGTTCTTAGAAAAAAGCTAGTTTCACTTCTCGGCAGGATGAAAGATTTCGCTTTAAAGGAAAAGGACAGACCGACGCTCGGTTTCACACACTATCAGGCAGCTCAGATAACGACGGTCGGAAAAAGAGCCTGCCTCTGGATGAACGAATTCGTACTCGACCTTGAGGAAATAAATTTTTCTCTCGACACTTTGAGGTTCAGAGGCGTCAAGGGGACTACCGGGACGCAGGCATCGTTCATGGAGCTTTTCGACAACGATGAGGAGAAGGTCAAGAAGCTTGACGATCTTGTGACAGGAAAGATGGGGTTCGACAAAAAATTTATTATTACCGGTCAGACCTACACAAGAAAGCTCGACTCGAGAATAATGGGGGCGCTGTCGTCTCTGGCTCAGTCGGCTCACAAGACCACCAATGATATCAGGCTGCTCCAGAACCTGAAAGAGATCGAGGAGCCGTTCGAGAAGAGCCAGATCGGCTCGTCCGCGATGGCGTACAAGCGGAACCCGATGCGCTCGGAAAGGATCGCTTCGCTCTCCAAGTACATAATGTCGCTATATTCATCGACGGCAATGACTTCCGCAACTCAGTGGTTCGAGCGCACGCTGGACGACAGCGCCAACAAGCGGCTCGCGCTTCCTGAAGCTTTCCTCGCCGCTGATGCCGTGCTGATCATTCTGAACAACATCTTTGACGGTCTCGTAGTTTATCCTAAACAGATAGAGAAGCGGTTAAGGTCAGAGATACCTTTCATGGCTACCGAGAATATTATAATGAACGCCGTTAAGAAAGGCGGGGACAGGCAGGAGCTCCACGAAAGGATCAGAGAACTTTCAATGGAGGCCGGAAGAAATGTCAAGGAGAACGGACTTGAGAACAACCTTCTCGAACTGATAGCTGCCGATAAGACTTTCGGACTGAATATGGAAGAGCTGGATAAAATGACAGATCCTTCTCTTTATGTCGGAAGAGCGCCCGGACAGGTCATTGAATTCATAGAGAATGTAGTCGATCCGCTTATAAAAGACCTTATATCCGAGCCTCAGAATTTTGAGCTTAAAGTCTAGCTAAAAATATGCCTGTCTGTTTTATGGTTCTGTAAATATCGAAAAAGATATTAAATACGCAATAAGTCAATCCTGGTCGATGTGCTTTGTGGAATTAAGGCGTTTTGAAACGGATCCAAGTATAAAAATTTGTATTTTTTTATTTGTGAATAACCGTTGAATAACCTAAATTCAGTGAAATGCAGAACACAACAGGTTGTGTCTGAAAGTGATGACGACAACAATATATTGTGTTTTTGAAAAATAATATGATACTTAAGCACGAAAGGTAATATCAATGTCCTTTGTTCATCTTCACAACCACTCCCACTATTCCATCCTCGACGGGCTGTCAAAACCTAAAGACATGGTGAAAAGGGCTAAAGAGCTCGGTCAGAAAGCAATGGCGATCACAGATCACGGAAACATGATGGGCGCGATCGATTTTTATCAGGAAGCCTTAAAAGCAAAAATAAAACCGATAATCGGATGCGAGTTCTACATTGTCGATGATATGACCGTAAAAGACAAAAATGAAAAAAAGCACCATCTGGTCCTCCTTGCGAAAAATAAAACCGGGTATAAAAATCTTTTAAAACTGACAACGGAAGCCAATCTGCGGGGATTCTACTCAAAACCGAGGATCGATCGCAATATCCTCAAAGATAACTCCGACGGACTTATTGCGTTAACAGCATGTATCGCCGGTGAAGTCCCTTCAGCAGTGATCGGGGGAGATCTTAAAAAAGCCAAAGATGTCGCTCTCTGGTATAAGGGTGTTTTCGGTAAGGAGAATTTCTATCTTGAACTTCAGCATCACCCTGATATTGTGGAACAGGATAAAGCGAACAAAGGGCTTATAAAACTTTCAGAAGAACTTGATATCGGTCTTGTTGCGACGAACGACTCGCATTATGTGTGTAAAGATGATGCGGCAATACAGGATGCTCTTATCTGCATTAATACCAACAAACAGATTAGCGAAAGAGACGGCAGGATGTGTATGCTCGACGGTGATTATTCGATCCTTTCGACGGAAGAAATGGAAAAACATTTCAGGGAAACACCCGAAGCTGTCTCCAACACCGGCCGGATCGCGGATATGTGCGATCTCGAACTTGAATTCGATCAGAATCTTTTACCCAAGTACGATTGTCCCGGGAGTTATACTGAAGATGAGTATCTTAAGATCTTGTGTGATAAAGGCCTTCAGTCGAGATACGGCATTGTAAGGGACGGTAAGAGCATTACTGTAGGTAAAGGTTTAGAAAAAAACCTTCCCATGCCTGTCGGCGATATAATAGACAGTCTTGATTTTGAGCTCGATGTTGTCAGAAAGATGGGATTTCCCGGTTATTTTCTGATAGTTCAGGATTTCGTGAACTGGGCAAAGAAGAACGGAGTGCTCGTGGGTCCGGGAAGAGGTTCGGCCGCAGGTTCTATCATTTCATTCCTTACAGGCATAACTAACATTGACCCGCTTAAGTACGGGCTCCTGTTCGAAAGATTTTTAAACCCCGACAGGATATCGATGCCTGATATTGATATCGATTTTCAGGATGACAAAAGAGAGAAAGTGCTCGATTATGTAAGGAAAAAATACGGTACGGACAATGTAGTCCAGGTCGTAACTTATCAGACCATGGGAGCCAAGAACTCCGTCCGAGACATCGGGAGGGTCATGAATATTCCTCTTGACGATGTGAACAAAATATCCAATCTCATTTCAGGCAGACCAGGCACAACTATCGAAGCTTCTCTCAAAGAAAAGGAATTCAAAAAATTCTATGAAGATAATCCGGAGTACAGAAATCTTATTGATATGGCTAACAGAATAGAAGGTACGATAAGGGGCACGGGCACCCACGCCTGCGCGGTCATAATAAGCGGAACACCGGTTTCCGAGACAGTACCGCTTCAGTACCCGCCGAGGGAAAAAGATACAGTTATAACACAGTACGAAGGAACTCAACTCGACAAGATCGGACTTTTAAAGATGGATTTTCTCGGGATAAGGAACCTGACGATCATAGCTCAGGCGGTTGATTTTATAAAAAAATACAAAGGCGTTGAGATCGATATCGACAACATTCCTTTCGACGACAAAAAGACCTTCAGGCTATATTCTAAAGGAATGACGAACGGAGTGTTCCAGTTCGAATCCGACGGAATGAAAAAGTATTTAAAAGACCTTAAACCCAACAGATTTGAGGACCTTGTGGCTATGAACGCGCTGTACAGGCCCGGTCCGATGCAGTATATACCTGATTTTATAGACAGAAAGCACGGCCGTAAACCAATAGCTTATGATCATCCTCTTATGGAAAAAAATCTGAAAGACACATACGGGATAACTGTCTATCAGGAGCAGGTCATGCTTCTCGCCAGAGAGCTTGCGGGATTTACGCGCGGCGAGTCAGACAGTTTAAGAAAAGCTATGGGTAAAAAGATCAGATCGATGATGGATAAGCTCAAAGAAAAATTCATATCAGGATGCGCCTCCAACAAAAATTTCACGGATCAGTTCAAGCCGACAAAAGAGTGCCCCGATGTTGATTCTCTGAGCAGGAAGATATGGTCGGACTGGGAAAACTTCGCAGAGTACGCCTTTAATAAATCTCACTCTGTATGTTATGCATATGTTTCATATCAGACCGCATATCTTAAGGCTAATTATCCCGTAGAGTTCATGAGTGCCATGCTCAACAGCGTGAGGGATAAATCCGACGATGTTCTTAAATACATCGAGGAATGCGGTAACTTAAGTATCAAGATCGTGCCTCCCGATGTGAACTTCAGTCAGGATACTTTCGCGCCTACATCCGAAGGTTCCATTGCTTTCGGCCTCCAAGCTATAAAAAATGTCGGCGGCAAGGCTATAGAGAATATAATTGAAACAAGGGAAAAAACAGGGAAATTCAAGAATATTTACGATTTTCTGGAAAGAGCCGACATGTCCAGGGTGAACAGGAGGATAGTCGAATACCTGGCAAGAGCAGGCGCGCTGGATTCACTCGGTCATTACAGATCGCAGATCACAGAAGCTCTCGATGTTCTTATTCCTCACTTTCAGCAGCTGGCATCAAAAAAAGCGGACTGGGACATAAGCCTTTTCGGAGAATCTTCTGATGAAGAGCTTAAAGTGTCGCATCCGCCCCTGCCTGCCATCAGCGAGTGGGACAAATCACTTCTATTAGAGAACGAAAAGGAACTTATCGGACTGTATGTTTCAGGACATCCTCTTGATAAATACAGCGAGGTCTTAAGGTCATATTCGGTTAATAAAAAACTCGATCAGGATAATTTTACGAATGATGAGAAGATCACACTCGGCGGACTGATAAAGAATATCTCCGTAAAGACAACAAGAACGGGAAAAGAGATGGCGACGGTCAGTATGTTAACTTTGTATGAAGATATAGAAATGCCCATTTTTCCACAGTTGTATGAGAAATATAAGGATACCATCAAAACCGGTGAAGTGTTTTTTCTTAGGATCAATATTTCAAAAAGGGACGGGGAGTTCAAATTCTTCACTGAAGATATATTTACTTATGATCAGGTTCTTGAAAAGTTCGGATCGAGCACAAGGAAGATACGGATAAATATAAAACCTGCCGAGTTCGATGAAGATGCCGCGAGGGACTTTCTTGAGTTTGTCTCAGTGAATAAGGGAAACAAGGAACTTTACTTCAGAATATCTGTCAATAATGAGAGTTTCGATCTTAAATCAGATTCGTACAAAGTTACCGGTTCTGTCCAGTTTATAAAGGGTCTTAAAGATATGTTCGGTGAAGAAAGCATAGAGTTTAAATAGGAATCACATAAATCCCGCTGAAATATCTTTGCTTAGCAGATATATTTTCTTATATTATACCTATGGAAAAAGATTGTTTCGGGAGCGGGCATCTTTTCAGGTATGAAACAGAACTTTATCTGAAGGGTTACAAGTTCATAGCCGGCGTGGATGAGGCCGGAAGGGGTCCGCTGGCGGGACCTGTCGTAGCTGCTGCTGTGATTTTCAAGCCGGGTACGGAGATCGAAGGTGTGAACGATTCAAAAAAAGTGCCGCCCAAAAAAAGGGAAGAGCTTTTTTACGAGATAAGAAAAAGAGCACTGAGCTACGGAATAGGAATGATACCGAATTCAAGAATAGACGAGATCAACATATTAAGAGCGACTTTTGAAGCAATGAAAAGGGCAGCGGCAAAACTGAGTATAAACCCCGACTTCATACTGGTTGACGGACGGGACGCGCCTTTTTCCACACCGGATCAGATGAGCATAATCAAGGGCGACAGCCTTTCATATTCAATAGCGGCTGCATCAATACTCGCAAAAGTTACACGAGACAAGATCATGAATTTCTACGGCAGGATCTACCCGCAGTATAATTTTCAGGTCAACAAAGGTTATGCTACACCTGAACATATTGAAGCTATAAAAAAGTACGGAAGATGTCAGATACACAGGATGAGTTTCATGCTGAAGCTCGAAAAAGATCCCCAGCTTCACCTTCAGATATAGGGAGTTTATGATATATTTAACTGCAATACTTTTTCTCTCCGGGTTCATATACATGACCTATGTCGAGAGTTTCAGGACCGGACTGGTCAGACTGAAAAGCAGAATGCCGGAACTTTTGAACGGGGATCTGCCTAAAGTAACAGTAATAATCCCTGCCAGAAATGAGGAGAAATATATTTCAGATACGCTCAATTCAGTCATGAATCAGAATTATCCCGTTAATCTCTTCGATGTGATAGCTGTTGACGACAGATCGACCGACACCACGGGAAATATAATGGAGTCAAGAGCGAAGATTTACTCAAATCTCAGTGTGATAAGGATCAAAGAAGTGTCCAAGAGAATATCACCAAAAAAGAACGCCATTCTTACTGCAGTAAGATCGACTGACAGCGAGATAATTATTACTACAGACGGAGACTGCGTTCACGATCCCAACTGGATAAGATCGCTCGTGGCTCCGGTCATGGGAAGTAAGAACGAGAATGTAGGTATCGTGGCCGGGCTGAGCGTTTTCGAGAAAGAATATACTGGCGTTTTAGAAGAAGTATGGCAGAATATGCAGAACATCGACTATATATCCCATTCGCTGATCGCCGCAGGCTCGATCGGCAACGGAAAAGCTTTCACAGCCAACGGAAGCAATTTTCTTGCAAGAAGAGCTTTATATCAGAGTGAAGATAACAATTTTAAGAGTGAACTTGCCTCAGGCGATGATTTTTTTATGATACAGGCCGCAAAAGAAAGCAATTACAGGCTCAGATTCGTGTTCAACAGAGAGAGCATAGTCAGAACAATACCGGTAGATGATTTGAGGGGGCTGGTGGAACAGAGGGCAAGATGGGCTTCCAAAGCTACATATTCATCGGATTTCGTACTTTATTTCGGAATAAACACATTCATTTTTTATACGGGACTTCTTACCGCATTCATACTGACTGTTTCAGGATATTATCCGGTTGTACTGTTCGCAGTGCTGTTTTTGATGAAGCTTGTGCCGGAAACTATTTTTCTGGCTTACGGTTTCGGAAAATTCGGTCTCAATCTAAAATTAAGATATTATATTCCTTTACAGATATTTCACATACCGTTCAATATTTTCGTAGTCCTTAAAAGCAAGTTCGCGGGATTTGAATGGAAGGGTACAAAATACAGGCAATAAAAGGAAAAGAATGACAAATCAGATAGTAGCCGTCGTGGGGAGACCCAACATAGGTAAATCGACACTCTTCAACAGGCTTACGAAAACGAACGAAGCGATAGTGGCGGATCATTACGGTGTTACCAGGGACAGGAATTACGGAAAAGTAAGCTGGGCGGGAAGATCGTTCACACTTATCGATACGGGCGGATTTGTCCCCGAATCCAAGGAATTCTTTGAATCAATTATAAGATCGCAGATCGAGATAGCTATCGAAGAGGCGGATGTGATAATTTTCATGGTGGACTCAAAGACCGGAATATCAGCCATTGATCACGACATTGTTAAGAAACTCCAGAGAACGGATAAAAGAATAATAGTTACTGTCAACAAGATAGACGAGATGAAGGACGAACCTTACGCCTCCGAATTCTATAACCTGGGTCTGGGGGAGCCTGTCGCTATATCAGCCATGAACGGCAGGAATACAGGCGGTCTTCTCGACCTGATCACAAAAGATATGACACCTGACGATGAGAATGAGGTCAAAGAGCAGGATGTCAGGCTTAAGATAGCAGTGATCGGAAAACCTAATGTAGGTAAGTCATCTCTGATAAACCATCTTCTGGAAAAAGAGAAGCTCATTGTTTCTGATGTGCCCGGAACAACGAGAGATTCGATCGATTCGGTGCTCAAGTATCAGAACGAGGAGATCGTCCTTATTGATACTGCAGGACTAAGAAAAAGGAAGAAAGTCAGAGAAAGCCTTGAATTCTACTCGCTTATAAGGACTCTCAGGGCTGTTGAAAGAGCGGATGTCGTAATATTGATGATAGATGCAATAGAAGGTATAACCAAGCAGGATATTGACATTCTGTCCGAAGGAAAGAAACTCTTTAAGGGACTGATCCTCGCAGTCAACAAGTGGGACCTTGTGAAAGAAAAGGAAACCAATACTACAAGAGATTATGAACGATACATCAGAAAGGAACTCGACTGGCTGCCGTATATAGAGATCAAATTCATATCGGTACTTGAGAAACAGAGGATATTCAAGCTGCTTGACCTTGCCCGTTCGATCAGAATGAAAAGGAAAACAAAGATAAGTACTCCTGAACTCAATGATTTTCTCGGCAAAATAACTTACTCATATTCACCGCCTTCAGTAAACGGAAAATTCATAAATATAAAATATATGACTCAGGTTGCGATCGACCCGCCGGTGTTCTCCTTTTTCGTGAACGAACCTACAAAATTGAAAGATAATTATAAGCGCTTTTTGGAAAAGAAGATGAGAGAGAAATACGATTTCAAAGGCGTTCCGCTGGTTTTTAAATTCCTTAAAAAATAAGGAGGAGATAATGTTCAAGTTCGACAGAAATAAAATTCTAATAATGATAGTTGACGATGAGCCTCTAAATTTAAGGATAATCGACTCCATGCTTACTATGGAAAGTTATCAGACCATTATGATAAAGGATGCCGTTGAAGCTGAAGATATGGCAGTCAAGAACCAGCCTGACCTGATCCTGCTCGATGTTTCTATGCCGGGCTTAAGCGGATTTGAAATATGCAAAAGGTTAAAATCAAATTCCATGACCTCAAAAATACCTGTCATTTTCCTCTCAGGCCAGAACAGCAGCGATTTTGTTATTAAAGGTCTGGAGGCAGGAGCTCAGGATTACATCACCAAGCCTTTCGGCGCACCAGAGTTTCTCGCAAGGGTCCGTACACAGATAGAGCTTAAGATCATGGTAGAGAAAATGATCGAAGCCGAGCAGATAAAAGCACTTCATGCAGCCATGGTAAGTCAGAATCATACTTTAAATCAGCTTACGACCTCGATACTCGGGCAGGCGGAGATACTTGAGATCCTGATAAAAAAAGAGAACCTTTCCTCAAAATTCTCTGAAAGTACGGCTGAGATAGAAAAAGCCGCTTTGGGGATCGATAAGATCGTAAAAAAATTCACGAACCTGAGCAAGATCAAATTTGAAAAATATTCCGAAAAGACAGATATGCTCGACCTTGGAGAGTCTTTTGAAGAGGATTGACAGTTTATGCAGGGCATGATACTTGCGGCCGGTTACGGAACAAGGCTGAGACCGATAACCGATACAATACCAAAAGCACTGGTTACTTTATCAGGGAAACCTGTTATTGAGCACATAATCAGAAAATTTATTTATTACGGCATTGATAATATTATAATTAACTCTCACTATTATTCGGAGCAGATAGAAAATTTTATTTCCGGATCGGATTTTGAGGCTGATATAAAAGTTATAAATGAAAAAGTCATCCTGGGAACAGGCGGAGGGATCTTCAATATGCTTTCAGAGATCACTGACGATGATTTCATTGTTTACAATACCGATGTGATCTGCGATATCAATCTTAAGAAGCTCATGTGGTTCCATAAAAAGAATGAGGCTTCTGCAACAATTGTCATGCAGGACAGGGATACATTCAATCAGGTCATTATCGATTCTGAGGGTAATTTCTGCGGGCTTAATCTGGTAAAAAAGGACATTAGAAATATTGTAAAGGAACCGGCGGGGACTTCATCATTACTCGCTTTCTGCGGGATCCACGCAGTGAATAAGAAAAAGATCGAAAGATTCGGGCAGGACAAGACTGAATATTCGATCATTGATGTTTACCTTAATGCCGTCCGTTCCGGCGCGAAAGTTATATCTTATGAGCCTGAATTGAACTGGTATGACATGGGTACGATCGAAAAGCTGAAAGAGGCTGAGGAATATCTGAGATCGAACCCTTTCCCGCATAAAAAATGAGTCGGGGATCGAGATCGTAATAAATTTATTTTATACCGAGATACCAGGATGCTATCGAGAAATATATTATAACGCCGAGAATGTCCGCCATTGACGCGACGAGAGGAGCACTTGCAGTTGCGGGGTCAAGTCTCAGCTTTGTGAAGACGAACGGTAGCATAAGGCCGATCAGACTTCCCGCTATCACGGTGAGCACCATCGCCGATGCCACGACAATTATAATATCCGGCGCCCTGAATAAAGCAATCAGGCTAACGGCTCCGGCCATCGTTATTCCAAGCATGAGTGAAACGAGAAGTTCTTTTCCTGCAAGCCTGAGCCAGTCTTTAGACTCGACATCGCCTACAGCCAGTGACCTGATCATCAGCGTGGCTGACTGTGAACCCGCGTTTCCGCCGCTACCTATAAGAAGGGGAAGGAAGAAAGTGAGTGAGATCATTTTATGTATGACATCCTCGAAACTGGCTATCGCTGCACCTGAAAAAACATTCATGAACACAAGTGTGCTCAGCCACATTATTCTTTTACTGTACATATAAGTGACTTTGGCTTTAAGCGGATTGATGATTGCTTCCTGAAATGCGCCGAATTTATGGAAGTCCTCTGTAGTTTCCTCTTCTTCTACATCCATCACATCGTCGAATGTAACTATACCGAGCAGCGTTCCTTCGGTGTCTGTAACGGGAATGGCGGAATAATCAGAATCTTTAAAGACGGATACAGCAGTTTCCTGATCATCGAGAGCACTAAGTGAAATGAATTTTCCGTCCATTATTTCGGAGATCGTTTCGTCAGGTTCAGCCAGAAGGATCTCTCTTATTGTAATATCATCAAGAAGTTTCCAGTTAGAGTCAACGACATATATCACGCTTAAAGTCTCAGAATCGGGTCCGAATTTTCTTATATGTTCGAGTGTGCGCGCAATTGTGAATTCAGGTCTGACGGCAATGAATTCAGGAGTCATGAGCCTTCCGATACTGTCCTCAGGATACCCGAGCAGCTTCTTAGCTACACTTCTTTCTTCAGGTCTTAGAAGCTGAATCAGCTTGTGACTGAGCTGACCGGGAAGCTCTTCAAAAAAAGCGGTTCTGTCGTCGGGATCAAGGTCATTGAGAAGGTTTGAAAGTCTTGTAGCATTTTTTGCAAAAGCTTCTATCGCTTTTTCCTGCCTTTCTATCGAAAGGTGCTGAAATGTCTCTTTAGCGTCCTCTCTAGATAAAAGTCTGAATACTATAACTCCTTCCTCGTCATCAAGCTCATCAATGATCTCGCTGACCTCAAAAGGTTCAAGTACGGCAAGTTCCTCTCTAAGAACAAGCCAGAGCTTTTTTTCGATCAGTTCCTGTATTCTTTCAATTTTTTCGATCATATAACCTCCCCGCGGATCCGCAGAAAGGCATTCCACCCGGTGCGGTCCGGCTAATAAAACTCGTTACAACTGTGATAAGGGTCTTTTTCCATTTTGTCAAATACCTTATAATTTATACTCTCAATGTCGCTGAAACTCTTGTCGGATTGGAAAGAAGATCGAAGGCGTCTAATATATCCGTGCATACGATCTTGGAATTGAATACCGTTGAAGGTGAAGCACCTTCAGCCTGAATGACCGATATACCCAGTGCGGCATTCTTGACCATCGATGCGTCGTTGGCTCCGTTGCCTATCGCGATCACATTATCTGCACCCAGCCTTTTTACATATTCCTTCTTGTGCTCGTTCTGATAATAGTCCTCTATGATAACTATATCACAGTTCACACCGGCCATTTTTTCAGCTGCTCCTCCGTATGTATCCGCGGTAATTACATGTATGCTGATGAGTGCGGACAACTGATTCAGTTTTTCCGCAACTCCCGGTAAAAGACCGCCGTCAGCTGCCAGTGTGCCGTTGTAATCCAAAACCAGGTGTTCTGCGTTAATTATTTGTTCACCGGGGATTTCAAATGAGATCATATTTTCTCCTACTAATTTTTGTTTAAATTTCATTAAGATTTAGTTAAATTTGTAATAGCAAGACAGCCATCATTTTTTAGGTCCCTGGTTTCGAACAAACCTCGACGGGAGCCAGCTGCTTGCTGTTAATCCCGATAAGTTGGTTAGGCAT
>DFZN01000007.1 GCA_002382735.1 bacterium UBP11_UBA4055
TTCAAGATATGTTGAGCTTACATCGCAAAGTGCAATATACGAAAATATGTAATAAATGTCAATATCGTAAAATGCACCTTGTGATTTAGGTGCAAAATTGTAAAGTGGACTTGCTGATTTGTAGATTTTCTATTTGGCAATATGTTCAAAAAAATCTGAAGGACTGATGATCTTTACTCCTTTAAATTCGGGAGCAGGAAAATGCTTAAGATTTCCTGTAACGAGATATTGTGCGCCGGAACATACCGCCGCCTCAAGAAATTTCAAATCTTCTGCATCGGGAATTGATATATTCAAAGGAAGAGGTGATGCATGTAAGCCGTTAGCCTTTATCTGCTCAATCAGGTCGGATATATTTTCGGGATCGATATGAAATTTCGGTCTGGAGATTACATTCAAATATTCTGTAATAATTCTGTAATCATAGATCAATTCAATATAACCGGAAGCTACCAGTCTGACTATAAAGCCCGGTATCCCGTCAGGATTTAAAAGTCCGGAGATGAGAACATTTGTATCAAGAACTATCTTCATCGGTTTGCTCTTGCCGCTTTTATCTCAGCCTCGATCTGTTCCTCTGTCATTTTATTCAGGCCTCTTTTCACAGATCCTTCCTGAATTGACATAACCGCCTGTTCCGCTTTCACTTTTCTTAAAATATCCAGAGATTTTTCATAATTTTCAGGATCGGTTGACAGCATTATAGCTACAGGCTTGCCGTTTAGAGTTATGGTTATCGTATTTTCGTCCGAAAGATCTTTCCATATATCTTTCGGTTTTGTCCTGAAATCTCTTACGCTTACGAACTTCATAGCTGACTCCTTTTTGTACTTTCTAATCCTAATATACCTAATTGTCACACGATTGTCAACAAATAAATATTCCATATTTACTCTTGCATAAATATAATTTCAGGCTTACAATTAGAGTGTAGTCGCAAATATTGTTATTAGATGTTGGAGTAAGAGGGTGAATGTCCTAAGCTATATGGTCATTTTATCGGTAATATTATTGGCTGTGGGATGTTCGAAAGAAAACCCAAATATCCCGCTAAAGAAAGTTACACTGACTAAGCTCCATACTATTGAGGGATTTTTTGATGAAGGGCAAGATTCATTGCTGTCTTTTTCAGTTTTCAACAGTATCTTTCATTACGGAACTGACAATTATTTATATCTCTACGATTACAACTCCGGATCGGTCAAGGTTTTTGACGATAAAGGAGAATTCAAGACGGGTTTCGCAAATAAAGGAAAAGGGCCCGAAGAAATCGAGAGCTTCAATACTTTATATACTTATAACGACACGATATTCATAGTCGACAACCGAATAAAGATAAAGAAATTCAGCAGAGACGGCCGATTCATTGATATCAAAATCATCTCTCCCGAAGTTATGTCGCTCCCTCGGCATTGCTATCAGATAAACGATTCGACAATTATCGGACAGGTAACACAATTTATTCGGGAACCTGAGAAACTTATTCTTAAACTGACTCTTGTGGTCATGAATACTGATATGAATATACGCAAAAAGTGATTGATATTAAAGACCGTATATATCTTTTTGATCACGACGAGAATCTGATCGAAGTATATGACTATAAAATAGAGTGGGCCGGGAAATGAATATCGAATTGTGTTGTTTTTGAAGTGTAAAAGGATTACATTGTTTTATTTGATAAAAAAATCCGGGAAAACCTATGGTTCTTAGCTGGAATGAAATAAAGGAACGGGCGGCTCACTTTTCGGCGGAGTGGGCGGATGCTTTTAATGAGGATGCGGAGGCTAAGACTTTTCTGTTCGAGTTCTTTAATGTGTTCGGGATAAGTCAGCGGAAGGTTTCGAATTTTGAGCACAGGGTGAAGAAGCTTGACGACCATGACGGTTATATTGATCTTTTCTGGCCTCAGACTATTCTTGTGGAGATGAAGAGCCGCGGGAAGAGTCTCGATAAGGCTTATTCGCAGGCGAGGGAGTATTTGAAGGCCGTTAGAGAGTTCGAGCTTCCGAAATATATTCTCGTTTCCGACTTTGAGCATTTCAGACTGTATGATCTTGAGGATGATACGCTGACGGAGTTTAAGCTTGCCGAGCTTGTTCATAATGTTCAGCATTTCGGTTATCTGCTTGGCTATCAGAAGAAGATCTATAAGGAGCAGGATCCCGCGAATATCAGGGCGGCCGAGCTGATGGGTAAGATCCACGACAGGCTTAAAGAGATCGGTTATACGGATCATCCTCTCGAAGTTTATCTTGTGCGTGTTTTGTTCTGCCTTTTCGCTGAGGACACTACGATATTTGAGAAGGAGCAGTTTCAGGATTATATTGTTCAGAGGACTAATGTTGACGGGAGCGATCTTGCGGCTAAGCTTCAGGAACTTTTTCAGGTTCTGAATACTCCGAATGAAAAGCGCTATAAGAATCTCGATGAGCAGCTCGCTGATTTTCCTTATGTGAACGGAAAGCTTTTTGAAGAACTTCTGCCTACTGCGAGCTTTGATTCCAAGATGAGACAAGCTCTGCTTGATTGTTGCAATATTGACTGGAGCAAGATCTCCCCCGCTATTTTCGGTTCGATGTTCCAAAGCGTGATGAATCCGAAAGAACGAAGAAATCTCGGTGCGCACTATACGAGTGAAAAGAACATTCTGAAGCTGATAAAACCGCTATTCATTGACGATCTTTGGGCTGAATTTGAGTCCGTTAAGCACAGCAAAAATAAATTGACTGAATTTCATAAAAAACTAAGCACGCTCAGATTCCTCGACCCTGCCTGCGGATGCGGGAACTTCCTTGTGATCACATATAGAGAACTCCGTCTCCTTGAGATCGAAATATTAAGAATTTTGTACAAAACCGAGCAGGTTCTTGATGTCAGGGATATCATCTGGATAGATGTGGATCAGTTCTGCGGGATCGAGATAGAAGAGTTTCCGGCAAGGATCGCTGAAGTGGCAATGTGGCTGATCGACCACCAGATGAATATGCAGATCAGCAATGAGTTCGGACAATATTTCGTAAGGCTTCCGCTCAAGAATTCCGCCACCATCGTCAACGGGAACGCATTGAGGATTGACTGGCAGAGCCTCCTGAATCCGGTCAACACTGTTGATATAGTCGCGAAACACGCGAATGTTTATATGGTATCAGAGCCGGAACCTATAGCCTACGGTACCGTAAATATTGAGGCGGAAACGGTCAAAGTCTATAAGGACAAGATGCCCGAATACGGATCAAAGGTCAGGTTCGATTACATATTGGGCAATCCGCCGTTTGTCGGGTATAAGCTACAGAATAAAAATCAAAAACTGGATCTGTCTATCGTGTATGAAAACATTAGCGGTTTATCAGTATTGGACTATGTCGCAGCATGGTACATTAAAGCTGCACAATACATCCATCAAACTAAAACCAAAGTTGCTTTTGTATCAACAAATTCCATTACTCAGGGTGAACAAGTTGGTATTCTCTGGAATTTATTATTAAACAAGTTAAATACAAAAATTAATTTCGCATATAGAACTTTTAAATGGAAGAATGAAGCTAAAGGAAATGCCGCTGTCCATGTTGTAATAATAGGTTTCTCTTGCGAAGATAACACAAATAAAATTATATATGAATATGATCAAACAAAAAAAACTGTTCATGAAATTAAAGCTAAAAATATTAATCCGTATTTGGTCGATTTTCGTGACATATTTATAAAGAAAATATCAAAGCCCATACAAGATTATTCTCCGGTATTAAATTATGGCAGTGAGCCAAGAGAAGGTGGTTATTTAATATTATCTTCGGAAGAAAAAGAAAATATAACTAAAAACGAACCAAATATTGCAAAATATATCAAAAGATTTGTTAGTTCTGATGATTTTATTAATAAAATTCACAGGTATTGCTTTTGGTTTGTAAATGCAGATCCTTCAGATATAAAAAATTCTCCATTTATTATGAAAAGATTGTTATTAGTGAAAGAATTTAGAGAAAAAAGTTTACAGAAACAAGCGAAAGCGTCTGCTTCGACACCTTCTCTCTTCACGAGTATAAGACAACCAAAAAGTAATTACTTGCTAATACCTATAGTGTCTTCTGAAAATAGAAAATACATCCCTATAGGTTATTTACAATCTGATTGCATTGCCAGCAATGCCTCTTTTACTTTGGAAAATGCAAATTTATTTCACTTTGGCATTATAACTTCTATCATGCATATGACTTGGGTAAAATCAATATGCGGTAGATTAGAGAGTAGATTTCGTTACTCAAACACTATTGTTTACAATAACTTCCCGTGGCCGGAGAATCCGACGAGAGTTCAACAGATCAACATTGAAAAAGCTGCCCAGAAGGTTCTTGATGCCCGAGCTTTATTTCCGGAAAATTCTCTCGCCGAACTTTATGATCCCGTTTCTATGCCGTCAGAATTAGTTAAGGCACATAACGAGCTTGACAGAGTTGCCGATCTCGCCTACCGCCCTCAGCCTTTCGTAAGCGAGGCTAACCGTATGGAGTTTCTGTTCGAGCTTTATGAGAAACACACCGCAGGATTGCTTCAGGCAGAAAAGAAGAAGAGAAGTAGAAAAACCATATAGTAACAAACAAATTATCTGAAATTAGCATGGAGGAAAAGGATGAAAGTTCTAAGGTATCTGGTAATTTTATCGGCAGTATTATTGTTGCTCAGCTGCACCAAGAAAGAATCAACTTACGAAGTCAGTGAAGTAACCGGGATAAGAATAACACGAAACACGGGAGTGCCTGCTGACTCAACTTTCAGGATCGAGCTGAAAGAAGAAGGTTTCATTGACATGGAGAATGTTTCCGACACGATCAGATTTATCCAAAGTGCTTCGGATTTCGAGTTTGACTATCTTGGAAACCTTTTCATTTTGGACAGGGACAAGCACCGAATCCATAAATACGATAAAGATCTCAAGTTCGTTAAAGCTTTCGGCAGGAACGGTAAAGGTCCCGGCGAATTCTGGCTTCCGGGGATGATGAATACACGCAAAGATACTCTATTTTTATCAAACTGGACTAATCTCAAGATCATCAAATACGACCTTGACGGCAATTACATAAGCGACAAGACTTTAACTGATCATTACAAATTTCCTTCTTATCCAAAAAAATTCGGTGCTAAATATATAAACCGTTCAACCTCCAACAAGACAGACGGCGATAATCAAATGGTTATGGTCAGTGATGTAACTCTTTACGATGAAAATTTCAATTTTGAAAAGAATCTTTATCAAATTGAGTATCCGTATAACAGAGATGTGGAGAACGACCCAACGGAAAAAGGCTATGCATCCGCTTTCTCCGACAGCCTTGTTTATGTTTCAGAGAACTCAAAGGACACCTACAAGATCAGTGTGCTTAACTCTCAGGGAGATCAGATCAGAGAGATCAGGAGAAATTACATCAAAACCAAAGTGGATGAAAAAGAAGCTGAAGCTTTGCGCAAAAGCGGAGAAAAATACGGTATGAAATACAAGATTATTTATAAAAATTCAATAAACTGGATGCTGACTGATAAGTACGGAAGATTGTGGGTGGCTGCCAATGATAACTCTGAAGATCAGTTAAAATTTGATATTTATGAGAACGACATTTTACTTAACAGAATCGTTTTAAACATCGAAAAAGGTTACAGCCCTTATTTCGTCGGCGGTAAAATCGTAGGTATAAACAGGGAAAATAACAATATTAAAATTTACGAGTATTAAATATGAACGGAGTGAGTGCATGAAATTTTATATATTTGCCATTATATGCTCCTCGCTGCTGATAATGTCCGGATGCACGAAAAAAGAATCGACCTACAAGCAGTACGACCTTAACGGGATCATGATAACGGAAAACACGGGAGTGCCTGCTGACTCAACTTTCAAAATTGAGTTAAGAGAAGTGGCTTATATTGACAATGGTGCCGAAACCGATCCTGAAAGATATTTTAATCAGCCTACGATCGTGGATTTTGATGAGGCGGGAAATATTTATATATTTGACCGTACAAAATACAAGGTGTTTAAATACGATCCAAAAGGCAGTTTTATAAAATCCTACGGACAGCAGGGTCAAGGCCCCGGCGAGTTCATTCAGCCCGGAGCGATGGTAGTAAGAAAAGATACCTTGTACATAACTGAGATAAGGAGCTACAAGATATCTAAATTCAGTTTAGATGGTGAGTTTTTGGGAGATAAAAAATATCCTGATATTCATAACTTTCCGATGCTCCCTTCAAAATTCGGCGAAAACTACATTACTATTTTCGGTGCAACAAAAAACATTGTTACGGATGAAGGCAAACAAACTAGTATTAAAGAAACTTCTTTATATGATCACAGCTTCGATTTCATAAAGAATCTTCATATCCTTGAATATGAACCTCCTGCAAAGGATGTAGAGTTCGATCCAACAGAGAAAGGAATACAAGCTGCCGCATCTGATATAAATGCCTATGTTTATGAGCATTCAAAAACTCAGTATAAAATAGATGTTTACGATATTGACGGAAATAAAGTTAGAGAGATCAGAAAATATTATTCAAGAATAAAAACACCTTTAGATTTCCATAAAAAATATGAGGAAATCTGGGCAAAACAGGGTAGGAAGTATAAATCTGAATTCAGGAACTCTATTTATATACTTCGAACAGACAAATATAACAGATTGTGGGTATCGGGACCTACAAACAAAGAAGAAGAAGGTTTCTATTATGATATCTTCGAAAACGATATTTTCATTAATCGAGTTAAGCCGGAAATGGAAGAAGGATATGGGTTGTTATTTGTAGCTGATAAGGTTATCGGTTATAATTCGAATGAAAATAAAATAAAGATCTATGAATATTAGGAGTTAAATGTTCTCAACGGTAAAAAATAATTACGAGTTCTACAAAAAGCAGTACTTCCGCGGCGATGACATCTACTGCCCGTTCTGCTCGGGATTCTACAAAGCCGAAAAATACAAACTCACCAGAGAACTGAGCAGTTTATGCCCCGTCTGCGGTTCGACGATCGAAGAAAGAACGATACTGTTATTCCTGCAGGCGAAGACGGAATTTCTTTCCGGGGAGCTTAAAGTACTTACCGTCACCGAGCCGGGAAGGATAAGCGAATATTTCGGGAATTTTCCGGGCGCAGAGGTCAAGATATACAACGAAACGGGCGATTTCACCATTCGGGACAACACGCTAAAGAACAAATATGAAAGCGGCAGTTTCGACCTCATCGTCTGCAATTATATTCTGGAAAAGCTGCCTGACTACATAAGCGTACTGAAAGAACTCAAAAGAATTCTCAAGCCTGACGGACTTATGATGCTCCAGGCTAATATCGACCCTGCAAAGGACAAAACCGCAGAGTATCCGATAACGAGCTACAAAGACAGGATGTCCATGTACGGAATAGCCGGAAACCACAGAAGGTTCGGCAGCGATTATGCGGAACTTATACGCTCGCAGGGCATCAAGGTCTCCCGCCTGAAATTCACTGAGGGGTTCGATCTTCTGCCGGGCCTGACTTTTGACATGAACGAAGTGATCTGCCTTGCGCATATTTCCGACACGCCTTATTTGTCGGATAACATGGATGAGGTCGAGAAAGAACTTAAAGAGCAGAAGTCTAACGCGGGCGGAAGTAGAATATCGGCGTTCATCTATACGGCATTGTTTATTATTCCCGATGTATTGCGCAGATCTTTAATGTCCTTATTCGGCAGGCTCAGCGAAAGGGAGGAGAACAAGGGCACGATCTTGTATATGCTCTACATTATTCTGTTCGGGGAATTTTTCTACTGGACTGGATTGTTTCTGCATATTTTCTTCAGCAGCATTTCTCAGGAATTTTGGTTCGTGGGTCTCTTTTTCCTATTCACTTTCGGTCTTGGCGGAGCCGTAACACTGGTCGGTTATGTGTTCTTGAACGACCGGGCGGGTTTTATCAAAAAATCCATAATGGCGCTGATCACGGCGGCGACCATCTGGTTCCCTCTCGTCAGCGGATTATTCGCGATGTAAAAAAGGCAGGAAAAACTATCCTGCCTTTTTTCATAATACTGAACTTTTATTTTTCTTGTTTCACCAATTTGTATTGATTATATTACTAACTGACAAATACAGTAAAATTATTCGAACGGAGGTGTAAAGTGAAGAAGTTTATGTTTTTATTAATAGGATTTCTTGTTCTATTAAGCTGCACAAAAGACGACGATCCGATAAGCCCGAACGATCCGCCGCCTGACGAGACCATCACTGCGCAAAATATTTTCGATTTCCGCAACGCGAACCTGAATTTCTCGCACAAGATCTTCAAGGAGATCGTTGATCAGGTTACAGCTGACCAGAACATCATGATCTCCCCGACCTCGATCTCAATCGCATTGTCGATGCTTAACAACGGTGCCGCGAACAACACCAAGTACGAGATAAAGACCGTACTCGAATATCAGGATGTTCCGGATTATTGTATCAATAATCTTTTTCTTGGACTAGCCCAGAAACTTGACAGCCTTAACACGATAATCGACCTTGATCTTGCCAATTCAGCCTGGTTTGACGATGATTTTCCCATCAGAGAGACCTATGTTGAACTGACAAAAGATTATTTTGACGCGGATATCCGGAACCTCGACCTCGACATAAATGCATCGATAGATACAATAAATGCTTGGGTTTCAAACAAGACGGACGGGAAAATTGAGGATATTCTGGATTATTCTGCCGTTGGTGCGGAGTTCTTTCTAATAAACGCCATAAATTTTCAGGGTTTATGGAAATTCCCTTTCGATGCCGATGAAACAGAAAACAGAGCTTTTTATAACGAGGACGGTACAAATCAGTCTGTACTCACAATGTGCGATAATGGTGTAAGTGCAGAAGCCCCTTCAAAGAAATTCAAATATCTATACACTGACAATTTTAAAGCGGTAAAAATGCCTTATGTAAATCCCGTTCTAAGAGAAACAGGCAAAGATGTTTCAATGTATGTTTTCGTACCTACAGACGACCTTAAAACTTTTATCGAAACTGAATTGACTACTGAGAACTGGAACAGTTGGATGGGATCGTTTGTCACATTCGCGGAAGCATTCCCCACATACGAATCTGGGTTCAATTTTTCCATGCCTAAGTTCAAATTCGGTTTCGAGTCTAACCTTATACCAATACTACAGGCTCTCGGCATGACAGATGCTTTTGTAGGAGGTATTGCCGATTTTTCCGGAATGACAGAAGCATGGCAGTCTTTATTCATAGGTCTGGTAAAGCACAAATCTTTCATAGATGTGAATGAAATGGGCACTTCGGCGGCAGCTGTCACAATTATCGGAGGATATGAGGGGGTTGATGATTCTTTTCTGGTGAACAAGCCATTCTTCTTCGCTATAAGGGACGATCTGACCGGAACAATACTCTTCATGGGTCAGGTTTACTATCCGCAGTATTGAAACTTGGGGAATGTCAGACGGTTTTATTCGCGATGTAAAAAAGGCAGGAAAAACTATCCTGCCTTTTTTAGTATATCATACCCGCGGTCCTAACTGCACTTCGAATATCCGCATGTCGGGCATGTCATGCAGCCCTCCTGCATCAACATCGCGCCGTTGCACTTGGGGCAGATCACTCCGCGCCTGACCGGAGCCTTCGGCTCATCAGATTTAGCTTCAGACTTCGCCTCGTTCTTTACCGGATCAACATAATATTTCTTGAGTATCTTCCCGATGGCGTCAGGCGTGGAAAGAATAACCTCGCCGTTGTGCCAGACAGTATTGGGGCTCCCGATGCCGATCAGCTGCTTGACTATCACATTGAGGTCGATGTCGGACCTGAGCGCAAGAGACACCATGCGGCTGATGGCCTCGCTCTGCGCAGCAGCGTTCCCGCCCGCCTTGCCGATGGACGCGAAAAGCTCGAACGGTTTGCCGTCGATCGTGTTGACGGTAACATACATGACGCCTTCGCCGGTGTTGACCTTGTAGGTCTTGCCCTCAATAACATCCGGTCTCACCTTCGGCTTGTGGACATCTTCAGCCTGTTCGGCTTTTCTGTCCTCGTTGGTCTTGGTCCCTGTGTTGAGTACCTGATACGGGCGGCATCCGTCGCGGTAAACAGTTATACCCTTGCACGCTGAATCATAAGCCTGCAGATAAGCGTTCTTTATATCATCCTGAGTTGCGGAATTATCGAAATTCACGGTCTTTGAGATCGAACTGTCAACGAACTCCTGGAAAGCGGACTGCATGGCGACATGGTAATAAGGGTCGATCTCCTGCGCGGTAACGAATATCTTCTTTATGTCCTCCGGGATCTCGGCGATGTTGGAAAGCTTGCCCTCCTGCTTTATCTTCTCCATCAGCTCTTCGGAATAAATTCCCCTTTCTTTCAGGGTCTCTTCGAGTATCGGATTGACATACTGCAGCTTCTTGTCGTCCATCACATGCTTAACATAGACCAGCGCGAAGTTCGGCTCAATCCCGCCTGAAGCCTCGGCGAGCATACCGATAGTGCCTGTCGGAGCTACGGTAGTCACATTCGAGTTCCTCATGGGGTATGTGTATATTGATTTGTCGATGTTCGGGAACGATCCTCTTTCCTCAGCCAGCTTTTTTGAAGCCTCCTGCGCGTTCGAGTGAATGAAAGCCATAAGTTTTTTGCCGAATGTCACGCCCTCATCGCTGTCGTATGGTATGCCCAGCCTGTAGAGCAGGTCCGCAAAGCCCATTACGCCCAGCCCGATGTTCCTGTTCGCCCTCGCCATCTCGTGTATCTTCCTGATCGGATATTTTCCGACCTCGATCACATTGTCCAGAAACAGTACGCAGTCGGACACTACACTTTTCAGTCTGTCCCAGTCAACTGTCTTTTCGTCCGCGATAAAAAAATTGCTCACATTGATAGATCCGAGGTTGCAGCTTCCGTAAGGCAAAAGTGGCTGCTCTCCGCACGGGTTGGTCGCGGCGATCTTGCCGACCCCGGGAAGCGTGTTCTTTGCGTTCACCTTGTCAATGAAAACGAGACCGGGCTCGCCTGTCTCCCATGCGTTCCTGACGATCGCGTCCATTACCATTTTTGCGCTCGCGGCTCCGACCGGTCTCTCTTTATGATAAAGAATATAGTCCGTCCCGGCTTTGTACGCCTTCATGAAATCATCGGTTATCGCTACCGAGATGTTGAAATTTGTGAATTTGGATGTGTCTTTCTTGCACTCTATAAAATTCATGATCTCAGGGTGGTCAACTCTCATGATGCCCATGTTCGCGCCTCTTCTGACACCACCCTGCTTAATGGTCTCGGTAGCGGCATTGAAAACGGACATGAAGGAAATAGGCCCGCTCGCAGTGCCGGCGGTGGACTGGACATTGGAGCCGGACGGCCTCAGGTTGGAGAAATCGAAACCTGTGCCTCCGCCGGACTTGTGGATCAGCGCCGCGTCCTTGACGGCATTGAAAATGCCTTCCATCGAGTCCTCGACCGGAAGGACGAAACAGGCGCTCAGGTTCGGGAGTTCCCGCCCCGCGTTCATCAGGGTAGGCGAATTCGGCATAAAATCCTTGCTTGCCATAAGATCGTAAAACCTGTCCTCGATCTCCATCACTTCTTCGTCGGTGATGTCCGGATCCGCCTTCCTGCTGCCGTCCGCTATCGCCTTCGCGACCCTGATAAAGAGGTCTCTCGGGGTTTCTTTAGGCTGTTTTGTATCGAGATCTTTAATAAGATATCTTTTTTTGAGGATCACCAGGGCGTTCTCTGAAAATTCGATTTCCGGGAATCTGTCATCGGGATTTTCGAACCGGTCTTTTGTCTTTACTGCTTTTTTTGTTTTTTCGGTCATGGTCTCATCTCCAGTAGGGTTATTCAGTATCGTATTTAGCCTGCAATTATGTCAGTACTCCAATATAACACAGGCGAACAAAACTTGTCAAGTGCTTTTTTACAAAAAACACAATATATTGTGGTATCTGCTTTTTTACAACACTATATAATGTGGTTTGTGACTGCAGATCATGTTCTTTTTTTGTTTACAGATCAGAAACAGCTTTCTCATATATTTCTAATAATTGGTAAAATATGGAATTTAAACGACTGTCTGAACAGTGAATTGGAAAATCACTTCATATCTTCTCTTGTAAAACCGACACCGAATGATTATCTTTATGACCTGTTGAAAACCGGAGATATTATGAAGCACGAAAAAATACTGATATTGGACTTCGGAAGCCAGTACAATCAGCTCATAGCCAGGAGGATCAGGGAGAACAGCGTTTACTGCGAGCTTAAGCCTTTCTACACTCCGCTTGAAGAGATAAAGAAATTCGATCCTAAAGGGATTATCTTTTCAGGAGGACCGAACTCTGTCTATGCTTTGAACTCGCCGGATGTGCCGGATGAAATTTTCAAACTCGGAGTTCCTATACTTGGAATATGCTACGGAATGCAGCTCATTACCAAAAAGCTCGGCGGAAAAGTGGAAAGAAGCTCTGAGCAGGAATTCGGTTTCGCGGAAGTGAAACTGACCGCGGAAGATCCGGTATTTTCCGGAGTGGTGAAGCCAAAAAAGAACTGGAAAGTATGGATGAGCCACGGCGATAAGGTCGTGAAAATACCGAAAGGTTTCGAGAGCATCGGCTATTCGGACAACACTCCTGCGGCTGTAATAAGGAATAAAAAAGCGAACATTTACGGCGTTCAGTTCCATCCCGAGGTAAACCATACTGAGAACGGCGGGATATTTCTGGACAATTTCGTGAAAAAGATATGCGGATGCAGAGGCGACTGGACTGCATCGAACTTTATTGAAGAAGGAATTGAGAAAATTAAAAAAACCGTCGGGAATAAAAAAGTCGTTCTCGGATTTTCAGGCGGGGTGGATTCATCCGTAGCGGCGCTTCTTCTGCATAAGGCGATCGGAAAGAACCTCATCAATATATTTGTGGATAACGGACTGTTGAGGCTTAATGAGAGGGAGAAGGTTATCAGGACATTCAAGGATAAACTCGGCCTTAACCTTATCGTAGCCGACGCTTCCGGCCAGTTTATAAACGCGCTTAAGGGCATAAAGGAACCTGAAAGAAAGAGAAAGATCATCGGCCGTGAGTTCATTGAAGTATTTCAGGCTGAGATCGATAAAATAAAGAAGAAAGAGGGCGGAATTGTCGAGTTTCTTGCCCAGGGAACGATATATCCGGATGTTATTGAATCGGTAAGTGCCAAAGGCGGACCGTCCGCGACCATCAAATCGCATCATAATGTGGGCGGACTGCCGAAAGAGATGAAGCTTAAGGTGATCGAACCTCTGAGGGATCTTTTCAAAGACGAGGTCAGGCGCGTGGGTCACGAACTGGGGCTTCATGACAGGATAATTAAAAGGCATCCTTTCCCCGGTCCCGGTTTAGGCGTCAGGGTGATCGGCAACATCACTAAAAAGAGGCTCAACATACTCAGAAAAGCGGATGACATTTACATTTCCGAGATCGAAAAGGAAGGTATTTATGACGCTATCGGACAGGCATTTGCGGTATTTCTTCCGGTAAAAACGGTCGGCGTGATGGGCGATGAAAGAACTTACGATAATGTGATAGCCTTGAGAGCGGTGAGGACGATAGATTTTATGACGGCGGACTGCTATCCTTTCACTCACGAATTCCTTTCGAGGGTTTCGACGAGGATCATAAATGAGGTCAGGGGTGTCAACAGGGTCGTTTACGATATCAGCACAAAACCGCCCTCCACGATAGAATGGGAATAAATTTTATTCTAATTTTTTTATTGATTTATTCCGTTTAAGACTTTATAATATGACTAAGTAAAAAATTGCGGGAATTATGGCGGACACAAAGAAAATACTTGTAGTTGACGATGAAGCGATAATGCGCGACCTTCTTACCGACTTTTTTGAGATGATGGATTACGGAGTGATGAGCGCAAAGGACGGATCTGTCGCTATGGAGATCATTACGGAAAGCCAGCCCGGCGAATACAGCCTTATCATAACTGACATAAATATGCCTAAAATGGGCGGAATTGAGCTTTTTAAAAGCGTAAAATCGAAAAATCCCGACATGCCTATTATACTTATGACGGGCTACGGGATCGAAAAAGTCAGGCAGGATGTAGAAAAAGCCGACGGTTTTCTGGCAAAACCTTTTGAGCTTGACGACCTGAACAGGCTGGTCTCCAAGATCTTAGCCTGAACGGCAGATAAAGACAAATGAGATTTCTCCTTCTTAAGATAAGATTTGCGCTGTTCACATTCTCGCATTTTTTAATTCTGCCTTATATCTATTATAAAAAAGCTTCGCTGAGCTTTGGCGATTTTAAAAATTACATGTCCAAATATCCGGTGAACTGGGGATCGAAGATACTTAAGTGGTCAGACGCGGAAGTCGAAACCGTCGGGCTTGAGAATATTCCCGGTGAAGCTGTTGTGATCGTGTCGAACCATCAGGCGGGCTATGACATTCCCCTGCTTTTTGCCATGATGACCAACAATCCGTCGTTCATCGCCAAGATCGAGCTTTCGCGCATACCCCTGTTCGCATCATGGATGCGCATGCTCGGCTGCCTGTTCATTGACAGGTCAAGCCCGCGAAAGGGACTGGAGTCCTTCAAGGAGGCCGCGGAGATCATAAAAAAGGGCCAGACCGTCATCATTTTTCCTGAAGGCACGCGCCGGCCGACCATCATACCTTTCAAGAAAGGCAGCTTCAAGCTCCCGATCATGGCCGGAGTACCAATCCTTCCCGTCACAATAGTCGGAACGGAAAAGATCATAGACAACTTCAAAGCCGGCAGACGCAGCAAAGTCACCCTTGTAATAGACAAACCGATAAACATTTCCGCCATGAGCAAGGAAGCTCAGAACACCATCCACGATGATGTCAGAGCCATGATCTCAAAGAATTTCGAGAAATACAGCGAAGAAAATTAAATAATTTAACAATATTTCTTGCCGTGTCACGATTTGACACGCCTCCAGTCGTATATTATGTAATAAGTAATGTAAGAGAGGCAGTTATGTCGGAATATGAAATGGAAAAGTTCGAGGAAAGTATTCGGGAAAAGATATATTCGGTCCGGGGGTTTCAGGTGATGCTGGACAGAGATTTGGCGGAGTTGTATGGAGTGGAGACGAAGGTTCTGAATCAGGCGGTTAAGAGGAATAAGGAGAGGTTTCCTGAAGAATTCTGCTTTATGCTTACTATTACGGAAAATGCAGAACAAAGGTCACAATTTGTGACCTTTGAGAGCCGGAGTGCTAAATACACAAAATATTTGCCCTATGCATTTACAGAGCAGGGTGTTGCCATGTTGTCCTCAGTTCTTAAAAGCAAAACTGCTGTACGAATCAGTATTCAAATCATGAAAGCTTTTATAGAGATGAGGAAATTTATTCAATCAAATGCCCAAGTGTTACATAGATTGGATAACATGGAGTTGAAGCAAATAGAAGCGATTTCAAGATTAGACGGGAATGACCGCAAATTTGACAAAATATTCTCCTTAATGGAAAGCGGAGAGATCAAGCCCAAGCAGGGTATTTTGTTCGATAAGCAGGAGTTCGATAATTCCCACGACCGGTTTATCGTGAGCGATGAGAAAGTAATTTATCACTTCGGAGCGTCGCTGAAGGATCTTGGTAAAAAGTGGTTCGGTTTTTCAAAGATGGAAGTTGAGGCTGTCGAAATGTTGAGCAGGCTGGGGAAGTTGAAGTAATGTAAGAGAGGCGGGTATGTCGGAATATGAATAACGAAGAGAAATTCAGAACGCTTCCCTGGTTCGTTCTGTTTCCAGTTAAATGAAACAGAATACAATTCTTTAAGGTGCCAATTTGTCACCTCAAAAAGAGGAGGGCGACAACACAAAGCCTATGTTTTTTACTTCTTAAAAAGTCTCAAATATGCTTGAAACGGGAGTTATATGACCGCAATACAGGCATTTTTCAAATTTCGGGTTCAGTGTTTTCCCGCACTTTCCGCACTTTTTCACTCCGAGCCTGAGTTTCCCGTCTGCCGTTCCGTCGAGCTTGTCTATCTCTCTGACCCTCGCGATCAAAGCGTCCTCGTTAATCTCTTTATCGTCCTTTACAAAAGTCCACACGGCCATTGTAACGAGCTTTAGTCTTTCAAATTTATCTTTGAGTTCTTCAACATCCGATCTCGACGCTCCAAGATCAGGCTGCGGCGGCTGATAATTTCCGCCCGGAGGTATAAATCCTAACGGCATAAGCTATCCTTTTATGAAATTATGATCCTGGGCCTGATGACCCCTGCCCTTATCCTTGTACGCCCGTTCAGGCTTGCGATCCGACCTTCGTTCTCTTTGAAATATTCTATATAATCGCTGCTCATTTCTTTATGACCGAATCCTTCGGTGAGCATGAAAGTGAAGCCGATATCTTCCTTACCTGTTATCGCGACGCCGATCTCCCTGCCTGAAAAATCCACCCAGTCTTTATTGTTTATTGATGGCGCTATCACTCCTTTGAGCTTAAGTTTTGCGGCTGATTCCAGGATCGACCTGTTCACAGGGCCGGTAAATACTGCTGTCATTCCGTTGTAGCTGTCGTTCAATCCTGTGACCGCAGAAGCCATTTTCAGCCTGCCGGAATTCTCTCCCCCGAAGCCGATTATGCAGTATGCGTAAGATCCTTCCACCTTAATATCCGCTGAAATGTCCTTATGCACTTCGGTAATAACGCCGTTCACAAGCGAATTTAAAATGAAAGGCTTCGACCTGTACTTAATCGATATCTCGCCCGTTTTATGATCTATTTTCGTAATATTTCCTGTGGATGGAGCTTTAAAGCAACTGTGTTTTCCTGTTATCTCACTCATTCCGCTGTGACAGTCCGGCTTTGATTCGATAATGGAATTCAGAAGGTCTTTTATCGAGCTTCCCGATGTTGCCTGCGCGATAATCTGCCCTCTTATAACAAAATCACCCTCCGAGCACTTAAGGTACCTGCTCAGTTCTTTAGGCTTGACCCCCATTTCCTCGGCCGCATTGAAGGTAAGTTCTCTGTCATCGTAATCCTGTATCTCTTTGAGCACGATCATCCCGTAATCATCTATCTTTACGACCTCTCCTCTCACAATTGAATTGTATGTGAAAGGCACCGCGCTTTCTTTCTTTTTGTAGCTGAACACAGGCTGACCGTATTCGACCGTATCGCCCTTTTTTATCAGCAGACCGCTTGAGATTTCTTCTTTTGTAAGCTTTGAGTTTCCTGCCTGCATCCTTATATTGACCATGTATATTTTTGGT
This sequence comes from bacterium UBP11_UBA4055, assembly GCA_002382735.1. Lineage (GTDB taxonomy): Bacteria > UBA4055 > UBA4055 > UBA4055 > UBA4055 > UBA4055. Next base: position 17,266 of record DFZN01000007.1, read on the forward strand.
GGATTGAAAAGATTTTTTCCTATCACAGAGTCAATACCTATCCTTTCGCCCTTCTGAACAAGAATTTCGCCTTTGTAGGGGAGCGACCTTGATACCTCGAATTCGCCTCTGAATATTTCATTTCTGCCTTTCAGAGTTGCCGAACCTGTCTTCATTTCTTTTGTTCCGCCGTATAGAGCTTTGAACATGACCGAGCTGTCCTTAAAACCGTTCATGGGCCTGCAGTCCAATAAGATCGGGCACTGAAAGTCCTCTTCCATCACAGTACCGTTCGTGCCGAAAACAAAACCGTTCATGGCCTCGAACCTGAAATGACCGCCTTTTTTCGTGAAGAACACCTCTCCCGATCTCATCTTCACGGACGAGTTGTCGTACAGGTCGGTTATCGACAGAACTTCAACAGGCTCTTTGCTCTTCCCCGCAAGCGAGACCACCGTGCATACCCTTTTGAGCGATTCCCTTTCGAATACTTCAGCGGCTTTTTCAGGATCTATCAGGGACAGCATTCCCGTCTGCGGAGACTTGAAATGCTTATCGACATAGAGTTCTGTGATGCCGACGGGTGAAAAACCCTCATTCAGCATGAAAATAACATCTTCTACATTATCCGAAGATGAGATCACCCCTCCGGCACCGATTATCCTGTTTACTTGCGAAAGCTGGAACAGTACCCCCTTATCCGCCGACAGATTGAAGACCTCCTCGAACGGGCATATTTCATGCTCGGCAAGAGATTTTCTTCTTTTGTCGAGATGTCCCATTTTATTAACCTGATAGTTCATTCCTATATGCTGATCCCAGGCGATTCGGATACCCTCGGCGGCGCAGGAAAGTTCAATGAACCTTTCACCTCTGCTCTGCGGTATATATTCCGGATTTAAGGTCTTATTTGAAATGTAGTTCCTTATGTCGTCTTCCTTAAGCAGCCCGCAGAGGTTCTCCGATATTTTTTCCGCCCCTGCTTCCTTGAGCACATTTGACAGCGAATAGCTCATGCCTATGTTGGCCGATACGGTCCTGCTGATATTCGAATTTACGCAGGAAAAAATATCGGTCGTTGCGCCGCCCATGTCAACGAGCAGCATGTTCTCTCTGTGGCTTTCATGATAAGCCTTCAGGATCAGGTCGACCCCCGCGGGCGTGGGCAGGATGTCCCCGGCCACCGCTTTCTTCACCTTCTTGTAGCCCGGCGCGTTCTCCATCACATTTTCCATGAAAAGCTGATGTATCTTATCCCTCACGGGGTCGAAATTGAAGTGTTCGAAGTCCGGCCTGATATTTTCCGTCGTGTGTATATGAAAATGATCGCCCAGAATGTCTTTCACGAACCCGCGGGCTTCCACATTTCCGCAGAAAACGAGCGGGATCTGCTCCTCCGGCATGAATTTCGATCTCGGCTCGGCAAGGGCGAGCAGTTCGGCCTGCCTCAATGTGCCCCATACGCCTCCGCCGTCAATGCCTCCGGCCATGAGGATCATGTCGGGATGAATCTCCCTTATCATCCTCATCTTTGCCATCTCCGGCATGCCGTCGTCAACTGCGAACGATCCCGTTATGACGGCTCCCGCACCGTAAGCCGTGGCCTCCGCGGCCTTTCCTGTCTCCGCCTTCGTCAGCCCGAAGACGAGCATCTGAAGCCCGCCTCCCGCCGAACTTGTGGCAAGGAACGGGACTGATATCTCGCCGGCCGGCCCCGTTAAGGACATTCCCGACTTTTCTTCAAGGATCTTAACCGCGTTATTCAGACCGATATTCACATCCTCGTACGGTCGTTCAACGGTAGTCGGCGCATTCGAAACAGCTTTAAAATAATATTTGCCGTCCTTCAATTCAAGCAGAAGACCCTTTGTAGTCGTGCTTCCTATGTCCGCTATGAGTATGAATCTCTCATCTGAAAGGCTCTTAATTTACACCTCCGGTATTAAAATATTCTATTCGAGATTAAAAACCTTCGTCTCAGCCGATGCATGAACAACTCCGTCAACGAGAAGTTCTGCCTGTACGCAAATTATCTTACGCCTGATGTCAGTTACTTTCGCTTTGACTTCGAGCTCTGTATCGATCGGGACGGGTTTTCTGAACTTGACATCTATTTCGGCTGTCACGCCCCTGAGCGATATGTTTCTGCAGGCATACATGCTGATCTCATCGAGAAGTGTGGAGATAATCCCGCCGTGAACCATTCCTTTCCAGCCCTGGAACCTTGAAGGTATTTTTATTTTACAGCGGCTCGTGTTGCCGTCATTCGTAGTTATGTCGGCGTGAAGCCCGTGTTCGTTCAAGTCCCCGCAGGCGAAACAGTGTTTGTCGTCCGCGACTTTCATTTTACTGCCTCCGCGAATTTTTTAACTATATCGGGATCGTCCGACTTTTCGAGAACATTGCCTATGACGATAAAATCCGCGCCTGCTTCAACAAGGGTCCCCGCGTACTCGGGGGTCCTGATTCCGCCGCCTACGATGACCGGAACGGTCACTTCATTTTTTACAGCCCTGATAATTTCCGGCGAGACCGGATTTTTTGCCCCGCTTCCGGCTTCGAGATAGATATATCTCATGCCTATCATTTCTCCGGCGAGAGCATGAGCAACAATGTTTGGAATGTTCGAAGCGGGCAGCGGCTGGGTGCGGCTCACCCGTTCTACAGAAGTTCTGTACCCGCATTCTATTAGAAGGTATGCTGTCGGGAGTACTTTCAAACCCATCTTTTTAACGAACGGAGCCGCCTTCACATGGTGTTCGATCAGATAATCCGGGTTCCTGCCGCTTATCAGGGTAATAAAGAGTATTCCGTCCGCGTACGGCGTGACCTGTTCGGATGATCCGGGAAAGAGTATGAGCGGTATTTCCGCAGCTTCTCTGATAGCCTTAGCTATAGAATGAATATCGTTCTTTACAGGCTGACTGCTTCCGAAAAAAAAGGCATCAGCTCCCTGTTCTTCAAATATCTTTATCTTCGATCCAATATTTTCACATCTGATCTTGTCCGGATCAATAAGGACGATCAGTCCGGCTCTGCGGCCGCTTTTTTTTATAAGAAGTCCTTCAACCATCTTACCTTTTCCTGACTATATATTTTCTTCCTTTATATATCGTATTCCTGCTGAGAGAATTTATCTTTTTAAAATCACCCTCGCTCATTCCGAATTTCGAAGCTATCTTACCTATCGAATCCCCGCTTTTTGCTACATAATACTGAAAATTATCACCCTGAATATAAAGACTCATGCCCGGATAGAGATATTTTTTTGATGTATCATTCGGATTCCATTTTTTCAAGTCGGTTACGCTTACTTTGAACAAATCGGCTATCTTATCGAGATTATCGCCTTTCTGAACTTTGTACATTATCCTTATGAACGATTTGGAGTATTTAGAGCTTGAAGATGAAGTTGTTTTAGAGCCTGAACCGGTATTAGCCGTGAATTTTGATGGGTTCTTGATATACTCCTCGTATGAAGCAAAATATTTACTTTCCTCTGCACCGTCAAGATCGACCCCTTCAAAACCGTGTACAACAGGATTTGAAAGTATTATTGTCATTGCAGTGAAATTTGCGAAATTTTCTGTATAGATGTCTTTTACAAGGTCTTTTTTACTCAAATCGTATTTTTCTTCCTCAAGTATCGTGGCTATTATCCTGAATTCGTTCTTCTTCTCCGAAAGCTCTTTGATCTTTTTTATTACAAGGGCCGTTGAAGCACCCGTATTGTTCCTGAAACTTCTGTACTCCTTAATATTCTCTACCCTCCAGATGCTTCCGTTCTTTGAACCTTCGTAAAATGAAGTCATAACCGCAGGGATGTATGAATAAATTTCACTTAGCCCGTTATCTTTCAGCTTCGTTTTTATGAAATTAATGTATTTCTGCGATCGTATGTATGTCTCCTTGACGCCTATCTTATCCGAGAGGTAATTATTATAACTTTCGTAAACCAGCCTGATAAAATCATCGGAAGCTTTTTCCGGAGATGCCGAAAATAACTCTCTTACTTTTTCCTCAACATATAAAAAACCGGGATTGTTCTGCTTTATCACCTTGGCTTCAGTTTTTTCGATCACAAGCTCGTTGGAGGGTTCCTCTTTTGCGAAAAGAGATTCGTCGAGGTAGAGGGAGTTGTAGATGTCGAAAATATCTATTCCGGAATTTTTAATGTTCTGATCACTGAACTCGTTCCAGAAATCCTTCAGCATCTCGGTATCTGATACTTTCCTGTCGCCGTAAAGGTATTCAAGCGATTCGAGTATGTTGTCGAAGAGTAATTTAGCCGCCAGAAGTTCACCGTTCCTGTAATAACCTGTCATGTCGATAAATCTTCTCTCGCAGTTATCCAGAACTTCGTCTTTGTATATTTCAATTATCCTGGAATCTCCCGGATCCTCTGTTATGATGATGTCGATGGCGTCAAGCGTTATTTCCCTGTTGACCTCAGCCTTCCGGACATCCTCAGTTCTTCCCTGCCTGACAGGCGGCATCAGTACGCACGAGACAAACAGTGCCGAAAGAAAAAACAGGAATATTATCTTTGTATGGTTATTCCTCCCGAAAGATATCTTAAACCTCCCGCATCTTCTAATTTTTAACTTTTGTGATGTTCCTGTTCTTAAGGTCAAGTCCGAATACTGAAGCGGTTCCCAGTTCTTCCTCTATTCTCAGCAGCTGGTTATATTTACATATCCTGTCCGTTCTGCATAAAGACCCTGTTTTTATCTGGCCTGAATTTACAGCTACTGCAAGATCGGCTATGAAAGGATCTTCGGTTTCGCCTGACCTGTGGGAAATTACCGTCGTATATCCGCCTTTGAACGCGGTCTCGATACACTCCATGGTCTCGCTCACTGTTCCGATCTGGTTCAGTTTTATCAGTATCGAGTTCGTAACCTTTTTATCGAACCCCATCTTGAGCCTGCTGATATTAGTGACGAAGAGGTCGTCGCCTACGAGCTGGATGTCTTTTCCGAGTTTGTCGGTCATCATCTTCCAGCCTTCCCAGTCATCTTCCGCCATTCCGTCCTCAATAGAGAAGATCGGATATTTTTTTACAAGCTTGATATAATATTCGACCATCTGCATCGAAGTGAGTTTTTTCTTTTCGGAATCGAGATTATATTTTCTCGCTTTCTTGTCGTAGAACTCGCTTGCCGCGGGATCGAGGGCGATAAGAACCTGTTCTCCGGGCTTGTATCCCGCCGCGGTGATCGCCTCCATCATAAGCTCGAGAGCTTCCTCGTTTGACTTCAGATTGGGTGCGAAGCCACCTTCATCGCCTACAGCTGTGCTTAAACCTTTTTTCTTGAGGATACCCTTAAGCGTGTGGAATATCTCGGCTCCCATTCTGAGTGATTCCCTGAAATTTTCGGCACCATAGGGAACTATCATGAACTCCTGGAGATCGACATTGTTGTCCGCGTGGGAGCCGCCGTTCATTATATTCATCATCGGGACGGGGATCCTTTTTGCGTTCACGCCTCCGAGGTACTGGTACAGCTGAAGGCCTCTTGATTCGGCGGCTGCCCTGGCCACGGCCATGGAAACGCCAAGTATGGCGTTCGCCCCCAGCTTGATTTTGTTGGGCGTTCCGTCCAGTTCGATCATCAGTTTATCTATTACAGCCTGCTCGGTCGCATAGTATCCTATGACTTCCGGAGCGATTATCTCGTTGACATTCTTAACAGCCTTGAGAACGCCCTTTCCCATATATCGTTTCTTGTCTCCGTCCCTGAGTTCGCAGGCTTCATGCTCACCTGTCGATGCTCCGGAAGGAACAATAGCTTTACCTTTTGATCCGTCCTGAAGAAAGACCTCCACTTCTACTGTGGGGTTTCCTCTTGAGTCCAGAACTTCTCTTGCGAATACATCAATTATTTCAGGCATAATTCACCCCTATTTTTATTTTTTTTCTTTTTCAGGTTCAGCAGGTTTTTCAGGCTCTGGAGTATAATCTCTTGTGCTCCATCTTACATAGCCCGGAACTGTCGTGTCAACTATTCTCTTTACTTCAGAGTTATTTGTGTTGCCTATTGAAATATCATTCTTAGTTTCCCCTGCATAAAAAGCCTTTGATGACTGGGTCAGATTCGCGACATTCGCAGACTTCGCTTTTGCATATACTTTGAACGCGGTATATCTGTAGTATTCAATAGAATCTTCGATCATGTTGTTCGCGAAATTTTCCTTCATGTTCATGGTCACCATTTTAGGAAGAACAAGATCAGCGAAAATAACAGCGTACAACATGATTATTGCGCACATAACGGCAAAACCCTTTATAGCTCCGCCAATAAAACCAAGTACTTTGTCGGTGCTAGTGCTTTCGTACTCAGGTATTTTTGCTATCCTTCCGAATATAAAGGTGAATATAAAGAACACTATTACAAGTCCGATAAGAACGCCTAGTACAGCTGCTACCATTTCAGGCATGAAGGCGACCATTTTGGATTTAATGAATACCGCGGCGTACGGCATCACGGCGAGAGAAAATACTATCCTCTCAATGGGGAATTTATAGTTCACAACTCCTCTTGTCCTGCCGTTGATTCCCAGCATGAACATGACTATAAGTATCACAAATGGCATCAGGTTCATCTCGTTACCTCTTTGTTAATTGTTTTTGCTGCTTTTTTCAAAAACTCGTCCGTCAATGATCTTTTCAGTGCTCCTCCGGAAACGATCCCCGAAGATTCCTGCATCAACAAAACCAGCACCCTGTTGAGTTCTGATATCCTAAGTTTTATAATCCCTTTCCACCTCAGAAAGGAAAGTATATCATATATCTCAATAAAATCCTTAAATGTCAAGTGTTCAGAATTAATTATTTCAAGCCACCTCTTTCTCATAACTCCGTAATTCTTCATGCCCGGATCGTCCGCAACATCAATTGACATCTTTTTTAATTCATTCAGAATTTTTTTAAAATTTTTCAGTATTTCGCCTTGAGGTACTGAAAAGGAATCTCTATTGGAAATAATGAAAATAAAATCTTCCGCAGATCTGAAATAACTTTGAACTGACATTCCGTTATATTCCAGAGATGACCTGATCTCACCGATCTTTCCCGCGATTCTTAAAACAGGAACAGAAAGAACTGAAAAGCATTTCAGGCCTGATCCGAAATAATCTATACCGGATGTCAGATAGTTGCCCCGGGAGTCCTTTGCCAGTCCCGCATTTTCAAAAAGTTCTGCAAAGCTCGTGCAGTTTTTGAATGCGGACGCAATTTTTGTTCCCTGAGAATGTGAAAAGAAAGTGAGATGGTCAATATAGTTCGTAAGAAGATATGATCTGGTTTTCCCATCGTAATAGAGTGCGAGCCTGATCAGAATGTCGTTCCTCTTTTCCGGAAGGATTCTCAGTCTTTTCATCCTTAAAATTTCTTCCTGAGGAATTGCGGATAGAGAGAATTTTACGATCCTTTTCGATATTAAATGTTCAGTAAGAATATCATCGGTCTTTTTTTCAACTTCCCTGTAGAGGCTATATCCCGGTGATGAAGGGAAATTCATTCCCGAATAGTTTCTCGATATCCTTACCGACGAGTAAACCGACACGATGTTCTCTTCGCCTTTAAACCAATGAGGTATTTTTTCGGTTATTTCACTCATTTATGTCTGGCCTTTTTATCATTGATATTATTTCAGCGGCGTTGTACGAACTTCTCGTGAATGGAGATGAATATACATGTTTTATACCGAAAGAAACGGCAGTTTCCCTGAACTTTTCGAACCAATCTTCAGACCTGTACTCATAGACTTCTATATTGGACTTTGAAGGTCTGAGATATTGTCCGCATGTAAAGATATCTATTTCCGCTTCTGCAAGATCACCGAGCAATTTCTTAAGTTGCTCTTCCGTTTCCCCCAGACCGACCATGATTCCCGATTTGGACAGAACATTCCTGTTGTCCTTTTTGATCCCCTTCAAAAATTCCATCGACCGGGCATAGTCTCCTTCAGGTCTGACAGAAGCGTAAAGCTCGAATACTGTTTCCACATTATGATTGAAGATATCGGGTCCGGCATCAGATACAGTTTTTCTCGCTTCAGGATCACCCATAAAATCAGGTGTCAGAACTTCTACTGTCGCTCCTGTCAGCTTTTTTATCGCTTCGATCGTTGCCGCAAAATGACCTGCACCGCCGTCGTCAAGATCGTCTCGTGTAACAGATGTAATAACCGTATGCCGGAGACCCAGTTCCTTGACCATTGCAGCGATATTTTCAGGCTCATTTATATCCACTCCGTAAGGTTTTTCGTGCCTGATATTACAAAATCTGCAGTTCCTTGAACATCTGTCCCCGAGTATCATGAAGGTCGCGGTCTTTTTGGTTCCGAAACATTCTGAAAGATTAGGGCATCTTGCCTCCTCGCAGACCGTATGAAGATGCTTTCCCCTTAATTCCCTTTTGATATCGAGAACATTGCTGTTATGCCTGAAATCAATTTTTATCCAATCAGGCAGATGCTTCTTTGTTCTTTTCATTATAAACAGCTCCATAAACTTTTTCAGTCAGATCGTAGATCGTATAAGGTTTCTGTATGAAGTCAAATGCACCCTCGTCAAGAACCTCCTCGACCCTTCTGTCTCTGGCAAACCCGGATGTCATTATCACTTTCACATTCCTGTTGATCTTTAAGAGTTCTTTAAATGTTTCCTTCCCGTCGATCTCAGGCATTATCATATCGAGTAAGACCAACAATATCTCTTTATTCATTTGTTTGTAAACCGATATCGCTTCTCTCCCGTCTGAGGCCGTTGTGACTGAATATCCGGCCTGAGTAAGCATTGATGAAGCAAGCTCTCTCAGAACAGGTTCGTCATCAACGACAAGTATCTTTCCGGCACCTTTTTTTAGGATTACTGAACTCTCGGCCGTGTCCTTATTTCCGCCGCTTTCGTATTTCGGAAAATAAAGTTTGAATTCGGTGCCTTTACCCGGAACCGAGTCGATGTCAATGATACCTCCGAACTGCTGGACAATATTGTAGACTATCGTCAGCCCCAGTCCGGTGCCCAGACTCCTATCCTTGGTCGAGAAAAAGGGCTCATACATCTGTTTTATTACAGAACTGTCCATTCCCACGCCTGTATCCTTTACTGAAATACAGGTATAACGCCTCGGATCATCCGCTTTAATCAGTCTTACCAGTTCGGTATCGGGAATATCGTCTATGATCCCGATCGTCAGTTTCCCGCCGTAATTCTCATTATCGCTTCTCATTATCGTCATAGCGTGGTTGGCGTTTATTGCAAGATTAAGGACTACCTGCTCCAATTGAGTAAAATCCGCCAGTATTGAAGAACTGCTCTCAAGATTGACTCCCAGTATCCGAACCCTTTTGTCAAATGTATTCGAGCATATTTTTATTACCTGCGAAACCACTTCGGACATTCTGACATTCTCCAGCAGAGTGTTCTGCTTTCTTGAAAGAGTGAGCAGCCTCTGAACTATATCTCCCGCGCGCGCTCCTGACTTCTCCATAATGTCAAGATATTCAGAGAGCTGTCCGGGAGAGATCTCGATCTGTCTGTCGATACGGTACTTCAAAATCGATACGACTCCGACTATTCCGCTGAGTATATTATTAAAGTCATGAGCTATACCTCCAGCCAAAGTTCCTATAGTTTCCATTTTCTGAGCCTGTATCAGCTGTTCTTCCTTTTTCTTCAGCTCGGTCAGATCATCGATCCTTATCACACTTCCCTTAACACCGTTCGCTATAAGAGGGAACATATGTATATTTATATTCTTCCTTTCACCGTTCTGCAACGGTTCCCTGCTTATTTCAACATGATTTCTTTCGCCAATATATTTAAGCAAATCGTCCTTTAAGAGCTTGAGGTCCTTTACTGCTTTCCAGACTTCCTCACCCACATAAATACTCTCTTCGGGATCAGTATATTTCTCTGCATTCCTGTTCCACTGGGTTACCTTTCCCTGATTGTCCACCGCAATAAGGCCCGAAGGCATTGATTCAAATATGTTCAGCAGATATTTCTGCAGATATTTGATCCTTGAAAAACTCCTGCCCAGATTTGAAGCCATTTTATTGTATTCCTCCGCGAGCCGTCCGATCTCTCCGATGCTGTGAATGTCAAGCGGCTCTATAGGCTGATCCGTGTCGATCTGTTTAGAAACATTTCCGATCCCGACAAGCAGTTCCTCTACCGGCGACACGATCTGGTTCTTTATAAGTACTCCAAGAAGCAGCAGAAGTCCCGCAAATATCCCCATGAGTATCATAAAATGTATCTTTGCCGATCTTATGTAATGAACATCTTCGACTAAAGTTATCGCCCCGAGAAAATTTTTTATAAAATTCTCAGGCTTGAACAAATAGATCTTTCTCTGTGCGGAAGCCATATAGCAGTCGGACACCTGACCGAGACTGAAGGAATTTGAATTAATTTCGATGCCGTTGCCTTTAACCGGTTTTCCGTAACTGTCGTAAACAGTCGTAAATATACTGTTAAGTACGAGATTTTTTTCCTCCATGAGTGTAAAATCAAAGCCGAGGCTTTTCCCGACTTCATAGATATTATAATTGTCGATCTCTTTGCTAAGCTCAATATAATATTCCCCGTCATCAACAGTAACCGGAACCGATACAGATACCACGAATTTATTATTCCTGAAACTGATCGCCGGAGCATTAAAATCTTTCAGACAGGGTATTTTGGGGTCGTCCTTTATTTTTTCAGAATAGAAAAACTCGGTTTGACCTGACCTGTCAGCAACCTTGAAACTGTCAAAATTGTAATTGGACCTAAGAAAATTCATAAGCCCCGATCCGTCACTCTTCTTTTCTAATACAGGTCTGAGCTCACGGTAAAATCTATGATCGTCTCTTACCCTTACCGAATTTGCTGAGGCTATATCTGAATTGTGGGTGAATATAGTGTTTATAAAGCTGACTCCTGATTCAAGTGTCCTCCGGATATTATCATTGTGATTCTCGGTAATCAGATCGTAAACGAAATACTCTACTACGCCGATAGGAAGAAAAACTATCAGTATAAAAAGGAAAACAAGCCTGTAAAACAATTTACTCCTGATCATATCTGCCACAGTCAAATCATATCCTCCGGTTATAGTTTTGAAACATCGGTGATCCTGCTGTTCTCACCTCTTCTTATAGATCCTCTTGACAATATGTGATCCTTAATTATCTCTCTCATCTGCTTCTGATACACTTTTTCAAGTTCAACGCCCATATCGAGAAATTCATTATATGAATCTCCGCCCTGATATATATAATCGGTTAAGGATACAGTGTAAATACGCTTCCTGTCAAGAGGTTTTCCGTTAATTTTGATACTGTCTGACAGCACGCGGTCTCCTGCTTTTCTGGAAGAATCGAATGTAAAGCTTATTCCTGACACCTGCAGAAAACTTTTACTCATCTTCAACGAACACGAACTCTCGAGGATCGCCCTGATCTGTTCTCCGCTCATTCTTACCGACACTATGTTGCCTTCATAAGGCATAATATTATAAAGGTCTCCGAGTGTCACAGGCCCTTTTTCAAAACCTTTTCTTACCTTTCCGCTGTTCATAAAAAATATTTCTGTCCCGGTATATTCTCTCATAATATCCGATACTAAGTTGCCGAGGGGAGTCTCAACTGAGAATTTATCTCCCTGAGCATGCGGAATATCATCAGCAGCCGTACCTAAAACTTTTCCGGTCAGCGCTTCGATCATATTATTTATTTCAGCCATTTGAGAAGACAGCTCTTTGTCAGGCAATATCCTGATCGAATTGACAGAATGATTTTCAACATTGGATATTTTGTTTTTTTCGATCTCGAAAGATACAAGCTCTGCACCGTTTATTCCGCAGACCTGAACCGGCTTCTTACCCTGAAGCGAGCAGCTCCTGTTATCTTCGGTCGTGGTCAGAAAAAGGCTGATATCACGGAGGGAAAACAGTCTGTCAGCCTCAGAAGCGGTAAGATTAGATCCCGAACTTTCACCGCAGTTATAATCTCCTGCAACAATGATATTCTCCACACCCATTTTTTTTAACTCATCGGTATATCTGCCGACCGCATCGGCCGGATCAAGTATCGCGATCTCGTTCACATCTTTATCGAGATTAGCCTTAATGACCTTGCCGGTGCTTATTCCTATCACAGCGCTTTTACCGTCTTTGAGTATGATAAACGGCTTAATAAAATCAATCCTCGAAGAATCTTTATTTACAAGATTCGCGGAGATGAAAGGGAATTTCGCCTGTTTTGACAGATTTGAAAGCTCTTCATAACCGAAATAGAATTCCCGGTGACCTACGATCAGACAGCTGAAGTTCAGTATATTCATCAGGTCAATAACAGATCTTCCCGTAGTCAGATAAGCTTCTCTTGTTCCGTAGATAAAGTTCGAATTCCCGATTATGTCTGTTTTAAGCCTGTTGTTCTTGTTGATCTCTTTAATCTTGGAAGATATAAGACTGAATCCTCCGTATTTAACAGAATCTTTATCTATGGGAAAAATATTCCCGTTCAGTGAGCTTACTGAGACCACAACAAGCTTTTCACTGCTTCCGGAACAGGATATCATTGCGGTCAGAGCGAATACGATCATGAAAATACAGTAAATCCTTTTCATAACAACCTCCGTTTTTTAGTTTTCAAGTTGCCTGAAATATTTTTTTATTTTTATCTTATACTCGTTGGAGTAACCGTCTTTTAGAGTCCTTATCAGCATTTCCCTTAGATCATTTTCATTTTTAATATTTATATTCCCCGGATCAGAAGCTCTCAGGTCTCCGGTCCGGCTTTCTCTTTTGTTGTCCAGCTTTTCTCTTTTCAGCGATTCGACAGCGTCAAGCAGTTTTTCCAGAACCTGATCCTGCTTTGAAAGGAGAGATTCATCCAGCTTTTTGTCCTTAAGCTGATCTTCTATCTCTTTCATGTCTGAACTTATGTTGCCTAATTTCTTCCCCAGCCCGCTGCCCTGAGCAGTGGGAGTTCCGTTCTCTCCGGAGACCGGTGTCCCTGAATTTCCTCTTGCGCCGCTGTTTCCGGGCGAACCGCTTCCCGCATTCCCCTGCTGACCTTCGATCCCGTCACCGGGAGATCCTTCGCTTCCGGGCTCACCCTGCTCACCCGGACTTTTCATTCCTGACTGCATCTTCATGAGAGCATCGTATAGTTGAGCCTGTTCCTGCGCCAGCCTGTTCATCATTTCCTGCATCTGCGACATTCCCATGCCCTGAGAGGAAGACATCGACTGTGATGTATTGCTGTTAAGTTCAGCCTGTTTTCTGGCAAGTTCCTCCATTTTCTTCAGCATCTCTTCAAGCCCTGACGGCGATCCCGCCGATCCTAACTCTTCAACGGCTTTGTTCAGCATCAATGCGAGATCGTTAATATTACCCATAAGACCCGCATTCCTTTCATAGGTGAAAGAAAACTGCCTGTTGTTGAAAATCAAGGATGTGCTGCGGAAAAGTTCTTCTATTCTGCCGATCTGAGCTATAACGGCTTTATCTATGAAAAAAGTTCTCTTGGATATTTCAAATATCTTAACTGCGGCACTCTCCAGCGACGATCCTATCCTTGCATAATCTCGAATTAACTTAGGGGCATGCCCGGAATCTGAAGGAATGTCTTTAGAGAAATTCTTTATATTTTCCAGCTCATCCGATACAGCTATCAAGTCGGAAATCACAGAATTAAGTTCTTTTGCTAACTCTTCTTTCTCCTTGTCCATCATTTTTTTCTTAATTCCCGCAATATCTTCCTTAATGTCCAGCAATTTGGATGAAATCTCATTTCCGGTTTTTTTAGCTTTTCCTAATTTTGAAGAAGACATCTGAGACTGGATTTCTGAAAAATCCTTTTCAAGATCAAGATCTTCCGCTTTCTGTTTCACGCTGTCAATTCCCAAACCTTCCATACTCGCAGATGAAGACTCAAGTTCCTTTTTGAAGAATTCGAAAGTCTTCTCGACAGATCCTTCTTTTCTTAACATTTCGGGGACGGAAGATTCAGATAAGTCTGAATTTACCTTATTTTGTTCGGATATCATGAGATCGAGCTGCTTTAAAAGTTTATCCAGAAGGTATTCGTTCTTTATCTGCTCCAGTATTTCGATCGTCTTTTCAAGATCGTTCTTGAACTTCTGCTGATTTTTTTCAAAATCCTTCAGAAGTTCTGCGTATGAACCTTTATCGAATTTCTCCTCATTTGAAAGTTCGGAAAGGCCTTTAAGCTTTTCTTTGATCTCCTTTGAGAATATTTCATCAACGAGCTGCTGCAGCTTCATATACTTTTTCATTGTTTCATCACTCAGAACAGAATTTTCATCAAGCATAGATATATTCTTTTCTATCTCTGATTCAAGATCCTCAAGGTTCCTGTTCATCTTTTCCTGTTCCTGAAGTATCTGATCCAGCCTGTTTTTGTCTTCCCAGTTCAGTTCCCTGTTCTTTTTTAATTTCTCGGATATTTCATCGATCGATTCAAGAATATCTTTACTCCTTTCGAGTTCTGAATTTATTATTTTATCCTGTTCTTCGTAGTTCTTTTCCGTTTTGGTAAGCAGCTGCTCTATTGAGGGAAGTATCACAGTTCTTACCTGTGAATCTGTGTATTTAGGGCCGGAGATATCGTCGTTGTCAAATATTCTCAGGAAAAGTTCCACCTTATCTTCCGGCAGTAAATTCAGCCCGCTGCACGACTCGTAACTGTTTACTACCGAAAGGCCGTCTTTTTCTCCCGCATTTTCAAGCCTTCTGACAACATAATCCGACTTTTCTGTTCTGCCGGTGAACCTGTTGAAAGATACTTTTCTCATGTGAAGCTGTATCCCGCTTACCTCGAAATCGTCTGTCCCGGTAGCGAAAACAGGAATATACATATCCTCTTTTAAAAGCATTCCTTCTTCGGGATATATCAGATTGACGAACGGGTATTCATCGTTCAATACCTCAAGCTTATGAATAACCGGAGACAAATTAGTAAGCGTATTCCCTTCTGAAGTACTCCTGTAAAGAGAAAAATGGAATTCGGATCTTGAGTTAAGACGGATTTTAGAAGAAAACTCCGTTTCCGATTCCTTTTCCATTGAAATGCTTTTACCGTCCCTGAAAACGATTTTTACCGAATCGGCTCCCAGAGGGTCTGAACTTAGATCCAGACTTAATATGGAGCCCTTGTACCCTGTAATTTCGGTGAATGATCTGTCGTATTCTTTCATTTCAAGCTTTGTATATGCAGGCGGCTTCAATGCTGCGGTAAGCTTTTCTGCATAAGGCCTTTTCAAAACTACGACTCTGCATGTGTCTGACCTAGTCTCTTCCGATTCAAAAAAACAGATAAGATCATTAACTGCCGGCTCTCTGAAAACGAATCTGTCACTGCCGTCATTTGCGATTATAGAAGAGAGTTCGCTGCCGCTTTGCAGTATTATTTTCTTAAAAGTCAGAATTTCAGGGACCGATCCCGAAGAACTGCATATGATCTCCAGAGTATCAGATTCAGGTACGAACAATTCCGTTTTACCGATATGAAGCGAATGACTTGGAGGCAGTGAGAAATCACTTTCGTATTTCAGTATTCGATCGAAAGCAGAACCTGCCGGACCTGAAATTAAAATTAAAGAAAACAAAATGAACGAAATAAATAACCTTTTATACTCACTTACATGGCCTTTAATGTCAAAAAATCCGGGAGTTTTATCATTTGCTCTGAAATGTCCGTAAATATCTTCAACTGCCGCCGCAGCGATATCGTTTTTATGTTCTATCCTGACAAGATCATAGAGCATGAGCAGCTTCAAATCCGCGTAATTCTTATCTATTTCCGATATTACAGATCTTTTTCGATAAGTATAATTTCTGTAATAACTAACGGCAGTTTTTATTGAAGCGGCTATGAAGGCTGAAAGCGATGCCATGAAAATAAAAAACAGTATTTTCCTTCCCGGGGTATCAAATCTATAGCTGATCTCTACAATTACAATGAGCGCAGTGAAAGATGACAACATCAATAAGTACAGAGAAATATCTCTGAAAAATCTGCTGACACATTTCTTGAGTGCCATTCCGGAAAGTTTCCGGTCGCAGGTTCTCAGTATGTCCTTTTCCCAGTGATCATTCTTCATGCCTGTCTTCCTGCTGTTTGCCCTCGATCTTTTCAATTACTTCGATACAGTATTTGTATTCCGGATAATTCGTCGAAAGTTTCTCGAATTCTTTTTTTGCCGATCTGAAACACCCGACAGCCCTGTAATTCTGCTCTGAATCAAGATACACCTTCCCCAGATTAAAATTCACGACCGCTTTATAGAACGGAAGTTCATGATTGCCGAGAAACTGAATAATATTGGACATGTCTTTTATCCCGTTGTCAAGATCCCCTGCATAGCATCTTATCTTATTATAGAGGATAAGCAATTTGAAGTTAAGTATCTTCTCGTTCTCGAGCAACTGACTGTTCTGAAAATACAGAGCGTAAGCTTCCCCTATGCAGCCCATTGTTTTATTGATATCCTTCATTTTCTCGTAAACAAGCGTCAGAACAATTCTGTAACTGATCCTCACTTTGAGGTCCATGAATTCATCAACCGTCTTTTTTATTTTGAGAAGAGATTTCAATGCCTTCTTGTATTTACCCGTCCATATATTTATCAGGCTTTCGCAGATCGAGTATGCTACGATGTAGTGTATGTTCCCTCTGCTGTAATATTGTTTTGATATGTCAAGCATCTTCTGGGCTTCTGAGATCTTCTGCTGCCTGATAAGTATCTTGCATTTGAGGAATATTGACTCTGTCAATTTAACATTTCTTTTTAGAAGCGATCTGATGTCTATTGATTTGTCGATGCTCTGTATAGCCGGTTCAAGCTTTCCTGTAGTATAATAATAGACCGCCCTTCCGTAATATATGTCGCTAGTGAGATCCGCTATGCTGATATCTTCAGGTTTTTCAACTCCGCAGTTTATGAGGCTTATCGCATCATTGAAATTCATGCTGTTCATCTTTGACTCTGACAGCCTTTGTGAAGACTGAACTTCGAATGAAATGTTATTTTCATCCTTTGCAAGAGTATTACATTCGGCATAATACTTGATCGCGTTATCTCTGTCCATCAGTCTGTGGTAAATATCACCGAGGCTCAGGTATCCTTCCAGTATATCTTCAGATTCGTTGTATTTTTTAAAAGTCTCAAAGTATGTATTCATATCATTAAGCACATTATTAAGTCTCCCCTGGATCATCCTTATCCGGCAGATCTTGAAAACCGTTCTTGCTTCAAGAAGGTCCCTTTTCCCTTTCCTGTATATAGTAAGGGCTTTGTTAAGATAGCGTAAAGCTTTTGAGTAAACTCCTTCGTTGCTGTTATAATCCGCAAGCCATACAAGATATGCAGCCTTGACTTCCTTTGGATAGCTGTTCCTTATTTTGAAAGAAATGAGCCATTTTCTTGTTGTATCGAGATAATCGTACCTTCCTGCTTTTGACGAACAGTCGTATTTTATCAGCTGTATTTTAAGTTTGTTGATCTCTGTCATCTCATGAGGCTCATCTTCGAATTTAACGAGCTGGTCAAGAACGGCGTCGTAGTTACCCAGGTCCGACTGATGCTGGATCATCGTAAGGAAAGTATTGACCTTCTTTACAGGGTCTGTTTTCTCGTCGATCGCACCGTATAGTCTTTTCAGGTTCGTGACCGCGAATTCAAGGTTGTTCTCCTCGATCGACTTGTTCACCGACTTTTCAAGAAGTTCGATCGCCTTGTCTTTTCTGTCGGTTCTGATATAATAATCTGTAAGAGCATAAATGTTATCGGAAGTAACACCCTGTTTTTCCTCAATAAGCTCAGCAGTTGTCTTGCTCCATAAGGCATAATCGTCCTTTTTAAAATCTTTTATCACTGCATTCGAAAAAAGCTTCTTGGCGAGATAATATCTGTATCCGTCATAATATTTGATTTTTTCCACCACTTCCGAATCTGTAAGTTTATGAAGAAATTTTAAAACTATCTGGTTATTGATCATCGTGACTCTGGATATTATATCCAGCATATTCATTGTAGCCGGTCTGCCGAGAATTATAAGCTCTTTCACAATGGCCTGTTCAATGTTTGAAAATCTTTTAAAATTGTTGTATGTTATATCTCTCAGTCCCACTGTAACATCGGTCATAAATGACGGATTCAGCGACCATTTCATCTTCGATCTGCTGAGGTAATTATTGTTGAACAGATATATCAGAAGCTCGTTGATATAATACGGGATACCCCCCGTGAACCTGTGTATAAAGCTTATTATCTCATCGGGAATATTTTCTTCCATGAGCATCTGAGTTATGTATTCCTTGGTTTCCAGAACATTCAGGTTATTGATCTCGAGCTTGTGAATGTTGTCCCTTAACCTTTTAAGCGTTATCTTCTGATATGATTTCAGGTTCTCTGTCTGAACAGTTAGAACAATCATGAATGTCATGCCTTTTTCAGGGCTTCTTCTCATCTCTTTTGTCAGAACTTCAAGAAGGTTGATCGACGAAGAGTTGGCATTGTCAAAATCTTTTAGTTCGAGCACGAATCTGCTTTTTGTCGAGAGGGAGCAGAAAAAATCCGATATCGCATCTATTTCTTCAATATTTCTTATCTTCGCTAAGCCGGAATCATCAGCTTTAACACTGTAATCCCCATTATTGTCAAATATGAATCTCAGTCCCGGATACTGATCGGGGTTGAGTTTATAGACCCTAAACATTTCCTGTATGATGATCTCAAAAGCCTGATATTTTGTTTCGTCGCCGCGTACGAAATTGGCTGTAAAATAATCAATATTCTCGTTGAGCTGTATAAGATACTTGTATTCTCTCAAGATCGAGGATTTTCCCATACCGTACCTTCCGATAAGGAAAACAGGTTTGTTGTCGTAAAAAACTTTTTCTTCGAATACCTTTGATGCGTTCGTAAGAAGAACGCCAAGCTCTCTTTTCCTTCCGATAAGCTTCCCTGAAGAAATATATGACCTTATACCCAGCCCTGTGAAAAGGAACTGAACTGAGTTTTTTTTCTGGTTGTCCTCAATAATGTCCATGATTATTTCATCGGCACTGTCGTACCTTTTATCCGGATCTGACTCCATAAGCTTAGATATAACTTTTACGAGCTTTTTGGGAATATCCTTTCTGATCTCCTCCAGAGGCGTGTAAATACCCTTCACCGAGTTCGACATTATTTCGTGCTTGTCCTTTCCCTTGAACGGAAGTTTTCCCGTAATACTGAAATAAAATGTCACACCGAGTGAGAAAAAATCAATCCTGTGCGTCACATCCTTTTTCTGGATGAGTTCGGGAGCTATGAACTGCATCGTTCCCCTTACCTCTGTAGGATTCTTTGAACCGGCAAATCCGAAATCCATCAGCTTAAGCTTTCCGTAATCGTCAATAAAAATATTGTCCGGCTTGATATCGTAATGTATAATGTCCTTTGAATGTATATACGAAAGAGCTCTGGCTGCCTGTATAAGATCATTTTCCACTTTTTCCCATGAAAAACTTTCCTTTAGTGATTTGTAAAGCGAGTTACCCTGGATGTATTCCATTGTAAAAAAAAGTTCATCAGTCTCTTTGTCTATATCGAAATCGTGAACTTTCACGAGATTAGGGTGAACGAGCGATATCAGGAACTTGAACTCATGTTTGAACACCTTTATCGCTTTTCTTGAAATGACATCAGTCTTTATTTTTTTCAGAGCGAGGATCTTTCCGTATTCGAACTGATCGGCTACTTTATACACGCTTCCGAAACCTCCCTGACCGAGCAGCTGCACAGGTTGATATCTTTGATTTATCAGATCCATAATTAACCTCTTTTACCTTAAGCGGTCTGTAGAGTAGAATATAACAAAATTTTGTTTAAAAGGGTAGAGGAAAGATGTTCTGACAAATTAAAAATTTTTCTTGCAATCCTTTGAGTCATTAATTATATTACCCGACTTGAAAGCGAGAGTAGCTCAGTGGTAGAGCACGACCTTGCCAAGGTCGGGGTCGCGGGTTCAACCCCCGTCTCTCGCTCTTTTTTTTGGCGACGTAGCCAAGCGGTAAGGCAGAAGTCTGCAAAACTTCTATGCGCCAGTTCAAATCTGGCCGTCGCCTCAAGGAACTTATGGCTGCTGGAGTGGTGGAATTGGTAGACACAAGGGACTTAAAATCCCTCGGTATTCGTACTGTGCCGGTTCAAGTCCGGCCTTCAGCACAATAAAGGAGAGATCTCCTTTTTTAGCATAACGCAAAAAGCGGGAATAGCTCAGTGGCAGAGCATCAGCTTCCCAAGCTGAGGGTCGCGGGTTCGACCCCCGTTTCCCGCTCTTTTTTATTTACGACATATTTATTGACTTTTTCACTTTAAAAATTTATTTTTAGCATCTGATTAATAATGACGGAGTTGAAATAAAAAATACATGAACGATCTCAATGAATTAAAAACCCGGATACTTGATGATATAAGATCAGCTTCAGACTATGCGGAAACGGAAGAAAAAAGGATAAAATATCTCTCAAAAAAAGGCGAGATAACTCTGCTTTTCGGTAAGATAAAGGACATTGAACCCGTTAACAGAAAAGAGTTCGGTCAGGTCATTAACGATCTCAGGGACGAAGCCTTCGAAATCATCAATTCGCTCAAAGAGAAATATTCCGAAACTTCCTCTGAGGATATCGATCTCACTCTGCCGGGTAAAATGCCTGAATCAGGCTCATATCATCCACTGAACCTTGTTAAGGACGAGTTGAAAAAAATATTCAGGAAGATGGGATTCTCCGTCGCTGCGGGACCCGAGGTCGAAACGGAATACTATATTTTCGACGCCCTTAATATGCCTTCGTGGCACCCTGCCAGAAAAGTTACCGATTCGCTTTATGTTGAAAAAGACAAACTCTTGCGCACAGAGACATCATCAGTACAGATAAGAACGATGGAAAAAGGCAAACCGCCTTTCAGAATAATCTCTCCCGGAAGGGTTTACAGGAACGAAAAAGAGAATGCCACTCATACAGCGATGTTCTCACAGTGCGAAGGGCTGTATGTCAACCGGGGAGTTTCATTCTCCGAACTTAAAGGTACTCTGAAAGAATTTTTTAAAGCTCTTTACGGTAAAGATACGGCCGTAAGGTTCAGACCTCACTATTTTCCTTTCACAGAACCCTCGGCGGAAGTGGATGTCAGCTGTTTCAAATGCAAAGGCAAAGGCTGTTCGATCTGCAAAAAAAGCGGATGGCTGGAACTTGGCGGATGCGGTATGGTACACCCTAAAGTCCTTGAAAATGTAGGTATTGACAGCGAAGAATTCACGGGTTTTGCATTCGGTCTGGGCATCGAAAGGCTTGCCATGCTTAAGTACGGGGTAAATGATATAAGGGATTTCACCGAGAACGACCTGAGATTTCTTGAACAGTTTTAAATAACAACGGAATTTGATCAAAATGAAAATTTCTGCAAAGTGGCTTAAAGATTATGTCGATTTTGAAATAAGCGGGAATAATATAGACGATATCGTTCACAGGCTCGCTATACTCGGATTCGAGAGCGAAGGCGTTGAACATATTAAAAGAGAATTCGAAAATTTCGTCGCAGGTAAAGTTCTGGAATGCGTAAAACATCCCAACGCCGACAAATTGAGCCTGTGCAAGGTGGATGTCGGGACAGCAGTGCTGCCGATAGTCTGCGGCGCGCCGAATGCGGCCGCAGGACAGACCGTGCCCGTAGCGCTCGAGGGCGCTAAGGTGAAGGACTTCGTGATCAAGAAAACGAAAATCCGCGGCGAGGAATCCATCGGAATGATCTGCGCGGAAGACGAGCTCGGACTCTCGGACGATCACGAAGGCATCATGATCCTCGATGACGGTCTGGTCGCGGGAACGCCGCTGAAACAGCTTTTCGGCTGCGAAGACATCGTCTTCGAACTTGAGGTGACCTCCAACAGAGCCGACGCGCTCGGCTATCTGGGATTCGCCAGGGAGTTTTCTTTCATGACGGATAAAGAGCTGAGGGCACCTGAAGTCGTGCTTGAGGAAGCTGCCGAAAGAACAGCCGGAAATATTGAGATCGAGATCCTTGACCCCGGCGCCTGCCCGAGATATTGCGGAAGAGTGATAAAGAATATTAAAATAGGCGAAAGCCCGGACTGGCTCAAGCAGAAACTTCTGGCGGTCGGCCTGCGCCCGATAAACAATGTCGTTGACATAACTAACTTCGTGATGCTTGAGACGGGACACCCGCTTCACGCTTTCGACCTTGAAAATATCTCGGGCAGAAAGATCATCGTACGCAAGGCGAAGATCGGCGAAAAGTTCGTTACGCTGGACGGCAAAGAACTTGAGCTGAACGACAGGATACTGATGATCTGCGACGCGGAGAAACCCGCGGCGCTCGCCGGGGTAATGGGCGGACTCAACAGCGGCGTGACTGAAAAAACGACGGATGTCCTGCTCGAAGTAGCGTACTTTAATCTGGCCGACATAAGGGAGACCGTCAAGTTCACCAACATTCACACCGACTCGTCAAAAAGGTTCGAGAGAGGAGTCGATCCGAACGATTCCGAATATGTCATCAACAGGGCTGCCGCCTTGATAAAAGAGCTGGCGGGAGGCGATATCCTAAGCGGTATAGCAGACTGCTATCCTTCTCAGATACTGCCTAAAAAAATCGAACTCAGGCTTTCCAGAACTGAAAAAGTCCTCGGATTCAAAATTGACGCCTCATTTATCGTTTCTTCTTTCAATAAGATAGAACTTGCAGCGGAAGTAAAGGACGCCGATACGCTTTCTGTCACAGTTCCCACTTTCAGGCCGGACATAACAAGAGAGATCGACCTTATAGAAGAGGCGGTCAGGCTGTACGGATATGATAAGATACCTGAGCTGAACATATCCTCGATAGGTCTGGAAAGTAATGAAGACCCCGATGAAGAGCTCATTGATTCTCTAAGAGAGAAGCTGAGGAACCTCGGGCTTGTCGAAACATTCAGCAAAAGCATGGTGGACGGCAAATACTGCGCGCCTTTCGGGAAAGATCCGGTAAAGATCGAACACCCTCTGAACGAGGAGATGAACCATCTCAGGAACTCGCTGCTTCTGCCACTCCTTCTGACAGCCGATAAGAACATTCGCAGAAAGGTCGGAAAGATAAATATTTTCGAGACCGGAAGGATATTCTACTACGATAAAGGCAACATAAGAGAGAAAGATTCCGCCGCGGTACTTCTGACGGGAATAAAGTCGGTTCAGATATGGCATACTCCCGAAACGCTTTACGATTTCTATGACATCAAAGGTATCGTAACACGGCTGCTGAATGATCTGAATGTCCGTTCTTTAGAATTCTCAAATGAGAACATTCCTGCGTATTTCGATGAAAGTCAGGCTCTGAACATCACCTCAGGAGGAAAGATAAGAGGTACTTTCGGGCTCATATCAAAAGAAACGGCCGCTGTTTTCGAGATCAGACAGCCTGTTTTCTGTTTTGAAGCATCATTTGAACAGATAAACGATATGCTCTCTTCCTCAAGTACGGACCTGAAGGAACTTTCAAAATATCCTAAAGTAATAAAAGACATATCCGTTCTCATGCCTGTTTCAGAGAGTGCGGATAAGGTTAAAGAGCACATAAAAAAGATCTCCGGAAATATTCTGGAGGATGTGTGCGTAGCCGATATATACAAAGGTGAACAGGTGGGCAGCGGGAAAAAATCATACACTTTCAGAATGTCTTTCCAGCCTTATGAAAAAACATTGAGCGACAAAGACATAGAAAAACTTCTTAATAAGATAATTAACGGTCTGAAAAATGACCTTCAACTTGAAATAAGATAAAGGATGCGCCTTATGGATTATAATGACATTAAGGAAAAGATCACCCTTGCCGCAAAAAAGATCAAGCAGCTCCAGGGGGAAGTCAAAGAAAAAGATTCGAAAATAAACGATCTCAAAGATGAGATCTCCATGCTCAGGAAAGAGAATAAAGAAATTCTTGAGGATAACGAAAAGATCAAAAAAGAGAACGAGAAACTGTCGAAGGACAATCAGAAAGTTGTGAGCGAGATAGAGGACAAACTCGCGGAACTGGACGCTTTGTTCGCAGATGATGAAGCGGAAGAAAAACCGAAAACCACAAAAAAAGAGGAAAAAAAGGAAGAGAAGAAAAAGTCCGAAGAGAACTCAGATGTTGAATCTGAGCTCGAAGAGCTGAATAAACTTCTTTAAAATCCGTATATGACATCGTCGTTCAAAGTAAATATTCTCGGCGAGGAATTTTCCGTCAGAGTAAACACCGATCAGGATGATTACACAAAAGATGTTGTGAATCATGTGATAGAAAAGATGGAGGAGGTCAAGAACGCCACGAATGAGAATTCGACTAAAAGAATAGCAGTCCTCGCCGCCCTCAACATCACTGCGGAATTTCTGAAACGCGACCGTTCATACAGAGACAATTTAAAGGATATAGAGAAGATACTCGGCGATATAGGACTCTGATGAATTAATCCGTTCCGGCTCATTAATGTAGTAGTACCAAAAATAAAAATAAGGGTTTCGTAAATGATATACTGTAACATAATGCCTCATCCGATGAAAAACTCGGCCCTTTTCAGGGTAGTGGACTATGAAAATACGGTTGAAGCGATCCCCAACTTACCAAGGTAAGATGCTTCTACTTTAACTGAGCCGGACATTTTTTTACTTTCATACGACAACAAGATCATATTTAATATAAATCTAAGGGAGTATTTAAATGACACCGTACATCTATTTGCTAATATCCCTCCCGGTCGGGATCCTGATCGGAGTTCTATTTTTTAAATGGAGAACAGAAAGCAAGATTGGAAGAGCAAAGAACCACGCGGAACAGATAAGGTCGGAAGCGCGAAAAGAAGCGGAAGTTATACTGAAAGACGCACAGGCCAATGTTTTAAAGGAAGAGATCAAGCTCAAAGATCAGTTATCAAAGGAAAAGGACAAGTTTGAAGAGGAGATAAGGAAAAAAGAGAACGAGATACACAAGGAACAGCTTCAGCTCAAGGACAAGGAGAATTCCATCAAGCAGCAGGTGGACGAGATGGTTAAGAAAGAAAGGGAGCTGAAAAGTAAAGAACAGTCCGTTGAGGATAAGAAAAGGCACCTCGAAGCAAAGCAGGAGGAAGTTGAACTGAAGCATAAAGAAGCTTTGGAAAAACTTCAGAAAATATCCGGACTCACCAGAGAAGAAGTGATCGAAGAGCTCAAGAGTCAGCTTATAAACGATGCCAAGAACAGCGTTGCGAAAATTGTAAAGGATATAAAAGATCAGGCAAGGGACACCGCGGACAGGGAGGCTAAGAACATTATTGTCAATGCGATCCAGAGAACAGCCGCCGACCACAGTGCCGACACCACACTCTCCGTCATCAACCTGCCGAACGACGATATTAAAGGAAGGATAATCGGCAGAGAGGGAAGGAACATCAGATCTTTCGAGCAGGCGACCGGGATCGAGGTAATTGTTGACGACACGCCGGGCGCGGTAGTTCTTTCTGGTTTCGACC
Organism: bacterium UBP11_UBA4055; assembly: GCA_002382735.1. GTDB lineage: Bacteria > UBA4055 > UBA4055 > UBA4055 > UBA4055 > UBA4055. The sequence continues at coordinate 42,806 of DFZN01000007.1, forward strand.
CGTACAGAAGGGCGATCGCAAAGAACGCGCTTGAAAGGCTTATTCAGGACGGAAGGGTCCACCCTGGCAAGATAGAGGAGATAGTTGAAAAATCTAAAAAAGAGCTGGAAAAAGAGATCAAAGAGCTTGGAGAGAATACATGTATGGACCTTGCTGTCCACAACCTTCACCCCGAACTTATCAAGCTAATCGGAAGGCTGAATTACAGGACCAGCTACGGCCAGAATGTCCTTCTCCACTCTATAGAGTGCGCTAAACTCTGCGGACTCATGGCGGCGGAACTCGACTATGATGTGAAGCTCGCTGTCAGGGCGGGGCTTCTTCATGACATAGGTAAGGCTATCGACCAGTACCAGGAAGGAACTCATGTTGAGCTTGGTATCGAGCTGGCTAAAAAATACAAGGAACACAAGATAATAGTAAACGCTATTGCGGCTCACCATGAAGACGCCCCGATCATGCACCCGATCGCCGCTCTCGTCATGGCCGCTGACGCGATCTCGTCATCTCGCCCCGGCGCAAGAAGGGAGACGCTTGGAAATTACCTGCAGCGTCTTGAGAAGCTAGAAGCGGTAGCCATGGGCTACGAAGGCGTGACCAAGTCATACGCTATTCAGGCCGGCAGAGAGATCAGGGTGCTTGTCGAGAACGAGCAGGTGGATGACGCCAGAGCCGACATGCTCGCCGGCGACATCGCGGAACAGATACAGAACGAAATGAAGTATCCCGGCCATATAAAAGTGACCGTAATAAGGGAATACAGGGCAAGCAGTATAGCAAAATAAGGATAAAATGGAAACCAGGATCCTTTTCATAGCGGATGTGGTCGGAGAGCCGGGAATGAACATTCTCGAAAAAGCGATGCCGAAACTCCGGATGCAGTACAAACCTGACCTTGTGATCGTCAACGGCGAGAATACGAGGGCGGGCAAAGGTCTTTCCGAAGGGCTGGCGAAAAAATATACGCAACTCGGTATAAATGTGATAACAAGCGGGAACCACATCTGGGATTTCGCGCAGTTCCACAACACGCTTAACAATCCCGCCTACAATTTTATCATCCGGCCTATGAACTACCCGGAAGGGGTTCCGGGGCGCGGTTTTTTTGTCGCTGAGGCTTCAAACGGCGCAAAGGTCTGCGTAATAAACCTTCAGGGAAGGACTTTTATGGCTCCGATCGACTGCCCGTTCAGGAACATCAGGGAATTTATAGCGAAAATGAATTCTCAGGCAAAGATAACATTCGTTGACTTTCATGCGGAAGCGACAGCGGAAAAGATAGCCATGGGAAAATTTCTGGACGGATACGCCACGGCAGTCGTGGGTACACACACTCATGTCCAGACCGCCGATGAGGAGGTTTTGCCCAAAGGTACTGCGTACATTACCGATGCAGGAATGACCGGGCCTTTTGACGGAGTGATCGGCATGAATACAGAGACGGCTCTGAACAGGTTCAGGTTCCAGACCCCTTTCAAATATGAGTGCGCAGAGAATGACAGCAGGTTCAACGGAATATTAATTACGGCCGATTCAGATACAGGCAAAGCGTTGTCTATCGAGAGGATCAGCTTTAAAGAGAACGAAATATAATAAACAGGAGGTATTTATGAAAAGAGCGGTGCTTTATGTGGCCTTCCTTGTTCCTTTTCTTTTCGGAATGAGCCTTTTCAGCGGAGATCCTGAAATACCTGCAGGAGAAAAAGCAATGCAGAGACCCGCGTCGGAAAGCAACAACATCTTCATGATCAAGACATACAAGCTGCTTACGGAGGAAGATAAGAACATTTTCATTTCGCCGTTCAGCATATCTTCCGCTCTCGCCATGACCTATGCGGGATCGGCAGGAAAAACCGAAGAGGAGATGGGATCGGCCCTTGAATTTTCAAAGAACGACGAGCAGTTCCATGAGAATTTCGGCAGTCTGACAAATACGATCAACGATGTGTCGGGAAAAGGCAATATCCAGCTTACTATAGCCAACAGCCTATGGCTTTCGGAAGGGTACAAATTCTTAGACGGGTTTTTAAAGACGAACAAAACTCATTACAAAACTGAAGTTGCCTATCTTGATTTCTCAAGACCAGAAGAAGCCAGAAAGACTATAAACGACTGGGTCAGTGAAAAAACTAAAGATAAAATTAAAGATCTGATACCCAAAAATGTTCTTGACGCACTGACGAGGCTCGTGCTGACTAATGCCGTTTATTTTAAGGCTGAATGGGCAGAGCAGTTCAAGAAAGGAAATACCGCAGCATCTGAATTTTTCACTTACAGCGGCACTGTCAAAGCCGATCTGATGAACATAAAAAAGAGATTCTCATATATGGAGAACGATGAACTTCAGTTCCTTGAAATGCCTTATAAGGGAAATGACGCTTCAATGTATGTACTGCTCCCCAGAAAAAAAGACGGCCTTAAGGATATTGAGAAGAAACTGACATGGGAAGATATTGAAAAATACACAAACTCGATGTATTCAAAAGAGGTCGATGTTCATTTTCCGAAATTCACAATGTCGCTGGAGTACGAACTCAGTCAGCTTTTGACGAAACTGGGGATGAAAGCGGCTTTTACTAAAGGCGCGGATTTTTCAAAGATGACGGGCAACAAAGAACTTTATATTTCAGCCGTAATTCACAAGACTTTCATTGATGTGGATGAGACAGGGACCGAAGCGGCGGCTGCTACGGCGGTAGTGATGAGAATGAAATCCGCGATGCCCGATCCGGAATACGCTGTATTTAAAGCCGATCACCCATTCTTCTATTTCATAAAGGAGAAAAGCACCGGAACGGTTCTGTTCGCGGGCAGGGTTATCGATCCTGCTAAAAAATAATGTCCGGTAAAAGGAACAGATATACTGCTTTTGGGCAGATGCTTTTGAGTATAGGCATCCTCAATCTGATCGTGAGGATCAGCACGCCTGCGGACACGGCGGTCTCATTTTTCTTTCTGGCCAGAGGCGGAACATTGTTGAAAGACAAGAAATGGCCGAAAGATGAAATCTGGAACAAAACACTTGCGATATCGGGGATCATCTGGCCTCTTTTCAAGCTTTTCTGGATCTATTTTTATATGTCTGATAAAATGATCGAAGCCTCGAACGGAACGCTCCTTAAATTGAACATTATGACTTCGAGCGCAGTTTTTCTGGTCCCTGCGATCATCATATCGGTTACAGCTTACATAAAACTTAAAACTCCAATACCTGAAAATGACTGAATATAGACCGCAGAAAAAAGACCGATCGAATCTTATCCGTTTCGCAAAGGATAACGAGACTGAGATAATTAATCTTCCGGATAATTACAGCGGATATTTTGAGGATAAGCCTGAACTCATTTCTGTCGAAGGCTGGATCGAAGGCTACGGTAATGACGGGAACATTATTACGGTCGATGTCCGTTCCGAGTCCGAATTCGCTGAAGACCACCTGCCCGGCGCGATCAGTTTTCCGGTGCTTGATGACATGGAGCGCGACGAGGTCGGATTTTTATACAAACAGGTATCGCCTAAAGCCGCGCTGTTCAGGGCACTTCAGGCCGCCGAAACGAAAATGGATAGGATCAAAGCCTTCTGCGAAAATCTGAAGCCGAAGAACATATATGTTTACTGCTGGCGCGGCGGAGGCAGAAGCAGCGCAGCCTGTCACTATTTTAAACAGTTCGGTATGAACTGTGCAAAAATAGAGGGCGGGTATAAAGCTTACAGGCATAAGATATACAAACTCTTCTACGAAGACCCGTCCCGCCTGAAATTCGCAGTGCTTTCAGGCCTGACAGGCTGCGGCAAAACGGAGATTATCGAACACCTGACCGGAAAAGTCCCCGTTTTCGATATAGAAAAAGCCGCCGGGCACGCTTCAAGCCTGTTCGGGCACATCCGCTTCGAGGTCAGAACGGATGACATCCCGCAGAACCAGCTTCAGTTCGAGAACAGGCTTTTTGAACAGATCATCACTACACCTGATCCGTCACTTCCGTTTATAACCGAAAGTGAGAGTAAGCGCATTTCAAAATTCAACATCCCGGACAGGCTTTACGATAAACTTCTCGATTCACCCGTGATCGGGATAGTCTCAGATCTGACAAAACGGATAGAACGCATCAAAGCTGAATATTTTTCTGACGGAATTGAAAGAGTTTACAAGACAGTCGAAAGCTCAGACTTTCTGCATAAAGTTCTCGGCCGCGAAAAGATTAATGACCTTCTGCACCTTCTTAAGAGCGGCAGGATCGACGAATTCTGCGAATGGTTTCTAACAGAATATTACGATAAGAGATATGCGACCAAGTTTAGAAAAATCACAGCTCAGGTTGAGCATAGTGACCTGAAAACCGCTTGTGAAACGATACTTGAAATCATAAAATTTTCTCTTTGATATAAGTCTTTTATTATTATTCCGGCAATTGAATATTTTAAAAACAAATCAAGACGGTTAAAAAAAGAGCTTGAAAAGATCCTGAAATCTCAAGAAGTTTTAGCTTAGAACAATCTTGACCCCATAAATTAAAAAGCCGAAGAGATCAAGGCTGACTACAAACAAAGTTTACAGGAATTGGAAATCTTTAAGCAGTTAAGTAAGGTTGCGTTTGAGGGATAAGATTTGACTTATTAGAATTTTATATTTATATTACAGTTAATCCGTGTATACGGAGGTGGATGGTTTAACCATCGGGCTCTTTGGAGCCTTCTTTATTTTATGGTAGAAGTTTTTTGCCGTATCCGTTAATTTCCCCGGGAAAATAAAAGTTCTGTATCCGTCGGCTTCAAAATCGCATGTAACATTCTTTTCTTCGTCAATATTGTAGCATTTAGCCAGACCTTCAGGATCGCACACCAGTCGCCGTTGACATCTTTGTATCCGTATCTTGCCGCAGTAAGATCGTTTTGAAGTTCCGTAACATCCTTTATGATCTCGAACTGGGCGGAAAATAAGCTCGCAGCGGAAATTGTTAGTAATAAAAATAGTTTTTTCATTTATTTTCTCATTCTATTTAAATTCAAAACACCCAGAATCTGTAAGCTACTCTTCCGCCTATAAATTGGTAAGGACCTATATCTGTTTTTATCCGATTATAGAAGGCAGAAATATCAAATTTCCTGATCATGTATCCAAAGCCGACGCAATAGCCCATATCCCAATTTATATATTCATAATTCTCTCTTTCAATAGGCGAGTGGGTAACCGGGTCAAACCATGTTTTTTCAAAAGTAACATGTATCTTAGAAATACTTACCTCAGCCGCTGCATAAAACCCTTTTGGAATGTCATACCTGATACCAAGTGAGAATGAAGGATGTCTAGAATCTACAAACTGTACAAAAGGTAAACTGTCTAATGGTATTTCACTTTGATCGTATGAAGAGTCTCCGCCTGAGTACATATAGCTGTATCCTGTCTTCAATGTCAGGTCAAGTCTCTCGGTGAGTTTATAATAACCTCCCAAACTTAAACTAAAATTCGGGGTTCTGTGGCTCATATCAGGATCCATCCATTCTGCAATACCGTCTAACATTCCTGATCCTTCGAAAGCGGCATCTAATCCTGATCTGTCCCTGGGTTTTATTTCATCTGTTTTGACGATTCCGGTGCCCGGTTCAAGTTTAATGATTTTCTTCTCAGGAACACCCTCAGCAAGATTTACATCCTGTGCTTGTGCCTGAAATCCTTTCTTGCTGACTTTAAGCTCGTACTTCCCAACAGGAACATCAGTAAATATTTTATTACCCGTTGATGCGTATTTTATTCCTGTATCATCAAATAATTCAACCTCTGCATCAATAGGATCGGTTACTACCTGCACTGTGCCTGTTTTTATATCAGGATACATGTCTAATGTCTGATTGTCTTTTTTACTTAAAATCACTTTCTTGGTAAGTGGCTTCGCATCTTTCAATTCAACCTTGATATTGATGATCTGCGGCGTGAGTTTGATATTTTTGAGATTGCTAATTTCATTACCGTTTATTGATACTTTGGCCTTCTCATGAGTATTTATTGTTAATGTGGCTCCGATATAGTCTAATTTGAAAGTTTTTTTTGTTTCAGGAAGCCTTATTTCAAAATCTTCTTCAATTATATCGTAGTCTTGGAGCTCAACCTTTATTTTATATACACCGATTGGATAAAGTTCTGAAAGCGGAGCAGAGCCTATCTTGACCCCATTCAGAAAAACTGTGGCTCCGACTGGTTCGGAAGCAATTTCTATCACAGCATCTCTCAATTTCTCGAGTTTATAATTAAACATCGTGTTCTCGGGACTTACTTCGATTTCGAGTTTTTCAGGCTGATAACCGTCTTTTGAAATTGTCAATTCATGCTTGCCCACGCTTGTCATGAACTGTTTGACAACTCCCTTGTTAAGCCCGTCCACGGAAACTGATACGCCCTCCGGCTGTCCGATCAGGTTTAGGGTAATGTCCTCGATCTTTTTTTCATCGGTGGCGATCTCAATCACATAAACAGTATTAGACTGAAGGCTGAAAGGGAACTGGTGCTTGACCGGAACAAAACCCGTTTTCATAAATTCGAGCATGCGGCTGCCGGGCTGCATATAGACATGATACAAGCCGTCTCCCTTATACTCAGTCTTATCAAGTGTCATGCTCTTAAAGGCTAATCCTTCAATGTCGGTCTTTACTTTCAAGATCGCAACATAGTCGCCGTTAAGGTCCTTATAACCGTGCTGCTGGGCAGTTATACTGCCTGTGTCCTCATAAACATCCTTTACGATCACGAACTGTGCGGAAAACATTATCACTGAAAAGGACAAAATTAAAAACATCAGAGCTTTCTTCATTTACTCACTCTCTCTTTATTTTAATGAAAGTATCAGAACGAAAAATCATTAAGCCCGATTATGCTTCCGTCCGCGTTTTTCTCAGGCTGCCATGATCTCACATGTATTCTGGGACATTTCGGGTCACCAAGGTCCATCATAAGGAAGAGGTAGCCTTCATCCGCGTAATTCGTCGAATAGTAATTCTGCTTTATCTGTATCCCGTATATCCTTGAATCTCCGCCGACCTTTCTTACATCAGAGCTGTCGAACTTTATATTGATGAATTCATTCGACCGGAATACATTTCTGAGCTGCTCCACATATTCAGATTTACTGAGTTTTGTATATTTAACCTTGTCCTTCAGGGCTGACTGATGCTTGCTTATATCGGTCAGAGGGTCTTCCTTGAGTATCTTTCCTACGATTATCAGCGCATTGTCGGCGAAAATATTGTTTATGTAGTCGAGCTGTTTCAGGCAGTAAGCCGTCTTATAATATTCCATGAACTGCACAAGCTGAAGTTTTTCCGCAGGCGTAGCAAAAGAATCGCTCTTTGACATAATATCGCCGATAGCCGCTTTTGAGAGGCTGAAAGAAAGGTGATCGACCTTAAGGTCTTTGTTGAAAACAAGTATGACATCCTCAACAGTCGCGCGGGAGTTCGTTTTATGCGTGAACTTCATCGGTATGGAACGGACCATGATCTCGTCGTTGATCCTGTAGGTCTCAAGGTCGAAAGTGTCCGAGAGAAGCTTAGCGTTCCCGTATCTTATTATCTTGTTGAAAGTATCAATTCCGTCTGGCGTAAAATTGCACTCAATCCCTGAAAAATCATTTGAGTTTATGGCCTTCACGATAACGCCTACGGTCCTGTGGCACTGGTCAATCTGATCCTGTGTAAGTTCAAGTTCCTTATATACAGCAGCGTCTTTAGGCTCAATTTTCGGCACCTGACCTGATATGCTGTTGTCTGAAACGGCCGGCAAAACTATTTTTTTGCTCAGATTACTTACCTTGATCTCGGGAGTTTTCTGAGCTTCAGGGATCGGATATTCCGCGTTCAGTTCCACATATTTTCTGCAGTCGTAACCGAACCTTGCCCCAGTGAGGCCGTTTATCACATTTTCAAGCGATTTATTTCTAATGCTTTCCTTTTTATACATATACTCAACATCTATCCTGATCTTGTCCATGTTTTTAGCATATTCCCCATAGAATTCGCAGCTGCTCCTTCCATTCCTCACCGCCTGAAGCTGGCTGTCGTCGTTGCCGGTGAAATATTTATAATCCAGACCGGGGATCTCAACTCCCTTATATAAAGCCGTCATATAAACCGTCTTCGCGTCAGTTTCGGGCTTGATCTTTGTGACATGAAATTCGATCCCCTTAAGAAGAGTTTTGATCTTGTCCGGAAGCGCGAGACTCAAAAGTTTCCCGTCGAATTCGTTCGGACAAATGTCGTCCTTATAAACTATCCTTTTATAATCAGGGTGGCTTCTCAAAAGCGAAAGTGCCCAGTAATAATGCTTTAAAGCCTCGCCTATCTCAAGTTCCCTCTCTTTTGCGGCTCCCATCTGAATAAATTGAACTATCGTTCTGTACCTGAGCTCGAACATTTTAGGCAGATCTTCTTTTCTGATGTACTTCAGCACGGTCTCGCCGTCGATCTTGCGCTGGAAAATATTGTTGAACTCCGTCCTGTATGTCATTATGTTGGATACGGCGAATTCGAACAGATTCTCACCGTCAGCTATCTCGGCATAATCGTCCTTAAGCTCAGCGGCAATATTCTCCACAAGCTTTGAAGTGGCCTCGTTCTCGGCTTCCTCCTTGACCGCATTTTTCCCTTCTCCGAAAAAATATTCGCCTGAGAATTTTATAGCATCAATCGAGCCCGAATCTTTCTTTTTAAGCTCCTCTGACAGTTCTTTGAGTTTCTGGAGCACCTTATCTTTGTCTATCTTAAATGTAACATCGCACTTTATGTTAAAATTTAAAGGATCAAGATCGAACTTTTCGGTCACATCGGTCACATCAGCTTCGACTTTAGCCACGATCACATCTTTTTCGAGCTGCATATCTTTAACGACCGTCTCTGACGAAATGAACATCGCGAAATTTTCGAGCCCGTTCTTGACTGCCATCTTTTTACATTCATCTTTCGCATCCCTGACGCTCTTGTCCTCGCCAAACCGCATCTCGTAACTGCCTGTCCGGGTGATTATTTCAGAATATAACGATAAAATAACTGCCAAAAAGAGCAGTAAGCCTGTCTTTTTCATATTTTTCCTTTACTTTACTATTGCCATCACTTTACATTCACCAAGAAACTTGAGCTGTTTTGCCGCAGATTCTATTTTTGCAGCATCCTCGTCGCTTATTACGATATTGACTTTATTAGTACCTTTCACGCCGGTTGCTTTTATGACGAGCGGATTATTTGCCACTCTCGGATTCGATCTGGCGTTCTCTATCTTCCTGTCATAGCCTATCATCCCCTGCTGTGTAGCGTAGCTTTGAGACACCATTGAGCTTCCGTAAACTTCTTTGCCTGACGCGCTGAAGATCTTGGGAGCGAGAGCGGGAACGAGATTTACTCCCGTGCAGTCAACTATAAGCCCTGTAAAAACTTCGTCCTTTACAACATCCGAAAGTTTGTATGTAGCCTGAGGAACGATCGGGTATTCTTCATCAAAATCCATATCTTTCATTAAAACGGATGAGAAACCGGGGACAGTTTGAAGGTCATCACCGAGTTTGACTTCACAGATTACTTCGACCGAATTATCATCCATATATTTTTCGCTTCCTTTTACCATAGTTGCATTTCTTAGTACACCCTGTGTCTTTATATCAATCACATCACCTTCCACTGAACCGTCTTTTATCAATGTTGAAGCGGCAAGATACATTCCTTTTACTCTTTCCAGCAATTGTCTTTTAGCGTCAACTTCCGCCGCTCTTAAAGCCAGAGATCTGTTTTTCCCGGATCCGACTCCGACAGCTTGAACCACTTTACCGGCCCAGTCCAAATTATTTAGACTTAACTCTATGTCAAGTTCTACTGATCCGTCATCCATGTATCTCGGCCCGCCCACAATCTCGAAATATTTTGCTATTCCTTCTGTTTCCGTTTTAATCACATCTGATTCTAAAGCAAGATCCCTTACGACAGTATTGGCGTCTATTGGCATACCGTTGATCTGCTCTATAATGCTTCTTAACGCCGAAGCTTCAGCAGCTTTTAATGCTCCGAATCGCTTTTGGGCCATCGTTTTGTGTTCCGGATTTACTTCGCCTCTTCCTGTTGCAGTAACTTTTCTGTTGAACATGTCAACCTGAGCGAACGCCGCTATAACGGTCAAAAGCAGCGCGATGTTGAATAACTTCTTCATTTGTGTCTCCTAATTCATTTTTAGTTTTGAAAAATATTTATATAAAATTAAACAATAGTTTAAATTTGCGCAATATAAAAAACATCTCTGCAATTTTAACTTTGAATGTTAGATCTGCAGAAAAACTTACCTATTTCTTTCCTGTTAAAATCATTGAAGAATCGCATTACTATTTTGACTTATATCAAAATTTTTATTATATTGCTGTTATAAAAATCGGGGATTACAAACTGGATAAAACTGTATATGATAAAGTAAAATCACTTAAAACCCGCTTCGAGAAAGAGGGATTTATTATTTTAGGTATTTTCGGATCGTATGTCAGAAATGAGCAAACCGATGCAAGCGATATAGACATCCTTTATGATATTGACGACAGATTTTTAAAAAAATATATAGGATGGGATGCAGTTTTAAGGCTTGAAGAGATAAAATCAGAGATTGAAAAGTTTTTAAACATTAAAGCAGATATCGCTGACAAGAATTCCCTTAGAAGAATTTCGCAAAAATATATTATTCCCGAGGTGATCAGTGTCTGATTCAAATGATATTGCAAGACTTGAGACTGTTCTTGAGTATTTAAACGATATTGAAAGAATTGTCGAAAGGCACATTGATATTGACAGAGCACTTAGCGATTTTGAAGGTCAGTATGCTATTCTTATGTGTATGCAGCAGGTCGGTGATACTCTTAATAAAATTGAAAACATTGAATATTTAAAAATTCTGCCTGTCAGGCAGGCTTACGGGTTCAGAAACATACTGGCGCATGATTATGGAAGTGTGAATATAAACATAGCAAAAGACACCATACTTAAAAGTCTTCCTGATCTCAGGAGGATTATAGATTCAATTCTCAAGAAATAGAAACTATCAACTATCACACAATCCTTTTCCTCAAAAGATAACACAAAACTTATCCTTTATGTAAACTGACAATATAAAAAAATCCGCTCTTCGATTGCTCTACCAAGCGGATTTTTCTTGTTCCCTTTCGTCCCGAAAAGTAAATTCAGGATCAGGTCAACACCATGTACAATCCGGAAATCCATCCGCTTTGTGCTATGGTAGGCGAACAACACGAAACCCGAGGTAGTAGGGGCTGCTCCCAGGGTAGTGGTAGAGCCAATTCGCAACCCGGCAGCGAGACGCATCGTGGCACCAGCTGCCGCCGCGGTAAACGCGGAAGGAGCCAGAGCTTGGTCCTGTAGGATTGTTGCTTGGACTGTTCTTGTAATAGTTACTATCATACCAGTCACCACACCACTCCCATACATTGCCGCTCATGTCATATATTCCAAGCTCGTTCGGCTTCTTGCCTGCTACAGGCTTCGTTGACTTATTATTGTTGCCTTCATACTCGGCAACTTCTCCTACATTGTTACTGCCTGAGTACTCGTATCCTCTGCTTTGATTGCCTCCTCTTGCAGCGTATTCCCATTCGGCTTCCGTAGGCAATCTGTAAGTTACACCCTCTTTTTGGCTTAATTTTTTACAGAACTCAACCGCATCATTCCAAGAAACTTGCTCAACTGGCAAGTTGTCACCTTTGAAATAACTCGGGTTTTTACCCATGACCGCTTTATATTGAGCCTGAGTTACCTCAGTCTTGCCTATGTAAAAATCACCTATTGTAACGCTGTGTACCGGTTTCTCGTTGCTTTCAGTGCCGCCCATCTGAAATGTGCCGCCCTGAACGAAAATGTAGTCGCCGCCGACATCCGCGCCCTCTTCGAGTTTTATTGATTTTTTCTCAATTGCGTCGGCTGTGAGTCTTATGTCTGCGGTATGGGTTTTGAAGCCTTTTTTGCTGACTTTGAGCTTATATGTGCCGACCGGTACATTTGAGAAGGATTTTGCGCCGATATTTGTGTATTTTTCGCCTCCGTCCTCGCTAAGTTCGATCTCTGCATCTGTGGGTATTACGGCGATCTGAATTGTACCGGTTGAGATTTGCGGAAAAAGGTCAAGTGTTTTGTTCTCTTTCTTTTTTAGGATGAATCTTTCCTCAAGGGTTTTTGCTTTGTTCATTTCGACTTTAACTACGCATTGCTGAGGCGGGAGTTTAATGTTCTTGTAATTGGTGAGCTGTTCGCCGTTAAGGTAAACTCTTGCTTTTTCGTGCGTGTTTATGGTCAAGGTGGCTCTGATGTCGGTGAGCTGATAGGTTTTCTTTGTTTCAGGACCCTTTATGACGATTGTTTCGTCGATGTCCTCGTAATTGTCGCTTGTGAGCCTTATTTTATAAGTTCCGGCGGGGTAGAATGATGATATTGGTGTTTTATCAATCTTGACTCCGTCAATATAGACCATCGCGCCTGAAGGATTCGAGTCAATTACGATGACAGCGTCCTCGACTTTTTCGAGTTTGTAGTTAAATAATGTTTTGTCGGTGCTGACTTCTATCGTTTTCATGTATGTCTCGAAGCCGTCTTTTGTGATCTTGAGTTCGTGCTTTCCTACGGAAGTTTTGAAGCTTGTTATCTTGCCTTTCTCCTCACCGTCAAAAGTGATTATTGAGTTTTCTGGTTCGCCGAGAATGTTTATAGTGATGTCTTCGATCTTCTTTTCTTCGCCGACTCCTGTTATGTCGATCTGATAGACCGAATTGCCTTTTACCTTGAATGGAAAATTGTGGCTTTTGGCTATGTAGTCGTCCTTTTTGAATTTGAGGCTTTTTGTTTCCGGCTGAAGATACACGAGATATATGCCCTCTCCGCGGTAGTCGTGTTTTTCATAGCCGAATCCTTCGAACTGAAGGTCTTTAATGTCTGTGTGGACCTTTAAAATGGCACACCATTGCCCGTTGACATCCTTGTAGCCGTGCTGAGCAGCGGTAATGTCTCCGTGCAGCTCGGTAATGTCCTTCACGATCTTGAATTGCGCTGCAAAGGTCAGGGTTGCCATGATTAATAACAATAATAGTCTTGCTTTCATAGACTTAGCCTCTATTTTCTACATAATAAGTATTTCTGCCGCTGCCCTTCTTTAATATCAAACCGGCACTTGTCATTTTTCCGAATATTCTTCTTATCATAGCATCTTTGAGTCCCAATACGGATTTGGCATCCTTAGTGGATATCCGCTTGTTGTTTTTCAAATATTCTAGTATAAGTTTTTCATTATCCGCTACTAATCCGCTATTATCCGCTACTAATCCGCTACTAATCCGCTAACACTTAAATGTTTCCTGTATATTATTACCGAAAAAAAACCGCCTTTTTCTTTAAATTCAACAAAGCGGTTTTCTCCATTTCTTATTTTTTCAATCAATGACATTTTTCTTTTTTTCTACTCCATTCGTTTTTTTTCAACCGATTTTTCCTTTTGGATCAATATAACAAATTTTATCCTTTAGCACAACACGAAAGCCGTTGTTGTTCGGCCATACCCTCTATTTCAAAAACTTCTCTTTTCTTTTAGAAAAAGAAAAAGAAGCCGAGTGTAAGCTGCGCTAATTAGTCCTGGCAACACGAAAGCCGATGCTGAGGTTCCTGAGGCCGGGGTTGAAGTCGTAGCGGGAGGCGACTCCGCAGAGGCTGACGCTGAGGAACCACGACCCGCCACGAACAACACGGTATTTGCCTTCCGTGTACCAGTCCCAGCACCATTCCCACACATTCCCGCTCATGTCATGAATTCCAAGCTCATTAGCCCTATTTGTAGCTACGGGTTGTGTCTTTGAACCAGAATTGCTTGAATACCAAGCAACATCTCCAACATTATTACTGCCGCTGTAAGTGTACCCTCTGCTCTGATTTCCGCCTTTTGCCGCGAATTCCCATTCCGCTTCTGTCGGCAAACGATAGCCGCTAGCTTTGAAATTACAGCTCGTATTATCTCCGCTTCCGCTGTAACACTTCTGTAATCCTTCCATTTCACTGAGCTTATTGCAGAATTCAACTGCATCGTACCAGTTAACTTGCTCTACAGGATTATTATCACCTTTAAAGTTGCTCGGATTATTCCCCATTACTGCTTTCCATTGAGCTTGCGTTACCTCAGTTTTACCGATGTAGAAATCGCCCGTACTTCCACCTTCAACCAGAATGTAATCGCCGCCGACATCCGCTCCTTCTTCGAGTTTTATTGATTTTTTCTCAATCGCGTCGGCTGTGAGTCTTATGTCTGCGGTATGGGTTTTGAAGCCTTTTTTGCTGACTTTGAGCTTGTATGTGCCGACCGGTACATTTGAGAAGGATTTTGCGCCTGTGTTTGTGTATTTTTCTCCTCCGTCCTCCGATAATTCGATCTCTGCGTCTGTCGGGATTACGGCTATCTGAATTGTGCCGGTTGAGATTTGCGGAAAAAGGTCAATGGTTTTGTTTTCTTTCTTTTTGAGGATAAATCTTTCCTCAAGGGTTTTAGCTTTGTTCATTTCTACTTTGACTACGCACTGTTGAGGCGGCAGTTTTATGTTTTTGTAATTCGTTAGCTGTTCGCCGTTAAGGTAAACTCTTGCTTTTTCGTGCGTGTTTATTGTAAGTGTTGCACGGATATCGGTTAGCTGATATGTCTTTTTGGTCTCGGGTGATTTTATGACTATGGTTTCATCTATATCTTCGTAATTGTCGCTTGTGAGTTTGATCTTGTAGGTTCCGGCGGGGTAGAATGACGAGATCGGGGTTTTATCTATCTTGACTCCGTCAATATAGACCATTGCGCCACTCGGATTGGAGTCAATTACGATAACCGCGTCTTCGACTTTTTCAAGCTTGAAGTTAAATAATGTTTTGTCCGCGCTGACTTCGATGGTTTTGGTGTATGTTTGAAAGCCGTCTTTTGTGACTTTGAGTTCATGCTTTCCTACGGAAGTTTTGAAGCTTGTTATCTTTCCCTTCTCCTCACCGTCAAAAGTGATTATTGAGTTTTCAGGTTCGCCGAGAATGTTTATAGTGATGTCTTCGATCTTCTTTTCTTCGCCCGCTCCGGCAACTTCGATGATATAGACTTTGTTGGATTCGAGCTGACGGGGGAACAGATGTTTGATCGGAATAAAATCTGTTTTCATAAATTCGAGCATACGGCTGCCGGGCTGCATATAGACATGGTAGAGGCCATTGCCCATGTATTCCGATTTATCTAATGTCATGCTCTTGAAAGCAAGCCCTTCAATGTCGGTTTTGACTTTTAAGATCGCCACAAAGTCGCCGTTATGATCTTTGTAGCCGTATTGCTGAGCGGTTATGCTGCCTGAGTCTTCATAAACATCCTTCACGATCTTGAATTGCGCCGAGAAGGCTAAAGATGCCAAGACCAGTAAAAGGAAAATTCTGAAAGTTTTCATCTATACTTCCGCCCTGTTTATTAATAACTTTGAAAAAGTTAAGAAAAGAAATCAGATTTTATTCCGTTCCGGCTGTTTCGTCAGTTTCAATATCCGGTTCCGTGACTGCCGACTTAACTTTATCAAGTTTTTCCTGCAGGTCGGTATTTTTGTTCTTGATCGTCTCGATCTGATTTTTGAATATCTCGACCTTCGTTTCATAACTTGACTGCATCTTATTCAGCCTACCGTTATAATACAGCCACATGCTTAAGAATGTAATGACTGCCGAAGCAACTATCACCGATACAAGCGATACAGTGTCGATCTGCCTTTTCTGCGTAAAGAAACCCATATTATCCTCCTCGGTTTATCCCAGATAAGCTCTGAGTGCTTTTGATCTTGAAGTATGCCTGAGCCTTCTTATTGCCTTTTCCTTTATCTGGCGCACCCTCTCTCTCGTTAGCCCGAACTTGTCGCCTATCTCTTCCAATGTCATAGGCTGATCCTGATCTATGCCGAAATAGAGCATTATCACTTCTTTTTCTTTATCGGTCAGAGATTTTAGAGCTATATCTATTTCCTCCCTCAGAGAATCGTCAAAAAGCTGTTTGTCCGGTGAAGGGAGCTTATCTTCTCTGAGCACATCTAAGAGCCGGTTGTCCTCACCCGGTGAAAATTCGGCATCGATCGAAAGATGCTTACCCGATATTTTAAGCGTATCGATAACTTCAAGCTCGGTAGTTTCAAGTACCGCGGCGATCTCTTCGGGTGTCGGTTCCCTCTCGAACTTTTTCTCAAGGCTGGTCATAGTCCTGGTGATCTTGCTCAGAATACCGACCTTGTTCAAGGGAAGCCTGACGACCCTCGACTGCTCTGCGAGAGCCTGAAGTATCGACTGCCTGATCCACCAGACCGCATAAGAAATGAATTTAAATCCTTTTGTCTCGTCGAATCTGTGGGCGGCCTTTATCAGACCCATATTGCCTTCGTTGATAAGGTCGATCAGGCTCATTCCCTGATTCTGATACTGCTTGGCGACCGAAACGACAAAGCGAAGATTGGCCCTGACAAGTTTTTCAAGCAGTTTTTCCTTATCCTGACCTTCTTCATGCATTTTTCTCGAAAGCTCGATTTCCTCTTCGGGAGTGAGGAGGTCCTCCTCCCCTATCTCTTGAAGGTATTTATCTATAAGCTGGTTCGACCTTACCTGTCCTGTATTAGAGTTACTTGCGCCCAAATCCCCCTCCCGAATTTTCAAGCGCAGATATCTTTTACTTCTGTCTTAAGGTGTTACAAGAACATAGTCGTTCCTGCCGTTCCTGACGAATTTGACGATGTAGCTGTCATTGCCGTCCTTTACCTTGGCAGCGGCTTTCTTAAGATCGTCCACGCTTGCTATTTCAAAATGTACACCTGAAACTATTATCTTATCAATCACATCACCCGCCTGAAGTTTCCCCAACAGAACGGACTCATCATCAATATCGGTTACAATTACTCCATTATCAACAGAAATATTAAACTTTTTTTTGTTCGCGTCATTCAGTTCTTCCACTTTGAGGCCGAGGTATTCTTCTGATTTATCATCCTGTACCGAAGGATCTTTCGCAGCTAAAAGCGTTGATCTGTCACCGAGTTTGACCGTTATTGACTTTTCCTTACCCTGTCTCAGGACTTTGAAATCGATCTTCCTGCCCGGGTCAAAAGACGCAAGATCGAACCTGAACTGCTCAAGGTTCTTTATTTTCTTACCGTTCATTTCAATTATCACATCGTCCGCTTTGAAACCGTATTCTTCCGCCGGAGTATCTTTTTCCACCGTCGCCACAAGAACACCTTCCTGATCGCCTTTCAGTCCGAGAACTTCTTTTTCGGCAGAAGTTATCTCTTTAGGCATTATACCGAGATACGCTCTTTTTACTATACCGTCGGATCTGAGATTTTCCGCTATCTTTTTTGCCATATTAATGGGAATCGCGAATCCGATACCCTGAGCTTGGGCGTTCACTGCCGCGTTTATTCCTACAACATATCCCTGTATGCTCAATAAAGGACCTCCGCTGTTACCGGGATTTATGGCCGCGTCTGTCTGAATGAAATCCTGGAATACGGGGCCTTTGTATATTCCCAGTCCCGATCTGTCCTTTGCGCTGACCACTCCCACAGTCACTGTCTGTTCAAGGCTGTAGGGCGAACCGATCGCTATGACCCAGTCTCCGACCCAGAGGTCATCTGAATTTCCGATCTTTGCGATCTTATTTTCATCGAATTTTTTGTCGATCTTTATCACTGCGAGATCCGTTTCGGGATCAGTTCCGATTATCTTAGCCTCTACTTCGTCTCCCGAGCTCAATCTTACTATGATCTTATCAGCTTTTTCTACCACATGATTGTTGGTCATAATATAGCCGTCTGTAGTATAAATAAATCCCGACCCTTCTCCTCTCTGTATCTGCTTTCTTGTCTTCGGCTGCTGCTTCTGAGGACTTCTTCCGAAAAAATCATCAAAAAAAGGGTCCGATTCAAAAAACCTGTCGAAAGGTGATATATAGTTGTATTCTATGCTCCTTTCGGTCTTGATGTTAACGACCGCAGGCATAACATTTTTGGCTATGACCGCAAACCTCGAATGACCTTCAGTTGATTCATAGATCTCCGGTAATCCTTCAGAGGGTCCGGAAACTGTGTCCGCTGATGCTCTGTCGGTGAACTCGAATCTCGCTGTCAGAAGCACACCGATCAGGATAAAAACTGTCGCGAGTGTGAGGTTCTTAAGTAATTTCATGGTTTTCTCCTGTTTTATAGTTTGTTTTTGCTTTATACGATGATTTTTTTAAATTTGTTCGATACTCGCCCTTCACATCAAAGAACTAAGTTCGACTTTTTCGCCCGGAACTACCTCGCCTGAGAGTATTTTGACAGAGAGATTGTTGAGAACCGTTTTCTCGATAAGCCTCTTGAGCGGTCTTGCGCCGAACACGGGATCGTAGCCTTTTTCAGTAAGTATCCGTCTCGACTCGTCATCAATTACGATACTGATCTCTCTTTCTTCAAGCCTTTTATTTACATCGGCGAGCATTCTTTCGGTGATCTGAAGTATTACATCTCTTCCGAGCTTATTGAACACAATAATATCGTCTATCCTGTTTACGAACTCCGGCCTGAGCATAGCTTTGACCATGGAGATCACTTCTTCTTTCTTCTCTTTGGTAACTTCATTCACTTGTGCGAAGACATCTGATCCGAGGTTTGATGTCATGATTATTATGGTATTCTTGAAGTTGACCGTTCTGCCTTTGTTGTCTGTCAGTCTTCCGTCGTCGAGGACTTGGAGCAAAATGTTGAAGACCTGCGGATGGGCTTTCTCGATCTCGTCGAAAAGAACTATCGAGAACGGTTTCTTGCGGACTGCGTCCGTAAGCTGGCCGCCCTCGTCATAACCGACATATCCGGGCGGAGGTCCGATCAGCCTTGAGACCGAGAACGCTTCCATATATTCGCTCATGTCTATTCTTATCATCGCGTTCTCGGAATCGAACATAAATTCGGCCAGTGCTTTGGCCAGCTCAGTCTTGCCGACCCCGGTCGAGCCGAGAAAAATGAAGGATGCTATAGGCCTGTTCGGGTCTTGAAGTCCCGCACGGTTCCTGCGGAGAGCTTCCGAGACCACTCTCAAAGCTTCTTCCTGGCCTTTGACCCTGAGACCGAGAAGTTCTTCCATTTTTAAGAGCTTGTCCTTTTCGCTTTCAAGTAGCTTTGAGACGGGAATGTGTGTCCAGCGTGAGATTATCTCCGCAATCTCGTTCTCGCCTATCTCCTCTTTCAGCATTTTTCTGCCCGACTGGAACTTTTCAAGTTTTGCCGTGGCTTCTTCGACCTTAGACTTTACCGCAGGTATTTCCTGATATCTCAGCTTTGAAACTTTTTCCAGCTCTCCGCTCCTTTCAGCTATCGACTCCTCGTTCCTCAGAGAATCAAGTTTCTTTGTCCCTTCTCTGATGACCCTGATGAATTCTTTCTCCTGTTCCCAGTGAGCTTTCAGTTCATCAGCCTGGGATTTAAGCTCGGCAATTTCTTTTTTTATATCCTCAAGCCTTTCTTTCGATTTCTTATCTTTTTCCTTGCTGACGGCCTGCTTTTCGATCTCAAGCTGAATGATCTTCCTGTTCAGTATCTCGATGTCTTCCGGAAGCGATTCTATCTCAAGCTTGAGTTTTGATGCGGCCTCATCTATCAAATCGATAGCTTTGTCGGGCAGGAACCTGTCGGAGATGTACCTTGCGGACAGCTTCGCGGCGGAGATCAGTGCGCCGTCGGATATCCTTACACCGTGATGGACTTCGTACTTGTCCTTGATCCCCCTCAATATCGAGATAGTATCCTCGACCGACGGCTCATCGATCATAACAGGCTGAAACCTCCTCTCGAACGCAGCATCTTTTTCTATATACTTTCGGTATTCCGACACAGTTGTGGCACCGATCACCTTGATCTCACCCCTTGCAAGAGCCGGTTTCAGCATGTTCGAGGCGTCCATGGCGCCTTCCGCCGCGCCCGTGCCGACGAGCGTGTGCAGCTCGTCGATGAACAGTATCAGCCTGCCTTCACTCGACTCGACTTCTTTCAGCACGGCCTTNNATTATGCGCTTGTTTTTCAGGTTCTCAGGCACATCCTTCGAAACTATCCTGTGCGCGATACCTTCAGCTATTGCGGTCTTACCCGTCCCCGGCTCTCCGATCAGTACCGGATTGTTCTTCGTCCTTCTCGTCAGGATCTGAAGCACACGCCTGATCTCGGAATCCCTGCCTATCACAGGATCGAGCTTTTCCTTTTCAGCCAGCTCGTTAAGATCGCGTGTATATTTCTTCAATACTTCATATTTCGCCTCGGGGTCGGCATCTTTCACCTTCTGGTTTCCCCTGACGGTCTTCAAAAGTTTCAATACAGTATCATAGTCAATTTTCAATTCGGAAAATATTCTGTAAAGCGCGCCTTTCTTTTCCTTCAAAACCGATAAAAATATATGCTCAAGGCTCAGATATTCATCACCCATATCTTTCGCTATCCTGAATGAATTCTCAAGTATTTCATTAAAACCGGATGACAGATAAAGCTGAGCGGCACTGTTCACTTTAGCAAGTTTTGTCAGTTCGGTCTCTACTTTGGCAGACACTATCGACAGTTCAACGCCCGCTCTTTTGATCAGAGTAGTAATGATGTTCTCGTCATTAAGCACATTAGCTATAAAATGAAGCTCGTTTATCTCAGGCGACCTTCTCTCCTTCGCCGCATTCATCGCGCTGTTGAGATATTCCTGCACCTTTATTGTCATCTTTTCGTAATTCATGTCAGACCCCTTAGCTTTAAATCGTTCCGGACTTATTAGATTGCAAGTATTGTGCCACTTAATATTTCTGATGAGCCCTATAAAAAACATTTTGTTTTTCACAAATCCGGACTTATATTACTTTCCAAATGAAAACAAACCCGGGAAAAGCGCCGAATGCGAAGATTCCTTTTTATAAATATTCATCCTTTGACTAAGGCTGTTGCGGTTTTAGGTATTTGTAGTATGTTGAAAGGTGCAGATTATGATTTTAAACTTTTAATTGGTTCTACTTTACCTAATCTTACAACGCCTGTGGAGAATGGGCAAGTTTCTGTAGAGAATTTAACTGCAGGAATTGGACCAATGGTTCAAAATTATGATGGTAATGGAATGGCTGTTTTTAACATTTCAGGTATTGAAAATGTTAATACCACTATTGATTATAAAGTTTCTGCTGTGACAAATGGTTTAAGATTTACTATTCCTGTGTCTAAAGATATGGTTGTAAAACGATATAATTCTAATGGGCAAGAAGTTCCAATTAATGTTGTTAAGAACAAGGGTCTTGAAGTTACTTCAAATAATTTACCTTCGGGAGTTTATTTTGATGTAGTTAAGTTTGAAGGGGATTCTCCTTTTGTTGTTAGAAGTGTTCAAAGTGAAGGAAAGGTTGTTGGAATTCATCAAGGAGAATATAAAATAACTGTTCCAAAGGAAGTTTCTAAAGGTAAAGGTGTGGATACTTGGCGTATTATTTCTACTCCTTTTGCTAATGCTAATTTTATGCCTGACACTCTTTATGTCTATAAAGATCCTGCTACTTTACAGAGTACTGAATTTTGGGAGAACACTTGTGATGTGCTTCCTAATGAACGTTATCTTGAAGGTACGTTTAGAGATGTTCGAAGTAAAGAACGTATGGCTAATGTTGATTTAAGTTTGAAGAAGAAAACTTCTTCTGGTTTGGTCGATATTGCAAATAGTGTAACTGATGCTAATGGGGAGTATTCTTTCCTTGTAGATTTGAGTTCGATTGGAACTGATGAGGATTTATTCTTATTTAGTTCTAAAGCTGGTTATGAAAATTCTTTTGAATGGGAAACTGGAACTCACTTTGATGCTCAAATTGATAAAATTCAAAAAAGTTCTTATCCTTCTAGAAATGTTTTTGATGATGATCCTGTTTTAGATGGAAAGAATAAGTTTAGATGGAAATTTAATCACACTGTAAATTTGGATTCTTTAAATCAAATTTTAGATGAACCTGTTGATTCGTTGAAATTGGATTATGTTAAACTTCCTGATTTAGGTGGTTGGACTTTTACTGATCAAAACGGCGTTAATTTTGGTGAAGCTGAAATTGTTGCTGATCAACTTGAACGTGGTTATGACATTGGTTCGTTTGATGTTAAGCAAGCTTTTGCTACTCAGGGTTATTTTATGAATGTTCCTGTTAACACTGGAAAGAAAACTAAGGTTTATTTTATGAAGGAAAGTGATAATCCTACTTATGGTTTCCGTCCTGATGAGATTCCTTATGGTGTTGAGTTGTTGAGTGAGTTTACTCGTTTCAATTCTGGTCTTGATGTTGATTATAATTTATGGTATGAGATTATAGATAGCTATCCTGAAGAGGATGAGTACGGTCCTAAAGCGGTTGTTGTGAATAAAGGTTCTCCTGAAGCACATTATCAAGATAAAGATGATGAAAATGTTTTAAGAGAAGGACATTCTGCTAAAAAAACACTTGACAAAGGAAATATTTTTGCTTATATTGATGCAAGAAAATCAACATTAAAGGAGTACCAAAGAATGTTTAGTAATGACATACCTGTGGGAACCAGAAGTAGCGTTATGCAAGGAACTGCGGCAGAACCTTCTAAAGCAGATTTTGGAGAATTTCAAGTTAACAATCAATTTGATGAACCAAATATGTATTGGCACGATAATGGTCACAAAGGAAATAGATTCATATATCCTTTAGATAAATAAATCAACTAGTTCTTTTGTATTTCTAACAGGTAAAACATTCTTAG